>NZ_JBQCGA010000022.1:0-33535 GCF_051956075.1 Asticcacaulis sp. | reverse complement strand
CCCTGTTTCTCGACGGCTTTTCGCCCGCGCTCAATCCCGATATGTGGGCCGAAGACGTGGTGCAGGCTCTGGCCGATCAGGGCGCGCCCGTCGCGCGGCTGGCCACCTTCACCGTGGCGGGCGCGGTGCGGCGCGGACTTATGGCGGCGGGCTTTGCGGCGCGCAAAATGCCGGGCTTCGGGCGCAAGCGCGAACGGCTGGAGGCGGATTTTCCGGGACAGGCGCAGGACGCACGCCCGCCGCGCCGCATCGCCATAATCGGCGCGGGCATAGCGGGCGCCTGCCTGAGCTGGCAGGCGCGCGCGCAAGGTTTGGAGGCCGATGTCTTCAGCGCAGGCGAGGGCGCGTCAGGCAACCCGGCGGCGCTCGTCACGCCGCGCCTCGACGCGGGCAATCCGGCTGTCTCGGCCCTGTTCGCCGACGCCTTCGCCTACGCCACCGAATTTTACCGCCGCCTCTGCCCGGACGCCATTATCAGTACAGGCGTCGATCACGCCGGATTGCAGCCGCGCGACGCGGCGCGCTTCGCTAAAATTCTGGCGCAGGCTGTGTATGCCAGCGGCGATCTGACCCCGTTTTCGCCGGAAGAGGCGCCGGACCTGCCCGGCCTGTCCGGTCTGCGGCTCAACGCCGCGCTGTGTGTGCGCCCGTCCCGGATCACGCAGACCTTGCTGGCCGGACAGGCGGTGACAGCGCAGACCGTAACCGGCTGGCGACGCGATGGCGAAACCCTGACGGTGCGCACCGACGCCGGAGATCACGCTGGCTACGACGCCATCGTGCTGGCCTGCGGCGCGGGTCTGTTCGATCTCGGGCAGGGGGACGATCTGCGTCCCGTGCGTGGTCAGGTCGAATATGCGCAAGGGGCCACGCCGCAACGCGCGGCGAGTTGGGGCGGCTATGTCGCGCCGCTTGAGGACGGCTTCGTCTTCGGCGCCACCCATGATCGCGACGACCGGGACGCCGGGGCGCGCGACGACGATCGCCTCCGCAATATCGCCATGCTCGCCAAGGCCATGCCGGAGCGCGCGGCGCTGGTGAATCCCGACGCCCTGATCTCACGCGCCGCCATCCGCGTCGCCAGCCGCGACCACCTGCCGCGCGTCCATCAGGTCGAGTCGGGCGTCTGGCGATTGACTGGTCTTGGCGGGCGCGGCTTCTGTCTGGCGCCCTTGCTGGCGGCCGAGCTGATCGCCTCTTTGCGCGGCGCTTCGTCGCCGCTGCAACGGATCGCGAAAACTTTACTGCAGGACCGCGACACGAAATCGCCGTCGTGACCGTATAAGCTGTTGTTCATCCGCCATTCAGCTTGCCGGGCTCAGCATACCGCGCGCGAAGGGCGTCAGACATCCTTACGGAGATCATCGCATGAAGATCACCACCCTTATCACCAGCGCCGTCATGGCCGTTGCGGGCGCCGCCGTCGTGGCGGGCGCCACATTCGCGCCCTCTGAGGCCATGTCGCCGCGCCCGCACAGCGGCGATGCGCCCCCGCGCGATCGCTACGCCTGTTTCGACCCCAACTTTGTGCAGGGCTTCCAGAGCATCGGCGACAACAAGATCGTGGTCACATCAAGCCGCAATCAGGTTTACGAACTGAGCCTCGGCGGCATCTGCTTCGGGCTGGACACCACCTTCGCCATCGGTATCCGCTCGCGCAACGGCATGTCGAATGTCTGCGGCCCGTTCGACGCCGACATCGTTTTCCGCGACATGGGCGGCATGGACCGCGTGCAGGCCTGCCCGATCATGCAGGTGCGCCACCTGACTGGCGACGAGGCGGAAAAATACGCGCCGCAGCGCAAGACAGACAGAAAGTAGAGGAACGCCAAATGCCAACTTTGAAGACCTTCCGCCCCGTCAAAGCCCTGCTGATCAGCGGCGCCCTGGCCGCCGCCGCCGCGACAGCGGCGATCTCCGGCGCCGTCGCGGCGCATGAGGACCGGCCTGCATCTCCCGACGCCAACAAGATGGCGCCGCGCTGCCTCGACGCCGATCATACCGGGCGCTTCCATGTCATCGACGACCATACTCTGCTGGTCTATGACCAGTTTCAGAACGCCTACAAGCTGGACGTCGGCGGTCCGTGCCGCTCCATGACCGATATGTCGAAATTCGGCTTCGAGTTTACAGGAACGAGCCAGATTTGCCGCGCCCACGATGCGACCTTGCTGTACTTCCCCATCGACCATGGCGCGCCCAATCGCTGCCTGATCAACGCTGTGACCCCTCTGACGCGCGCTCAGGCCAGCGAACTCGATCCGGGTTAAGACACCATGCGCCCCATTCTTTTCGCCATCGCCGGCGGCGCGCTGGCCCTGACGGCTTTGGCCGGATGCGTGACGACCGGCATGGCGCCGCAGCCGCGCGGTCAATCGCTGGCCAGCGGGCAATGCCTGTCGCAACCGCTCGACGACACGCGCGTCCTTGATGACCACACGCTGCTGGCGCGCGACCTGAGCGGACGCGCCGCCCTGTTCCACATGGCCTCGCCCTGCATGCAGGTCAATGAAGCGATCATCATGCGCTATTTCGGCGGTGGGCCGATCTGCGGCCCTCTCGACGTCGATATTTCCGGCACGAACGGCTCCGGCATGATCATTCCGATGCACTGCATGGTGCAAAGCGTCACGCCGCTCAGCAAGGCCGTGGCGCAGCAGATGTTCTACGGCTCAGGACGCAAATCCTGAGCCGCTGTCACAGATAAAGCGGATCGTCGTCCTCACCGTCATGCGTGATCGCCTCGGCGTCGCTCGCCTGGTCGGCGGCGGTCAGACAACCTTCCAGCACGCCGGTCAGTTGCAGCTTGCCGAACGGCTTGGGCAAAGCGTGATGCGCGCCATTGAGCAGCGACTTCTCCAGATGGTCGGTGTCCTTGACATAGCCGGTCATGGCGATGATCGGCACCTGCGGCCAGGTCGCCTTGATGATCTTGATGCCGGTCATGCCGCCAATGCCTGGCATGACGATGTCGATGACCACGGCGTCGATGCGTGTGATGTCCAGCCGCATGATCGCCTCCTCGACCGAGGCGCTTTCGGCGGCGTAAAAACCGGCCTCCTCGATAATGTCGCGCACAAAGGCGCGGGTATAGGCGTCGTCGTCGATGATCAGCACCCGACGCATCGGCTTGCGATGGCGGCGGCCATCCTCGATCTCGCCGCAGATCTGCATGATGTCCTTATAGTCGAACGGCTTGGGCAACAAATAATCGACGCAGGCGCGGCGCGCGGCGTTAAACGCATGGCTGGCGGCGGTCGGCTTGCCGCGCTGTCCGGCGGTCATGACCGCGATCGGCGTTCCTGCGGCCAGCTTTTGCAGGGCGCCCATATGATCCAGAACATTCTCATCGTTCACGAACACATCGAGCAGGATCAGATAATAGCTGCGTCGTCGCAGCGCATAAAAAGTCTCGTCGAGCGTAAAGGCGAATTCGACCTTGAGCCCGCAGCGCTCGAACAGGGCGCCGACAATACGCGCCTGGGTGCGCGAATCTTCCAGAACGAGAACGATGTTTTCAGAAGTAACTGAATTTTTAGACATAATTCAAAATTTCACGAAGTGTTACATAGTGTAACAGTGTGATCACGTTGCTATGTCGCGTGCAAGCGTAGAAATGCTGTGCGGCGCTTGGCTACCCACACAAATTCGTGACATACGGTTAATTATGACCGTAAACGGCTCAGTCGTTGTCCATCTTGAGTGCGGCGATGAAGGCTTCCTGCGGGATTTCGACCTTGCCGAACTGCCGCATCTTCTTCTTGCCTTCCTTCTGCTTCTCCAGCAGCTTCTTCTTGCGCGTGGCGTCGCCGCCATAGCATTTGGCCGTCACGTCCTTGCGCAGGGCGCGCACGGTTTCACGCGCAATGATGCGTCCGCCGATGGCCGCCTGAATCGGAATGACGAACAGGTGCTGCGGGATCAGATCCTTCATCTTCTCGCACATGCCGCGTCCGCGCGCCTCGGCCCGGTCGCGGTGGACCAGCATGGAGAGCGCATCGACCGGTTCGCCATTGACCAGGATCGACATCTTGACCAGATCGCCCTCGCGATAATCCTCGATCGAATAGTCGAAGCTGGCATAGCCTTTCGACACCGATTTCAGCCGGTCGTAAAAGTCGAACACCACCTCGTTGAGCGGCAGGTAATAGACGGCCATGGCGCGCGCGCCGACGTATGACAGGTCGGCCTGAATGCCGCGCCGGTCCTGACACAGCTTGATGATCGCGCCCAGATAGTCGTCGGGGCAGAAGATGGTCGCCTTGATCCATGGCTCCTCGATATGGTCGATCTTGACCGGATCGGGCATGTCGGCGGGATTGTGCAAATGGATCACGTCGCCATTGTTCATGTAGATTTCGTACACGACCGACGGGGCGGTGGCGATCAGGTCGAGATTGAACTCGCGCGACAGGCGCTCCTGAATGATCTCAAGATGCAAGAGCCCCAAAAATCCGCAGCGGAAACCGAAGCCGAGCGCCGCCGAGGTCTCCATCTCGAACGAGAAACTGGCGTCATTGAGCCGAAGTCGGCCCATAGCCGCGCGCAAATCCTCAAAATCGGCGGCGTCCACCGGGAAGATGCCGCAGAACACCACCGGCTGCACGGGCTTGAAGCCGGTGAGGGCGGCGGAGGTCGGCTTGCGCTCATCGGTAATGGTATCGCCGACGGCGGCGTCCGACACCTCCTTGATCTGGGCGGTGAAGAAGCCGATCTCGCCCGGCCCTAAGCTTTCTACATCCGTGGCCTTGGGCTGGAACACGCCCAGCTTGTCGATCTTATACGACGCGCCCGCATTCATCAGCTTGATCTGCTGACCGGGCTTCA
The DNA here is from genome assembly GCF_051956075.1 of Asticcacaulis sp. Lineage (GTDB taxonomy): Bacteria > Pseudomonadota > Alphaproteobacteria > Caulobacterales > Caulobacteraceae > Asticcacaulis. The sequence continues at coordinate 28,708 of NZ_JBQCGA010000022.1, read as the reverse complement.
TGCGGCCATTGAAGACGCGCACCAGCACGACGACGCCGAGATAGGGGTCGTACCACGCATCGACCAGCAGCGCCTTGAGCGGCTCGTTCTCTTCACCCTTAGGCGCAGGCAGGCGCGTGACAATGGCCTCCAGCACGTCCTCGATGCCAAGCCCCGACTTGGCCGAGGCCAGCACCGCGTCCGAGGCGTCGATGCCGATCACGTCCTCGATCTGGGCGCGCACCCGGTCGGGCTCTGCGGCGGGCAGGTCGATCTTGTTGAGGACCGGCACAATTTCGTGATTGTTGTCGATGGCCTGATAGACATTGGCCAGGGTCTGCGCTTCGACGCCCTGCGAGGCGTCCACCACCAGAATCGAGCCTTCGCACGCGGCCAGAGAGCGCGACACCTCATAGGCGAAATCTACGTGGCCCGGCGTGTCCATCAGGTTCAGGACATAGGTTTCCCCATCCTTCGCCCTATAGTTCAGGCGCACGGTCTGCGCCTTGATGGTGATGCCGCGCTCGCGCTCGATGTCCATATTGTCGAGCACCTGCTCCTTCATCTCACGCGCCGTGAGCCCGCCGGTGAACTGAATCAGCCGGTCGGAAAGCGTCGATTTGCCGTGGTCGATATGGGCGACGATGGAGAAGTTGCGGATCTTGGACAGGTCGGTCATCCGCGCGCACTAGCATGCGCCGCAGTCCTCGGCAAGCCTTGCGATAAAACGGCTTTTCAGGCTCCGGCCCCGCGCGGATCAGGGGTTGGGAAAGTGCTGTTGCTGGGCCGGATTCTGCGTGGTGGGCGTCGGCTTGCTCAGGGCGGTCGTGTTCATGTCCGCGCAGGCGGCGAGAGTTGCGGCGCACGCCAGAACGAGCGCGGCGGCGAGAACGCGGGGAGATGAAAATCTCGACATCGGGGAACTCCTTGCTTGAGGCGCCGACACAGCGGCGTCAAAAGGCAGTACGCCCGGCGGACCGCGACGGATGACGGATTTACGCCGACCTGTCCGCTTTCAGGAAAACCCGCGCCGGATTTTTATAAATCCGCAACGCGAACGCATGGCCTCTGGTCATGCGCAGTTGTGCGTGGTAGCGTTACCAAAAATAAGCATACAGGGACTGTTTCTATGCGTCACAAGACATTCGCGCGCCGGACGGCGTGGCTCTCCTCCTGCGCCTGGCTGCTGGCCGGGACCGCTCTCGCCGGGCCGCTGCATCTGAACGACAAGGGCTATTACGAGACGCCGGGCGTCAATGTGCTGGTGTTCTCCAACCATTATGACGGCCTGTTCGCCGACGCCAAGATCAGCGGCGTCGAGCTGATCCACCACGGCGAGCGCACAGCCAGCAACGGCGATGTCCGCCTGTCGCCGACGCCGGGTCAGTGGGATTCCAGCGGCCAGTTCATCGACCGCAAGGTGGACGCCGCGACAGGCACGATCACCGCCACCCTCAAATATCCCGACTATGACTTCACCTATCAGGTCGTGTCGAAGCCGCAGGACGACGGCGTCGAGGTCAGCGTCATCCTCGACAAACCGCTGCCGAAAGCCTTGGAGGGCCGCGCGGGCTTCAATCTCGAATTCCTGCCGGTGGTCTATTTCCACAAGAGCTATCTGGTCGATGGCAAGCCCGGCCTGTTCCCGCGCTATCCGTCTTCCGACATGCAGCTTGAGCCTGAGCCCGCTTTCGCGCCCCAGACCGGCCCGGACACCAAGCCCCTGCCCATCGCCACCGGCAAGTCCTTCGTACTGGCCCCTGAGGACGCGACCGAACGCGTTTCGGTGTCGAGCGACTCCGATATCAGCCTCTATGACGGCCGCAATCAGGCGCAGAACGGCTGGTACGTGCTGCGCTCCATGCTGCCCGCCGGAAAAACCGGCGCGGTCCTGACCTGGACCGTCACGCCGAACGCCATTCCGAACTGGGTGCGCAAGCCGGTAATCGGCCATTCGCAACTCGGCTATGCGCCCGATCAGAAGAAGGTTGCGGTCATCGAACTGGACCCCAACGATAAGCCCGCCGCGACCGCCACGCTTTTGAAGATCAACGCCGACGGCAGCGAAACGCCGGTGCTGACCGGCGACGCCAAGCCGTGGGGGCATTATCTGCGCTACGACTACCGCACCTTCGACTTCTCCTCGGTGACCTCGCCCGGCCTCTATGAGATCGCCTATGAGGGCCAGAAAACCTTAAGCTTCCGCATCGACCCCAACATCTATGCCGACGCCTGGCACGCCACCAACGACGTCTATTTCCCGGTGGCGATGGACCATATGTTCGTGCAGGAGGCCTACCGCGTCTGGCACGGCGACAGCCATCGCGACGACGCGCTTCAGGCCCCGCCCAATAACGAGCATCTCGACCTCTACGGCTCCGGCCCGACGACCGATACGAAGTACAAGCCGTTCGAGCATATTCCGGGCCTCAATGTCGGCGGCTGGTTCGACGCGGGCGATTTCGACATCCGCACCCAGAGCCAGTATGCGGTGGTGCAGTCGCTGGTGCAAAGCTGGGACGACTACCATCTGACGCGCGACGACACCGCCATCGACGAGACGCGCCGCCATGTGATGATGCACGTCCCGGACGGTAAGCCCGACATCCTGCAACAGATCGAACACGGGACAATCCAACTGGTCGCGCAGTTCGACGCGGTCGGCCACGCTATCAACGGCATTATCGAACCGGACCTGACCCAGTATCCGCACCTCGGCGACGCGGTGACCAAGACCGACGGGCTGATCTATGACCCCAGCCTCGGCCCGGACGAGGTGAAGGACGGGCGCAGCGGCGTCAAGGACGACCGCTGGGCCTTCACCAACCTCTCGACGCCGCTCAACTACGGCTCGGCGGCGGCCCTGGCCGGGGCGGCGCGGGCGCTGAAAGGCTTTGATGATCCGCTGGCGACCAGGGCGCTCGGCATAGCCGAAAAGGTCTGGGACGACGAACACAGCCACGCGCCCAACCTGTTCCGCCACGGCAATGTCACCGGCGGCGACCTCGACTCTGAGGAACTGTCGGCGGCGGTCGAATTGCTGAAGACCACAAACGATCCTAAATACGTCAAGGCCATCGAAGACCTGTGGCCAAAGATCGCGCCGAAATTCATGTTCAACGCGCAATGGATCGCTGAGGCCGCGCCCTTTATGCCCACCGATTTCATGACGAATGTGCGCGCGGCCACCATCGCCTACAAGGCGCAGGCCGACGCCATGACCGCGAAAAACCCCTATGGCGTGCCGATCACTGAAGGCGGCTGGGCGGGCAATGGAACCATTATCAGTTTCGCCCTAAGCAATGCCGCCCTGCACAAGCTGTTCCCGGACGTGATCGACAAGGAGATGGTCTATCGCGGCCTCGACTATCTCTATGGGACGCATCCGGGTTCGGATATTTCATTCGTCTCGGCGGTCGGCACGCGCTCAAAAGAGATCGCCTACGGCAATAACCGCGCCGACTTCACCTTCATCGCGGGCGGTGTGGTGCCGGGCGAGCTGATCATCAAGCCGGACTTCCCCGAAAACCACGACGACTGGCCGTTCTTCTGGGGCGAAAACGAATATGTTATCCCCGAAGGCGCCTACTACATCCAGCTCGTCAACGCCGCCAACGCGCTGAAGTAATACTTATCCCTCCCTGCTTAGCGGGGTCGAGTTCACAAAAGGCTCCGGGGGAGCCTTTTGTGAAGGAGGGGGACCGCGAAGCGGTGGGAGGGGCAACCCGCTAGGGCGGCGGGCAGGAGGCAGGCGTCGTAAACCATCTCTCATCCCCCGCAAAAACTTATCCCCACCCTCATTTTCGCGCGCATCCTATGGCCATGACCTCGGATGCGCGCAAAGACCAACCGAACCTGACGCCGGAACAACGGCGCGAAATGTTGCGCGCCTTCGCCGACCGCATGCTGGTGAAGATTTCGGCGATGGACGATCCCGAAGACCTGCCGGGCGTCGAACGCGCCGTGCGCACCGCCGCCGTGATCGAACGCCTCTACAGCCGTTGCGACCGCGCCGAACATCACGGCCCCGATCCGCGCAAGCTCCGCGCCGAGCGCGCCCAGAACGAGGGTGACGCGCTCAGGGCGCAGGTCGCTCTGGCCGGGACGTTGAAATGGAGCGAGGAGCGTCGCCGCGATCTCGGTCCATGGTGGGACGAAGCTGGCAAGGCGGTTGCAACGCCGACGCCTGTTGAAAGACGACATAACCCTTCCCCTCTCCCCTCGACGAGGGGAGAGGACGGGAGGCAAGCCGAAGGCGCCGACGACGGGCGGGGCGCGCAGCCTGAGGGGCTTCTTGCCGACAAAGCACAGCCCCAACCGCCGCCCTGAACCGCCCCCTATTTGAACAGGCTCAGGTCCACCGCTTCGCCCATCGCCTTATAGCCCGCCATACCCGGATGCAGATGATCGCCGGAATCGTAGGCGGGCAGGATATGGTCAGGCGTCTTCGGATCGCGGATCAACGCATCGAAGTCGATCACGCCGTCAAACGCGCCAGAGGTTCGGATCCAGCTATTGATCTTCTGACGATCCGCCTCGACCTCCGGGCCGGGGTGATAATAGTCGTTGCCGACAAACGGGGTGATGGTCGCGCCGAAGATTTTCAGGCCGCGCGCATGGGCGCGATAGATCAGTTGCTGATAATCGCTGATGATCTGCTTGACGAGGGCGTCGTGCGCTTCGGGCGGGATCGCCGCGTCGCGCGTCGCCGTGCCAAGATCGTTGACGCCTTCGAACACGATCACCCATTTGGCGCCGCTGACGCCCAGCACGTCGCGGTCGAAACGCGCCACCGCATTGGGGCCGAGGCCGTCCAGATGCAGACGGTTGCCGCCAATGCCCTCATTGACGACCGATATATCCTGATCCGTCAGCCGCGCCGCCAGGGCGTCGGTCCAGCGCCCGTCGCTGTCGTTTTCAACCGCGTGGCCGTCGGTGATCGAATCGCCGAGCGCCACCACGGTCGCGCCGTCATTCTGCACATCGACCTCGCTGAGATTGAACCAGTTGGCGCGCTTTTCCGCATCAGGCAGGCTGGCGTCGTCGGTATGGTCGCCATGCACGATATAGGTGGTGGCGCGCGAGCCCGGATGGCCGGTCTGCTGTACGATCGGACCGGGAATATAGAGCGTCACCGCAAGGCTGGCCTTATCCGGGACGTTGATGTCGATCGGATCGGAGACATATTCGCCAAAGGAGGGCACCAGAACCTCGTCCTCGCCGCCGAAGGTCACGGCGCGGTCGGTATCCGTATCGACGGCGTCCGATCCCAGCTTGCCGAGCGCGACATGCACGTCCTTGATGCGCAGGGGCAAGGCGCCCAGCGCGTTGGAGACGCGGATGCGGATTTTCGAGCCGCCTTTTGACACATGCACGATCTGACGGATCGTGATGTCCGACAGGTCCGTGGCGGGCAGGGCGTTGTCGCCGGTCGGCGTCATCTGCGACGAGGCCCAGGTCGCGCTCCAGCCGCCGTCGCCAGCGAAGGCGGGGGCCGCAAGCGCCATCAGGGCGAGACCGGTGAGCAGAGCGCGTTTCAACATGATAATGTCCCTGTTTGATGTTTGTTACCGCTATCAGTAGGCCGCGCCGATCAGACTGGCAAGCGTCAAAGCGGTTGACCCCGATTGAACGTCGGTTAGGTTCGATTCCGGCGGAGGATGATATGCTGACACAGGATCGCTTGCGCGCCATGGCGCTGGAGTTGCCGGGAACGGAGCCGGGAACCTCCTACGGCTACCCGGCGGTCAAGCTGGGCAAGAAGGTGATTGTCGTCTGGAGCCCGAAATGGAACGCGCCGGTCTTCGGCATGGATTTCGAGACGCGCGACTTCTTTATGGAGGCCGACCCGGAGACCTTCTTTACCACCGACCATCACCGCAACTGGCCGTGCGTGCTGGCGCGACCGGAAACCGTGAGCGAAGACTGGGTGCGCTTGCGCCTGATCGAGGCGTGGCGCAAGGCGGCGCCGAAGACGCTGCAAAAGGCGCATCCTGAGTTGCTGATCTGAACTCACCTTAACCAATAGGGCGAATTCGCGGCGCGCTGCGCCCTAATCGTGACACCTGAGCGTGGAAATGTGGCGGTCAAACCGGGCAAAACCCGCTTGGGCGTAAGGGTTGTTTAGTAAATCTCCTGTTAACCTTGGCGACCTAAAGCCCCTCACCACGTCTTTCCGAGGTCAAGCCGTCATGAAACATCTGCAACGCCGAGAACTGCTGCTGGCGGGCGCCGCCGCCGCCGCCGCGCCGCTGGTTCCGAAGTTCGCCTTTGCGCAGGCCGCGTCGTCCGCCGCCAGCAGCGGCGACGCCTATTATTCCAAGGACGAGGTGCTGACGGCGGGCTCCAACTTCCTCGGCGTCACAGCGGAATCGCTGGGCGGGGCGATCGAAAAGATCTTCAATGATTACGGCGACGAACCGACCGCCTATGTTGCGGGCGAGGAGGCGTCCGGCGCCGTCGGCATCGGCCTGCGCTACGGCAAGGGCATGCTGTACATGAAGAACGGCCAGCCGCCGTCGCAAATCTACTGGCAGGGGCCGTCCATCGGCTTCGACACCGGCGCCAATGTCTCGCGCGTCTTCACTCTGGTCTATAATCTGCGCGAGCCGATCTTCATGTACCGCCGCTTCCCCGGCGTCGAAGGCTCGGCCTATTTCATCGGCGGCCTCGGCGTCACCTATCAGCGCGCCGAAGGCATCGTCCTGGCGCCGATCCGCGCGGGCGTCGGCTTCCGCCTCGGCGCCAATGTCGGCTATATGAGCTTCTCGAAAAAGCGCCGCATCTTCCCGCTATAGGCTGATGCGGCGGCCTTCGCGGGCGCTGAGGAAACCGGCTTCGAGAACGCGCATGACGTTGAGCGCGTCCTGAGCCGGAACCGGATTGGCGGCGCCGGCGCGGATGGCGGCGGCGATGGCCTCGTAATAGCCGAGATAGCCGCCGGGCAGGGTGGGCGGCGCCTCGGTCAGATCGGAATCGTGCAGGCGCAGGACGCTGACGCCGGGGTCTTCGCCCCAACCGTCGTCGCCGGGCGTGCGACCAGCCTTGAGCATCTCCTCCTGCGTGTCCATGCCGTACTTGACCCAGCCGCCGAGCGCGCCTTGCGCCTCAATGGCCGGACCGTTGATCATGGTCATCATCGAGCTGTGCAGGATGACGCGCAAAGGCCCGTAAGCCATCACGGCGTGGAAATAGTCGTCGGTCTGCGCGCCCGGACGCTGGGCGGCGATATCGGCCTCGATCCAGTCGGGCGCGCCGAACAGGGTCAGCGCCTGATCGACCAGGTGCGAACCGAGATCGAACCAGACGCCCGAACCCGGACCTGAGCGCTCGCGCCAACGGTCGCGCACCTCAGGTCGCCACCGGTCATAACGCAATATAACCTGATAGAGATCGCCCAGACGCGGACGCAGGGCCTGAAAGGTCAGGTGGTTGGAATCCCAGCGTCGGCAATGAAACACCGACAAAAGCATCCCCATCCGCTCGGCGTGTGCGATTATCGATTCGCCTTCCGCCACCGACAGGGCGAACGGCTTGTCGATCACGACATGCTTGCCCGCATCAAGCGCCAGATGCGCGAACATGGCGTGGCTGTCATTGGGCGTGGCGACGACGACCAGATCAATGTCGGGATCGGCGACGGCGGCGTCGTAATCGCTGACCACGCGCATGCCCGGCAGGTCGGCCAGCACGTCGTCGGGACGCGACGACGCGATCAGGGCCAGTTCCAGTCCTTCCGCCGCGCGGATCAGCGGCGCATGGATGGTCCGGCCCGCATAACCATAGCCGATCAGCCCGACGCGAACGGAGTCAGCCATAGTTAAAGCTCACCGAAATGCGCACATCGTCGCCCATATTGATCGGCACCTCATGGCGCAGCCAGCTTTCCCACAAAAGGATCGTCCCCGCCTGCGGCTGCACCGGCACGAAACTCTGCCGCATCGGATTGCCCGGCTTGCGCAGGGGCGCGTTCATCATCAAGGGCAGGCGCGGATCTTCCAGCCGCAGCGCGCTGGCGCCTTCAGGGACATGAACATAAAAGGTGCCGGAAATGATGCTGTGCGGATGGATATGGCCGGAATGATGCCCCATCGGCTCCAGAATGTTGATCCACATCGAATCGAGCTTCGGCTTGCGCCCGCCCAGATCGAGATCGATCTGATCGGCGAAGTGGGCGACGTGCGGGTCGATCATCGCCTTGAGGTCGGCGAACACGCTGGCGCGCATCGGCAGGTCGGGCAGGGAGGCGTAGGAGGTATAGCCCAGATAACCCTTGGTCTGCGACCAGGTCTGACCGGCCTCGTCCTCATCGGCGAAGGCGCGGCAGGCGTCGTCGATCTCCTCAAGAAAGACGTCGAAATCCGGCTGCGCGCTGAGGTCGGCGCGATAGAGTTCGGTGACGAACAGTTGCGTCAGTTCGGAAGGGGCCAGCTTGCTCATGCCGCCTGCTTAAGCCGATCGAATGCGGCGGGCAAGCGGCTAATTCACGGTCGGGCAATCCCCGGCCAGCTTGCGCTGATAGGCGTCCACCAGGGCGATATAGGGCGGCACGAAGGCGTTGGCGGCCAGTTGCGTCCCATCGGCCATGGTCTCGGCCTGCGCCACGCGCACCTCGAAATGCAGGTGTATGGTGGTGTACTGCTGCACACCGTTGGAGACGCCGAGATTGTTGGAGACGAGGCCGAGCTTCTGGCCGCGCACGACATGATCGCCGACCGCCACCTGCACCGACGCCTTCTGCATGTGCAGATAGCGGAAGATGCGGTGCGGGGCGGCGTTTCCGGTGATCCCAACCGTATAGGAGCCGATCTGGGTCACGGTCCCGTCCTCGACGGCCACCGCCCAGTACGTATCCTTCTTGCAGGTGGTCGGGCGGATGTCCTGCCCCTGATGGCCGGAACCGCTGACGCACGCCGGATTGGTCCAGCTTCGCGCCTCGCAGAAATTGTCATGCCACGGATAGCTGTAATTGGCGCTGTCGCACTGGCTGCCGTGACTGCTGGCCGAGGCGCTCGGATAATGATCGCCGCCGGGGCTGTACACCTGACTGTTGGCGTAGTCGGGCGTCTGGGCCAGCGGGAAGCAGATGCCGGGCGCCCAGTTGGTTATGTCGGTATAGCCGGAGCCGGAATTGGCCACGAGCTGGGTCGGCGGATCGTGCGGAAAATCAGGCAGGGCGGAGCTGTCCGTCCCCGTACTGGCTTCCTCTGCGCTGGCGTCAGTGGATGCTTCGGCGACCGCGCTTTCCGAGGCGGCGGATTCGGCGTCGCTGGCCGCCGTCGCCGCGCTGGACTCGTTGGCGCCGTCAGAGGCGGACGGGGTTTGATCGCAGGCGACCAGCAGCAATAGGGCGGCGAGGGGATAGAGGGCGCGCATACTAATTCCCCTTCACCAGCTTGCTGATATTCTGATTGAGCTTGTCCAGCAGGCTGGGCTGCGGCGCGGCGGCGGACGCCTCGGCCTGCGCCTGCGCACCCAGGGTTACGTCGCTGAAGCTGGATACGGCGTTGCGTAGGTAAGCGTCGGAGGCGCAGGCGGGACTTTTGATGTCGTCGCAGGACACGTCCACCGTATAGACGACGCCATAGCGTTCAAAGGTGGCGGTCCAGCCGGCCTCGGTCTGCTCGACCGCGACGTTTTCGGCGACATTGAGCAGACGCTGCATAGGTCGGCGCGAAATCGCTCCGGCGTCGGCGGGCACGAAGGAGCGGTTGCCATAGACGGTGATCTGCACGCCCTGATCCTGCGGCAGGTTGAGCGCATAGGCGTCGCCGAAGGACAGCAGTTTCGCCCTGGCGGCGCTGATCGCGGCGCCATTGCGCGGCAGGATCACCGGCAGGCGGATCTGGTCGAGGGCGGGCTTTTGCAGTTTGGCGGCGAAATTGCCCGCCAGAGTTTGGGGCTTTGTCTGGGTTTTGGCGTTCTGGTCCTGTATCGCGATCTGGCGCAGGGCCGACGACCATTGCACCCGGGCGGGCGGCAGGGGCTTGCGCAGGGCGAAGACGGGCCGCGGTCGCGCTGTGGTCGTCTGCGAGGCGCTGGTTTGCGCCTTGACCTGCGCATAGGTGACGACCCCGAAGGCGAGGCCGCCCAGCACAACGGCGATGACGCCCGCGCTGATCAGCGCGGGCGCGTAGGCGCCGCGATCCGGTTTACCGCCGTCCGACATGTGATCAGGCTCCCCATCTGTCACATCGGCGCATCGAACCCAGTGGTCAGGCGCGCCCCCAGGCGGAAAGAATTAACATGGCGTTAACCCTTTGTCACCCATGACGGCGAACATCGTTATCTATTGTAGCTCAAAGGTCGCAGACACGGGCACACTGATCTCGAGCTGGCCTTCCGACACCGGCGTGGAGTCGGCGGCGGCCTTCATCATCATCATCGGGCGCGGCGGCTGGACCGACGAGGTCGCGCCTTCTTCAAGGGAGATCAGGCGCCCCACCTTCATACCGGCGGCGTCGGCATAGAGTTTGGCGCGTTGCATCAGCATGGCGACCGCGTCCTTGCGGGCCTGATCGCGCACAGCGCTGTCGTCCTTGAGGCCGAAGTCGATATTGCTGATCTGGTTGACCCCGGCGGCGATCACGGCGTCCACGACCGGACCGGTGCGCGCTGTGTCATTGACGCGGACATTGCTCTGGTTCTGCGCCTGATAGCCGGTCAGCTTCGGCGCCTGACCGTTCTGGTAGTCGTATTGCGGATTGAGATTGAGACTGGAGGTCTGAATGTCGCTCTTGTCGATCCCTGCCTTCTTCAACGACGCCATGACGGCGTTCATCTGCGTGGCGTTGGCTTTCATGGCCTCAGAGGCGGTGGCGGCCTGCGTGACCACGGCGAAGCTGATCGTCGCCATGTCGGGCGCGGCGGTTTCCGTACCTGTGGCGCTCAGACTCAGCGTGGTCGGGGCGGGCGCTGCGGCCTGCGCCAGCGCTTGATGGGCAAAGCCGATAGGCGCGGCGGCCACGGCCAGGGCCAGAAGGACGGGTTTCATAAGCGATCTCGACATGGAAGGAGCCTTTCTTAACTGGGCGTCCTGCGTGACGCCGATGACATATCCTCGCAGCCGCCGCATGAACCCGGCCTGAACGACCGCAATGCTGGTTGTGGACAAGGCCGCCGCCGGACCGAAGCGCATTGCGATGCGCGCCAAGTCATGATAGCACCCCGTCTCCCTGTTGCGGGGGCGAGTAGCTCAATGGTTAGAGCCGACCGCTCATAACGGTCTGGTTGGGGGTTCGAGTCCCTCCTCGCCTACCATTCTTTCCACCAATATATCCATGCGTGCGTAAAGTTAATTTGCGCGTTATGAGATTGTAAACTCCAATTATGCAACTTTAAGGAGATTTTCTCAGCATTGCAAGGAGATGTCCATGCGTCTGGCATCAGTTGGCCTGCAGGATAATCAGGGCGCGACGGCGCTGGAGTTTGCGCTGATCGCGCCAATGCTGCTGATGATGATTGGCGGCCTTGTTGATTATGGCAACTATTTCGCTACGGCGCACGCCGTGCAGCAGACGGTCAACGACGCCGCGCGGGCCGCCATCGGCGGAGTGACAGCAGCGGAGCGGCAGGCATTGGCGCAGACGACGGCGGAGTCCGATCTGCGCCAGTACAGCTTCCTGACGCCGGGAGCGGGCGTGTTGTCGCTCGACGAGGGCGATCAGAGCCTGACCTTGACCCTGACCTTTACGCCGGACGGCGGCAGTTTCGAGCTGATGCCGCTGGCGCCGGGCCTGCCGGTGACGATCACGCGCACCGCCGTTATCGTCAGAGGCGGCTACTGATGCGCCGCCTGATCAAACGCTTTGCGCGCGATCGGCGTGCGGCGGTGGCGATCCTGATGTCGCTGCTCCTGTGCATTATTCTGGTCATGACGGCCTGCGCGGTCGATCTGGGCTTTGTTTACCTCAAGAGCCGCGCCTTGCAAGGGACGGTCGATCTGGCGGCGCTGGCGGCGGCGAATGATCTCGACCACGCACAGGCTGCGGCGCGGGCCGTGGCCGCTGACAATGGCGGCGTGGTCGCCAGCGTGACGACCGGCGTTTACGACCCGGCGACGGGGGCGAGTCCGCAGACGCGCTTTTCCGCAACCGCCGTCGCCGACAGCAACGCCGCGCATGTGGTGATGCGCGATCAGGCCGACCTGTTCTTCGGGCGATTGTTCTACCACCATCCGATCACGCTGACGCGCGCGGCCACGGCCTCATCGGTGAAGATGGCGGCGTTCAGTCTGGGGACACGGCTGGCCGCGCTTGACGGCGGGATCGCCAATGCGCTGCTCAGCGGCCTGACGGGCAGCCAGATCAGTCTGAGCGTGATGGACTATAACGCGCTGGCCAGCGGTCAGATCGACCTCCTGTCCTACGTGCAGGCTTTGCATACCCAGGCGGGACTGACGACGGGCAGCTTCGATCAGACTCTGAACAGCCAGATCACGGTCGGGCAGGCGCTCGACGTGCTGATCGGCCAGAGTTCTACGTCGGTAAAGGCGCCGCTGACTCTGATCGCCGACAGCGCCGTGCGGACGACGAAAATCCGTCTCGGTGACCTGATTGATGCAGGCGTCTATGGCGATCAGGACCATATTGTCGGCGGCGTCGATTCCGCCATTCAGGTCAGCGATATGGCGATGATGAACGCCCTGCTGCAACTGGCCAATCAGGACCGGCAGGTGAGTCTCGACCTGGGCGCCAGCGTTCCGGGGCTGGCCGGGCTGAAGGTTTTGTTGGCCATCGGCGAGCGTCCGAACCATTCGCCGTGGCTGACCGTGACGCGCAGTGGCGAACCGATCATCCGCACCGCGCAGGCGCGGCTCTATATCGAGGCGTCAGTGGCGTCGAACAATGCCCTGCTGAAACCGCTCGGCGTGACGGGTCTGCGTCTGCCGGTCTATGTCGAACTGGCTTCGGCGGAAGCGAAGCTGTCCGCCATCGGCTGCGACCGGACCTCGCCCGCGAATGACTATGTCGGCCTGCTGGTCAAGCCGAGTCTCGGTCAGGTGGCGATCGCCGACATTGATGTGAATACGCTTGGTGACTTCAAGACGGCGGAGCCCCTGTCGCCAGCGAAGTTGATCGGTCTGCCTTTGATCGCCGCCACGGCGCAGGCGCAGGTCTCGCTGGGCGGCGAAAACTGGCAGAGCGTGCGTTTCAGCGCCGCCGACATAAGTGCGCAAACCGTCAAGACCGTGAAGACAAACGATCTGGTCCAGGGCGTCGTTGCGTCTCTGGTCAGCCAAACGCAGATCAAGGTCAGCGTGGCGGGATTGGGCCTCAATCTCGGCGGTTTGACATCGGCGGTCGGATCGCTGCTGAGCCCGGTCGCGCCCGCGCTGGACGGCGTGCTGGACAATCTGCTGAACGTGCTGGGACTGGGGCTTGGCGAGGCCGACGCGCAGGTTAACGGGCTGCGTTGTCAGGGCGCCGTGCTGGTGGGTTAGGCGCCGGGGTGGCGTTTGATCCAGGCGGCGGCGTAGCCGCAGATAGGAATGACCTTTAGATTGTTGGCGCGAGCGCTCTGCATCACGCCCTCCATCAGGCGACCCGCCGCGCCTGTGCCGCGCAGGACCGGCGGCGCTTCGACATAGTCGATATAGAGGCTGTCATTGTCGCGCCGGTAATCGGCATAGGCGGTGTGGCCGTTTTCATGCAGTTCAAAACGGCGCTTGTCGGTATTATCGGTAATCATGGCGACTCCTTGTAATGCAGGACATGGTCCTCACGGCTGTGGGCGGCAAGGCGCAGCCAGAATCAATTTTGCAATAAGTCGCCTTCGCCCATTGATCCGCGTCGTCCTGCGGCCCATTATCAGCCACAACTGTGACCCAATTGTGCGTCACAACGCCTCAAAGCCTTGCTGCACAAGACGCAGCGGGACGAATCACGCATAGTTGCGCCGCCATCAGGCGGCCATGACATTTCTGGATGACGACCATGTCGAACGACGATCGCGGCACCTATTCGCCACCGACCGAGGACAATCTGAGCTATGAAACGCGCCGCCCGGCCTCGCGCGATCAGGCGCCGGTGACGCTGATCATCAGCGGCATCTGTCTGGTGGTCCTGCTGGTGATTGTGGTGGTGTTGTACAATTCCGGCCTCAACAAGCATGGCAAGATTGCGCCGGAAGTCGGCGACTCCGTTGGCGGTTTCAAGGATACACAGGTGCAGGACGCCAAGCCTCTGGCCGATTCCGACCTCAGCCTCGATGACGGTCAGAACGTCACCTTCGCGCCCAGCGCCGAGGCGCCCGCCGTGCGTACGCCCGACAAGGATGTCGCGCCGCCGCCCGCCGCGCCGATCGCGGGGCCGCTGCCGTCGCAGGCGGGCGTGTCGTCGTCCAGCCTGAGCGCGCCCGCCGCCGCGACGCCGCCTTCGACCGTTGCGCCTGTGGTCAAGCCGGTCACGCCGCCGCCGGCATCGGCGTCCGTCGCCGCCAAGGCTGCGCCAGCGGCGGTCTCCGGCGGAACGGCTGTGCAGATCGGCGCTTTCGATTCCACAGACACCGCCAATGCCGAATACGCCAAGGTCGCGTCCAGCTATGGTCTGTTCGTCGGCGGCGCGGGCAAGAAGATCGAAAAGGTCACCACGGCCAATGGCACTTTTTACCGCACCGCCTTCACCGGCCTGACGCCGGACAAGGCCCGCGCTTTCTGCGCCGCGCTCAAGGCCAATGGCCGCGACTGTATTGTCCGCTGAGAGGCGGCGCAGCGTGATCGGGGCGTGTATTTTTGGCTGTTCCGGCCTCGAACTGACGAAGGCGGAAGCGGCGTTTTTCTCTGAGGCCAAGCCGCTCGGCTTCATCCTGTTCCGGCGCAATATCGACGCGCCTGATCAGGTGCGGGCGCTGGTTGCGGCGCTCAAGGCCTGCGTTCCGCATGAACCGCTGATCCTGATCGATCAGGAGGGCGGACGAGTCCGCCGCCTGCGTCCGCCGCACTGGCCCCACTATCCGCCCGCCTCGCGTTTTCGCGACATCGGCAACGACCCCGCCGAGGCGCGCGATCTGGCGCGACTGGGCGCGCGGCTGATGGCGCATGACCTGCATGATCTGGGGATCAATGTCGATTGCGCGCCGGTGCTCGACGTGCCGCAACCGGGCGCGCACGATATTATCGGCGACCGCGCCTACGGTGTCACAGCGGAGGAAGTGGCGGTGATGGGCCGCGCCGCCTGCGAAGGCCTGCTGGCGGGCGGCGTCCTGCCGGTGATCAAACACATTCCGGGGCATGGCCGCGCCGGGGCCGATTCGCACACTGACCTGCCCGTGGTTGATACAGCGCTTGAAGACCTGATCAAGATTGATTTTTACCCGTTCAAGGTCAATGCCGACACGCCTTTGGCCATGACCGCGCATGTGCTTTACACGGCCATCGACCCGAAGAATCCGGCAACGACGTCAAAGGCCTGCATCCGTCTGATCCGGGATGAGATCGGCTTTGACGGCCTGATCATGTGCGACGATCTGTCGATGAACGCCCTGTCGGGCAGCCTGGCCAAACGCGCGCGCAAGAGCCTGAAGGCGGGCTGCGATGTGCTGCTGCATTGCAATGGCGATCTCGATCAGATGCGCGAGATCGCCGCCGAGACGCCTGCTTTGAAAGGCGCCGCCAAGCGCCGCGCCGAGGCGGCCCTGCGCCGCCTGCCGCGCGCGCCGGAACCGCTGGACGTGGCGACGGCGCGTGAGCGTTTCGATGCGGCGCTTAAGCGCGCCAGCACGTCCGAATTGCGTCCCGATCCGACCGAAGGCCATCATCCCGGATGAGCCGCGAGCGCGACATGGCCGGGCTGGAGCACGACGTCTTGCAGCGTCGCCTCGACTTCGACGCGCCGGGGCCGGAGATTCCCGACGATATCGCCGCCGACGAGACTTTGGTGCTGGACCTTGATGGCTATGAAGGGCCGTTGCACGTCCTGCTGGCCCTGGCGCGGCAACAGAAGGTCGATCTTCTGAAGATTTCGATCACCCGACTGGCCGAGCAGTATCTGGCCTTTATCCAGCAGGCGCGGCGATTGCGGTTCGCGCTGGCGGCCGACTATCTGGTCATGGCCTCGTGGCTGGCCTATCTGAAATCGCGCCTGCTGCTGCCCAGGACCGAGCGCAAGGCCAGCGACGAGCCGCCGCCCGAAGAACTGGCGCAGGCTCTGGCCTACCGGCTGAAAAAGCTCGAAGCCATCCGCAAGGCGGTCGAGGCGCTGACCTCGCGTCCGCAACTGAAACGCGACGTCTTTGCGCGCGGCGACCCGGAAGCGACTCTGGTGCTGCCCTCGGCGCGCATCGAGGCCAATGTCTTCGACCTGATGAGCGCCTATGTGACGCAGCGTCGCCGCGAGATCGAGCGCAGCTACGATCCGACGCGCCGCATCGAGGCCTATTCGCTGGAGGAGGCGCGCGATCATCTGCGCGAGGAGTTGCCGCGTCTGAACAACTGGACCGCGCTCGATGAGGTCGCGCCGCGCCCGGTGCGCGACGACGGCCCGCGCCGCGTCTCCTATCTGGCCTCGACCCTGTCGGCCTCGCTGGAACTGTGCAAGGAGGGGCAGTTGCAGTTGCAGCAACTGGCCATTTTCGAGACCCTTTATATGCGCAAACGCCAGCCCGTGATCGGAGCGCAGAATGACGGCTGAAGAGGTTGAGCGCGCCGTCGAGGCGCTTCTGTTCGCCGCCGCAGGTCCGCTTTCGGCCTCGGAGCTGGCCTATCGCCTGCCCGAAGGCGCCGATGTCGGCAAGGCTCTGGCGAGTTTGCGCGCGCGCTACGCCGGGCGCGGCGTCAGCCTTGAGGTGATCAATGATCGCTGGCAGTTCCGCACCGCCCCCGACCTGGCGTGGTTGATGGTCGAGGAGCGCGAGGAGCCGCGTCGGCTGTCGAAGGCGGCGCTGGAGACCCTGGCCATCATCGCCTATCACCAGCCGGTGACGCGCGCCGAAATCGAATCGGTGCGCGGCGTCGGCCTGTCGCGCGGCACGCTGGACGTGCTGCACGAGATGAACCTGATCAAGCTGAAAGGGCGGCGGCGCACGCCGGGGCGGCCTGTCACCTATGGCACGACCGAGACCTTTCTGGAGCAGTTCTCGCTGCCATCCCTGGCCGACCTGCCCGGCATGGCCGAGATGCGCGCGGCGGGGCTGCTGGACATCAATGTCCCCGCCGACTTCATGGTGCCGGACCCGTCGCAGGGGCAGGGCGAGGAGGGCGAGCAGTTGTCGCTCGACGATCTGAACGAGGTCGAATTCGCCAAAGATTATCTGGAGGACGAGCCGGAGCGGTAAACCCTGACGGGAGCGACCGCCGAGTTGCCGCAATTGTGTGTGAAAAGACTTTCCTGACCGGCGCGTATGCGCCTATAAGGAAGGCAATTCGCCCCGCAACGGGGTTTTATTAAGGACGCATCGCGCCGGGTCAACAGGGGCGAGATGCAGAGGAGACGTGATATGTTTTCGGGTGGTTTGAGTATCTGGCACATCCTGCTGGTGGCCGTGGTGGCCCTGCTTTTGTTCGGCGGCGGCGGCAAGATTTCGGGCATTATGGGCGACGCGGCCAAGGGCATCAAGGCGTTCAAGGATGGTCTCAAGGACGACGATTCCGACGACAAGAAGGCCAAGAAGGATCCTGAGGAACCCAAGGCCTGATCAAAGGCTTTCCGCTTTAGACTGAGAGAAAGCGTAAGATCATGGTGCCCGGTATCGGGGGCGGAGAACTGGTCGTCATTGCGGTGGTGGCCCTGATCGTGGTCGGGCCGAAGGATCTGCCCAAACTCTTGCGGCAACTGGGCCGCATGGTGGGCAAGATGCGCCGCATGGCCGATGAATTCCGCACCTCTTTTGAGGATATGGCGCGACAGAGCGAACTGGACGAACTGCGCAAGGAGGTCGACGCCCTGCGCGCAGGCCAGATGCAGCCATCCATCGTCAGCGACATTAACGAGCAGATGCGCGCCATTGAGGGCGACATCAACGCGCCGTCCGCCGCGGCTGCGGTTCCGACGGCGCCGGTCGAGGTCGTGGACATGCCGCCTGAAAAGATCGCCGCCAGAACGCCGCCGGCGTCCGAGGCCGCGCCTGTATCTGAAACGGCGCCCATATCTGAAGCCGCAAAAGACAATCCGCAACTGGACGGCAAGCCGCCGCGCAAACGCGCTGCGCCGAAAACACCCGCGGAGTCGACGGTGAAAAAGCCGCGCGCCAAGAAGGTGGTTGAAGCCGATCCCGTCGCCAAACCGAAACGCACGCGCAGAAAGGCGGAGTCATGAGCGACGAAACCTTGCCGCAACCCGTCGAGGATTCGGGCAAGCGCAGCCTGATCAGCCCGATCGTCGATCATGACGAAGCCGAGATCGAAGCCTCGCGCGCGCCCTTGATGGATCATCTGGTCGAACTGCGTTCGCGCCTGATCAAGATGGTGGCGGCCTTCTTCGTCTGCGTGATCGGCTGCTACATCTTCCGCAACCACATCATGACCTTTCTGGTCCATCCCTTGTCGGTGGCGTCGTCGCTCTATCAGGAGCAGCAGGCCGGTCATAAATCGGGGCCGTTCGATCTGATGTTCGTGCTGATGGGCCTGAAACAGGTCGCGCACGTCAAGGACATTCCGCTGATCGCCACGGCGCCGATGGAGGTGTTTTTCACCAACCTGCGCATCGCCATGTTCGGCGGCATTATCGTCAGCTTCCCCGTGCTGGCCTGGCAGGTCTATAAGTTCGTCGCGCCCGGTCTTTACAAACGCGAGCGCATGGCCTTCCTGCCATTCCTGTTCGCCGCGCCGGTGCTGTTCGTGCTCGGCATGTGTCTGGTCTACTTCGCCATCCTGCCGATGGTGTTGTGGTTCTCGCTGAATCAGCAGGTCGTCAGCGGTTCCGGCGTCATGGTGCAGTTCATGCCCAAGGTGTCGGAATTTCTCGAACTGGTCGAAACCCTGATGATCGCGTTTGGCCTATGCTTCCAGTTGCCGATCGTCATCACCCTTTTGGGCATGACGGGCATCGTGACCTCGAAAATGCTCGGATCGTTCCGGCGCTACGCCATTCTGGCCATTGTCGTGGTTGCCGCCATCGTCACCCCGCCCGATCCGATCTCGCAATGCCTGCTGTCGATCCCGATCGTGCTGCTGTACGAGGTCTCGATCCTGTGCGTGAAACTGGTCGAGTGGAACCGCAAGGGCAAAACTGCCTAGTTTCGTTGTGGGATTGCCTGTTCAGGCGCAATCCGTATAAGGAACCCATCCCTCCCTGCGTAGCGGGGTTTGGTGCAGCGAAAGCACTGCTTTCGCAAAGCCATGGGGACCGCGAAGCGGTGGGAGGGGGCCTTCCGCCATTTAATTCAAGGCTGACAAGATGCACGATATCAAGGCTCTGCGCGAAACTCCTGACCTGTTCATCGAAGCATGGACGCGGCGCGGGCGTGACTCCGCCGCAAAAGACGTACATCTGGCCATCAGCCTCGACGGCGAACTGCGCGCGGCGCAGACGAAGTTCCAGACCGCGCAGGCTGAGTTGAAAAAGCTGTCGGCCCAGATCGGTCAGGCCAAGGCGCAGAAGGACGAGGCGCGGGCGCAAACCCTGATGGCCGAGGTCGAGGGCCTGAAAGCCGCAATTGCCGAGGCGCAGGAGACGGAACGCGCCAAGGCGGAGGACTTACGTAACCATCTGGCCGCCCTGCCGAACCTGCCGTTCGATGACGTGCCGGTCGGGGCGGATGAGCACGGCAATGTCGAGGTCCGCCGTCATGGCGCGCCGGTGGCGCTGGGCTTTACGCCTAAGGATCACGCTGATCTCGGCGAAGCGCTCGGTATGATGGATTTCGAGGCGGCGGCCAAGATTTCCGGCTCGCGCTTCGTGGTGCTGAAAGGGCAACTGGCGCGACTGGAACGCGCCATCGGCCAGTTCATGCTCGATGTCCAGACGGAGGAGCATGGCTATACCGAGGTCAATCCGCCGGTGCTGGTGAAACAGCCTGCTGTATTTGGAACCGGGCAACTGCCTAAATTTTATGATGATCTTTTCTTGGTTATGGATCCCATGACAAGAAATGATCTTTTGAAGAAAGCTTTATCGGATAAGGGTAACATTAATCCCAATGATGACCTTGTCGAAGCTATCTTTCAGGCATTAGAAGCCGCCCCTACCAACGAACAGTTTTTCGCGGTCCCAACCGCCGAAGTCTCGCTGACCAACCTTGTCCGTGAAGCCATCACGGCGGAGGAGGAGCTTCCCCTGCGCCTGACCGCCCTGACCAACTGTTTCCGCGCCGAGGCCGGATCGGCGGGGCGCGACACCAAGGGGATGATCCGCCAGCACCAGTTCCAGAAGGTCGAACTGGTCTCGATCACCACGCCGGAGCAATCGGGCGAGGAGCATGAGCGCATGACGCAATGCGCCGAAAACATCCTGAAAAAGCTCGACCTGTCGTTCCGCACCATGCTGCTCTGCACCGGCGATATGGGCTTTGGCGCCAAGAAGACCTACGATCTGGAGGTCTGGCTGCCGTCGCAGAACACTTATCGCGAAATCTCGTCCTGCTCGAACTGCGGCGACTTTCAGGCCCGCCGCATGGACGCCCGTACACGCAAAAGCGGCGAGAAGGGCACGCGGTTTGTCCATACGCTCAACGGCTCCGGCCTCGCGGTCGGGCGCACGCTCGTGGCGATCATGGAGAACTATCAGGATGAGGGCGGTCGCATTGCCGTGCCGTCGGTTCTGATCCCCTATATGGGTGGCCTGACGCATATCGGGTAGGTCACAGGAATTTTGCCTTTGCGCGGTTGCCTTGGCGGCGGAAAAGGCCGTACAAGACGTGAACATTCCGCACGGTGAGACTCCTGTATGCGTATCCTCCTGACCAATGATGACGGCGTCGAAGCCTTTGGCCTCAAGGTGCTTTACGACATTGCGCGCACTTTGAGCGACGATGTCTGGGTATGCGCGCCGGTCATCGAGCAGTCGGGCAAGGGGCGCGGCATCACCCTGCACGAACCCCTGCGCGCGCGGCGTCTGAGCGAGAAGCGTTTTGCGGTGTCCGGCACGCCGACCGACTGCGTGCAGATCGCGGTCAATGACCTGATGCCGTCGCCGCCGGACCTGGTGCTGTCGGGCGTCAATCGTGGATTCAATCTGGCGCAGGACGTGACATTGAGCGGCACAGTGGCGGGCGCGCTGCAAGGCATGACGCTGGGCATTCCGTCCATCGCCCTGTCGCAATGTCTCGATTTCGACATTGATATCGAAGCGCAGTGGTCGTCCGCCGTCGCCTATGGCGCGCCGGTGGTCAGCCATGTGCTGGAGCGCGGCTGGCCTTCGGATGTGGTGATCAATATCAACTTCCCCGACTGCGCGGCGGAGGAGGTGGCGGGCGTCGAGGTCACGAAACAGGGCTTTCGCGACCTGCACGAAATGCACGCGGTCAAGCGCGTCGATCCGCGCGGACGCGACTATTACTGGCTGAACTTCCACAATCTACAGCAGACGCTG
Source organism: Asticcacaulis sp. (assembly GCF_051956075.1). GTDB lineage: Bacteria > Pseudomonadota > Alphaproteobacteria > Caulobacterales > Caulobacteraceae > Asticcacaulis. The sequence goes on along the minus strand of NZ_JBQCGA010000022.1, from coordinate 7,265 downwards.
ATTGATGGCACCGACCTCAAGGCGGTGGCGGAAAAGCGCATTTCGGTGACGCCGCTGCATCTGGACCTCACGCATTACGAGACGGTGCACAATTTGCGCAAGACACTGGGCGGGGTGGCGCCGAAGTCGATCCTCCACGAGGCCGAGGCATGAGCGAGACGCGGCTGGAACGGTTGATGCGGTCGCTGCAAGAGCAGGGGATCAGCGACAAGAAGGTGCTGGCTGCGATGGCGCACACGCCGCGCGATCTGTTCGTGCCGGAGCTGTTTCTCGACCGGTCATGGGAAGATTCCGCCATACCGATCAATTGCGGCCAGACGATCTCGCAGCCCTATATTGTCGGCCTGATGACTCAGGCGCTGAAGATTGAGGGGCGGCATCGCGTGCTCGAAATCGGCACCGGGTCGGGCTATCAGACCGCCATCCTGTCGCGACTGGCGCGCTATGTCTATACGATCGAACGCTATCGTTCTCTGATGCTGGAAGCCGAGATACGGCACAAGCGGCTGATGCTGGAAAACATCATCTATCGCTTCGGCGATGGCTGGGACGGCTGGCCTGAGCAGGCGCCGTTCGACCGGATTCTGGTCACCGCCGCCCTGCCGGACGAACCGCTGGGATTGCTGGCGCAGCTCAAGCCGAAAGGCGTGATGGTCGGACCGCAGGGCAAGGGCTCGACGCAGCGCCTGCTGCGGTATGTGAAGACGCCCGACGGCGGCTACACCAGCGAAGACCTCGGCGAGGTGCGTTTTGTGCCGCTGATCGCAGGCGTGGCGAAAGAGGGTTAGATCCGCAGCATCCGCCGCACCGGCTCCAGCGCCAGCAGGGACAGGCCGATCAGCACCATGACGCCGAGCGCCGGAGCCAGCAGGCGACCAAAATCGTTCACCACAGGCGTCAGATAGGGCATGACCGCGAACAGGATGGCGCTAAGCGTAGCCACGAAGGCGCTCAGGGCAAGCAGGCCGTCGATCAGGCGGCGCTTTTCGACGCGCTTCATCACCTCCAGCGCGAAGCCGAGATCGTTGGCGGGCGGCGCGGGTGGCGCGGTCTCCTGCAGCAGCGCCTTTAACGGGTCGTGATCGCTCATGACGAAACTCCCAGTAACTCGGTCAGCTTTTGCCGACCTTTTAATATATGCGACTTCACCGTGCCAAGCGGAAGGCCCAGAATTTCGGCGGCCTCGCTGTGGCTGTAATCGCCGGCGACGCAGAGCGACACGGCGGCGCGTTGCTCGACCGGTAGGGTTTGCAGCGCCGCCTCGACCGCGACGCGCTTGTCAACTGTTGACGAAGCGCTTTGCGGTTGCAGGTCGGACCAGGCGCTGTCGCGGCGCAACGACCGGCCCTGACTGCGGCGGTCGTTGAGCGCTTTGCGATAGGCGATGCCGCACACAAAGGTGCGAAACTGCGCGTCCTCGCGCAGGCGGTGCAGATTGGCCCAGGCGGTCAGGAAGGCCTCCTGCGCCATGTCGTCAGCATCGTCCGGGCGCGCGCACAGGCGGCGCAGAAAAGCCCGCACCGCCTGCTGATGCTCCGCCACCAGCCTCGAAAAGGCGATGTCGGAGCCAGCTTTTGCCTGTTGGATCAGCGAGGGCTGCACGGACGCGCCAGACCTTTACATCGGGTCTCTGGGACCGGTGAAGGACGAGATCAGCGCCCAGACCAGCGAAGCTATGGCTGCAACCCCGAAGGCGACGCCCAGCGCCGTGAACACGCCATTGGCCTCGCCCAGTTGCGTGTAATGGCCCGCATAGGTGAAGCCCGCGGCCAGCGCGCTCCAGACGATCACCTTGCGCCAGGCGTTCCACGGGCCGTAATAGCGTCCGTAGCGGACGCGCCAGCGCCAGTCATAGGCGCGATCCTCGTCCGAGCGCATGGCGTCCAGCAGGCTGGCGGGCGGCTCCTTGCCCTGATCGACATAGGATTTGAGGATTTTCAGCATCTCGTTGCGGTGATTGTAGTGGGTGATCATCGCGATCACGCCCATCAGCATGCCGCCGATCGGGAACATCAGCCACCAGTAGGAGGCGAAGAGTTGTGCAAAGGTCATGATCGGACTCCGTTAGCGACGTAGGACATCGGGAATGTCGCGGCCCTGTTCCGCCAGGGTGCGGATCAGGTCGAGGCGGCGGCGCTCATAGGAATCGCGCAGCGCCATGCGCACCACGCCGAACACCATCCAGAAGATCGGAAAGGCGAGCCACCAATAGCTGGTGAACAGGTTGGCCAGATCGTCCATGTCTTTATCTCCGTAATGCAAGCCCGTCATCGGGCCGCTTTTGAGACTGAATGTCCGCCGTCGCGCCCTCTGGATGCGGCGGCGAATATTTTTTTATTTTACACCGCCAAGTCCGGCTTTCGGCGCCATTTGGCCCGATTTTCCCGTAAAAGGTGAGGCGCGGTAAGGATTCGTTATCCATAAGTTCGCATAGACTTTTCGCTGAACAAAAGATTAAGAGGCCGGAGGCTCCCCATCATGACCCGTCAAGCGTTTGATGCGCGTGTGAAACTGCTGGCTGTTGGTCTGGGCGGCGTGACGCTGCTGGCCTTGCAGGCCTGTTCGACGGCCCCGACGCCGAAATATCCGATCTACATGCAGAACCGACCCGCCGAGGCGACCGAAACCGCCGCTCAGGCGGGCGACGATCAGATGAGCGCCGCGGAAACCGCAGCGTCTTCGTCCGCCGCCCCGGTGACGGCGCCGCAGGGCAGCGTGTCAGTCAATGATCTGCCGCCTCCGCCGCCTCCGCCGGAAGATGACGAGACGCCGCCCGTCACTGCTTCGCGCGCGCCGGTTGCCACCGCGCCGGTAAAGGATACGCGCGCGGGCTATGTCTATGTGCTGGTCGCGCACGATACGCTGTACGGCGTGTCGCGGCGCTTTGGCGTGCCGATCAAAGAGCTTTATGCGCTGAACGCTCTCGCGCCCGACGCCAATCTGCGCATCGGCGAGAAGGTGCTGCTGCCGCCGACCGCCAAGGATAATGGCGTCGACCCGCACGCCAATGGCGACGGCATGGTCAAGCTGGCGGCGGCGCTGGCGGCGAAACCGGTGGTTCAGCCGAAGCCGGTTGCGCCTGAGGCCAAGCCGCAGCCCGTCGCGACCAAACCGGCGCCCGTCGCCAGTAAGCCAGTGGTGAGCGCGCCAGAGAAGCCAAGCGTCAGTGCGCCGGCGGCTCCGGCGGCAAAGCCGGTCCAGACCGCGCCTGCGCCGCAACCGGCGACGCCGTCAGGCTTCCCGACCAATGCGCGTCTGGCCGAAATGGGCAAGGGGCTGTTCGTCTGGCCGGTGCGCGGCAAGATATTAGCGCCGTTCGGCCAACTGGCGCCTAATGTGCGCAATGACGGCATTAATATCGGCGCCTCGGCGGGAACCGAGGTCAAGGCTGCGTCCGACGGCGTGGTCGTCTATGAAGGCGATCAGGTCAAGGAACTGGGCAATACCGTCTATATCAAGCACGACAACGGTTGGTACACAGGCTATTCCCATCTGCAGTCGATGAGCGTGAAGAATAATGAGCGCGTCCATAAAGGCGAAGTGATCGGCACGGTCGGTCAGACCGGCGTGATCGACAAGCCGCAACTGCATTTTGAGATCCGCTATACGCCCTCGACCGACATCGCCCGACCGATTGATCCGACTCTGGTTCTGCCGAAATAGGATCGAGCGCGGTCTGCAAAGGCGCGGTCCCGTTGGGGCCGCGTTTTTGTTTGCCAATACCCGCCCACCAATACCCATCCACCAATATCCGCGTCGTCGCCAGGGTAATTATCTCATTGACCTTTTCGAGCGCGCGCCTATGTATGGCGGACTTAAATTTTGCCAGAAACGCGCGTTTCAAGGCTGATTATTTATAACGACTCTCAGGAGACGCTTGTGTTCGCTACCCCCGCCTACGCCCAGACCGCCGGCGCCGCCGCTCCCGGCGGCGATCTGCTCACCATGCTGCCGATGCTGATCGGCTTTATCGCCATCATGTACTTCTTCATGATCCGCCCGCAGCAGCAGCAGGCCAAGCGCCATAAGGCGATGCTGTCCGCCATGAAGCGCAACGATACGGTCGTGCTGTCGTCGGGGATCGTCGGCAAGATCGTCCGTGTCGAGGAGGCAGAGGTCATGGTCGAGATCGCCACGGGCGTCAGCGTCCGCGTCGTCAAATCGATGATCACCGAGGTCCGCGCCAAGGGCGAACCGGCTCCGGCCAACGATAAAGCCGCCTAAAGCGGCTTTTTTTCTGATTTTGAGACCGAGCAAGCCGTTATGATCAATCTTTCCCGCTGGAAAATCGGCGTGGTTGTTGTGGCCGTCCTGCTGGGCGTGCTGTTCACCCTGCCGAATTTCCTTCCGTCCAACGTCCGCGACGCCATCAAGTTCGGGCCGAACAAGACCCTCAATCTGGGCCTCGACCTGCAGGGCGGCTCCTATCTTCTGGTCGGGGTCGATACCGACGCCCTGATCAAGGAGCGGACGACCAACCTGACCGAGGATGTGCGCAACACCCTGAATACGCAAGGCATCGCCTTCAGCGGTCTGGGCGCGACGGGACACTCGGTCAATGTGCGCATCACCGATCCGGCGCAGGTGGACAAGGCCTATGGCCTGCTGGCCGCCATGGCGACGCCGCTGCCGAAGAATCCGAGTCTGAAAGATCTGTCGGTCAAGCGCGGCGACGATCAGACCATCAGCATGACCCTGACCGAGGACGGCATCCGCGCCACCTCGTCCAATGCGGTGGACACCTCGATCGAGATCGTGCGGCGACGCATCGACAATCTCGGCACCAAAGAGCCGTCGATCACCCGTCAGGGCTCGACGCGCATCGTGGTCGAAGCGCCGGGCGAGAGCGATCCTGAGCAGCTCAAGCGCATTATCGGTCAGACCGCCAAGCTGACCTTTCAGATGGTCGATGATACGGTCACTCAGGCCGACATTGTCGCTGGTCGTATTCCGCCAGGCTCCGAAGCCCTGCCGGATGAGGAACAGGCGGGCGCGCCTTTGGTGGTGCGCAAGGCCGTCATCCTGTCAGGCAGCAATCTGACCAAGGCTATGGTTGGTCGCGACCAGTATCAGCGTCCGGCCATCGACATGAATTTCGACGCCACCGGCGGACAGAAATTCGGCCAGGTGACGGCGGAGAATATCGGCAAACGCTTCGCCATCATCCTGGACGGCAAGGTCGTGTCGGCGCCCGTGATTCAGGGCGCCATTCCGGGCGGCCACGGCCAGATCACCGGCAGTTTCACGCCGCAGCAGGCCTCCGACATGGTCGCGGTGCTGAACGGCGGCGCCCTGCCGGCCCCGCTCAAGATCGAACAGCAACGCACGGTCACCGCCGAACTGGGCGCCGACGCCGTCGCCAAGGGCGAAATTTCGACCGTCATCGCCTTCTTCTCGGTCATCGTCTTCATGCTGCTGGCCTATGGCCTGCTGTTCGGCGGCATTTCTGTGGCTTCGCTGATCGTCAACCTGCTGCTGCTGATCGGCGGCATGTCGATGATGCAATCGACCCTGACCCTGCCGGGTATCGCCGGTCTGATCCTGACCCTGGCCATGGCCGTGGACGCCAACGTGCTGATCTATGAACGCATGCGCGACGAGGTGCATGCGGGCCGCAACCTGATCGCGGCGCTCAACGCCGGTTTCTCCAAGGCTTTGGAGACGATCATGGACGCCAACGTCACCACACTGGTGGCGGCGGCGATCATGTATATGTTCGGCGCAGGCCCGGTGAAGGGCTTCGCCGTCACCCTGATGCTCGGCACTTTCACCTCGGTCTTCTCCGCCGTCATGGTGACTCAGGTTCTGGTGGCCCTATGGTACAAGTGGCGCCGTCCCAAGACACTGCCGATCGCCGACGACGTGGCGCCCAAGGCGTGGCCGCTGATCAAGGTGCTGCCGAAGAACACCGACATCCACTTCGTCAACTTCTCCAAGTTCGCCACCATCATTTCGGTGGTGGCGGTGGCGGGCTCTATCCTGATGTCCACCGTTTCGTTCGAGAACGGCGTGCATCCGCTCAAGGCGCCGTGCGGCGGTCTGAACTGCGGCGTCGATTTCAAGGGCGGCACCTCGCTGGAAATCACCACGCCGGGCAGCGCGCTCGACCTGGGCAAGCTGCGCGCCAGCCTGAACGCGCAAGGTCTGAAGGACGTGCAGGTGCAGGGCGTGGGCGACGGCTCGGACGCCTTCCTGCGCTTTGAGTCGCCCGCCGTCGATCCGGCTAACAAGGTCGAGGCGGTCAAGGCGGAACTCCTGAAAGTCTATCCGGCGGCCAAGTTCTCCAACACCGAAGTCGTCGGCGCCAAGGTGTCGTCGGAACTGCTGACCGGCGGCATTCTGGCCCTGTTCATCGCCATCGGCCTGATGATGATCTATATCTGGTTCCGGTTCGAGTGGCAGTTCGGTCTGGGCGCCGTGTTCGCCCTGTTCCACGACGTGATCCTGACCTTCGGCCTGTTCGCTGTGTTCCGGCTGGATTTCGACCTGCGCGCGGTGGCGGCCATCCTGACCATTATCGGCTATTCGATGAACGACACGGTCGTCGTCTTCGACCGTTTGCGTGAAAACCTGCGCAAGTACAAGAAGATGCCGTTGGTGGATATTATCAACCTGTCGATCAACGAGACCCTGTCGCGGACGATCATCACCGGCCTCACGGCGGTCATGGCCCTGTCGGGGCTGGCCTTCCTGGGCGGCGAAGCGCTGTTCAGCTTCTCGATCTCGATGATTTTCGGCATCATTATCGGCACCTATTCGTCGATCTACGTCGCCGCGCCGGTCATCCTGCTCTGGGGCGTCAACCGCAATACGGACGACGCCGAGATCATCGACATGGGCGGCTTCAAGGGCGGCAAGAAGCCGAAGGAACTGCCGTAAGATTTACGGATAAGGACATGAAAAGGCGCGGAAGCTTCAGGCTTCCGCGCTTTTTTTGTTTTGAACACGAAAGACACGAAAATCACAAAAATGGATTTTTCCAAGCGCCGAAATTGCGTTTAACGCGCGACGCGCAAAGCGCGTCATTGCTAATCTACGGCATGAAATCACCGAAGCTTTCGTGTTTTTTTCGTGCTTTTCGTGGTCTATGCCTATTCCGCGGGTTCAACCTGTCGCTGGCGATGTTTGCTCAGCATGTCCTTGAGATATTTGCCGGTCCAGCTTGCCGGATTATCAGCGACGGCTTCGGGCGTGCCGCGCGCGACGATCTCGCCGCCGCCGTCGCCGCCTTCCGGGCCGAAGTCGAGCAGCCAGTCGGCGGTCTT
>NZ_JBQCGA010000021.1:0-87240 GCF_051956075.1 Asticcacaulis sp. | reverse complement strand
TCGCGCAGCACCGGCACGACCAGGCCCTTTTCGGTGCCGACGGCGATGCCGAGGTCGTAGTGGTTCTTGTAGATGATGTCCGTGCCGTCGATCTCGGCATTGACCGCCGGGATGTCCTTGAGCGCGGCGACCACGGCCTTGGCGAAGAAGGACATGAAGCCGAGTTTGACGCCGTGGCGCTTCTCGAACACGTCCTTGTAGGCGGTGCGCAGATTCATGATCGTCGTCATGTCCACCTCGTTGAAGGTGGTGAGCTGGGCGGCGGTGTTCTGCGATTCCTTCAGGCGGCGGGCGATGGTCTGACGCAGGCGCGTCATCTTCACGCGCTCCTCGCGCGGGCCGACCGCGCGCGGGGCGGCGGCGACAGGCGCGGGCGCCGGGACCGGAGCCGAAGCGACCGGCGCCGAAGCCAGAGCCGCCAGAGCGTCGCCCTTGGTGATGCGCCCGTCCTTGCCGGTGCCCGCGACGCCATTCGGATCAAGGCCGGTTTCGGAGACGATGCGCTGCACGGCGGGCGACAGCGGTTTGTCGGTCGAGGCCGCAGCCGGAGCGGCGGCCGGAGCCGATGCAGGGGCGGCGGGCGCGGCCGCGACCGCCTTGCCGTCGGTGGAGATTTTCGCGATCACCTGACCGGGCGTGACCGTCGCGCCATTGGGGGCGAGGATTTCAGCCAGCACGCCGTCGGCGGGCGCGGAGACTTCGACCGCGACCTTATCGGTTTCGATCTCGACCAGCACCTCGTCCTTCTTGACCGCGTCGCCAGCCTTTTTCGTCCAGGTTCCGATCGCGCCTTCGGCGACCGACTCGCCCATAACCGGGGTCTTGACCTCGATCAGTGAGGCAGGGGCGGCTTTGGGGGCATCAGCGGCCTTGGGGGCTTCGGCTTTGGGGGCCGCAGCCGCGCCGGCGCCGCTGACCGTGCCGAGCACCATGCCCGGCGTGACGGTTTCGCCTTCGCCGACCAGAATTTGCAGCACGCCGTCCGCCGGGGCGGCGACTTCGAGCGAGACCTTGTCGGTTTCGATCTCGATCAGGATCTCGTCCTTTTTGACGGCGTCGCCGGACTTTTTCGTCCATTTGGCGATGGCGCCTTCGGCTACGGATTCGCCAAGGGTGGGGGTGAGGATATCGGCCATGAGTTTCAGGCTCCGGATTTGGTTTTTGCTTTACGCGAATGGAAAGGGATGCGGCCTCCGCGCGCCCGCGCAAAGGCCGGATGACGGCGATTTTAGGCGAACGCCTCGTTGAGGAAGGTTTCGAGTTCCTTGAGGTGGCGGCTCATCGTGCCGGCGGCCGTCGCCGCCGAGGCCGGACGACCGACATAGCGGGCGCGCTTGGCCTTGATGTTGAGCTTGTCGAGCGTCAGCTCTAGCCACGGATCGACGAAGGTCCAGCCGCCCATATTTTTCGGCTCTTCCTGACACCAGACCAGTTCGGCGTTTTTGAAACGGCCCAGCTCGGTCAGCAGCGACTTCATCGGCCACGGATAGAACTGCTCAAGGCGCATGATGTACACGTCCTTGACGCCCTTCTTTTCGCGGTCTTCGAGCAGGTCGTAATAGACCTTGCCCGAACACAGAATGACGCGGCGGATCTTGTCGTCCCCGACCAGCTTGACGCCCGCGACGTCGGGCCTGCGCTCGGCGTCGTCGTGCAGCACGCGGTGGAAGCTTGAGCCTTCCGCGATGTCGGCCAGCGACGACACCGCCTTCTTGTGGCGCAGCAGCGATTTCGGCGTCATCAGGATCAGCGGCTTGCGGAAAGGCCGGTGAACCTGGCGACGCAGGATGTGGAAATAGTTGGCCGGGGTCGTGCAGTTGGCGACCTGCATATTGTCTTCGGCGCACATTTGCAGGAAGCGCTCAAGCCGCGCCGACGAGTGTTCCGGCCCCTGACCTTCGTAGCCGTGCGGCAGCAGCATGACCAGGCCCGACATGCGCAGCCATTTGCGCTCGCCGCTGCTGATGAACTGGTCGATCACCACCTGCGCGCCGTTGACGAAGTCGCCGAACTGGCCTTCCCACAGGGTCAGGGTGTTCGGATCGGCCAGCGAATAGCCGTATTCGTAGCCCAGCACAGCTTCTTCGGACAGGGCCGAGTCGATGCCTTCGTACATGGCCTGCCCGTCGCGGATATGGTTGAACGGCAGGTAGCGTTCTTCGGTCGTCTGATCGACAAAGGCCGAATGGCGCTGCGAGAAGGTGCCGCGCAACGAATCCTGACCGGACAGGCGCACCGGGAAACCTTCGTCGAGCAGCGAGCAGAAGGCCAGCGATTCCGCGGTGGCCCAGTCGAGGCCTTCGCCGGACGCGATCATCTGCTGACGCGCCTCGATGACGCGCTTCAAGGTCTTGTGGATGTCGATATGGTTCGGGATGGTGGTGATCTTGGTGCCGATCTCGACCAGCTTCGCGCGCGGCACGGCGGTCAGGCCGCGACGCTCGTCTTCTTCGGGCAGGCCGAGGCCCGACCACTTGCCGTCCAGCCAGTCGGCCTTGGTCGCCTTGTAGGTCTTGCCCGCATCGAATTCGGAATCGAGGAAGGCGTCGAATTCCTTTTGCCAGCCCTCGATATCTCCTTGCGTCGCCACACCTTCGGCAATCAGGCGCTGCGAATACAGCTCGCTGACCGACGGGTGGTTCTTGATCTTGGCGTACATGATCGGCTGGGTGAAGGTCGGATCGTCGCCTTCGTTATGGCCGAAGCGGCGATAGAAGAACATGTCGATGACCACGTCCTTGGCGAACTTCTGGCGGAACTCGGTCGCCATCTTGGCCGCGAACACCACCGCTTCGGGATCGTCGCCATTACAGTGCAGGATCGGGGCCTGCGCCATCAGCGCCACATCCGACGGATAGGGCGAGGAGCGCGAGAAGCGCGGCGCGGTGGTGAAGCCGATCTGGTTATTGATGATGAAGTGCAAGGTGCCGCCGGTGCGGTAACCCTTCAAGTCCATCAGCGCGAAACATTCCATGCCGACGCCCTGGCCCGCAAAGGCCGCGTCGCCGTGGATCAGCAGGCCCATCGCCATGCTGCGGTCCGGCTTGTCCTCGATTTCCTTGGTCTTCAGATAGGCGGCCTGCTTGGCGCGCGTCTTGCCCAGCACCACCGGATTGACGATTTCAAGGTGCGACGGGTTGGCGGTCAGCGACAGGTGGACGTTGTTGCCGTCAAATTCCCGGTCCGACGAAGCGCCCATATGGTACTTCACGTCCGATGAGCCTTCGATGTCCGCCGGAAGCGACGAGCCGCCCTGGAATTCGTGGAACATGGCGCGATAGCTCTTGCCCATCACCGCGGTCAGGGTGTTCAGGCGCCCGCGGTGGGCCATGCCGAAGATGATGTCCTTGACGCCTAAAGCGCCGCCGCGCTTGATGATTTGCTCAAGCGCCGGGATCATGGCTTCGCCGCCGTCGAGGCCGAAGCGCTTGGTGCCGGGGAAGCGGCGGTGACAGAACTTTTCGAAGCCCTCGGCCTCGATCAACTTCTTGAGGATGGCGATCTTGCCTTCCTTGGTGAAGGTGATTTCCTTGTCGCGGCCCTCGATGCGCTCCTGCACCCAGGCCTTTTCCGCCGGGTCGGCGATGTGCATGTACTGCACGCCGATATTGCCGCAATAGGTGCGACGCACGATCTGGATGATTTCGCGTAAAGTGGCCGATTCCAGACCCAGCACGCCGTCGATAAAGATGGTGCGGCCCATATCGGCGTCGGTGAAGCCCCAGTAGCTGGGGTGCAGTTCCGGGTTGTCGCCCTTGGGCTCCAGCTCCAGCGGATCGAGATTGGATTGCAGATGGCCGCGAATACGGTAGGCGCGGATCAGCATCAGGGCGCGGATCGAATCGCGCGCGGCGTTTTGCAGGTCCGCCGGAGACGCGCCCGGCGTCTTCGCCGCGAGGCCCTTTTCGACCTTGGCCTGCACCGCAGGCCAGACGCCGTCCATCGCCGAGATCAGCTCGTCGCGTGGGGCTCCATCGGGACGGCCCCATCCGGCCACGCCGACATTGGCGCTGACCGCTTCGGGGCGGTCCTTCAAGGAATCGAAAAACGCGCGCCATTCGGGGGAAACCGAATTGGGATCGCGCGCCCATTGTTCCTGCATCTGTTCAATGAAAATGGCGTTCGTACCGTAGAGAAACGAGGTCTCTGCGAACACCTGGTTCAGCCGGCTGGAATCATCCGCCATGATGTTACCCGTCGAGGCGGCCAATGACGACACCGCCTCCCTTTCAGATAAGGTTTGCGCAACCACCCCTGGGCCCGGTTAAGGACTGAGGCTTGAGCGCTGTTGAAACCCGCAGCCAACAACGACACTGCGGGGCAGTTCAGTTTGCTGAACAGGCGGCTTTGGCTGAACATCGCCGCCCGTCCGGTGAACCGCCGTCCCTACCCCACGGCGATGACCGTTTTGGGGCGGGTGCGGCGAATGTACGCATATTACCGCAAAAGGCGCCAAACTGCTTAATGAAGTTTGGCGCCTTTCGGTAAATTCGTCTTACAGACCTTTCAGAACGCTCAAAAGCGTCTCGCCGAGCGCCGCAGGCGACGGCGCGACCTTGATCCCGGCGGCTTCCATCGCCGCGATCTTGTCTTCCGCCCCGCCCTTGCCGCCGGAGATGATGGCGCCGGCATGGCCCATGCGGCGGCCCGGAGGCGCCGTGCGGCCTGCAATGAAGCCAGCCATCGGCTTTTTACGGCCGCGCTTGGCTTCGTCGAGGATGAACTGGGCGGCGTCTTCTTCGGCCGAACCGCCGATTTCGCCGATCATGATGATCGACTTGGTCGCCTCGTCGGCCAGGAACATTTCCAGCACGTCGATGAATTCGGTGCCCTTGACCGGGTCGCCGCCAATGCCGACCGCCGTGGTCTGGCCCAGGCCGGCATTGGTGGTCTGGAACACGGCTTCATAGGTCAGGGTGCCGGAGCGCGACACGACGCCGACCGAGCCTTCGGAGAAGATATTGCCCGGCATGATGCCGATCTTGCACTGGTTCGGGGTCAGGACGCCGGGGCAGTTCGGCCCGATCAGGCGCGACTTGGAGCCTTGCAGCGCCTTTTTCACGCGCACCATGTCGAGCACGGGGATGCCCTCGGTGATGCAGACGATCAGCTCCATCTCGGCTTCGATCGCTTCGAGGATCGAGTCCGCCGCGAAGGGGGGCGGCACATAGATGGCGGTCGCGGTCGCGCCGGTGCGCTCACGCGCCTCGGCAACGGTGTCGAAAACCGGCAGGTCGAGGTGCGTCTGGCCGCCCTTGCCGGGGGTGACGCCGCCGACCATTTGCGTGCCATAGGCGATGGCCTGCTGGGTGTGGAAGGTGCCTTGCGCGCCGGTAATGCCCTGCGTGATGACCTTGGTGTTCTTGTCAATAAGTACGGACATAGTGCTTAACCCTTCACGGCCTTGACGATCTTGGCCGCAGCGTCGGCCAGGTCGTCGGCGGCGATCACGTTCAGGCCGCTCTCATTGATGATCTTTTTGCCGAGATCGACATTCGTGCCTTCGAGGCGCACGACCAGCGGCACTTTCAGGCCAACCTGTTTGACCGCTTCGATCACGCCGGTGGCGATGATGTCGCACTTCATGATGCCGCCGAAGATGTTGACCAGAATGCCCTTCACCTTGGGGTCCGAGGTGATGATCTTGAAGGCCGCGGTCACCTTTTCGGTGGTCGCGCCGCCGCCGACATCGAGGAAGTTGGCGGGTTCGGAACCATAGAGCTTGATGATGTCGAGCGTGGCCATGGCGAGGCCCGCGCCGTTGACCATGCAGCCGATCTCGCCGTCGAGGGCGATGTAGCTGAGGTCGAACTTCGAAGCTTCGATTTCCTTCTCGTCTTCCTCGGTGACGTCGCGCAGCTCGACAATGTCCGGGTGACGGAACAGGGCGTTGCCGTCGAACGACACCTTTGCGTCGAGCACGATCAGCTCATTCGAGCCGGTGATGATCAGCGGGTTGATCTCCAGCATGTCCATGTCCTTGGCGTTGAACGCGGCATAGAGCTGGTGCAGGAGTTTGGCGCCCTGCTTGGCGACGTCGCCCTTCAGGTTCAGCGCCTTGGCGAGCGCGCGGGTATGGGTCGGCCAAACGCCCGTCGCCGGGTCGATGGTGAAGGAGTGGATCTTTTCCGGCGTCGAATGGGCGACGTCTTCGATGTCCATGCCGCCTTCGGTCGAGGCGACGACCGAGACCTTGGACGAGACGCGATCGACCAGCAGCGACAGGTAGAGTTCCTTGGCGATGTCCGCGCCTTCTTCGATATAGAGGCGGTTGACCTGCTTGCCCGCAGCGCCCGTCTGGTGCGTCACCAGCACGCGACCCAGCATTTCGTCGGCATTGGCCTTGACCTCTTCCGGTGACTTGACGACGCGCACGCCGCCCTTGGCGTCGGGGCCAAGCCCCTCGAAACGGCCCTTGCCGCGCCCGCCAGCGTGGATCTGCGACTTGACGACGAAGACCTTGGACCCGGCTTCGGACGCCAGGGTCTTGGCGGCCTTCAAGGCCTCATCGGGGGAAAAGGCGGGATACCCGCGCGGAACGGCCACGCCGAACTCTTTCAGGACGGCCTTGGCTTGATGCTCGTGAATGTTCATGAAACCGATCTTTGATAAAAGACTGGAAGAGACGGTCCCGCCCGGCGTTAAAACGGACGCAATCGGCTCCGAGGTTGCGGACCGGCGCACCGGCCCCGTGACGCCGACGGGGTAAAAGCCAGGACACAGGCGTGGCTCCGCCCTGAGGACGTATCTTGCGATCGGGGCGCTTTATAATGAGGCGACGGCCTGTGTGCAACCGCTCACTAACAAAATTTTGACCGGTTTCATGAAAATTAAATGTCCCGCTAAGGCAGACGCGACAAGCGTGTTACCGCTAACGCAATGCCTGCTTGGCGGACAGCGCTGTCAGCCGAAAAACACCTGCCACATCAGCCGCCCCGGAAACAGGGTGAACAGGCCCGCGCCGATCAGGGCGAACAGGTAGAGGCGCGTCGCCACGCCCTTGTGCAGTTTCACATTATGCCGCCGCGCCGCATAGACCAACACCGGCAGGGCGATCAGGGTCACGACGGACAGGACATGGATCAGGCTGAAACCTGACGGATTAATCAGGTGAATGAAGAAGCTGGTGACGGCGACGACCGCCATGAACACCACCCATATCCAGCCCAGAACGCGGTGCAGGCCCGTGCCTTTCGGTCCCAGCATCTGAAACGTCGCCACCGCAAAGGCGCCCAACGCGACCAGCAGGTGAAGGCGGATGACCAGCGGCGCCTGCATGATCAGGCTCAGATTAGGCGCATGGGGATGAGAGAAGGCGTCGATCATGGTCATGTCGTGGTTCCTTTTTGCGAACGGATGCCGCATAAGGAGCAGATCGCGCCGCGTCTGGCGGCTGCGTCTTCGTGAACACCCCTTGTCCTGACGTGAAATGACCGACGCCGCCGTTCGCGCTTCGCCAGTTGCATGGATTTTACAGCGTTTCGGAACGCGCTGGCCGCGCACCTATGGCGTGGCGGCGCTGATCGGCGTACTGCTGGCCTTCACCGGCGCCATGGGCACGGGCGAAGCCGGGATGGCGACGCGGCTGGCCTACTGGCTGATTCTGATGCTGGGCGGCACGGGGATTGCGAACCTGACTGGCGCCCTGTTCGACCGGCTGAACCTGCCTTTGTGGCCGCAGATCGCCCTCATGCTGATTGTCATCACGCCGCTGATCGCGACCTATGCGTGGGGTGTGACCGGACTGTTCGGCGGCGGGCGGTTCGAGGCGGCGCGCTGGCCCGCCTTTGTCCTGCCCAGTTTCGTCATTGCGCTGGCGGTGGCGGTGCTGCACACTCAGATCAACCGCGTTCCGGCGCAGAGCCACGCCTTCGCGCCGGACGCCGCTTCCGTCGAACCGGGCGCCGTTTTTCGCGAGCGCCTGCCGTTCAAGCACCGCCACGCCGATATCTATATCTATGCGCTGGCGGCGGAGGATCACTATTTGCGGGTTTTCACCTCGGCGGGAGAGACCCTGATCCTGATGCGGCTCTACGACGCCATTCGCGAGCTGGACGGGATCGAAGGCAGCCAGACTCATCGCTCATGGTGGGTCGCAAAGGCGGCGGTCACGGACGCGGCGCGCGGCGACGGCAAGGCGACCCTGACGCTGAAAAATGGCGTGGCCGCGCCGGTCAGCCGCAGCTATGTCAAGGCGTTGAAGGCCGACGGCTGGCTATAGCAGGGCCTGCTCCAGCCGGTCGAGCGACTGCGCCCAGCCCTCGGCATTGCCCATGCCCGCAAAGGCGTCGCGCATGGCTTCCGACTCATAGACCTGCGCGATCAGCAACCGGGTGCGCCCGCCGTCCAGCGGCTCTAAAGTCACGCGGGTGATCACGCGCACCTGCGCCAGTTGCTCCGGCGCGCCGCCCGCTTTTATGAACTGTTCGGCCAGATAGTCATGCCAGTTGGCCGGATGGTTCTCCAGCGACATCTCCATGACCAGCCGGCGGGGCGCTTCGACCGACAGGTACTGACCCTCGATCGGATAGGCGACGCCGTCGGCGCCGGTCATGACGATCTCGAAAGCGCCGCCGTCGCGCACGTCAAGCCGCGCCGCAGCGGTGAAGCCATGCGGCCCCCACCACGCCGTCAGCGCGCCTTCGTCGGTGAAGGCGCGCCAGACCTGCTGCGGGCTTGCATCCAGAGTTCTGGAAACACAGAATTCAAATGCGCCGTCACCGGTCACATCGCGTCTCCGCAATTGATCATCCAGTGCTGGCCGTAACGATCGACGCACATGCCGAAGCCCTTGGCCCAGAAGGTTTCGCCAAAGGCCATGATCTCGCGTCCGCCCTCGACCAGCGCGTGGAAGACGCGGCGGCCTTCCTCGACATCGTCATAGCTGAGGCTGACCGTCGTGCCGCGCGGGGCCTCGTACATGTGCGGCGGCGCATCGGCGCCCATGATCAGCGCGCCATTGGGCAGCTTGATCGTGGCGTGCATGATGGCGCCATGGGTTTCGACCGGAACCTCAGCGGCCATCGGCGATTCGCCCATGGTCATCATGAAGGTGATCTCGGCGCCGAAGATGTTCACATAGGCGTCGAAGGCCTTGGCGCAATCGCCATTGAAAGCCAGGTGCGGCGACAGGTTGGTGAGCATGGCGTTTCTCCTTTTAAAGCATTTCCAGACTGCGCGCCGGGCCGCCCGATTGTGGCAGCAGCGTCACTGAAGTCCGCTGCAGATCAAGAAGCAATATGATCCGCGATCATGACGCTTTCAGCGCAGGGCCTGTGAACTCCGTCTCGATCTGGAAATCGACCTGGTCGCTGACGCCCATGCTTGATCCGGCCTGAGGCACGCCAAAGCTGATGCCGAAGTCGGAGCGCTTCAGCGAACCCGCGGCCGAAAAGCCAATGCGCGCGTTCGGATCGTAACCCTGCAGGCCCGGATAACCGCCATTGAAGCGCACATGCAACACGACGGGTTTAGCGACGCCGTGCAAGATCAGGTTGCCGCTGACGTCCGCCGTCGCCGGTCCGGTGCGGGTGATGGCGGTGGATTGATACCTTATTTCAGGAAATTGCGAAGCGCCGAACCAGTCCTTGCTCATCAGCGCGTCGTGGAAACCCTTGGGCGGGGCGTTCAGCTCAAGCGATTGCGGGTCGATCACCGCCGTCAGTTGCGCCGCCTCTGGATGGGCGGGATCGAGGCTCATCTGGGCGTCAATCTTCGTAAAATGCGCCGTATAGTGCGAGAAGCCGAGATGGTTGACCTCAAAGGTCAGCGAGGTGTGCGCCGGATCGGCGTGATAGTCGCCTGCGGGCAGCTGACTGACATCCGGCGCAGCTTCGGAGGCGGAGGCGCTGGCGGCGGGCGTCTTGTCAGCGGGCTTGGCGCAGGCGGTCAGCAGGACCGGAACGGCAAGCAGCAGAATGAGCTTCTTCATGATTTCGGCTCCGTGAGTTTGACGATGGCCCAGGTCAGGGCCAGGGCGATCAGCAGAATGGCGGCGACGACGAACATGCTGTCAGCCTGCGGCTATATGAGCGTCAAGCCAGGCGTTCAGGTGGTCAAGCATGGCCTGTGTGCCTTCGATGCGCCCGGTCAGATGATCGCTGCGGTCGATGAACATGATCTGCTCGGTCAGCCTGATGTGCGATCCGGTCCCGCGCGCGGAAAACTCCACCGCCTGCTGCGACACGGTGAACAGAGCGCCGTCCATCGTCATGACGTAGCTGTAGATGACGCGCTGCTCAGGCATGATGTCGATGAAGGTCGCGTCATTGGTCATCCAGGCGTCGCCGTGCGGCTGGCCGCGCCACGATTCTGCGCCGCCTGCGCGGAAGTCGAGCGTGTGATGCGCGACGTTAAAGCCGCGCTCCTTGCCGCCATACCAGACCTTACGCGCCTCGTGGTCGGTGAAGGCGAAGTACAGCAGGGCGACGGAATGCTCGAAATCGCGTTCGCAGACAAAGGTGGCGGGCGTTATCATCAGGGTCATGACCTAGCCCTTCATCCGCGCCAGATAGGCGTCGAGCTGCATCCAGGCGCCGCTGAAGCCCATCTGCATCGAGGCGTGGCCAGCGGTGAAGACGGCGCGCTCCTCAGACGTCGCGTTGATCGGCCAGGAACGGCTTTTCATGCGCGTCTTGCCGCCCTCGGCGGAAAATTCCTGCACGGCCAGCACCTCCAGCGGCCACATCGGGGCCATCGGATGCCGCACCGGCGTTCCGTCCTCTGTGCAGAAGGAGACACCGTAGGCGAGGCTGCGCGGGGCGTCGATCTCACGGAACACCCACGTGCCCCACATGGTGACGCCGCCCGGCATCTCCATGCCGTAGAGGAAGACGCCGCCGGGTTTCAGATCGAGCGTCTTGACCTTGACGGTCGTACCCGGCGGGCCGAACCACTGACCGAGATGTTCGGCCTTGGTGCAGACGTCCCACAGCAGTTCCGGCGAGGTGTCGAAGACGCGCTCGATGGTGAAGATTTCGGCGGCAGAAGCCGGTTGTTCGAGGGGCATGCGCGTCTCCTAATTCAGATCGCCATTGGGCTTTAAGGCTTTGAGATAGGCGTCGAGGCGGTCGAGCCTCTCCTCCCACATTTTGCGATAGTCGCCGAGCCAGGCGTCAACGGCCTGCAAGGGCGCGGGCTCCAGCCTGCACGGACGCCATTGCGCCTCGCGGCTGCGCGAGATCAGGCCCGCCTTTTCCAGCACTTTCAGATGTTTGGAGACGGCGGGCAGACTCATCTCGAACGGCTCGGCCAGCTCGGTCACCGACGCTTCGCCGTGCGATAGCCGCGCCAGGATGGCGCGGCGGGTCGGATCGGCGAGCGCGGTCAGGGTCTGGCTGAGAGGATCGTGAAGCTCCGGCACGGCATTAAACTCAATAGTTAAATAACTGCTTGGTTAAATACGCGCGACGAACCTGTGAGTCAAGGCGGTGTTTTACGAAAAGCGCTTGCGATTTTCGCGCCAGTCGGCGCGGCTCTGGCCCCAGATGTCGATGCGCTCATAGGCGTAAGGATCGGGCAGTTTGCCGGGGCCGCGATTGACGGAGCCCAGCGCCTGCGCCAAGGCGGCGGAGGCGCGGTTATCTGGATTGATAGTGTGGATCACATCGTCCCAGCCCAGCGTTTCGGTGACATGGTCCATGCAGGCGACAGCGGCTTCACGGGCAAGTCCCCTGCCCTGCCAGGCGGTCATCAGGCCCTAACCGACCTCCTGACCCGGCCAGCCGAACGGCTGCAACGGGCCAATGCGGCCGATCCAGGCGCCCGACGCCTTGTCGAGCACGCTGAACATATGAAAGCCGTAGAGATGCCAGGCGCCGGCCACCGAGGTCAGCATACGCCAGACCATGGCGGGCGACTGTACGCCGCCCAGATATTGCATCGCCTCGGCGTCGGCGCAGAAGGCGCAGAAACCGTCAAAATCCTCCACGACCGGCGGGCGCAGGATCAGACGTTCGGTTTCAAGCGTAGGGCCAAGAGGCGACGATGTGATCATGCGTAAGGCGTAACCATCGCCGCAGTTCAGGTCAATCGTCCACCTCTTCGAAGCGGCGGCCCGAACGGCGATCGACGTAAATATAACGCGTCACCACATGGCTACCGCCGCCGCCCCAGACCGACAGGCCGATCAGAAAGCCGAAATCGTACAGACGCCCGATATTGGGAAAGGCGTACATGCGGATCGTGCTGGAGAACCACGACAGCACGAAGGTGATCGGCGCCAGCAGGCCGTCGATCAGGCCGCGCAGAAAGGCGGGATCGCCCGTCGTCCCCATGGGACGCTGGGCGCAGGCGGACAGGGCGATCAGCAGGATCGCCGATGCGGCGAACAGAACCAGATTGCGGGTTTTCATCACGATATCTCCTCAGCCGACCCTGGTGCAGGTGACGGCGGCCTGACCGGGGACGGTGAAGCGGGTCTCGTCGCCCTTGGTCCAGAATTCATAATCGCCGCCGGAAGGTCCATCGGGCAGACTGGCCGTATAGCGTCCGCCATCGGCGCTGACCGCCTGGGTCAGCACGACCGAGGTGTCGTCGCGACGCAGAAAGACGAGGCCCGGACTGACATTGATAAAGGTCGAGGACAGGAGCGCCCCGGCGCCAGGGCAGCGCCAGCTCACCGGTCCCAGGCTAAGGCCGGTCGCGTCGTCCGCCGCGATCTTGTAACCGGCGCGCAGGTCCGCGATGAGGCTGGCGTAGGCCTGGACGAGGCAGGTCTTGACGGCGACCGTGGCGGCGCAGGCGTCGCGCTTGGCGGTCCAGCCGTCCTGCAAGCGCTTGAGCGCCAGGCGTTCCGGATCGCTGACATGCGCGTCGATGAGCTTGTACAAACGGTCGGTTTCAGCATCGAGCTGCGCCAGCTGGTTGTCGCCGCACACCACGGTCTGCGCGCCGGGCAGGGCGTGGGCGCAGTCGAAACTGGGCGAGGCTGAAACAGCGGAAGCCACGGGCGCGGACGCATCGGACGCCATGCTCGCGGCGGCGCTTTGCGAGACGCTGGCTTCCGAACCGGCGGGCGGCGTCTGATGACAGGCGCCGAGCAGCAGGGCGGGCGCGATGGCGAACAGATAGGACGGCTTCATGCGGGCTTTCTCCCTTCGCCGCGCAGGCTGACCGAAATTTCGTGAAAAAGCGATGTGCTTCTTATACCGCCGCCACAAACAAAAAAGGACGCCCGAAGGCGTCCTTTTCCGGCTTTTTAAAGCGCGAAAGTTTTAGGCCAGCGACGGGTCGATGGTCTTGCAGGCGGCGATCAGGCCCTGCACGCTTTCGACCGACTTGGCGAACATCGCCTTTTCGTCGTCATTGAGCGTGAATTGCAGGATCTTTTCCGCGCCGTCCTTACCGATGACCACCGGCACGCCGACATAGAGGCCGCGCAGGTCGTATTCACCTTGCAGATAGGCGGCGCACGGCAGGACGCGCTTCTTGTCCTTCAGGTACGAGGCCGCCATGGCGATGGCCGATTCCGCCGGAGCGTAGAAGGCCGAGCCGGTCTTCAGGAGGGCGACGATCTCGCCGCCGCCGCCGCGCGTGCGCTTCACAATGGCGTCCAGCTCGTCCTGGGTCAGGAAGCCCTGCGCCACGGCGTCCGGCAGGGGCAGGCCGCCAATGGTCGAATGGCGCACCATCGGCACCATGTCGTCGCCGTGGCCGCCCAGGGTCCAGGCGCGGATGTCTTCGACCGACACGCCGGTCTTTTCGGCCAGGAAATAGGCGAAGCGGCCCGAGTCCAGCACGCCCGCCATGCCGATCACCTTGTTGTGCGGCAGGCCGGAAAATTCGCGCAAGGCCCAGACCATGGCGTCGAGCGGATTGGTGATGCAGATGACAAAAGCGTTCGGGGCATATTGCTTGATGCCCTCGCCCACGGCCTTCATGACCTTCAGATTGATGCCCAGAAGGTCGTCGCGGCTCATGCCCGGCTTGCGCGGCACGCCCGCCGTGACAATGCAGACATCGGCGTCGGCGATGCCGGCGTAATCATTGGCGCCCTTCAGCGCGACATCCGTGCCGATCACGGCGGTGGCTTCGGCGATGTCGAGCGCCTTGCCCTGCGGCGTGCCTTCCATGATGTCGAACAGGACGACATCGCCC
This sequence comes from Asticcacaulis sp., assembly GCF_051956075.1. Lineage (GTDB taxonomy): Bacteria > Pseudomonadota > Alphaproteobacteria > Caulobacterales > Caulobacteraceae > Asticcacaulis. Next base: position 73,143 of record NZ_JBQCGA010000021.1, on the reverse strand, counting down.
AGTTCTTCGCGCGCGGCGATGTGCGCCAGCGTGCCGCCGATCATACCCGAACCAATCAAAGCAATCTTAGCGCGTGCCATGGGAACTCCCTTTTTCAATATGCCGCGATACAGCCTGTTGCGTCGTTATAGGAAATGTGCGGCGCAACCAAAATGGTGGCTGCGACTTAATCCCATAATGGCGGCGGCGCAAGTCCCTTAGCCGCCAACCGCGCGGACACGTTGCAGCACGACCGGGATGCGCGCGCCGGAAACCGCCGTCAGCGTCCCGGTCCAGGTCGCGTCATCCTTGCGTTGCAGGTGCAAAATGTCGGGCGAGCGGGCATGGCCGACGATGTAATTGATCTCCAGATCGTCGTCGCTCAGGGTCAGGCTGGAGACAAAGCCCGCATGCGCAGCCCCAAGCGGGACGGTGAGCGAGCGCCAGGCGCCTTCGATATCGCCGCCGCGCGTCTTGGGCGCGCGCAACTCGAACTGCACCAGCCCCCTGCCGGTCGCGTCGCTCAAGCGCCACGCGCCTTCGAGATTGCCGACCGCCCGCTCCTTGGCGTGATAGGCGTCAACGATATTGGCGTTGAACTGCTCTTCGCGGGGATTGCGGCCCTTGCCATAATGGCCTTTGTAATCACTGACATGGACGCCCTGAGGCGGCGCATCGGGCGCGGGACTGGCGGCTTGCATGATAAGGGCGGCGGAAAGCAACAAGGCTGGCGACACGGTAATCGGACTCACTTTATTCAGGGCGCTTGGCGGGCTTTCAGGAAGGAAACCCCATGATCACGCGCAGGCTGGCGCGTTCCGTCGCGGATAGCAACCGGACGCGCGCCGGAGGGGAACGCTTATGGGGCGAACGCTTCTGGTCAGGAAATAGGGCGAAGCTTTGACGCTCATCTCACATGCGCGTGAGGACGGCGCTTTTTGCAAATGATTAGCGATTGCGAAAACTTTTAGGGTGCAGAGCGAAAAAACGGCGCGCTTCGCGGAATGCTGAATTGACAGGCGGGCGTCAGGGTCTAATAAGACCCCCAAGTGTAACCCCCCGAAGACTTATTTCGGGGATTCGTGTGCGCCTGCGTCATCCGATACCGCATCAGGCGCGTACAACAGACCGTGGATAAAGGCTGAGATCGCATGTCCCAAACGGCTTCCGGAAAACCTTCCCCAACCCCGCGCCGCGCCTTATCGCCGCATTTGCAGGTCTGGCGCTGGCATATCACCATGTTCTCCTCGATCATGCACCGCGTCACCGGCTTCGGCTCGACCGTCGGTCTGATCATGCTTGTGGCGTGGCTGGTCAGCCTCGCGCTTGGGCATCAGGCCTATGCGGCGTTTCTCACCTTCGCGGCCTCGCCCTTGGGCCTGATCGTCTGGTTCCTGCTAAGCCTCGGCGGCTTCGTGCATCTGACCGGCGGCGTCCGCCACTGGATCTGGGACTTAGGCGCGGGCTTCACGCCCAAGAGCGCCGATCAACTGGCCTTCTGGACGATGGCGGCTGGCCTTGTCCTCACCCTGGCCTTCTGGGCCTGTCTCTTCGCTTCCGGAAAGGTGTCGCTGTGAGCTCTAAGCGCGATCTGATCGGCCGTTCGGTCGCCGACTGGAAAAAGTCCGAACATCATGGCGCCGGCACATGGCTGGCCGAGCGTCTGACCTCGGTGGTCCTCGCCGTCCTGACCGTCTGGGTCGCGTATTCGGCGATCAAGCTGGCCGGGGGCGGTTATGAGGCGGCCATCGCCTTCGTCAAGCTGCCGCTCAATGCAGGTCTGATCGGTCTGACCGCCATCTTCGCGGTCTGGCACATGTATATGGGCCTGCGCGTGGTCATCGAAGACTATTTCGACAAGACCGAAGGCCGCGGCTTCTATCTGTTCCTCATCTTTCTCCTGAGCCTCGTCCTGCTGGTTGCGACCGGCGCGGCGCTCTATCTGGTCCATCAGGCGGCGTAAAACTCATGTCCGATACGAAAAAACCCTACAACATCGTCCACCACGACTATGACGTGGTGGTGATCGGCGCGGGCGGTTCGGGCCTGCGCGCGGCGCTGGGCGCCGGTCAAGCGGGCCTCAAGACCGCCTGCATCACCAAGGTCTTCCCGACCCGCTCGCATACCGTCGCGGCCCAGGGCGGCGTCGCCGCCTCGCTCGGCAATATGGGCGAGGACAAGTGGGAATGGCACATGTACGACACCGTCAAGGGGTCGGACTGGCTGGGCGATCAGGACGCGATCGAATATCTGGTGCGCAATGCGCCCAAGGCCGTCTATGAGCTCGAACACTGGGGCGTGCCGTTTTCGCGCACCGAGGACGGCAAGATCTATCAGCGCCCGTTCGGCGGCATGACGCGCAATTTCGGCGAAGGCCCGGTGCAACGCACCTGCGCCGCCGCCGACCGCACCGGTCACGCCATGCTGCACACGCTCTATGGCCAGTCGGTGCGCGAAAAGGTCGAGTTCTTCATCGAATATATCGCACTCGACCTGATCATGGATGACGGGGTGTGCCGCGGCGTCACCTGCTGGCAGCTCGACACCGGCGACATCCATGTCTTCCGCGCCCATCTGGTCATTCTGGCCACTGGCGGCTATGGCCGCGCCTACTTCTCGGCGACCTCCGCCCATACCTGCACCGGCGACGGCAACGCCATGGTGTTGCGCGCTGGCCTGCCTTTGCAGGATATGGAGTTCGTGCAGTTCCACCCGACCGGCATCTATGGTTCGGGCTGCCTGATCACCGAAGGGGCGCGCGGCGAAGGCGGCTATCTAACCAATTCGGCGGGCGAGCGCTTCATGGAGCGCTATGCGCCCTCGGCCAAGGATCTGGCCTCACGCGACGTCGTGTCGCGCGCCATGACGATGGAAATCCGCGAAGGCCGCGGCGTCGGCCCCAAGAAGGATCACATCTTCCTGCACCTCGACCACCTGCCGCCGGAAATCCTGCACAAGCGCCTGCCGGGCATTTCGGAATCGGCCCGGATTTTCGCGGGCGTCGATGTCACCAAGGAACCGATCCCGGTCATCCCGACCGTCCACTACAATATGGGCGGCATACCGACCAATTATCACGGTGAAGTTCTGACGCTTAAGGACGGCAATCCCGATACGGTCGTGCCAGGCCTGATGGCGGTCGGCGAAGCGGCCTGCGTGTCGGTGCATGGCGCCAACCGCCTCGGCTCCAATTCGCTGATCGACCTTGTGGTGTTCGGCCGCGCGGCCGGTATGCGCGCCAAGGAGCTGGTCAAGAGCGGCGAGCCGCACAAGGAGATCGGCACGGCTGAGGTCGATAAGCATCTGGCGCGTCTTGACAGGTTCCGCTACGCCTCTGGCTCGACCCCGACCGCCGAGCTACGTCTGAAAATGCAGCGCGCCATGCAGGAGGACGCCGCCGTCTTCCGCACTGGCGAAACCCTGCAACAGGGCGTCCGCCGCCTTGATGAGGTGTTCGCGGGCGGGGCCGATATCGGCATCAAGGATCGCGGCCTGATCTGGAACACCGATCTGGTCGAGACTTTGGAATATGACAATCTGATCAGCCAGGCCGTCGTCACCGTCAATTCTGCGGCCAATCGCGAGGAAAGCCGCGGCGCCCATGCGCGCGAGGATTTCCCGAACCGCGACGACGAGACGTGGATGAAGCACACCCTGACCTGGATCGACACGGCGACGGGCAAGACGAAGATCGACTATCGCCCGGTCCACGCCTACACCATGACCAACGACATCGCCTATATCGCGCCGAAAGCGAGAGTGTATTGATATGGTTGAATTAGCCCTCCCCCGCGATTCGCAGATCAAACAGGGCAAGCGTTTCAAGGCTGAGAAAAAGACCAAGACGACGCGGACCTACAAGATCTACCGCTTCGATCCCGATTCCGGTGAAAACCCGCGCTGGGACACCTATGAGGTCGATAGCAATGATCACGGTCCGATGATGCTGGACGCGCTGATCCACATCAAGAATCACGTCGATTCGACGCTGTCTTTCCGCCGTTCGTGCCGCGAAGGCATTTGCGGATCGTGCGCCATGAATATCGGCGGGCGCAACACCCTGGCCTGCACCAAGGGTCATGACGAATTCTCCGGTGAGATCACCATTTCGCCGCTGCCGCACATGCCGGTGGTCAAGGATCTGGTCCCCGACCTGACGGGCTTCTACAACCAGTACGCCTCGATCGAGCCGTGGCTGGAATCCAAGACGCCCGACCCGGAAAAGGAGCGCCTGCAAAGCCCGGCCAACCGCGACAAGCTGGACGGCCTTTACGAGTGCATCCTGTGCGCCTGCTGCTCGACCTCGTGCCCGAGCTACTGGTGGAATCAGGACAAGTATCTCGGACCCGCAGCCCTGTTGCAGGCCTATCGCTGGATCGCCGATTCGCGTGATGAGAACACCAAGGGCCGTCTGGAAGCGCTGGAAGACCCGTTCAAGCTCTATCGCTGCCACACCATCATGAACTGCGCGCAGGTCTGCCCCAAGGGGCTGAACCCGGCCAAGGCCATCGCCGAAATCAAGAAGATGATGCCCGCGAAGTAAGGTCATGGGGGAAACGGTCTTTCCCTCATTTGCCCCTTTTTCGATTCGAAAAATTTTGCTTTTTGTTTTAAGAGCCGGAGCCTAGCTTCGGCTCTGCGCCTGTTAAAGTGACCCCGCCATGCCCAAGATCACCTATATCGAACACAACGGAACCGAGCACGTCATCGAGGTGCGCAGCGGCAACAGCGTGATGGAAGGCGCGGTCAAGAACAATATTCCCGGCATCGACGCCGATTGCGGCGGGGCCTGCGCCTGCGCCACCTGCCATGTCTATGTCGATGAGGCGTGGCGCGACAAGACCGGGACCGCCTCGGTGATGGAGGAGTCGATGCTCGACTTCGCCAACGAATTGCAACCCAATTCGCGCCTGTCGTGCCAGATCATTGTCAATGACGATCTCGACGGCCTGATCGTGCGCATGCCCGCCGATCAGCACTGACCGCATTGTTTTTTGAACGTCGTTCAAATTATGCTTTTCCACAGGCTGCGCGCGTGATAGCATGACCTCGCCCAATTGAAGGGGGAGGATATGTCGAATACCGCAACGCCTTACAAACCACAGCTTATCAGCCGTTCGCGCGGCGCCAAGCTGTTGATCGTCTGCTTTCTGGCCGTGCTGATGTCCGTGCCTGCGGGCTTTGTCTTTCTGTTGCTGCACGACCGCAGCCACCGCGCCGAACAGGTCGCCGATGAGATCGGCGGGCTGATGGGCGGGCCACAGACCTTTATGGGGCCGGTGATCAGCGTTCCCTACACCGCGCCCGTGCATGCTTCCGATACAACCACGCCCCAGGTCCAGACCGGCAATCTCATCATCTTTCCGGCCACTGGCGACGCGCAGGTGACGTCGAAAAGCGAGGTGCGTTCGCGCTCCCTGTTCCGCGTGCCGGTCTATGACGCCCATCTGGCCTTCACGGCGCGGTTCGACCTCAGCCAGGTCGTCTCGCCCGTGCCGAACGCGACGCTCGACTGGGGCCATGCGCGGCTGATGACCGGCGCGTCGGATTCGCGCGGCGCGCGCAGCGACATCGTCGCGCATGTCGCGGGCCAAGCCTTGACGCTGGCGCCCGACGCCGCGGGCGCCAATATGGACAATGGCGACACGTTTGATCTGTTCTCGGTTCCGCTCGACCGTCTCGACCTGTCACAGCCGCTCGACGTCGATCTGAGCATGGATTTCACCGGCGCGCAGAGCCTGGCCGTGCTGGCCTTCGCCAAATCGACCACGGCCAGTTTGAGCGGCGACTGGAACTGGCCGTCCTTTGGCGGCGGCTTCCTGCCCGCGACGCGCGCCTTTCACCACGACCAGACCCAGCCGTTGGTGGCGGGCGAACAGGATCTGAAGTCCGGCTTCAAGGCGACCTGGTCGGTGCCGTTCATCGCGCGCGGTCTGCCGCCGGTCATCACCCAGACCGCCCTGTCCTCGCTCGACAAGTCCGCTCTGTCGGTGAGTTTCGTCGAGCCGACCAACCCGTATCAGAATGTCGGACGCTCGCTGAAATACGCGCTTTTGTTCGTCGGGCTGGTCTTTCTGACCTTCTTCCTGTTCGAGAGCATGACGAAGACCGAGCTGCACCCGGCGCAATATATCCTGATCGGGCTGGCGCAGATCACCTTCTACCTGCTGCTGCTGTCTCTGGCCGAACGCATCGGCTTCGACGCCGCCTTCGCCGCCGCCGCCGTCGCGACGGTCGGCCTGATCTCGGCCTATGCGGGCATGGTGTTCAAGAGCCTGCTGCGCGGCGTCGCGGCGCTTATTGTGTTCGGCCTGCTCTACGGCCTGATCTATATCCTGATGCGCATGGAGGATTACGCCCTGCTGGTCGGCGCGGTGTCCGCCTTCCTGACCATCGCCGCCGTCATGATGCTGACGCGCAATCTGAACTGGTACGGGGATCGCGACAGCAAGACGGGCTGATTCCCGGCGCGCTTTCCCAAAAAGCGCCTCCACTTTTGGATAAGAAAGAGCGACAAAACATAAGTTTATAGCGCCGATCTCATCGCATCAGATCGAAACGCGCTCTAAGCCAGAATTTCTGGTTTTGCCGAAAGGACGCGGGCCGCTACAAGGCCCGCGTCCTTTTGCGTGAAAGCCCATGACCTTCAGCCCTGTTCTCAGAGCCTTCTGGCCGCGTCCGATGACGATCAGCTTTGGCGAGCGCCTGCGCGCCTCCCTCGGCGGCGCGATCGGCATCGCCCTGACCGGGCTGATCTGTCTGAGCCTCGCAGGCCATGCGCATCTGTCGCCTTGGCTGGTCGCGCCTCTGGGCGCCAGCGCCGTATTGGTCTTCGCCGTGCCGTCCTCGCCACTGGCCCAGCCCTGGTCGGTGGTCGGCGGCAATACGGTTTCGGCGGTCATGGGCGTCGCCATGTGCAACCTGGTCCCCGATCCGATCATGGCGGCGGCCTTGGCGGTCGGGCTGGCCATTGCGGCCATGTTTACCTTCCGCTGCCTGCATCCGCCGGGCGGCGCGATGGCTTTGCTGGTCGTGCTGACGCATACGAAGGCGCCGCTCTTTATCCTGTTTCCAGCCTGCCTGAACTCGCTGCTGCTGGTCGCAGCGGGGCTCATCTGGAACAATCTGACGCGGCGGTCCTATCCGCACGTCGCGCCGGTCGCGGCGACGGCGAAGTCGGGGCTGCTGCGCATCAGCGAGGCCGATCTCAGCGCCGCGCTGCGCGAGCAGGACGAGGTGCTGGACATCGCCGCCGACGATCTGGCGCGGCTGCTGGCGCGCAGCGAACAACTGGCCTGGACGCGGCTGGCTGGTCAGCGCCTCTGCGGCGAGGCGATGACCGCGCCGGTTCACGCCGTGCATTTCGGAACGCACCTGAAGGACGCCTATGCGCTAATGGACAAGCACGATATCAAGGCCCTGCCGGTGATTGACCGTCGCCGTCGCGTGCATGGCCTCCTGACGCGCGCCGCTATCGAAGCCGAAGCGGCGCGTCACGGCGGGCTGAGGGCGTTTCTGACGCCAAGCGGGCGTGTCCACTCCGACATTCCCGAAGTCGCCGGGCAGGTGATGCAGGAAGATGTGATGACGACGCGCGCCGGTGCGCCTCTGGCCGAGGTGACGCCCCTATTCGCGCGCGGCGATCGGCGGCATGTGCTGGTGCTGGACGAAGACCGGCGGCTGGTCGGGATTATCAGCGCCTCGGACGCGATGCGGGCGCTGTATCACGCCGCCTGATCAGGCTTCCGGGGTCGCTTTCACCGGTTCAACGGTCAGTTTCGTCTCCGCCTTTTCAGCCCGTTGTTCCGCTCTGGCCTGCTTGATGAAGCCTTGCGCCAGGCTGTGATAGAGCGGGTGCGGACAGATCAGGCGCGACACCGAATAGGCCAGCAGCGAGGTGGCGATCAGCGGCAGCACCATGTCGTGGTCATTGGTCATCTCCATAACGATGACGAAGGCGGTCAGCGGCGACTGCACCACGCCGGAGAAGTAGCCGACCATGCCGAGCAGGGCCATGGTGGCCAGCGGCACGATTGGGACCATCAGGTGCAGATCGGCGCCGACGCCTGCGCCCGCCGACAGGGAGGGCGCGAACAGACCGCCCGGAATGCCGGAAATGGCCATGACCAGCGCCGCGACCACGCGCAGCAGGCCATAGCCGTAGATGACGTGCTGCTGACCGGCCAGCAGGTCGCGCGCATCGCCGTAACCGGTGCCGAAGGCCGCGCCGCCCGACGCCACGCCGAGGATGGCGAGAAGCAGGCCGCAACCGGCCGCGAACCAGATCGGATGCTGCTTGGTCCAGCCGCCGAAAAATGTACCGAGACGCTTCAGGCCGAAAATCGTGGCGCGTGAGAAACCGCCGCCCAGCAGCCCGCCGCCGATCCCACACACCGCCACGGCCAGCACATCGGTCCAGCCTTCAATATGGGTGGTGTGGCGGCCAAAATAGGTATAGTCGCCCATCAGGCCCATGGAGGCGACGCCAGCCAGCATCACGGTCAGGATCACCGTGCCGGAAGTGCGTTGCTCGAACGACTTGCCCAGCTCCTCGATGGCGAAGACGATCCCGGCCAGAGGCGTGTTGAACGCCGCCGCCACGCCCGCCGCGCCGCCCGCCAGCAGCAGGGCCGATTCATTCTGCACGATGCCGCCGATGCGGCCCGTCATGCGCATCAGGGCGGCGCCGACCTGCACGGTCGGCCCTTCGCGCCCGATCGGCGCGCCACACAACAGGCCCAGCATCAGCATGGCGATCTTACCGAGCACCACCGGTATCGACACCAGTTTTTCAGCCTTTGCAGGATCGTGGCGCACGATCTCGCTGGCGGCGATGACCTGAGGGATGCCGGAGCCCTGCGCAGTGCCGAACCAGCGCTTGGTGACATAGCTGGACGCCGCGAAACCGATCGGCGTAAGGAACAGGGGAAGCCAGAAGATGTGCGTGCGCATCAGGCCGAACAGGGACTGCGCCCGGTCGGCCACTATCGCCATGAACACCGCCACCAGACCGACCAGCAGACCGCCGCTCCAGAACACCAGTTGCGAGCGCCAGTGGCGCAGGCTCATCCAGCGGCTGATGACCGGACGAAGGCGGCGAAGATCCTTGGGCATAGGGTCGGCGGGCTCCTGCACGTAGTCGTTGCGAGGCGGAACAAGTCGGGGATGGGCAGCCTATCGGCCATCTTGTCCCCAGGATCAACCCCGAAACGGTCACATCCGGTTGCAAATCCCTACAATCGCGTCTGGATCGTTCCCCGGATCAGGCGACGCCCAGCACCGGATCGTCGCCCGCGGCTCCGTCCTCCGATTCGTCTTCGGCGACGGCGCTTCTGTCCTCGACGACGTGGACGGCGGCGGAGGACTGGATTGCACTCTGGCCCGGCAGGTGGATTTTGAAGCTGGCGCCCTTGTCCGGCTCGGATTCCAGCGTGATCCAGCCATCGTGCAGTTCGACCAGGGCCTTGACCAAGGCCAGGCCCAGACCCGGCCCGCCGCGCTCGCGCCCGATATAGCGATCGAAGATATGCGCCTGAACATGATAGGGAATGCCGCGTCCGGTATAGGCGACCTCCAGTTCCAGCGTATCGCCGTTGCGGCGCGCGTTCAGCGTCACCGAACCGCCCTGCGCCGCGTTACGAATGGCGTTGCCGAGCAGGTGGTCGAGGCATTGCCCCAATCGTTTGGCGTCCACGCTGATCTCGCCGGTTTCGATGACGCCGTGATAGTCAAAACCGACGCTGCGCGCTTTGAAGCTGTCGGCCAGACGCGCCCCGACCTCGGCGACCAGATCGAGCAGCCGCACCGGGCTGCGCGTGATCGACATTTCACCCGCGTCGATCTGCGCCATGTCCAGCACATCGTCGATGGAGCGCGCCAGTTCCTGCGCCGCCGCCTGAATCGAATCGAGATAGGCGGTCTGTTTCGGGTTGGCGCCCGCCTGCGCTTGCAACAGGTCGGCGTATCCGACAATGGTGGTCAGCGGCGTGCGCAGCTCGTAGGAGACATTGGCGACGAAGTCGCGCTTGAGCCGCACGGACTCATTCAGCGCCTCGTCACGGTCCTCAATGGCCTTTTCCAACTGGCGCGTGGCGGTGATGTCGGAAAAGGCGACCAGGGTGGCGCCGTCCGGCAGGGGCTGGGTGCGCCATTGCGCCAGCCGCCCGTCTGATACTCTGATTTCGCCCTTTTGCGGCGCGCGCGCCAGCGGGTCGGTGTCGGTGACACGCGCCTTCAGTTCGCTCCAGAAGCCGCGATCATGCACCAGCGGCAGACACAGCTCGGCGACCTCAGCGAAGTCCATCACGGCGGCCATATCGTCGGGGCGGATATTCCAGAAGCGGTCGAACGACGAATTGCGCAGGCGCAGCCGTCCATCCGAACCATAGACCGATACGGCGTCGTTCAACTGGTCGAGCGTCGATTTCTGCACCTGAATCAGGGCGTTGAACTGCGCCTTGAGCTTGAGTTCGCCGGTCTTGTCCGAGAACAGCAGCAGCAGCCCGCCCAACGGATGCGGCTGATGCACGACGCGTAAGGACCGCCCGTCAGGCAGGCTCCACATCTCGTCATCGCCGGTATGGGTCAGGCTGAACGCCTCGCTCTCTTTGCTCTTGAAGGCGGCGTAGTCGGAGGTTTCCGGCAGGCGGCGCTTCTGGCGCAGCCGGTCGAGCCATTCGCCGTGCGTCGGTCGCTCGGCCAGCCAGGCGGGCTCCAGCTCCCATAATTGTTCAAAGGCGCGGTTATGGAAGGTCAGTTGCCGCTCCGGGCCGAAAATGGCCACCGCGTCTTCGAGCGCGTCGAGCGTCTCATCGTGCGCCTTGGCGTGGCGGCGCAGGGCCTCGCGGCTCTCCTCGGCCTCAGTCACATCCAAAACATAGGCGCAGACATAGGCGTCGTTGAGCGGCTCGGCGATGATCTGAAAGGCGCGGCGCTGGCCGTTCAGGGTCAGCCAGCGGAAGCCGTCGCGGCGCACGCGCGTTTCCAGCGCCTCTAAGACAAGCGCGTCGGCGTTGCGGTCAAGGGTCAGATTGCCCTTGATCGCCTGATCGAGCGACGACGCCTCGACGGCGCGCAGCCATGCGCCGTTGGCCCAGACGACGCGCCCGTCGCGCGCGCAGATCCAGCAAGGCGCGGGCAGGCGTTCGGCCATCTGGGCGAACGGGCCGGAGGACAGCGAAGCGCGGTCGCCCGCCAGGGCCAGCCGGATCCACGCCGTCGCGCCGGACGCGCGGCCTTCGATGATCAGTGTGCGCCCCGGCGGCGCGTTGACGTCATCGGGGTCGCCGCCGGTGAAAATCTCAAAGCGGCAGGCGCGGCCTTCGGAGATCAGCGCTTTCAGCCCCTCGGCGGCCTCTTTCGAGGTGTCACCCAGAGCCGCCATGACGGCGGGCGCCAGATCGCTGTCCAGAGCCTTCAGGCCCAGGGCTTCGGCGCAGGCGCGCAAGGAGTCTTCCCCCCAAACCGGGCGCACCGTATCGCCTTCGACGGCGAGAAACGCCTCGTCGAACGCCTGGGTGGCGGAGTCCAGTTCGCGCAGCAGGCTCTGTTTGTGGCTGAGGTCGTCGCGAAGCGCGCCTTGCGCGGCGGTCAGGCGCGACCGCAACCGCAGAGCCAGCCACGTCGTCGACAGGGCCAGAGCCATTGCTCCGCCCGCTGCGGAATAAGCCAGGGTCGCAAGGGCCATGCGGCGCGCCTATCGTCCATACGAATCACAGAAGTCTTAACTATAGAGCAAGTTGATTCGCGTGTAAAAAGAACGCCCGTAAACGCTTACAGCCTATGGCTCGGTTCAGCCCATCATCCCACGGCTGCGCGCAAAATTGGCCAGCAGTTGCGGCCAGATATGCCAGGGCTGGGCGGGCTCGTCCTTCATGCCGAAGCCGTGGCCGCCCTTGGCGAACAGGTGGGTTTCGACCGGAATTTTCGCGGCGGCCAGCGCGTCGCGCAAGGCGACGGTGTTCTGCACCGGCACGGTCGTGTCGTCTTCATTCTGGCACAGGAAGCACGGCGCCGTATCGGGGCCGACATTCTGATCCGGCGACCAGGTCTTGATGATGTCCAGCGTGACCTGACCGCCGAACAGGGTCGAGATCACGCCCGGATAGGCGTAGGCCGGATCGACGCTCTGCACCGGATAGATGGGCGCGGCCAGAAACGGTCTGGCCGATTGCTGATCGGCGGCGTCCACCGGCGCATAGAAGCTGGCGGCATGGCGCGTAGCCAGGCTTGAGGTCAGAAAACCGCCCGCCGAGAAGCCGGTCACGCCGAGACGCGCCGGGTCGATCTTGAGTTCGGCGGCGCGCGACCGGATCACGCGCATGGCGCGCTGGGCGTCGGCGTTGCCGACATAGGCGGGCTTGTCCCAGCCGTCCGCCGCCAGACGATAGAACAGCACGAAGCAAGTCACGCCCTGGCGGTTGAGAAAATCGGCGAGTTGATAGCCTTCATGATCGAAATAGTTCCAGTAAAAGCCGCCGCCCGGAATGATCAGCATGGCGCCGCCATTGGGGTTTTGCGCCGGAAACACCGCGACGCGCGGGCGGCTGATCCCGTTGACGCGACGAAAATGCTGTTTTGGATCCTTAGAGGTTTCCTCGACGTTTTCCTTCATATCGGGATGAAGCTGGCCCGGCGCGCCGTTCGGCCACAGGTCGATGGTGAAGGTTGGAGTCGGCCACGACAGGGCCGCGCGCGAAGGATCGTCCGCCACCGGCGCGGCGGTCTGGGCGAGGGCCAGGGCGGGGGCCAGCGCAGGCGCCAAGGCGGGAGCGGCCAGTCCGCTCAGGATCAGGTTGCGGCGCATCGGGTCCATGACGTTTATCCTGTAATTTATGTGACTTTTGGCGACCATAAGGGCAGGATCGCCCCCTTGTCACCCCGCTTGTGCAGGTCTATGGTGAAACCCCGGAATAAAACGTGAACAATTATGCCCGTACCCGCCTATCCGATCGCCAAGGACGCCCATCTCGCCCTGAGCCAGCTTCGCGAAGGCAAGGGCGCGCGCGCAGGTCGGCAGGGTGAAGCGGAAAGGCTGGTGGAGGGGCGCGTCGCCTTTGTCACCCAGACGCTCGGCCCCGTCTATGAACGGCGCGAGGACGCGCTCGACGCCTATGCCGGTCTGATCGAGGACGACCGCAAAGGCCGTGTGTTCGTTCCCCTGCCGGAGGATCGCGTATGCCGACTGCTGAGCCGCGTTCCTGAGGATATTCGCGCGCACAAGGCGCCGCTGGCGCCGAGCTTCTCCGATGGCCGCCGCTGGCCGGAACCGGCCCGCGTTGCGAAGGCGGCGTGGCAGTTGTCAATCGGCTACTGGAAGATACTGGACAGCGACGCGACGCGCTCTGAGCCGGGCGCCGCCAAGGGACAGGCGCGCCACCTGCGCCGCAAGCCGGAAGCCAAAGACTTGACGCCGGAGGAACTGCTGGCCCTGTCGCAAAACCCGCTGACCGCCGCCCGCCCGCAAAAGGCGCTTGATTTCGGCCTGTTCGACTTCATCCCGCCCGATCAGCCGGGGATCGTGATCGCGGACGAGTAAAGGGGGCGGCCTTACTTCGGCGCCCGCTTAGCCAGGATGCGTTGCAAGGTGCGGCGGTGCATGCCGAGGCGCCTTGCGGTTTCGGAGACGTTCTGATTGCACAGGGCATAGACGCGCTGAATATGCTCCCAGCGCACGCGGTCGGCGGACATCGGATTGTCCGGCGGCGGCGGAGCCTTGTCCTCGACCGCCAGCAGGGCGCGCGCCACATCGTCGGCGTCGGCGGGTTTGGACAGATAGTCGATGGCGCCGGACTTCACCGCCGCGACCGCCGTGGCGATATTGCCGTAGCCGGTCAGCATGACGGCGTGGGCGTCGGGTCTGGCGACGTGCAGAGCCTGTACGGCCTGCAAGCCATTGCCGTCGTCAAGGCGCATATCCATCACCGCATAGGCGGGGGGATTGGCGTTAATGATCTCGATGGCCTGCGCGACGCTTTCGGCGACCGTCACGACGAAACCGCGCGTTTCCAGCGCGCGCGCCAGCCGGTTGCGGAACGGCGCGTCGTCATCCATCAGCAACAAAGTCCTGTCCGGCAGGGCGGCGATGCGTTCGGCCAGCGCCGCTTTCGCCGCTTCGTGATCCTGTGTTTCGCTCATGGGTTTCGCCCGCCTTGATCCGCAATTGTGTCGTGCGACAAAATATCTATTTGCTCGGGCCGCCACAAGGCCCGGACATAGGCGCCGCCCGCTTCGCGATTGCCGAAAGTGACGCTGGCGCCGGTGTTTTCAATCAGGGTCTTGGCGATGAAGAAGCCCAGTCCCATGCCGGAATGCTTTGCTTCTGAACGGTTTTCGCCCGGATCAGCCTGATAACGCGACGAAACGTAAGGATCGCCCAGCCGCGACAAAATGTCCGGGGCGAAACCCGGTCCATCGTCTACAATCGTCAGGCTGGCGTAGCCCGCGGTCAGTTCGGCGCGCACGAAAACGCTGGAGCGGGCGAAATCGACCGCGTTGCCGACAAAGGCCGAGACCGCGTGCAGCCATTCGGGACGGCGGCGCAGACTTATGTTCAGGCCCGGATCGCCATCGCCGAGCCGCGCGCGCACGGCGGGCTGGACCTCGATGCTGATCTCGATTCGCTTGCCGCGCGCATGGAACGGCTCCACGGCCTCTTCGAGGAAGTTGCGCAGCGAGACGCGTTCATAGACCGCGTCGCCGCGATCCGGGCGCGCCGACAAGGCTTTGAGGATATCGCGGCAGCGTTGGGTCTGCGACACCAGCAGTTCGGCGTCCTCGTACAGCGGATCGCCGGGCTTCAGACCGTGCAGCATCTCCTTAGCCACGACCTGAATCGTGCCCAAAGGCGTGCCCAACTCATGCGCCGCCGCCGCCGCCAGACCGCCGAGCGCGCCGAGCCGATGCTGTTTGGCCAGCACGGCCTGGGTCGCGGCCAGGGCGCGCGCCATGCGCGTCTGCTCCAGCGCCGTCTGCCAGGCATAACCCGCCGTAAAAGCGATGCCGATCAGGATGGCGGCCAGAAAACCGGCGCGGTAAATCTCCGGCAGAACAAAGCTCTGCCCCGGATACCACGGCAGTGGCAGGGACCAGAAGGCCAGCGCCACAGTCGCCAGCAAAGAGACGATCACCACCGCAAGGCCATGCCGCGTCGGCAGGTTGGCGGCGGCGACGCTGGGCGGCGCGATCAGCATCAGGCAGAACGGATTGTTCAGCCCGCCGGTGACGCCCAGCAATACAGCCAACTGGATGGTGTCGAAACTGAGCTGCATCATGGCTTCCCAGCCGCGCACGCGCGTCACCTTGCGGCGCCCGAGACTGAGAATGATGTTGAGCCAGACGCTGGCCATGACGACGCCAAGGCACAGGCCGGTGCGAATGGTGAAATTCAGTCCGTAGCCCACCAGCAGGATCATGGCGGTCTGGCCGAACACGGCCAGCCAGCGCAACATGATCAGGGTGCGCAGGCGTAAATGCTCCTGAGCGCGCGGCTGGCTCAGCGAGAGACCGTCTCCGGCGGCGCCGGGATCGGGGCCGTTGAGGATGCGGGACACCTGTTCGAGGGCGCGGACGACAAACATGGTTGAGATCGCGGGCTGGCCGGACTAAACCGGCAGGAAGGGCTGAAGGAGACCACACGCATGGGCAAGTTTCGACTCACGGTGATCGTTATCGCCGCCACCCTGCTGATCGGACTGATCGGTGTCAATCTCTGGCGCGTCTTTCCGCCCACGCGCGGCGGCATGTCGCACCCGACCACCACGACCGGCGTGGCCGATATCGGCGGGCCGTTCAAACTGCTCGATCAGGACGGCAAGCCGGTCACCGAGGCCATGCTGAAGGGCAAGTGGTCGGCGGTGTTTTTCGGCTACACCTTCTGCCCCGATGTCTGCCCGCTGACCCTGCAAAACCTGGCGCGCACGCAAGGCCTTCTCGGCGATAAGGCCAGGGATTTGCAGATCGTCTTCGTCACGGTCGATCCGGCGCGCGATACGCCCGCTGCGCTGAAAGCCTATCTGGCCTCGAACGGCTTTCCGAAAAACGTCATCGGCCTGACCGGGGCGCCCGCCGCGATTGAACAGGCGGAAAAAGAATACAAGGTCAGCGCGGTCAAGTCGGGCTCCGGCGATGATTACACCTACAGCCACACCTCGGTTGTCTATCTGATGAACCCGAAAGGCCAGTTTGCGGCGCCCCTGACCGCCAGCATGACCGCGCAGCAGAACGCCGACCAGATCCGGCAGGCTATGCAGGAATATTAATCGATCTCATAGGTCATCAGATCGCCCGGCGCGCAGTCGAGCGCCCGACACAGGGCGTCGAGCGTCGTCAGCCGCACCGCCACCGCCTTGTTATCGCGCAGGATTTCCAGATCGCGCACGCTGATCCCCGTGCGGTCGGACAGTTCGACGATGGACAGGCGGCGCCTGGCCAGCGCCTCGGCGAGACGGATGCGGATCATATGGTCAGGTCCGCCTCGTGGCGCAGGCGCGCGCCTTCCTTGAACACTTCGGCCAGCACGAAGACCACCAGCACCAGGAACCACATGGTCACCGCCCGCAGGCCGTAGATCGGCTCGAACTCGATATGGAAAAAGCCCGAGGCAAAGGCGCGCGCGGCGTAGCCGAAGACTTCGAGCGCCGCCAGCGCCACCCCGATCGAACGCAGCCGCACCGTATTGTCGGGATGAAACACGTCGCCGTCGGCCAGGGTGCGAAAAATGGCCCGCGTCCAGCGCATGACCAGCAGATACCCGCCCAGCGAAATAGCGAAGGCGATCAGCATCACCGCCTGCGACCCGGCGGACAGATTGGCGCCGATATTGAGCCGCCGCACCACTTCGGCGGCCAGATTCGGCACGCTGAGGACGCACACCACTGCGATGGCGGCGCCGAAGATCAGCGTGTAAAGCCCGTAATAGACGACGTCGAGCGCCGTCTTCAGCAGGCTGGCGATAGAGCGCGGACCTAACAGGCGCATAAGACCTCCCCTGAACTCAAGCCGCATTGTCGTACATTGTGGGCGCGCAACGCAACAGGCCTTTCCATTTGCCCGTATCCGTTTAAAAGGCGAGCGACAAGGAGCGCCGCATGAGTTTGTCCCTGATCCCCGGCCAGAAGCTGATCGCCGCCACGCACAATCCAGGCAAGGCGCGCGAAATTTCCGCCCTGCTGGACGACCGGTTTGAGGTCATTCCCGCCGGAGAGCTGGGCCTGCCGGAGCCGCCGGAAACCGAGGTCAGCTTTATCGGCAACGCCATTCTCAAAGCGCGCCATGCCGCGATGAAGGCGGGTATGGCCGCGCTGGCGGACGATTCGGGGCTGAGCATCGCGGCGCTGGACGGCGATCCGGGCGTCTATTCGGCGCGCTGGGCCGGGCCATACAAGGATTTCGACCGCGCGATCGAAGTCATCGAGCATAAGTTGCGGCTGGCGAAAGAGGCCAAGGGCGACGGCTATACGACGCGCGCCTTTTTCACCTGCGCGCTGGCGGTCGCCTGGCCCGAAGGTCATGCCTGCGTGTTCGAGGGCCGCGTCGATGGCGACATCGTTTTTCCGAAGCGCGGCGACAAGGGCTTCGGTTACGACCCGATCTTCCGGCCCGACGGCCATGACATGACCTTCGCCGAGATGGACCCCGAAGCCAAGGACGCGATCAGCCATCGCCACCTGGCGTTCGAGCAGTTGCGCAAGGCCTTGTTCTAAGTGGAGCCGCTCGCCCTCTACGTCCACTGGCCCTATTGCTCGCGCATCTGCCCCTATTGCGATTTCAACGTCACACGCGATCGAAAGCAGGCCGGTCAGCGCGCCCTGTTTGACGCCATGCTGGCCGATCTGCAGCGACAGGCGGAGGGTTTAGGGCCACGCCGCTTGGCCAGCGTCTTTTTCGGCGGCGGCACGCCATCGCTGCTGCCGCCGGAGTGGGTGGCGGAGCTGATCGCGACGGCTTCAGAACTATTCCCACTTTCCGGCAATATAGAAATAACACTCGAAGCCAATCCGACCGACGCCGAGATTGCGCGTTATGAAGGCTTCCGCGTGGCGGGCGTCAACCGTTTGTCGCTCGGCGTGCAGGCGCTCGACGATGAGGCGCTGCGCTTTCTGGGCCGCAATCATTCGGCGCAGGACGCGATACGCGGGATCGAGACCGCGCAGACGGTGTTCGGGCGCGTATCGCTGGACCTGATCTACGCCCTGCCCGGTCAGACGCCGGAAGGCTGGGCGGCGGAGCTGCGCCGCGCCGCTGCGCTTGAGGTCGAACATATCTCGCCCTACCAATTGACCATCGAGCCGACGACCGCCTTCGGACGCGCGGTGCGGCGCGGCGTCTGGGCGCCGCCCGACCCGGAGCTGGCCGAGGCGCTGTACCAGACGACGCAGGACACGCTCGGCGATCTCGGTTTTGAGGCCTATGAGGTGTCGAACCACGCGCGTGGCCCCGCCGCCCGCTCGGCGCATAATGTCTTCATCTGGGAGGGCGTCGATTATATGGGGGTTGGTCCAGGCGGGCATGGCAGGCTGACGCGCGGCGGCGTGCGTTACGCCACCGTCGCCGAGCCGGACCTGAAAGCCTATACGGCGGCGACTGATCCGATCGCCGCCACCGCCCTGTCGCCGCAGGAGGCTGAGGAGGAGGCGCTGATGCTGGGCCTGCGCCTGATCGACGGCGTGCGATGGACGCGCATCCCGCATCTTGACCGCGAAAAGGCCGATGCTCTGATCACGGACGGTTTTCTCGAACAGACAAGGGAGCGTCTGCGCGCCACCGATAAGGGCCGCGTCGTGCTGGACAGGCTGTTATTGGAGCTACTAGGTTAGCACATGGAATCTCTGTTCGCTCCGCCGCCAAGGCCTGTCAGCCCTGGCCTCTATATTGTCGCCACGCCAATCGGAAACTTACGCGACATCACCTTGCGCGCGCTCGACGTGCTGCGCGCCGCCGATGTCGTGCTGGCCGAGGATACGCGCGTGGCGGGCAAGCTTTTGGCCGCCTACGATCTGAAGAAAAAGCTGATCCGTTATGACGATCATGTCGGGCCGAAGGTCTTGCCGGAAATTCTCGACCGCCTGCGCAGCGGCGAGGTGATCGCGCAGATTTCCGACGCCGGCACGCCGCTGATCTCCGATCCCGGCTTCCGGCTGGCGGCGGAGGCGCAAAGCGCAGGCCTCAAAGTCCACCCGATCCCCGGCGCCTCATCGGTGCTGGCGGCGCTGTGCCTGTCGGGGCTGCCGACCGACCGTTTTCTGTTCGCAGGCTTCGCGCCGAACAAGAGCGGCGCGCGCAAAAGCTTCTTCGCCGGTTTCGCTGCGCAGGCCGCGACCCTGGTGTTTTTCGAGACCGGGCCGCGCCTGCACGAATCGCTGGGCGACATGCTGGCGGCGCTGGGCGACCGTGAGGCATGCGTATGTCGTGAACTGACGAAGCTTTACGAAACCGGCCATCGCGGGCGGTTGTCCGTCCTGATCGCCGATCCTGCTCTGCAAGAGCCAAAGGGCGAAATCGTCATCGTCGTCGCCCCGCCCCTGGAGGAAGCTCCGTCCACGGACAATCTCGACGAAGCGCTGAAACTGGCGCTGGAGTCGTACAGTCCCGCCGACGCCGCCCGGCAACTTTCCCAGATGTTCGGCCTGCCGCGCAAGCTGATCTATCAGAAGGCGCTTGAGATGCAGGGCAAGGCGCGTGGATAGGATCATCAGAGGACGCAAGGCGCACCGGGCCGGCCATCTGGCGGAATATGTCGCGCTCATCCATCTGATGCTCAAAGGCTACCGCATCCTGGGCTTCCGTTTGAAAACGCCGCGCGGCGAAATCGACATTCTGGCGCAGAAGGGCCGTCGTCTGGCCGTGGTCGAGGTCAAGTCGCGACGCACGCCGCAGGAAGCTTATGAAACGGTCTCCGCCACGCAGCAGGCGCGGCTGTGGCAGGCCGGACTGGCCTTGCAGGCGAAGAAGCCGCAGTTGCAAAGCTTTGATCTAAACATTGATCTCTACATTCTGGCGCCCGGTCACTGGCCGCAACACCGGATCAACGCCTTCGAAGCGCCGCCTTTTTAGCCGGAAGCGCTTGCCTTTGCCGCGCGGGCGACACATATCGGCGGCAGCATAAAGGAACACCACATGAGCCTGCGCGTCGCCGTTTCGATGGATCCGATTGAAAAGGTCAATATCGCCTCCGATACGACCTTTCTGATGATGATGGCGGCGCAGGCGCGCGGACATCAGCTCTGGGTGTTCGAACCGAAACATCTGTCGCTTGAGGATGGCCGCCCGTTTGCACGCGCGCGCCGGGTAAGCCTGCGCGACGTCAAGGGCGATCACGTTACGGCGGGCGATTTTGAAAAGCTCGATCTTGAGGACGATCTCGACGTCATATTGCTGCGCCAGGATCCGCCGTTCGACATCGCCTACATCACCTCGACCTATCTGCTGGAGATGGTCCACCCCAAGACCCTGGTGGTCAACAATCCGACCAGCGTGCGCGACGCGCCGGAAAAGCTGCTGGCGACGCATTTCCCGGATTTGCAGCCACCCACCCTGGTCAGCGCCGATCCGGTCGCCATCCACGACTTCTTCGCGCGTCATGGCGATTGTATCCTCAAGCCGCTGCATGGCGCGGCGGGCAATGGCGTGATCAAGCTCAAGGCGGGCGATCGCAATCTCGACGCCTTAATCGAACTTTTTGGAAATATCAGCCGTGAGCCGGTGATCCTGCAAAAATTCATCCCGGCGGTCAGCGCGGGCGATAAGCGCATCATCCTGATCGACGGCGAGATCGCGGGCGGCATCAACCGCGTGCCGGAGAAAGGCGCGGTGCGCTCGAACCTGCGCGTCGGCGGGCGGGCGGAGCCACTGGCGCTGACGGCGCGAGACCGCGAGATTTGCGCGCGGCTCAAACCTGTTCTGAAAGAGAAAGGGCTGATGTTCGTCGGCATCGACGTGATCGGCGATTATCTGACCGAGATCAATGTCACCTCCCCCACCGGCGCCGTGCAGTTAAAAGCGTTTGAGGGCGTGGACGCGACTGAACTGATGTGGGAGCGGATCGAGGCGTTGCACGCCGTCAAGGGGTGATCACCCGGACGCGCGCCTTCATAAATCTTTAATAATTTCAGCGATTTGCACAATTTTTGCGCATACAATTGAGCGAGTTTGCTAATTGTTCAATTTTTGTTCTTGCTTTGTATGCTTATCCCCGCTAGCTTGTGGATAGATTCTGTATGTCCTCACCGCATTAAGGTTGAGTTCTTTTAGGATTTTCAGCGCAGCATCAGGGGGATGTCATGCCCGCGCGAGTCACCACCATTGCGTTTGAAGGCGCCGAGGCGCGCCGCGTCGAAGCTGAAATTGTCCTGACTCAGGGCCAGGTCGCCTTTCAGGTCGTCGGCCTGGGCGACAAGGCGGTGGCGGAGAGCCGCGAGCGCGTGCGCGGCGCCTTTGCGGGCATGGGACTGGCCCTGCCCGGCAAGCGCATCGTCGCCAATCTGTCGCCCGCCGATCTGCCCAAGGAAGGCACGCATTTCGATCTGCCGATTGCGCTGGCCCTGATGGCCGAGATGGGGGTCATACCGCAGGATGCGCTCGATGGTTTTGTCTGCGTCGGAGAATTAAGGCTCGACGGCTCGATTGCGGCGATCGCCGGGGCCTTGCCCGCGGCCATTGCGGCCTCGTCCTATGGCATGGGGCTGATCTGTCCGCACGATAACGGCGCCGAGGCGGCGTGGGCGGGCGATGTCGCCATTCTGGCGCCGCGCTCGCTGATCGCGCTGATCAACCATTTCAAAGGTCAGGCCGTGCTGACGCCGCCGGTTCCGGGCGAGGTGAAAACGCCCGGAAAACCGATGGACCTGAATGAGGTCAAGGGACAGGAAACGCCCAAGCGCGCGCTCGAAATCGCGGCGGCGGGCGGACACAATCTCCTGTTCGTCGGACCACCGGGTTCGGGCAAGTCGATGCTGGCGCAGCGGCTGCCCGGCATATTGCCGCCATTGACGTCACGCGAACTTTTGGAGACCTCGCAAATCTGGTCGATGGCCGGTCTGATCGCCAGGGGCGAACTGACGCGCGCGCGCCCGTTTCGCTCGCCGCATCATTCAGCGTCAATGGCGGCCCTGACCGGCGGCGGCATGCGCGCCAAGCCGGGCGAGGTGTCGCTGGCGCATAATGGCGTGCTGTTTTTAGATGAATTGCCGGAGTTTTCGCCGCAAGCCTTGGACTCATTACGGCAGCCTCTGGAGACCGGCGATGTCGTGGTGGCGCGCGCCAACAACCATGTGCGCTATCCGGCGCGCGTGCAACTGGTCGCGGCGATGAATCCCTGTCGCTGCGGGCATGGTGGTCTGGGCAAGGGCGCATGCGGCAAGGCGCCGCGCTGTCAGAACGATTACCAGAACCGCGTCTCCGGCCCTTTGATGGACCGCATTGACCTGCGAATCGACGTGCCGCCGGTAACGGCGATGGACATGGCCCTGCCCGCGCCCGCGGAAGGATCGAAGGAGGTCGGCGCGCGCGTCATGGCGGCGCGCGAAATTCAGGCGCAGCGCGCGCAAAAACTTGATCTGGCGCCGGAAAATGCCCTCAACGCCACGGCCTATGGCGCGGGGCTGGAGGCCATCTGCCCACTGGATGACAAGGCGAAGGCGCTGCTGACCCAGGCGGCGGAAAAAGCCAATTTAAGCGCGCGCGGCTGGACGCGCACCCTGCGGTTGGCGCGCACCATCGCCGATCTCGAACAGTCGGGTGCGGTGCTGCGTCGCCATGTCGCCGAGGCGCTGATCTATCGTCGCCAGAGCCGCGAAGGCGCGATGGAGGCGCGTCTCTATACCCCTTCTTAACCTCCGTTTGGCGTGACCTTAACCTTTTGCGGTTAGGGTTGGCGGCCTCAGAACGATCTCGACGGAAAATCCGCCTATGACCTCCCAGTTCGCCTCTTCATCGCCCGGTTCCTCCGATCACAACCTGTCGCCGGAAGACCGGCTCAAGGCGCGTGAAGACTTCTTCCGGCTGATGAGTCATGAAATCCGCACCCCGCTCAATGGCGTGATGGGCATGTTGTCGCTGCTGTCGCGCACGCCCCTGTCGCCCGATCAGGACTCCTATCTCGCCACCGCGCGCGAGTCGGGCGAACATCTGCTCACCCTCGTCAATGATCTGCTCGACTATATGCGCATCGACGCCGGTCGCATTCAGCTCGAAACCACCCAGGTCAGACTCGAACCCTTACTGCAAAGCGTGGCTGAACTTTTATCGCCGCGCGCCCATGCCGGCGGCATCGAAATCGCCTGGGCGCTGGAATCGCGTCTGGAGCATATTCAGGCCGATGAGGGGCGTCTGCGTCAAATCCTGTTCAATCTGGCCGGCAACGCGATCAAGTTCACGGCGACCGGCGGCGTTCTGATCCGCGTCGGACTGACCGATCAGGGCCTGATCCGTTTTAGCGTGCGCGACACCGGCGCGGGCATTCCCGAAGAAGCGCGCGCGCGTATCTTCGAAGAATACGGTCAGGTTCAGGCCAGCGACGCCACGCGCTATGGCGGCGCAGGCCTTGGCCTCGTCGTGGTCAAGAAACTGGTCGAGGCTATGAACGGTCAGGTGTCGCTTGAGTCCGAGGTCGGCGCCGGTTCGTGCTTTATCGTCGAATTCCGCGCGCCCTACGGTCTGCGCAAGGGCTATGAAACGACGCGCCTTCCCAACGCGCTCAGCCTCGTCACCGCCAATCCGGTGCTGCGCGACGGCGCACTGAGCCATCTCGCGGGCGCCGATTGTCGCGTCCGCGTCGTTGCGCATCCAGAGGATGTCACAGACATGCAGGCCGTCGTTCTGTGCGATCGCGCGGTGCTGGACGGCCCCTGCCCGGCGCCGTCGCGCAACAGTCTGATCCTGCTGGCGCCGGAGCAGCGCGACGAACTGGACGCCTGGCGCGCTCAGGGCTGGGCCGGTTATCTGATCAAACCGCTGCGCCGCGTGTCCCTGCTTGAACGTCTGGCCGCTCTGCGCGGCCGCTCCACGACGCCGCACGCCGAAGATGAGCGCATCGTCAGCGAGGCGGCCGCCGACAAATCGGTTCTGCTGGTCGAGGACAATCCGGTCAACGCCCTGCTGGCGCAAATCCTGTTGCAACGTGAAGGTTGCCGCGTCGAGCGCGCCGCCTCCGGCGAGGAAGCGCTCGACATCGCCGCCAGAGACAGTTTCGACCTGATTTTCATGGATCTGGGCCTGCCCGGTCTCGACGGCCTCGGCGCCACCCGCGCCCTGCGCGCGCGTGGCGTGACCACGCCTGTGATCGCCCTGACCGCCAACGCTTATGAAGAAGACCGCCGCGCCAGCCTGAGCGCGGGCATGAACGATTTTCTCGCCAAGCCAATCGAAGTCGCCGCCCTGCGTCACCGCCTGCAAACCTGGACCAGCGAACCGGCGAAAACGAAATCCGCCTAGACGCCGCCGCCAAAGCCCCATACCGTCAGGCAAAAGACGGAGTAAGGCATGTCGAATACATCCGCGACGGACGAAAGCGCGAAGCTGAAACACAATCTTTGGCCCGCCTCAGTCATGCTGGCGCTCGGCTTCTCGTCCGGCCTGCCCTATCTTTTGATCTATGATACGGCCAGCGTCTGGCTGCGTCAGGCGGGCGTGTCGCTGGCCGATATCGGCTATTTCTTTCTGTTCACCACCTTCAGTTACACGTTGAAATTCATGTGGGCGCCGGTGATCGACCGGCTGAACCTGCCGTTCCTGACGCAGGCCTTCGGCCATCGCCGCGGCTGGCTGCTTCTGGTGCAGGGCCTGCTCGTGGCGGGCCTGATCGGCATTTCGCTCAGCCATCCTGAACGCGGCATTGTCGGCATGGCGATCATTGCCTCGCTGACCGGCTTCATCGCCGCGACGCAGGACATCGTCATGGACGCCTGGCGCATTGAAGCGGTCGAGGAGAAGCTGCAGGGCCTGATGGCGTCCTGCTATCAATGGGGTTATCGCATCGCCATGATCCTGTCGGGCGTGCTGCCGCTGGTGCTGGCCGGACCGCTCGGCTGGAACGCCGCCTACGCCATCATGGCGGCCTTCATGGCGGTCGGGATCGCGGCTGTCTTTCTGGCCCCGCGCGAGAAGGCGCATATTATCCGCCCGATCCATATGGACGACCTGCCCCCGCATCCGTGGCGCGAGACGCTGGAATGGACCGCGCGCGGCGTGCTGATCGTTCTGGCGGCGATTCTGATGGGCTGCGGCCTGACCGGCAATGTCAATGCGCTCGATTTTGTGCTGGGTCTTGTCGGCCTGAGCGATGCGGCGCAGGCGGCGCTCAAAGCCGTCTGGACCGCCAAGACCACCGGCGTCTTCCTGCAGATACCCGCTTTTCTGATCGGCTTCGGCGTTCTGGCGGCCTGCTGCCTGCCGCTGCCGTGGAAGACCCGACCCGGCGCCTATTTTAAGGGGGCTTTCGTCGCGCCGGTCGCGGATTTCTTCAAGCGCTACGAAAACTGGGCCGCATTTATTCTGGCGCTGATCCTGGTCTATCGCGTCAGCGAGTTTATTCTGAACATCATGAACCCGTTTTACGTCGATCTCGGCTTCAGCCTCGATACCATCGCCGGTATGCGCAAGGTCTGGGGCGTGATCATGTCGATGATCGGCTTAGGCTTCGCCAGTTGGATCATCGCGCAGTTCGGCCTGATGCGCGCTCTGGTGATCGGCGCGGTGGTCGGGCCGCTCAGCCATGCGGGCTTCATGTGGCTGGCCTGCGCCGGGCATGACGTCAAGGTGTTCGCCATCGCCATGGCCATGGACAATATTTCGGCCAGCGTCTCCGGCACGGTGCTGATCGCCTACATGTCGTCCCTGACCTCGGCCTCGTTCACCGCCACGCAATACGCCCTGTTCTCCAGCCTGTATTCGATCCTCGGCAAGCTGGTGGCGTCGCAGTCGGGCCGCATCGTCGAAGCCTCAGCCAGGGGCGCCGATCATGGCGGCGTGGCCTCCCTGTTCACCGGCCTGATGGCGCATCTGCATTCAGACTCCTACGTCGCGCCCGCCGCGAAACTGGGGGTGACGCCCGCCGCGCTGGGGGCGGGCTATTTCACCTTCTTCGCCTACACCATCGTGATCGGCTTTGTCTCCATCGCCATGAGCGTATGGCTTTATTGCCGACGCAGACCCACAGACGTCGCAAAATAAAGTCTTTTATTCTCGGCCCGTGCGCTTTGCGAGATTTCGCAACGCATCCTGTGCAGGAGATCTAAAAAACAGTGGACGCTATGCCGGATACGGTGACGCGGTCATGCGATTCGAAGCGCCGCAGCAGGATTATGCGGCTGATCGCCACGCACGACGGCATTCATACCAAGGCCGTCGTGCGGGCGTAGTGCCAGCGTCAAGGCTCCAGCGACACAACCGTCACCGAGGCGGGCGGCAGGGTCAGGACAATGGCGCCGTTCTTGAGCTTGCCGCTGATCGGCTTCGGCGTCACCGTGTCGGGATGGTCGAAGTCGTTGAGGCTGTCCACCTTGGGCGCGGTTAAGGTCTGGCCGGTCGCAGCGCTGGCCTTGAAGCCGAGCGCGGCGGCGTCGACCTCAAGCGGCTGGTCCGGGTCGAGATTGGTCAGTGAGAGCCAGATCTTGCCGTCCTTGCCCTTGGCCGCGATGGCGTCGAGGCGCGGCAGGGTCGTATCGCCCTGGGTATAGGTTCCGGCATCATAGGTGACCGGAATGATGGTCGCATCCTGGAAGGGCACGTACATCTTGAAGACGTGATAGGTCGGAGTCAGCACCATCTTCGGGCCGTCGGTCAGGATCATGGCCTGCAAGACATTGACCATCTGGGCGATATTGGCCATGCGCACGCGGTCGGCGTGGCGGGCGAAGATGTTAAGGTTGAGCGCAGCCAGCACGGCGTCGCGCTGGGTGTTCTGCTGCATCAGGAAGGCGGGGTTCGAGCCCGGCGTCGGGGCCAGCCACGCGCCCCATTCATCGACAACCAGCGCGACCTTCTTGTCGGGATCGTACTTGTCCATGACCGCCGACTGCTTGTCGATCAGCGGCCCCATCTTCAGGGTCTCCTTCAGGACGTGCGCATAAGCGGTCTTGTCGAAATCGGTCGAAGGCATGTGCGGCGGCCAGCCGTCATAGACGGTGTAGGAATGCAGCGACAGGCCCTGGAAGTCGAACGACCAGCCGCGGCGCTCCTTCCAGGTCTTCATGACGGCGTCGGTCCAGGTGGTGTCGTCCGTGCCGGGGCCGACCGCGATCTTCATGGTCGGCTCTTTCGGGTTATAGCTGCCGACGAAGCGGGCATAGCGGCGCAGCTCGGCGGTGTATTCGTCCGGCGTCATCAGCCCGCCGCAGTCCCAGCTTTCGTTACCTATGCCCATGAACGGCACATTATAGGGCGCGGGATGGCCGTTTTTAGCGCGCTCCTGTTGCAGCGTCGTGGGCTGGTCGGCGGTCATATACTCCATCCAGTCCTGCGCCTCGCCGACTGTGCCGGAGCCGATATTGAGCGAAACATAGGCTTCGGAACCGATCTGGTTGATGAAGTCCATATATTCGTCGGTGCCGAACGTATTCGGATCGACGACATTGCCCCAGGCGGTATTGACGCGCGTTTTACGATCGGGGCCGACGCCGTCGCGCCAGTGATAGCTGTCGGCATAGCAGCCGCCCGGCCAGCGCACATCGGGCACCTTGATCGCCTTGAGCGCGGCCACGACGTCGTTGCGGATGCCGCGCGTATTGGGGATGCTCGAATCCTTGCCGACCCAGACGCCGCCATAGACGCCGTGACCCAGATGTTCGGCGAACTGGCCGAAAATATGCCGGTCAATGGTCGCGCCAGGCTTACCTGCGTCGATGCTGAGCGAGATGGGCGGCGTGGCGGCGGTCGCAGAGGCGCTGGCGAGCGCTAGAAGCGAAACGCCGAGGGCGGCGCTGGTGAAAAGACGCATGATGATGTTCCCTGGTGCGGTTATATGTCTGAGTTATGATATCGCTATCACGCTCAGTTCGGGAACGCAATCGGGCGCTTTACCGTTCGTTCTTTTCCGTCGGATGCTGGTTGATGATCGGCGCCGAGGTGTCGTGCTTCTGCATGGCGGTGATGCGCAGCACGACCGGACCGAGAATGACCACGAACAGCACAGGCAGGAAGAAGACGATCATCGGCACGGTCAGTTGCGCGGGCAGGGCGGCGGCCTTTTTTTCGGCGGCGGACAGGCGCAGGTCGCGGTTTTCCTTGGCCATGACGCGCAGGGCCGTGCCGAGCGGCGTGCCGAATTTCTCGGCCTGGATCATCGCGGTGCAGACCGCCTTGATGCCAGGGTGGTTGGTGCGTACGGCCAGACCTTCGTACGCCATGCGACGCTCCGGCAGATAGGACAACTCCGCCACCACCAGGCTTAGCTCCTCGGCCAGTTCGATCGAGGCCGAGCCGATTTCCCCGGCGACCCGATGCAGTGCCGCCTCGATGGACATGCCCGACTCGACCGAGATCAGCAGCAGGTCGAGCGCATCGGGAAAGGCGGCGACGATGGATTGGCGGCGCTTGGAGGCCATGTTGGAGATGTAGAGGTTGGGCGCGTAATAGCCGAGCACCAAGGCGCCCATGCAGATCAGCGCCTTCATCTGCAGGTGCAGATGGCCGACATTCAGCCCGAACAGGTAAAAGGCGGCGCCGCCAGCCAGCACGAACGGCATGGCGAAGCGGAAGAAATAGAAGGTCGAAACCGGCTTGGGACCGCGAAAGCCGGCGGAGGCCAGTTTCTCAACCACCTTCGGGTCTTCCAGCAGGGTCTTCAGGTTCAGCTTTTCGACCAGGGCGCGGTACGGACTGGTGTCGGTGCGGCGTAAGCCCCCGGTGGCGTCGCGGCCGACATTCTGGCGCGACAGACGGCGCAGCTCCTCCCGCCGTGTGGCGACGGATTTCATGCGCTTGGCCAGTTGCTCGCCCGACATCAGGCTCTGGCCGAGGGTGATGACCGTGAAGAACACCATGCCCGCCACGACGATGGCGACCAGATTTCCGGGGTTCATAATGGTGGCGGCGAAGGCTTCCATGCTGTGATCCCCGTCAGAACTTGAAGTTGATCATCTTGCGCATCATCAGCACGCCCAGCCCCATCCACACCACGCCGCCCAGCAGCATCAGATTGCCAACGGCGCTGCTGAACATGATCGAGATATAGTCTGGGCGCGTCACGAAGATCATAATACCCACACCCGGCGGCAGCGAGCCGATGATCGAGGCCGAGGCGATGGCTTCGGAGGACAACGCCTTGATCTTTTCGCGCATCATCTTGCGCGCGCGCAACACAGCCGACAGATTGCCGAGCGCTTCGGACAGGTTGCCGCCCGACTTCTGCTGAATGGCGATGACGATGGCGAAGAAGCGCAGCTCCGGCGCCGGCATGCTTTCGCTCATCTTTTCCAGCGCCTGCTCCAGCGACATGCCGATGGCGACGTTTTCGCACAGGCGCTGAAATTCCGGCCCCAGCGGCGCCGAACATTCCTTGGCGGCCAGCTTCAGCCCGTCATTGACCGGCAGACCCGACTTGATGCCGCGCACGATAATGTCCATGGCGTTGGGAAATTCCAGCGTGAATTTGGCGACGCGGCGTTTGGCCATGAAACCCAGCACCCAGCGCGGCAGACCGTAGGTGAAGGCGAAGGCGGCCCCAGCGGACACCAGCAGCCGCAGGGCGAACGGCATCTTGCCGAGCAGCAGCAGCAGCACGAAAAACGCGACCGCACCCAGCACGGCGCTGACGATCCAGAAGCGCTTTTCGTTCGGCTCCAAGCCGGCGTGCAGCATGCGCGCGCGCAAGGTCAGGCGCGTCTTGCGTTCGCGCCGGTCGGCCTCTTTCAATTGTTCGCTGATCTGGCGGCGGCGTTCTTCCGGGGTGCGCGCCGCAGCGCCCTTCTGCCGCCGCGCCGTCGTGGTCGCGCGCGCGCCGATGGCCTGGGTGCGTTTGCTCAGTTGCGCCGAACCGCCGCCCCCGCCCGCCATCGCAAAGCCGAGACTGGCGATGACGACGAAACCGAGAAAGGCGATCATAAGTATCTGGATCATGATCGCGCCCCGCCGCTTCGCTGCTTGAGCGCGTTTATGCTTGCGCTACCGCTTCGCTGCTTGAGCGCGTTAAGCGCTTGTCGCGCGCCGCGCCCTCGCCGTCCGTTACTCGCTGGCATCAAGCGCCTCCGCCAATTCGCGCTCCAGACCGTAATAACGCGCGCGGTCCCAGAAACGCGGGCGACCGATGCCGGTGGAGCGGTGGCGGCCGATAATCTTGCCGTTCTTGTCCTCGCCTTCCATCTCATACAGGAACAGATCCTGCGTCACGATGACGTCGCCTTCCAGCCCCAGCACCTCGGTGACATGGGTGATGCGGCGCGAGCCGTCGCGCAGGCGCGCGGCCTGAATGATCAGGTCGATCGAGCCGACGATCATTTCGCGGATGGTGCGCGACGGCAGGCCGTAGCCGCCCATGGTGATCATGGATTCCAGACGCGACACGGCTTCGCGCGGCGAGTTGGCGTGCAGCGTGCCCATCGAGCCGTCGTGGCCGGTGTTCATCGCCTGCAACAGATCGAAGGCTTCGGGTCCGCGCACTTCGCCGACGATGATGCGTTCGGGACGCATCCGCAGACAGTTCTTGACCAGATCGCGCATGGTCACCGTGCCCTGGCCTTCGAGATTGGGCGGGCGGGTTTCGAGACGGACCACATGCGGCTGCTGCAATTGCAGTTCGGCGGCGTCTTCGCAGGTCACCACCCGTTCGGTCGGGTCGATGAAGGCCGTCATGGTGTTGAGCAGAGTCGTCTTGCCCGAACCGGTGCCGCCTGAGATCAGCACGTTACAGCGCGAAGCGCCGATGACGCCCAGCACGCGCGCCCCTTCCGGGCTGATGGAGCCGAACTCCACCAGATTGCGCATGGTCAGCTTGTCTTTTTTGAACTTACGGATGGTCAGGGTCGGCCCGTCCAGCGCCAGGGGCGGGGCGATGACGTTGACGCGCGAGCCGTCGGGCAGGCGCGCATCGCAGATCGGCGAAGATTCATCGACGCGGCGCCCGACCTGGGAGACGATGCGCTGGCAGATGTTCATCAACTGCGCATTGTCGCGGAAACGCACATTGGTGAGCTGCACCTTGCCGCCGACTTCGATGAAGACGCGCTGGGCGCCATTGACCATGATGTCGGCGATGTCGTCGCGCGCCAGCAGGGGTTCGAGCGGCCCATAACCCAGAACGTCGTTGATAATGTCCTGAACCAGATTGTCCTGTTCGGACACCGACATGGAGACGTTCTTGATCGCCACCAGCTCGGCGACGATGTCGCGGATTTCCTCGGAGGCGGCGCGCGCGTCGAGCTGCGCCAGTTGCGACAGGTCGATGGTGTTGATCAGCGCATTGAAGATCGCCGTCTTGGTGGCGTGGTAATAGTCGGACTGCTCGCGGACGATCTCAGTGACCGCCTGCGCCTGATGCATCTGCTCCAGACCGGCGGCCAGCTTGCTGGCGGGGGCGGGCCTGTCGGCCTCGCCGCCGACCCGCTTTTCCTGACTCAGCTCCGGCAGGGCGATTTTGGTTGTGGACTGGCCGGGATCGAGCTTTTGCGGCCGCGTGGCGATGTCGGCGCCGGAGGCTGCGGGCGGCGGCGCAGCGCGGTTCGCCGACTTTCCGAGGGCCTGGGCGCGCAATTCCTGCGGCGAGCCGCCGGGGCGGGCCGCTGCGGGTTTGGCGCCGAAAGCCGGGGCGGAGCCGGGATCACCTGAGCGTTTGCCGAACACCTTGATTTACCTCATTTGCCAAGCAGGGAGGCGAGCAGAGACTTCTTCGCCTTGACCTCCGGCGCGCGACCGGTGATGGCGGCGGTGAGCTGGTTCAGCGCTTCCGCCGTTTTGGAGGACGGGCCGCATTCGGCGATCATCTGGCCGTTATTGGAGGCCTGACCGAACAGTTTGGGATCGAACGGAATCAGGCAGGACGGCTCGACGCCCAGCGCAGCGGTGAAGTCCTTGACCGGAATTTCCGGGCGGCCCGGAATCTCCATCTGGTTCAGCACCAGACGCGGCGGGGCGTCATTGGGACGCGAGCTTTTCAAAAGGTCGATAATGTTCTTGGCGTTGCGCAAGGAGGCCAGGTCCGGCGTCGCCACGATCACCACCTCGTCGGCGGCGATCAGATTGGCCTTCAGCCACGGCGTCCAGACGTGCGGCATGTCCATGACGATGTAAGGCGCGGCGGCGCGCACCTTGCGCGTGACCTCCGAATAGGCGTCGGCGTCGTGCGTATAGTCCTGATCCAGCACGGCGGGCGAGGAAAACAGCGACAGACGCTCGCTGCACTTGGTCAGCATACGGTCCAGCAGCACCGAATCGAGCCGGTCCGGCTCGCCCAGAGCGTCGGCCATGCCTTGCAGCGGATCCTGATTGAAGTCGAGCCCGGCGGTGCCGAACGGCAGGTCGTAATCGACGATCACCGTATTGGCCTGCAACTGCTCACTGAGATTATAGGCGAAATTGTGCGCGATCGAGGACGAGCCTGCGCCGCCGCGCGCGCCGACAAAGGCGATGGCGCGCCCGACGAAGGGCGTTTCCGGGTCGTTGAACAAGGTGGCGATGGTCTTGATCAGTTGCAGAGGCTGCACCGGCGCGACCATGTATTCCGACACGCCCTGACGGATCAGTTCACGATAGAGCGAAATGTCATTATGCGCGCCGATCACCACCACCTTGGTGTTGGCGTCGCAGACCTCGGCCAGTTGCCCCAGACGGTCCAGCAGGTCGCGACCGCGCTCGGACGCTTCGACGAACAGGAGGCTGGGGGTCGGTTCGTTGCGATAGGCGTCAATGGCGCCGTCTATGCCGCCCGGACGCACCACGCATTGCGCGCGCGCCATGCGGCGGTCGAGCGAGGCGGTGTCGCAGGCCTGTAAGGTGGCGTCGGAACCGGCGAAGAAATGGATGGCGATGCGCGGGATCGAGATCGCGCCGATATCGTCCTGCTCGCCGAAATGACCGAAGGCGGCGGGCGCGTCGCGCAAACCCAGCGTGCTGGCGAAGGCCTGACGCTGGGTCGGCGCGGGCGCAGGCTCAAGCGGGTCCGCGAACGGGTCTTCCGGCGCGCCGGGCGACGGCTCGGCGCTCAGATCGTAATCATCGCCCGCGTCAGCGTCCATACGGTTTCTGGCCCGCGGCGCATAGTCCACGAATTCGTCGTCCAGATCGTCCAGGCTGTCAAAAGGATCGTTGTGCCGTGCCGGATTAACCATGGATGGCCTCACTGAATCGCATTGGAGATGCTGCCCTTGCTCTGGTCGTCCTGAGCCGAGGAGGTGACGTCGCCGTTGCGGTATTTGCCGAGAATGACGGATTTGCGCGTCGCATCGCTGGGCGTCGCGTCCTGCGGACGGGCCAGATCGCGCGGATCGGCGACCATGGCGGCCAGATTGGACGAGATGGCGCACCCGAAATTGTTGTAGGGCTTGTTGTCCGCCGTGCGCGACAGGTTTTCCCAGCTCTGGTTGCAGTCATAGGTGCGCGCACGGTATTCGGTGACGTTGACCGTGACGATGTCGGCGGGCTGGTCCTGACGGCTGGCCTGCGACAGGTCGGAGGAATCGACGTCGTGCGCCATCAGGAAGTCGCCAACCGCGCGACCGGCGGCGACGGCGGTGGGGTCGCCTGCGGTGACGATCTCGACATCGGCGGGTTCGCCGCGGGTCCAACTGACGTTTTGCGCCAACTGGCTGAGCGCCAGTCGCTGATTATTGGACAGACCGTTCGGATTAACGCGCAGATTGATGGCGCGCGTGCGGCTCTGCGCCTTGAGCGGATATTGCTCGGTCGGCAGGGGCGGATTCGGGTCCATGCCGTTATTGAGCGCCGTCTGGGTCGCCGGGCCGCTGGACGCGCAACCGGCCAGCGCCATAAGGGCCAGCAGGACGGGAGCGGCGGCGATGCGAACCGGGTTTGTGCTGAGGATGCGCATGATCTGCTCCAGTCCTATTCGATCACGTAGCCGATGGGGGCCTGATAGGGGGCGGCGGGCGGCGGGGTAGCGGCGGGGCCTGCGCCCTTGTCGGCAATCACCTTGTTGATCTGGCCCATGAAGACGCTGGTGGCGTCATTGGGCGTTTGCAGATTGTCCGCCGGGGTCTGAACCTGATCGGGCGACATGGTCGAGGTCAGGTACGGGGTGACAATGACGACCATCTCCGTCTCGTTATTGAGGAAGTCGCGCGAGCGGAACAGGGCGCCCAGCACCGGCAGGGTGGTCAGGCCGGGCAAAGAGTCGATTGACTGCTTGAAATTGGATTGCAGCAGGCCCGCGATCATCAAAGACGAACCGGACTGCATCTCGACCGTGGTTTCGGCGCGGCGCACGGTCAGGCCGGGAATGTTCAGGCCCGTGCCGGTTTGCAGCGCGCCGACATTGGTCAGGTCCGACACTTCGGTGGACAGCTTCAGGCTGATGCGGCCGCCCGACAGCACAACCGGCGTGAAGCCGAGGCCGACGCCGAACGGCTTGAACTCGACCGTGACGCGGCCCTGGCTGTCCTGCGAAGCCG
Source organism: Asticcacaulis sp. (assembly GCF_051956075.1). Taxonomy (GTDB): domain Bacteria; phylum Pseudomonadota; class Alphaproteobacteria; order Caulobacterales; family Caulobacteraceae; genus Asticcacaulis. The sequence continues at coordinate 38,611 of NZ_JBQCGA010000021.1, read as the reverse complement.
GCACGGGGGATTCGCCGCCCGCCAGGAACTTGGCCGCCTCGCCCGACACGGCGGTCAGGTTCGGCTCGGCCAGGGTGCGCGCCAGTCCGACGCGCTCGAAGGCTTGCAGGCAGTTGCTGGCGTTGGTGCCGAAAATCTTCGATCCCGTATTGGTCAGGGTCTGATCGACCGTCTGATTGCCGGAAGTGTTCGACGTCGAGGTGGTGGTTGTGCCGTTAATCGTGGCGGCGCCGGTCTGGCCGAAGCAGGCGTTGGCGGTGCCCTGATAGGCGCCGTTAGCGCCGTAACTGGCGCTCTGGCCCCAGGAATAGCTGCGCGTGCCGAAATTGTAGGTGATCGAGTTGTTCATGCCCAGTTGTTTGATCACCGAGCGGTTGACCTCGACGATGCGCACCTTGAGCGTGACCTGATCCTTGCCGGCGATGCTCATCAGGTTCAGCACGTCTTCCGGCTTGTCGACAAAGGTCTGGGCCAGACGCAGGATCTGGTCGGCCTCGCCGTCGTCACGGGCCAGACCGCTGAGGATGATGTGGCCGTTCAGGCTCTGCGCCTCGACATGGCTGTCCGGAAACAGGCGATGCACGGCGTCGCTCAGCTCATCCGTCGGCGCGTTGACGCGGATCGACAAATTGAGAATCTGCCGCCCCATGCGGTCGAAGAACAGGGCGTCGCTCTGGCCCGCATCGACGCCCAGCACGAAGATGCGGCGCGGCGTGCGCAGGATGGCGTCGGCGACCTTGGGGTTGGAGACAAAGACGTCGGAGGCGTCCATCGGCAGGTCCACGACCGCCGAGCGTCCCTTGCCGAGATTGAGTACGCGGCTGACCGCCGTCGAGGTCTGCTCTCGCACCGGCATCTGGCCGCCATTGAGCTGGCTGTAGGGAACAGGCGTCGCGGCCGTCATGGTCATGGACGGGGCCGTGGGCAGGGTCTCTGCGCTGGCGGCAAAGCCGTAGGCCGCCAGGCTGAGCATGGCGGTTCCAAGGACGAGGCAGTTCAGGAGGGTGTTGGTTTTCATCGCGATACCAGAACCTCTGTGGCTTGGCCGTTGCGGTAAATGCGGACAGCCTGTTCGCCGCCGCTGGGGGTCGGATCGACGACGCCGGTCGGGCCGGAGGCGTCAGCATAGGAACGCAACATCAAGGACAATGTGCCGGACGCCTTGGCCAGGGTGAGAACCTGACCGTCCTGCGGCGAGACCTCCAGCGTAGCGGTGGCGCCGATAACGCTTTGCTTGTCCTTGTCGGGGCTGACCTGCTGGTCGATGGCCAGAACGCGGATATTGCGCAGAACCGGCTGCACCGAGTCGATCGTACCGCCGCCGCTGGCGCGCTGAGTCTGATGCGTGGCCAGAATATCGACATGGTCGCCGGGCAGGATGAAGCCGCCCGCCGTATTATCGACGCTGACCGGCACCGCCATGGCGCGCATGCCCGGATGCAGCATGACGGCCATGAAGCCGCCTTCGTCGGCGCGCACGATCTTGTCGTCGGTCACCGGCTCGTTAGCGAACATATCCTGCCGCGCCACGCCGCCGATATAGGCGTCGCGGGCGGGCGAAGGCGCGACCTTGTCGGCGACCGCCTGCACGGCGCCGCCGACCACGCCGTCGGCCTTCTTGACCGCTGTCGGCGCATCCGGCGCAGCGGAGCCCGATGCGGACGCCGCAGCGGCGGCCTGCGGATTGCCGCCATCGACGATAAAGGCCGGATTGAGCGACGCGATCGGCCAGTCCTGCCAGCTCAGATCGGAGTCCGTCAGGCGCGAGCCCGCCTTGATGTCGTGCGACACCACGAGGACGCGCGCGGTCGGCGCAGCGGCGGGCGCCTCGACGCTGGCCCTGGCCGGGGTGGACGGCTTACCCGTCATCATATTGCGCACGACCAGCGCCAGCAGAACCGCCGCCAGAGCCGCCACGCCATAGATGACGTATTTGGACGTCTTCATGCTCACATTCCCCTGCCCGAAAGAGTGCGGACGCGCATTGTTCGCCCGCAGCGGTGAATCAGTTTGCGCAATGTTGGCGTGAGGTTCGTTAACTTTCGCCTAAAGAAAGTTCGGGCATGGTTAAAATCGTTGGGGCGGAGGAATTTCTCGTGACCCGATTTTATGGCTAGAACGACTTACGGATGAATCAGGCTGAGAAAGTCGCTTTGCCAGATCGCCGCCAGACCGCCGACACAGATGGCGATGCCGTAGGGAATGTCACCCTTCGCCTCCAGATGGCGGCCCAGCCAGGCGGGCAGGCGCGGCGCCGCCAGCACAAACGCCTTGCGCGCGCCGATAAGGCCAAGGGTCAGAACACCGCCCGCCAGCGCCGTATAGATCAAAAAGGCGATAAAACCATGCCAGCCCAGCCACAAAGAGGCCGCCGCGATCATCTTGGCGTCGCCGCCGCCCATGAAGCGCAAGGCGAAACAGATCATGCCCAGAACGAGGCCAAATACGCCGAGCCCCAGATGCTCGCCCCATTGCGGCCAGCCGAAATGTCCGCTGAGCTGCATCAGAACCGCCGTCGGCGCGAAGGCGGCGGCCAGACCCAGGGTCAGCCGGTTCGGAATGGTCATGCTGGTCAGATCGGTGAAGGCTCCGGCCAAAAGACAGGCCGGATAGGCGAGCGCAAACAGAAGGGCGAGCGTGAACAGCACGAAAACCTCGAAGACGGCGATGTCCTCAAGGTCTATTCAGTCAGCGGTTAAGATAGGTTTACGATCCGTCGGCGTGCGACGTCGCCGTGACGATATGATCGGAAATATAGCTGAACATGCCGGTGGCGCTGTCGCCGAAAGCGTAGAAGGCGGTGATGCAGGCCAAGAAGACGAGAGCCGCGATTAGGCCGTATTCAATGGCGGTGGCGCCGCGCTCATCGCGTAAAAAATGCCCCAACATGCTCGCCTCCGGTAAAAGTTCCACGATAAGCGGGAAAAAGAAGGGCCGCAGGCGAAGTAACGCCCACGGCCCTTTTATTGCGTCGTCGTGGACGAGACTTAGGTGGTCACCTTGTTGGCGGTATCCAGCTTGCTCGAAACCGTGCTGAAGGTGTCGTGCAGGGTCGAACCCAGCGTGCCCAGAATGGTGATCAGGGCGACGGCGATCAGGGCGGCGATCAGACCGTATTCGATGGCGGTGGCGCCGGATTCGTCTTGAGCAAAGCGGTTGAAGAACTTGGTCATAAAGGTCTCTCCTGGTTTTCTACTGTTAGCAATTTGATCCATTACTCAGATCGGGCTTCGAGGTGAATGGCTCAAATGCTCCCGAACACGAGTGCAGAATAGTCAGTCTTGATTAAAAGCCAGTAAACAGCGCGATTTTTTCGAAAATATTATATAGTTAATATATATTTATACTTAAAATGCGTTAAGGTTAAATCTTATTAAAATCGTTTAATTCTGAATTTAAACACAAATTCTCCGTTAACATCATGTTTAGCAATTTTAAACATTTGTTATTTACCCTTGTGGCTAACGGATTCCTCAGTTCTGCGCGTCAGTCTGGGGTGAAGCCTGAACGTGCGTCGGCGTCTTTTGCGCTTTTCTGCGTAGGCCCGTCGCCTAGATATATGAGCCGCAGCCATGATGAAGACCGCCCCAATGAAAGCTCACAGTCATTTCCGCCGCGTCTTATGGGCCGTCGCCGCGGGCGTCGCCATAACAGCGGGCGCCGCTCAGGCAGGCCAGTCCGTCACCGTGGAAAAGAATCATATGGTGCGCGTCGCCCTGCGCGGCTCCGCCGGATCGGTGATCGTCGGCAATCCCGACATCGCCGACGTCAATGTCGTCGATTCACACACCATCTATATTATCGGCAAGGGCTTCGGCTCCAGCGCGGTGACCGTCACGGACGCGGCGGGCCGCTCCCTGTTTGATGGCGAGGTCGTGGTCACAGGCGCGCAACGCGGCGCCATCACGGTTTACCGCGGCGCCAAGGCGTCGAGCGTCGTCTGCTCGAATGTCTGTATCAGCGCCGACGACGCCGCATCGGCGGGCGTGGCCTCGGGCGCAGCTTCAGGTGACGGCGCGCCGGTTTCGGCGCCCATCGCCATGAACGCCGGTTAAAACCAGCCTGAAGGCGCGGCGATGCGGATCGGGACATTGGGTCAGATGTGGCGGGCAAAGGCGCGGCGACTCGCGCGGACATGGGTCCGCGATCCGCGTGGCGCCACGGCGATCGAATTCGCCCTGGTGGTCGGACCGCTGATCTTTATGATCATGTGCTGCCTCGAACTGGCCCTGGTCATTCTCGTCACCGTGACGCTCGATAACGCCACCGATATCGCTTCGCGCGAAATCCGCACCGGCGAGGTGACCAGCGCCTCGACCGCCGACGATTTCAAGCAGCTCATCTGCAACAATATGAGCTGGCTGGCCGGAAGTTGCACGGCCTCGTTAGAGGTCGATGTGCGCACCTTCGACAGCTTCGCCCTGGTCGACATGACGCCGCCGATCAAAAACGGCAAGTTCGACGCCAGCACCTTTTTATATCAGGTCGGCGGCGGCTCCAAGATTCAGCTTGTGCGCGCCTATTATGAATGGCCCCTGTTCACGCCCTTCCTGAAACCGGGTCTGTCCACCATGGCCAATGGCGACGCCCTGATCACCTCAACCGCCGTCTTCCGCAACGAGCCGTTCTGATGCTGCGCCGCCTCAACGCCCTGACTCGTCTTAAAGCGCCTTACGATCTGATGACATCAGATCGGCGCTCTAAGTCTTTGTTGCATCGCTCTTCCTTATCCAAAAAGTGGAGCCACTTTTTGGGGAAACGCTTTAAAGCCTTCGCCGCCGATCAGCGCGGCGTGTCAGCGATCGAGTTCGCCTTTGTGGCGCCGATCCTGATCATGCTCTACTTGGCCCTGGCCGAGCTGACCCTGGGCATGATGGCGTCACGCCGCACCGCGCACCTCGGCGCGGCGGTCGGCGATCTGGCCGCGCAGTCGGAAAGCCTGACCGTCGCCAATATCAACGATCTGTTCGACATCGGGAACAGTCTGCTGTCGCCGTTCGACACCGGAACCAAGCTGAAGATCATTCTCAGCAGCGTGACCATGAGCAAAAACAAAAGCACCGGCGCCGAGCAGGCGACGGTGGACTGGAGCCGCAGCAACGGCAATATCGCCGCGCATGCGAAAGGCTATGTCGTCGGCAGCATCACCACCTCGCAGATTTCCGACGGCGAGAGCCTGATCATGACCGAGGTAGAGTACGATTACGATTCGCCGATCGGCAATTTCCTGCCTGGCCAGACCGCGTTCACCTACACCTATTACCATCACCCGCGGAACGGCGCCGAGGTTGACTGTACGGACTGCACCTGATCGGCTATAGCGGCGGGATCGCCTTCGGAGATCGCCATGTCGGCCTGTTCAGCGCTTTTCGTATCTGCGGCCCTTCTATCCGCGTCTCTCATGGGCGCGGCGCCCGCAGCGGTTCTGGCGCAGGACGCGGCGCCCTCGCGCCAGCTCGACAGCATCAGCTTTTATCGCGGCGCCTGCCACAGCCTGACCACGCCGGATGGCGACGTCAGCCAGACTTGCGCGCCCGCCCTGATCCAGAATCTCTATTCGGACGGCGATGTCGGTTACAGCTTCATCCACGTCGCCCCGGACAACCATGCGCAAGCGGCGGTGTCGTTTCTCGGCAATGGCGGCGGCATGGCGCCGGGCAGCATTGCGGTCGCAGGCGTGCTGCTCAACGGGCCGGACGGCAATGAGAGCTATGAAGGTCGCGGCGTCTGCACCCGCGCCGGCGCCGATGACGGACCGCAGAGCGTCAGCTGCGAAGCCACGACCGATAACGGCATGTACACGGCGACCTTCGTATCCGACGGTTCGGCCCCGCAGGTGCGCGACATGACGGAGTCAGCGGAAAAAGCGCCGAAAAAATAATCAGACGCGAGCGCCTGTCTTTCCGGCGAAGCCTGCGCCAGCCAGCCAGGCCGACACCGCATCGCCCGACATGGGGCGGGCGTAATAATAGCCCTGCGCCGCGCGGCAGCCCAGAGCTTGCAGGGTGCGCAACTGGCCCTCGGTCTCCACGCCTTCGACGATGCAGGTCAGGCCCATATCGGCGCACAGAGCGATCAGCGATTTGACGATCTTCAGACTGGCGCCGTTATGTTCGATATCGGTGACGAAGGAGCGGTCGATCTTCAGCTTGTCGAGCGGCAGCTTGTGGACGTGGCTGAGCGAGGAATAGCCGGTGCCGAAATCGTCGAGCGAGATGCCGACGCCCATCGCCTTGAAGGTGACCGCGGCGGCGCGAGCCTGACGCGTATCGTTGGCGATGGCGGTTTCGGTGATCTCGAAATCGAGACGGCGCGGATTAACGCCGGAGCGGTTGATCAGGGCGATGATCTGCACGGCGGTCTCGGCGTCGGACAGGTCGTGCGCCGACAGATTGAAGGACAGCCGCATCGGCTCCGGCCAGGCTTTGAGCGCCGCCAGCGCCTTGGTCAGCAGTGTCTTGGTGACCTGACGGATCATGCCGGTGCGCTCGGCGGCGGGAATGAAGGCGTCGGGTCCGACGGCGCCAAGCGTCGGATGCGTCCAGCGCGCCAGCGCTTCGAAGGCCGTGGTTTCGCCGCTGGCCACGTCGATGATCGGCTGGAAGACCAGCGACAGTTCGGCGTCGAGATCGGCGTTTTGCAGGGCGTGTTCCAAAGTGCGGTGCGCGTTGATCTCGCCTTCGTGTTCCGCTGAAAAGACGAGCATCTGACCGCGCTGACGGCGCTTGACCTGATAAAGGGCGTAATCGGCGCGCTCGAACAGGCCCTCGGCGTCGCGGGACGACGACGGATAGCAGGCCACGCCAACCGAAGCGCCCAGCAGCGCGTGCGAGGCGCCGATGGCGTAAGGCTGGCGGATGGCGGTCTGGATCGCAGCATTCAGCCCATCGAGCGCGGTCGCATTTGGATTACCGGTATAGATAAAGCCGAACTCGTCGCCGCCGAGGCGCGCCAAGGTCACCTGATCGCTGGCGTGACCGCCGCAGACCGCGCGCAGGCGTTGCGCCGCCTCGACCAGAACGCGGTCGCCGGTGGCGTGGCCATAGGTGTCGTTGACCGGCTTGAAGCCGTCCAGGTCGATAATGCCGACCGCAAAGCCCTTGCCGTCCGCCTTGGCGACGGCCAGAGTCGCGTCCAACTCGGCGAAAAACCAGCGGCGGTTGGCCAGTTCGGTCAGGCTGTCGCAATTGGCGATGCGGAAATTGTCCTCCGACAAGCGCCGCGTTTCGGCCTGCGAAGCGACCAGACGCTCGAAATCGCGCGAATAGACCAGAAGAATCATCACCATGGCGGCGGACACCAGCAACAGATTGACCGCCATGGCGCGCAGCGAGGCGTGGCCCTCGAAGAAGAAGTAGAGGATGAACGGTATATTGGCCATCAGCGTGACCAGTAGCGCCGCCGGACGCAGGTGCATCAGACAGAAGACGCAGCCGATCACAGTCAGGGCCATGTAGAAGACGACCTGTCCCTGAGCATAGGGATCGCCGTAAGGATAAAGCATCAGCCCCCAGGTGGTGAAGGCCAGGGTCAGGGTCGCCGCCAGCACGGTCGTCATGCGCATATGACGCAGAACCTCGGCGTCGCTGAACTGGCGCCTGCGCGCGCGCAGCCACCAGATGGCGCGCAGAAAGCAGCCTCCGGCCAAGACCAAAGGGGTGTAGATGCTGAGCCAGGAGGGCGCGAAATGCGAGAAGGTGTAGGCGGCGGCCAGCGAATTGCTGGTCAATATAAAGTAGAGCAGCGGAATCTGCTTGGAGAAGGCGTTGAACTGCGCCCGCATCAGCTCCCGGTTATCGGACGCAATCCGAAACAGGGCGACGATCGCGTCGAGCTTGAATCTGCCTGTCGTCCGGGCTGTAATCCTGATCTCTCCCTCTGGCCGCGCCTTTTGCGCCGCCGGAAAATCAGTCTAGCGGATCAGCGTATATAATCGGTTTAGGGAGAGAAATTTTATCGCCGGACGGCGCGCCTATTTGGCGTCTTCCTCAAGCGGCACGCCGTAAAGCTCCAGCTTGTGCCCGACCAGGCGATAGCCCAGCTTGCGCGCCAGAGCCTCCTTCATCTCCTCGATCTCCTTGTCGAAGAACTCGACCACCTGGCCGGTCTTGATGTTGATCAGGTGATCGTGGTGGTCGTCGCCCGCCTCTTCGTAACGCGAACGCCCGTCGCCGAAATCGTGGCGCTCGACCACGCCAGCCTCTTCGAACAGCCGCACCGTGCGGTAAACCGTGGCCAGGGAGATGTTCGGATCGACCGCCGCTGCGCGGTGATACAACTCCTCGACGTCCGGGTGGTCATGCGCCTGCGACAGAACGCGCGCCACGACGCGGCGCTGTTCGGTCATGCGCATGCCTTTTTCAATGCACTTCTGTTCAATGCGTTCCATGGCGCGGACTCTATGACGCGCCGTTCTGCAAGGCAAGCCTGAGAATATAAGCGTCCACCGGCGGCGCGTTGCGGCGCGAATAGTAGGCCTTGCGCCGCCCGCTGCGCACAAAGCCGCAGCCTTCGTAAAGGCGGATGGCGTGCATATTGTCAGTGGCGACCTCAAGGAACAGGCTGTCGGCCCCCTCCTTGCGCAGGGTTTCGATCACCTGCAGCAGCAGAAGCCGCGCCAGCCCCTTGTTCTGATAAGACGGATCGGTGGCCAGGGTCAGGATTTCGCCCTCGCCCGCCACCACGGCCATGACGACGAAACTGACGATCTCGCCGTCGGCCTCGAAGACATAGGTGCGATGATGCGGCTTGATCAGCAGGTCGGCGAAGACGTTTTCGCTCCAGCCGAAGTCGAAGCAACGGGTGTGGATATGCGCAAGCTGGGCCGACGGCGCGTCGAGCTGTCGGACGGCGCTCATCCGGCGGCGTCCGTAATCGGTGGTAAGCTGATAATGCCACGCCTCGACGCCACGGCGTCCGCCTCCCGCATATAAAGGGGCGTCAGATCATCACGCCCGCCAAGGGCTGTCAATTCGGCTATCGCATCAAGCGAAGGCCAGTCCTGCGCGACCACATGCAGGCCGGGCAACAGGTCCGCCGCCCTGTCCGCCGCTGGACCGGTCAGGGTCGTGACGGAGGCGGTGCGCGCCAGAGCGACCAGCCCTTCGGCGTCGAGGCTATGCGCCCCCGCCCTGTGCTGAACGTAAAACCGCCCTCGCCCGCCGTCGATCACAGCCATAGCGTCGCCTGCGAGCGCCGGATGACGCAGCAGCGCCTCCAGCGTCCCCACCCCCTGCAGGTTCAGATCCAGCGCCGCCGCCATGCCCTTGGCGAAGCTCAAGCCCACGCGCAGGCCGGTGAAGGAGCCGGGGCCAAGCGTGACGCCGATATTGGTCAGATCGCGCGGCGTCGCCTCCGCCTTGCGCAACAAGGCCGCAACCATCGGCCCCAGCGCCTCCTGATGACCACGCGCCATCGGCTCGGACTGCGTCAACAAAGCTGCGCCGTCGCGGTAAAGTCCCGCCTGACAGGCGCCCAGCGCCGTGTCGATGACCAGGATCAAAGCACGGCCTCGATGGCCTTCACCTCCGGCACATAATGCTTCATCAGGCTCTCAACGCCCTGACGCAAGGTCGCTGAGGAGGACGGACAGCCCGCGCACGCGCCGCGCATATGCAGATAGAGCGTGCCGCTGTCGAGGTCGAACGAGTCGAATTCGATGTCGCCGCCGTCCTGCGCCACCGCCGGGCGTACGCGCGTCTCCAGCAGGTCTTTGATTTCAGCGACGATCTGGCCCAGCTCGCCCTCATAGACGGTTTCTTCCTTGTGCGTTTCCTCGCGCAGGATTGGCTGGCCTGACGTGTAGAAGTCCATGATCGCGGTCAGGATCGGCGGCTTCAACTGCGCCCAGATCAGGCTCGATTCCGGCGAACGGCGCACGGTGAGAAAGTCCGAGCCGAAAAACAGCGCCGATACGCCGTCAATCGCGAACAGGCTTTGCGCCAGAGGCGACGCCTCCGCGTCCTGTTCTGAGCGGAATTCGCGCGTCCCTGTCTCCAGCACGCTTTTGCCGGGGATGAACTTGATGACGTCGGGATTGGGCGTGGCTTCGGTCTGAATAAACATGGTGCAATCTCGCTTTTCCGCCGCACAGATGGGCGCAAAGCGGTCTGAAAACAAGTCAATTTGTCATCCGGCGCGATTGCGCAGACGTAAAAGGGGTCTATAAAACCGCAACCGACACGCATACGGAGAAGCGCCATGGGCCAGATGATCAGTTTGCAACGTCCCGACGGCGGCGAAATCGCCGCCTATCAGTCCGATATCGAGGCGGACCGTCCCAGCGTCATCGTCCTGCAGGAATGGTGGGGGCTGAACGATCACATCAAGTCGATCTGCGACCGCTTCGCCGCCGCCGGTTTCAACGCCCTGGCGCCCGACCTCTATCATGGCCGCGTCGCCAGGGACGCCGATGAGGCCAGCCATATGATGAACGGCCTCGACTTTCCGGGCGCCGTGCATGAGGACGTCGCCGCCGCGCTCGCGCATCTGAAGACGATCAACCCGAAGGTTGCGGTTATGGGCTTCTGCATGGGCGGCGCGCTGACCATCGCCGCCGCAGCGCGGCTCGACGGTTTCGGGGCCGCTGTCTGTTTCTACGGCGTCCCGCCGCGCGCCTTCGCCGCGCCGGAGCAGATAAAAATCCCGTTTCAGGGCCATTTCGGCGCCAAGGACGACTGGGTGACGCCGGAAGTCGTCGCAGGCCTCGAAACCGAAATGACCAAGGCGGGCAACCCGCCCGAAGTCTGGTCCTACGACGCCGATCACGCCTTCTTCAACAAGACGCGCCCTGAAGTCTATAATCCTGAAGCCGCCGAACTGGCCTGGACGCGGATGATTGCTTTCCTGAAGACGAAGCTCTAGGCTGCAAGGCTCAAGGGGGGGGGATTTTCATGACTGTACGACAGATCGCCTATTTGGCCAGCCGCCTGTTCGCGGCCTGGCTGCTCATTCAGGTCATGCCGCAACTGGCCGATATTCTAGGTCGCTACCTGGCGGGGAGCGAGCTGAACGTTACGCGGCCCGTTATCTACTTCCTGATCGTCCTGGTGTTTCCGATCGTCGGCTGCATCGCCGCCTATATTTTCTGGAACAAGGCGAATTGGGTGTCGTCTCTGCTGGCCGCCGACGCCCCGTCTCCAGACCTCCCTTCCTCAGCGTCCGGCGCAGGCGGGCAGACGATCGCATGGGAACGTCTGGGACTCATGGTGGCCGGGGCATTTTCCGTCTCTGGCCTGCTGACAGAGCTATCGCGGCTCTTATCTGAAATCGTGAACTACGGCGGTTTCAATGAGGATGCCAGGCACAATGGCTATATGTTGACGTATATTTTTCACGCCGTAGCCAGTCTGGGGCTGGCCTATGTTTTTCTGGCCCGGCCCGAGAGCTTTATGGCGCTTGTGAAAGCTTTGCGGCGCGATTCTGTCCGTCGAGCGGACGCCGATTGACCTGAACGGCGTTTGGGCTTAGGCCACAGCTTTGAATTTCCGTGACTTCCCGAAAGGCCGCGCATCTTGACTATCCATTATCATGAAGGCGACCTGCCCGAAGGTCTCGATCTGGGCTCGTCGGTCGCCATTGATTCTGAAACCATGGGCCTGCGCTTTCGCCGCGACGATCTGTGCGTTGTGCAATTGTCGTCCGGCGATGGCAATGCGCATGTCGTGCGCCTGAACCGTCCGGCTTACGACTGTCCCAACCTCAAGCGTCTGCTGGCCGACCCCAAGGTGCTGAAGCTGTTTCACTTCGGTCGCTTCGACATCGGCATGTTCGAACTGCATCTGGGCGTGACCACGTCGCCGGTCTATTGCACCAAAATCGCCTCCAAGCTGGCGCGCACCTATACCGACCGGCACGGCCTGAAGGATCTGGTGCGCGAGCTTCTGAGCGTCGATCTGTCCAAGGCGCAGCAATCGAGCGACTGGGGCCAGAAGACTCTGACGCCGGAGCAACTGGCTTATGCGGCCTCGGACGTTCTGCACCTGCACGCGCTGAAAGAGAAGCTGGACATGATGCTGGCGCGCGAAGGCCGCGCCGAACTGGCGCAGGCCGCGTTCGATTTTTTACCGCACCGCGTCAAACTGGATTTGGCAGGTTGGGAAGATTGCGATATTTTCGCCCATTCCTGGAGCTGATCAGCAGGCCCGTCCGATGAATCTCAGCGATCTCGCCGCCCCCGAAGGCCCGCGTCCCACCGGACTTCTGTCCGGCGGCGGACTGGCGCGCGGCCTCGACGCCGAGACAGAGATCGCCGAACGCCACGCGCGACTGGCCAAGCAGGCGATCATGGTGCGCAGGCGTTCGCGTCGCGTCAAGCTGATGCGCTATCTGCTGCCGGGAACGATCATCGCCCTGCTGCTGCTCAATATCGGCTGGATCGTCACCCAGACCATCATCAATTCGATGAACGTTTACGCCAGCGCCGACGCGGAAATCCGTATGACCAATCCGCGCTATTTCGGGCGCAATGACAATGGCGAGCATTTCACCATCAGCGGCCTTGAAGCGGTGCGCAAGGGGCGCGATTCGACCACCATTACGCTCAAGGCGCCGATGATCGACTTCAACGCCGATTCCGGTCGCGTGACCCATGTGACGGCGGCGAATGGCGTCTATGACCAGAATACGCGCAAGCTGACCCTGATGGGCAATGTGCGCCTGAATGACGGCGATATGGATATGAAGACCGAACAGGCCGTGGTCGATCTGATCAATTCCAGCATCGCCGGCGACAAACACGTTGAAGGAACCAACGCTTCGGGTCATATAGAAGCGGAATCCTTCGTCATCACGGACAATGGCGCCCATTCCATCTTCCATGGCCGGGGCGACACAAAGGTCTGGATCACCATCAACAATACCAAATGACGCCCTGACGGCGGAAGAGCGAACGGCAAGATGAAGATGCGGAAATCAGGCGCGACGACATGGGTCGGAACTCTGGCGGTGCTGGCCCTGGTGTCGGCTGCGGCGATTGCGCCTGAACTGACCCAGGCTCAGGTGTCCTCGCAGGGCGGGCCGATCATGGTCGGCTCGGACACGGCCTCCATGAACCAGGCCGATCACACCCAGACCTTGGACGGGCGGGTTGAAATCATCCAGCAGGACGCGCGCCTGCGCGCCGATCACGTCGTCATGACCTATCTGCCTGGCGAAACCGAAAACAGCTTCGGCCCGATCAGCACCATCGTGGCGACCGGCAATATCTATTATGTCCGCCCCGATTCGACGGTAAAGGGCGACAAGGCGGTCTATACCAAGTCGGACGACACCATGGTGGTCACCGGCGACGTGGTGCTGACCCAGGACAAGAACGTGATGACCGGCAACAAGCTGGTCTCTCAGGTCGGCAAACACATCACCACGCTGGACGCCAATCCGGTCAACGGCAATCCGGGCCGCGTCCACGCCGTCTTCTATCCCGACGACAAGAAAGGCGCGAGCGCGTCATCCTCCGCCAGCAGCAGCGCGGCGCATTAAGGACCTACGCCGTGATTTCCGACACGATCCTCTCGCCCACGGTCAAAGCGACCGCGATTTCCGACGACGACGGCATCCGCGTCGAAGGCGTCGGCAAGACCTATAAGGAGCGCGCCGTCGTCAAGAGCGTGTCGCTATCGCTGCGCCGCGGCGAGGTCGTCGGCCTGCTGGGGCCGAACGGGGCGGGCAAGACGACGTGCTTCTACATGATCACCGGCCTGATCGAGGCCGATTACGGCGTCATCCGGCTCGACGGTCAGGACATCACCCGCCAGCCCATGTATCAGCGCGCCCGCATGGGCATCGGCTACCTGCCGCAGGAAGCCTCGATCTTTCGCGGCATGTCGGTCGAGGAAAACGTCATGGCGGTGCTGGAGCTGCACGACGACAATCCGCGCGCCATCGCCGAGGAAACGACGCGCCTGCTCGAAGAACTGCGCATCACCCATATCCGCCGCTCTCCCGCCACGGCCCTGTCGGGCGGCGAGCGCCGTCGCGTCGAGATCGCGCGCGCCCTGGCGGGCAAGCCCTCCTTCATTCTGCTTGATGAGCCGTTCGCCGGCATCGACCCGCTGGCCATTTCCGACATCCGCGAGGTGATCACCTATCTGAAGGGCCGCGGCATCGGCATATTGATCACCGACCACAATGTCCGTGAAACGCTTGAAATCGTCGATCGCGCCTCGATCATCCATTCCGGCGAGGTGCTGTTCGAAGGCACGGCGCAGGAAATCACCCACGACCCGGAAGTGCGCCGCGTCTATCTGGGCGACACTTTCGGCGCTTAAAAAGCCATGCGCGCAAAAATCGTGCCAATCTGCTCAGGCGGTTAAGCTTTCCAAGCAAATATTAACGAACGCATGGCAGGATCGGGTCCGCAACAGGATTACGGACACGGCGACGCATGGCGCTTGGACAAAGACTCGAACTCAGGCAGGGACAGGGGCTGGTCATCACGCCCCAGTTGCAGCAGGCGATCAAGCTGCTGCAATTGTCCAATCTTGAGCTGGAGGCGGTGATCGAAGCCGAGCTAGAGCGCAATCCGCTGCTGCAACGCGACGACGCCGATCCGGCTGCGGACGCCTCCGAGACGGATGCGCCCGTCGAGACCGGCGGCGACGATATGCGCGAACTGACCCTGTCCGACCGCGACGCGGGCGACGCCAACAACCAGCTCGACGCCAGCGACGGCGACGTCTATGGCGAAGACGCGCCCTCGGTGCGCGAACGCGAACCGACCGCCGATGCGGGCGAAGGTCCGGTGGTGGACTGGTCCAAGGCGGGCAAGGGCGGCGGCGGCTTCGACGGCGACGACGAAGGGCTTGAGCGCAGTCTGACGCGCGACAAATCCTTACGCGAACACCTGACCGATCAGGCGCTGATCGCGCACTTCTCTACATCCGACATGGCCGTCGCCCAGATCCTGATCGACGGCGTAGACGAGGCCGGATACTTACGCGTCTCCCTGCCCGAAATCGCCGAACGGCTGGGCTGCGGCCTTGATCTGGTCGAGGATGTGCTGCAACGCTGCCAGGGCTTCGAACCGACCGGCGTGATGGCGCGCAGCGTGCCGGAATGCCTGAAGCTGCAACTGATCGAGCGCAACCGTTTCGATCCGGCCATGGCGGCTCTGGTCGAACATCTCGACCTGTTGGCGCGGCGCGACCTCGGCGCTTTGCGCAAAATCTGTGGCGTCGATGATGAAGACCTGGCCGAGATGATCGCCGAGTTGAAGGCGCTTAATCCGCGCCCCGGCGCCGCCTTCGACGCCGAACCGTCGCCCGCCATCGTCCCCGATGTCTTCGTGCGCGCCGACGCCAGCGGCGGATGGCGCATCGACCTCAATTCCGACACCCTGCCGCGCGTGCTGGTCGATCAGACCTATCACGCCCGCGTCGCCCATGCGGCGCGTTCGGATCAGGAAAAGACCTATCTGCACGAATGCCTGAACCAGGCCAACTGGCTGATCCGTAGTCTGGATCAGCGCGCGCGCACCATCCTGAAAGTGTCGTCGGAAATCGTGCGCCAGCAGGACGCCTTCTTCGTCTATGGCGTCGAATACCTGCGCCCGCTGAACCTCAAGACGGTCGCCGAAGCGGTCGGCATGCACGAATCGACCGTGTCGCGCGTCACCACCAACAAATATATCGCCACGCCGCGCGGCGTGTTCGAGCTGAAATTCTTCTTCACCGCCGCTATCGCCTCGTCCGACGGCACGGCGGCCCATTCCGCCGAAGCCGTGCGCCACAAGATCAAGAGCCTGATCGACGGTGAAAAGGCGTCGGGCGAAATCCTGTCTGACGACCGCATCGTCGATATTCTCAAAGAGGCTGGCGTCGATATCGCGCGACGCACCGTCGCCAAATACCGCGAAGCCCTGCGCATCCCGTCATCGGTCGAACGCAAGCGGCAATTGCGCTGACGACGCGAAAACGGCGTCCTGCGGATTGTTACAATCCCACTCCGAAATTGTGACCGAGGCGCCTCTTTCTCGCATATGCGAGATGTGTTATGACAGCGCTGTCATCAACACTTAGATTGTGTGTTCCTATGAAGACCCTGTTTGACCGCATCGCCGCCGCCCTGCTCGCCTTTGGCATGGCCCCTGGCTCCGCGCTTTAATTTCAGCAAGAAGGTCCATGCCCATGAAGACCCTGTCCCAATTCATCGTCCGCCTTGTCGTCCTGTGGGGCCGCGCGCACCGTCTGCCGGTCGTCGAGTAATCCGCCCCTCTCCTGATCCGCGCCTTATACCGCGCGACCCATATCCCGCCTGAGCGTTTACGGCGACCGGTCTATAAGCGAAGATCAACTTCGTCAAAACGGTCGCCCCATGACACGCTATAGATTGCCGCTTGCCTTGTCCGCGCTTCTGGCCCTGGCCGCCAGCTCAACCCTGATCGCTGCGCCCTCCCTGTCCCCCGGCTTTGCGCACAGTGCGGAAAACTTCAATATTCATTAATAAATTCAACGTGAAGCCTGCGCCGTTCGGTCGCAGAGCTTACACAGTTTCGTGACTTTTCACGCCCCATGAAAGGCGTAAAGTCCTGCTTGCATACCTTCGGTATCCTGAAGGATGCGGGCGCGCCGGGGGCGAGCCGCTTTTGGTCATCACCCGGGCGGTCAGGTTCTTAACCTAAAAGAACGGAGCGTACTTCGCTATGCAAATTCAAGTCAGCGGAAAACAGGTTGAAGTCGGCGAGGCTCTGCGTGAGCGCATCGAAAGCGAACTGTCGCAAGGCGTCGCAAAATATTTCGAGCGCGGCGGCATCGCCGAGGTCACGATCTCGAAGCAGGGCTATCTCTTCAAGGCCGACTGTCTGGTGCGCCTGGCCTCCGGTCAGGTGCTGGTGTCCCACGCCTTTGGCGGCGACGCCCATTCCGCTTTCTCCGGTACGCTCGACAATATGGAAAAGCGCGTCCGGCGCTATAAGCGACGGCTCAAGAGCCACCATAACGGCGCGCCGCAAAAAGAAGAGATCGCCAATGTCACCGTGCTGCGCGCGGCCGATCTTGACGGCGCCGATGTGGACGATGATTTCGATGACGGCATGGATCACGGCTCCGAACCGCAGGCCATGATCATCGCCGAGACCCAGGCGCCTTTGCGCACCCTGACGGTCTCCGCCGCCGTGGCCGAAATGGAGATGTCCAACTATCCGGTCGTGATGTTCCGCAACGCGGCGCACGGCGGCTTTTCAGTCATTTATCGCCGTCCAGACGGCAATATCGGCTGGATCGATCCAGAGCGCACCAATGTGCGCGGCCACGCGTAAACGCGCCGATTCTGTGCGCGCAATACGCGAAATGGGCTGAAAGCCAGTCAAAAACTTGTCATCTAGGGGTGGGTTGACGCCTGCGGCCCGCCCCTTTAAGGCAACGCGCGGCGTTAACGTCGTTACGGATGCGCCAAAATTTAAGCCTTCACGGACGGATTATGTCTTTAGCCACCCTGCTCGAACGCAACGCTATCCTGGGCCATGTCAGCGTCAATTCCAAGCGTCAGGCGCTTCAGGTGATCGCCGACGCGGTCGCGCGCAACCTCAAACTGGACGCTGGCGAGGTGCTGCAGGCCCTGCTGGAGCGCGAAAAGCTCGGCTCGACCGGCGTGGGTCTGGGCGTCGCCGTGCCGCACGCCGCGCTCAAGGGTCTGGACCGTATGTACGGGGTATTCATGCGGCTGGAGACGCCGGTGGATTATGAAGCCATCGACGACATGCCGGTCGATCTTGTCTTCGCCCTGCTGGCGCCCGAAGACGCAGGGACCGAGCATTTGCGCGCCCTGGCCAAGGTGTCGCGCCTCTTACGCCAGAAAGACCTGCGCGAACAGTTGCGCGCCATCGACAATCCCGACGCCATCTACGCCCTGCTGACCGACATGGCCGACAGCAACGCGGCTTAACCTGCAAAGCAGGTTAAGCTTTTTTTGCGTTCAATTGCCCCCATGTCCGCTTTTGCGGACATGAACATCTCAGACATCGTTTTAGCTTCGCTAAAACCGGGGCTCTCGCGCAAACGTGCGCGGCGGCCAAAGCAGATAATTTAAGCGCCCTTGCCGAAGGCGAGCCTTCGGAATTATTCAGCTTTAATCGGTATCGTCTGCGCGACGTCGCTGGGTTCGGGCTTTTCCAGGTCGATATGCAGCAAGCCGTGCGCCAGAGCCGCTTCCGTCACCTGCCAGCCATCCGACAAGACGAAGGCGCGGTTGAAGCCGCGCAGGGCGATGCCGCGATGCAGATAGTCGCGCTCCACACTCTCAGCCTTATCGCGCATAGCGCTGACCGTCAGATGCGCGCCGCGCACCTCGACGCGCAACTGATCCAAGGTGAATCCGGCGACGGCGATGCTGATGCGCAAACGCCCTGAAGGCAGGGCCTCGACATTATAGGGCGGGTAGGCGTCATGATTGCGCCCGACGCGCTCGATCAGGAGGCGCATCTCGTCAAAACCCAGAAGATAGGGACTGTCGAATATCACGCCGCGCGCCATGCCGATCTCCGCTGTTGCAGATGGGATATGGGGCTTGGCCACAAGTAAGGCAAGACGTTCAGGGCTTTGGACGTTCAGGCCTGGACGTCAAGAAAATCCTGTATCGCCAGCCGCGCCTGCGCCTCGCTCAGGTCGGGCGCGTGGCCGACATGGCTGATATCGACGCGGGTGAAGTCGCCGCCGCCCGCGCGGCTGGCGCGCTTCATGGCCCGAATCTCTTTTTCGCCGATCAGGTCGGACTGCGCGCCATGCAGCAGCAGGACGGGGCGCTGATGCGCCAGGCTGGCATAGCACGGCTCCAGATCGTAGGCGGCCAGATCGAGCGTCAGATGACGGCAGGCGGCGGTCAGGCGCGGATCATAGGCCGCGTGCAGCCGCCCGTCGCGGCCCTTACGATAGAGGCGCTGCGCCATGTTCAGCCAGTCGGACGCTTCATAGTTCGGATAGTCTTCGCCGGACTGTTCCGCCAGAACGGCGGCGACCGAAACCCAGTCGTCGTGGGGCGCAAGCTCGGCTTCGGCGCGGGCGGCGATGCGCGCCAGCCCCTTTTTCGTCAGCTTCGGTCCGACATCGTTCAGAACGGCGGCGCGCACCAGATGCGGGCGCAAGCTTGCCAGCACCATAACCGCCAGACCGCCCATCGAACTGCCGATAAATATCGCCTGACCGATGCCGAAGGCGTCGCACATCTGCGCCACATCGCGCGCATAGGTCCACAGGTGATAATTGCCCGCGTCGGGATCGTTTTCCGACAGGCCGCGCCCGCGCAGGTCCGGCGCGATGACGCGGCGCTCAAGGGCGGAGATATAGGGGGCGACGGTCTCGAAATCGGCGCTGTTGCGGCGCATGCCGTGCAGGCAGATCACCGGCAGACGCACGCGCCCGGCCACCGCCGGATAGTCGCGCGCATAGAGCTGCAAGCCGTCCTCGCTGCGCCACCAGCGATCCGCATAGGGCAGGGGCTTGCGGACCAGCAGCGGCGGCGCTTCGGGGGCGAAGTCCGCAACATCTGTTTCCATCCGCTGTTCGCTGAGCTGGCGCAAAGGAGTCGCTCACATTTCCGGGTTTCACGCATCATTGAGGCAGGGGGTAAAGATAAGCCTAACGTCAGGAGTCTTGAATCCGGCGCCGCTTGCGGCTATGTAACGAACGGGCCTGCCGGAAAGGCCCCGCCCCACGAAAAGCGCAAGCTACCCGGACGCAAGGCTTTGCCGACGACAATTGACGCTTCTTTGTTGGCCTGACCGGGATGGGGACCGGGCCGTTTCGCAAAGGAGACCCTATGTCCTCATCTTCTCTCGATACCTATCGCCGCGCCGCTGTACGCCTGTTGAAAGGCATGCGCAGCGACGACGAATTGCGCCACGCCTCGGCCATGGACCGCTTCGCCCGCCTGGCCATGCGCATCCCGCCCCAGACCTTCCAGCTCAAGCACGCCCTGGCCGTCATCGCCGACGAGGCGGGCTATCCCAACTGGGCGGCGCTGAAACAGGCCTGCGACGGACCGGACTTTTCCGAATTTTTCGCTGCGCCCGGCCTGAAGGATTCGCTCAATGCGTGGTTCACGGACCATGCGGAGGCCGCCGGTCATCGCGCCGAGACGGACGGCGTGCTTTTGCCCTATCGCCAGCAGATGTTCGTGACCTCGACCGCCATCCTGCCGCGGCTGGGCTTTACGACCGACGATCCCGACTGGCGCGACATCGGCTACGACTTTGTGCGGCCCGCCGATCCGGCGGCTCATGCCCGCATCGTCGCCGCCCTGACGCGGCGTTTTCTTCTGACCCATTGAGGCCCGACATGAGCTGGCTTAATCCCAACAAGACCCACCCGATCGCGCTGCCCGACGGGACCGAGATCCGCAACACCGTCTATCTCAACAAGGTCATCGACCACCCGCGCATCACGGCGGGCGATTTCAGCTATGCGTCCAGCTTCGATCCGGTCGAAGACTGGGCGCAGACCCTGGCGCCCTATCTGTTCCCGATCAGCCGTGAAAAGCTGGTGATCGGTCGCTTCTGCCAGATCGCCCACGGCGCGCGCTTCATCACCTCCTCGGCCAATCACCCGATGGGCGGATTTTCGACCTTCCCGTTCCGGGTGCTGCGCCCGGAGACGATGGGCGACTATCTGAACCTGCCGTGTCGCGACACGGTCGTCGGCAATGATGTCTGGATCGGTATGAACGCCCTGATCATGCCGGGCGTGACGATCGGCGACGGCGCCATTATCGCGACCGGCGCGGTGGTGACCAAGGATGTTGCGCCCTACAGCCTCGTTGGCGGCAATCCGGCGACTCTTATCCGCCGCCGCTTTGACGACGCTACGGTGGCGGAACTGCTGCGTATCCGCTGGTGGGACTGGACGCCGGAGAAGATCGCGGCCAATCTGGCGGCCATTGAAGGCGCGTACCTGGCCGCGCTGGCTTCCGCGTAAAGAGTCGTTATGCCCGAACTGCCCGAAGTCGAAACCGTCCGGCGCGGCCTGATCCCTTATCTGGAAGGGGCGCGCCTGACGCGGGCGCGCCTTCATCGTCCCGACCTGCGCTGGCCGTTCCCGGACCGGTTCACTGAGCGGCTGGAGGGCGCAACCGTGCTGCGGCTGGAGCGGCGGGCGAAATATCTGCTCGCCCATCTGGATACGCAAAGCGTCTGGGTCACGCATCTGGGCATGACCGGTCGCTTCCGCGTCGATGCCGCGCCGGGTTCGGAACCCTATTACCAGACCGCGCCCGATCCCAAACACCGGCATTTTCAGGTCATCGCCGAAAAAGACGGTCAGAGCGTCGAGATCGACTATTACGATCCGCGCCGCTTCGGCTTTATGCTGCTGCTGACGCCGGATGAACTCTACGCCAGCCGCTGGTTTCAGGGGCTGGGCGTCGAACCCCTGTCCGACGATCTGACGCCAGCCTATCTGCTCGGCAAGGCGCAGGGGCGCAACCTCAACCTCAAGGCGCTGCTTATGGCGCAGGCCGGGATTGCGGGTCTTGGCAATATCTATGTCTGCGAAGCGTTATGGCGCGCGCGCCTGTCGCCGGACCGCAAGGCGCGCGACCTGACGCCCGATCAGGCGGCGGCCCTGACCGACGCGATCAGGTCCGTCCTGAACGACGCCATCGCCTCCGGCGGCTCGTCAATCAGCGATTTTGCGGCGGCGTCGGGCGAATTCGGCTATTTCCAGCACCGTTTCTGCGTCTATGACCGCGAAGGCGAGCCATGCGCGCGCAAGGACGGCGGCATGATCGCGCGCAAGGTCCATCAGGGACGCTCGACCTTCTTCTGCCCGGTCTGTCAGATTTAATCTATCCCCCGGCGGCCTGAACCGAGGCCCAGGAACGGATCGGCGCCTGCGATGCGGCGGGCGCCACGGCGGCGGAACCGGCGCGGCGCGCCGCCGAAGCCTGTTGCAGCCAGGCCAGATCAGCATCGGCCTGCTGCGGCGGCAGATCCTGACGCAGCAGACGTTCGGCCTCGGACAGCTTGCCTTGCAGGCCCAGCACCAGCGCCAGATTCTGACGCACCTGCATGCTGGCGTCCTTCTGCGCGGCGGCGGTGCGCAGCAAGGGCTCGGCCCCGGCCAGATCGCCGCCCGCCGCCTTGGCCATGGCGATATTGGTCAGCACGTCGGGATTGTCCGGCGACAGTTTCAGCGCCGCCGCCCATTCCGATTGCGCGTCGTCCGGGCGCTTGATCTGCTGATAGGCGACGCCGAGCAGCGAATGGGCGGTCCAGTCTTTCGGCCTCAGCTCAATCACATGCTGCAACGGCGCGACGGCTAAGAACGCGTCGTCGCCCGCAATATGGGCGCGCGCGGCGGCCAGCAGCAGATCGACATTGTCCGGTGCGAACAGCAGAACGCGATGGGCGATATCGGCGGCCTGATCGTAGCGACCCAAAGCGCGCAGGGCGTTGGACAAATAAAGCCCCATCTGAGGATCGTCGGGCGCGTGGTCGAACTGGTTGGTGAAGAAGGCCGACTGGGCCAGCGGATCGGCGCGCAGGGCGGCGGCGATCTCGTCCTTGGAGGCTTTGTGGAAGGCCGCGTCGCCGCCATCATCCGACATGGTGGGCAGGTTGGTGGTCACGCTGGTCTGGGTATTGCCGCTCACCGAGGGCGTCACGCCCGATGCAGGGGCAGCATCCGCTTTCGGCTTGCCGCCGAACAGGCCCGCCGAGGCGGGCGCGGCTGTTACAAGACCGCTTACAGCCAGAGCGGCGGCGAAGACGAAAAGACGATGACGACTCACGCATGACTCTCCCGAATGGCGATTTTAAGCTTTCGGTTAATCTCATGAAGATAGAGTTAAGGCGCTTAACCTTCGTTAACCGGATCCACCATGCCCAAGCCGCTCAAGACGCCCGCCCCCACCGCTCACCGCCTGATCGCCGTGTTCGAGGAGGAGGCCGAGTCCGTCGTCGGTCTGGCCGCCGAAGCCGATTTCCTGCGTCTGAAGGGGTTTAGCGGCAAGGCGGGCAGTCTGATCGTGCTGCCGTCGAAATCGGGGCTGATCGCCTGGTTCGGCCTGGGGGCGCGCCGTCATTACACGCCGATGCGCTTCCGCGCCCTGCCGACGCAATTGCCCAAGGGGCTGTGGCGGCTGGAGGCCGATGTCGGGCTTGATCGCGCCGCCATCCACGCCGCCTGGGGCTTCGGCGCCTACGCTTTTACGCGCTACAAGGCGGGCAAGGCCATCGAGGCCAGACTGGACGACGCCGAGCTGGACGGCGAAACCCGCGCGCAGGTCGAGATCGAGGTCGGCGCGCATAGGCTGGCGCGCGATCTGGTCAATACGCCCGCCAACGATATGGGGCCCGCCGAGATCGAAGCGGCGGCGAGGCGCCTGGCCCAGACCCATGGCGCCGACATCACGGTCATCACCGGCGACGATCTGCTGAAAGAGAATTACCCCGCCGTCCACGCCGTCGGACGCGCGGCGGGTCCGAACAATGCGCCGCGCCTCATCGAAATGACCTGGCGCAGCAACCCCGCGCAAAAGGACGCGCCGGTGATCGTGCTGGTCGGCAAGGGCGTCGCCTTCGACACCGGCGGGCTGAATCTCAAGCCGGGCGCCAGTATGGGGCTGATGAAAAAGGATATGGGCGGCGCCGCTCATGCTCTGGCGCTCGGCGACTGGGTGATGGCGTCGAACCTGCCGGTGCAGTTGCATATTCTGATTCCGGCGGTGGAGAATTCGGTGTCGGGCGACGCCTTCCGCCCGGGCGACGTGCTGGCCTCGCGCGCCGGGATCAGCATCGAGATCGGTAATACCGACGCCGAAGGTCGACTGATCCTGGCCGACGCCCTGACGCGGGCGGGCGAGTTGAACCCGACCCTGACGGTCGATTTCGCCACCCTGACCGGCGCGGCGCGCGTGGCGCTGGGGCCGGAGGTGATCCCCTTCTATACCGAGGACGAGGATCTGGCCCGCCGCCTCGAAGTCGCCGCAATCGCGCGCCACGACCCCTTATGGCGCATGCCGCTGTGGGCGGGCTATAAGGACGCGCTCGACAGCGACATCGCCGACATCCGCAACGATCCGGCGGGCTGGGCGCAGGCCGGATCGGTAACGGCGGCCCTGTTCCTGCAACGCTTCGCCCCGACGACGGGCGCCTGGGTCCATTTCGACATCTACGCCTGGAACCCGCGCAGCCGCCCCGGCCATCCGGTCGGCGCCGAAGCCCAGGCGCTGCGGGCGGTTTACGAGGTCTTGAAAGCGTATTAGATATTTTTGTCGCTCTTCCTTATCCAAGAAGTGGAACCACTTTTTGGGGAAACGCTCGCAACACTTTATTGACTGTGGCTGTTAACGCGACTTTTGCATCCCTGCGCTAAGCTGCCCTCATAGTATTGGTGAAGGCAGAAGCTTCCATGACGCATATGAGCGACGAACCCTATGACAAGCGCACGACGCCCTTCAAGGATGGCGTGACCGACCAGGCGCACGAAGGCCTGATCCGGGCGCGATCCTACGTCGCGGGCGAGGTGTTGAGCTGTTACGACGCCACGGCGCCGATCCTGTCCTCGCCAGAACACGGCGCCGAGCAGTGGGACCAGCTCCTGATGGGCGAGCGCTTCAAGGTGATCGAGCGCAAGCACGACTTCTTCTGGGGTCAGGCGCTGCGCGACGGCTATGTCGGCTATGTGCCGGTGTCGGCCTTCCGCCGCGACTGGTATCTGCCGACCCACTATGTCGCGACGCTTCGCACCTACGTCTTCGCCGCGCCGAACCTGAAGGCGTCGATCCTGACCGCGCTCAGCCTGAACGCGCTGGTGTCGGTGACGCGCTATGAGAACGGCTTTGCCTATATCAACGAGATGGGCTGGGTGTTCGCCAACCACCTCAGCGATTTCGAGCGCTTCGCCGAGGACTTCGTGGCGGTAGCCGAATCCTATATCAACGCGCCCTACCAGTGGGGCGGGCGCGAAAGCATCGGGCTGGACTGCTCCGGCCTGTTGCAGCAGTCGCTGTACGCCGCCGGTTACGGCTGCCCGCGCGATTCCGACATGCAGGCGAAACTCGGCGTCGCGCTGACGGTCGGTCCCGATCTGGGCGACCTGCGTCGCGGCGATCTCGTCTTCTGGAAGGGCCATGTCGCCATCATGGTCGACGATCACCACATCATCCACGCCAACGCCCATCATATGAAGGTGGCCATCGAACCGCTGCGCGAGGCGATTGCGCGCATCGACGCGGCGGGCTCAGGCCAGCCGACCGGCTTTCGCCGACTGTAAGCGATCAGGCTCAACCGCTTGGCGCGCCGATAGTGCGGCGGCGTCATCACCGCAATGACATACTATAAAAGGCCCTGCCGCCTCTGGATCGGCAGGGCCTTCTTGATGGCCGGGCGGCTCAAGCCGGAGATTTACCAGCGAGCCCCGTAGCGGCCATCATTGCGGTCATAACGGTCGCGGCTGTCGCGACGGTCGTTGTTGCTATAGCTGTGGCGATCATAGCTGTAGCGGTTATAATTGTGGCTGTCATAAGCCTTGTAACGCACCGGCTGCATGCGCGCCTGGTAGCAGTCGTCGCGGGCCTTGTCCTTGGCGACGCTGTTGCCGACCAGACCGCCGACCACGGCCCCGGCGGCGACGCCCAGACCCTTATTGTGCGTATCGGCGACGCTGCCGCCCAGGGCGCCGCCCAGCAGGGCGCCGATGATGGTCCCGGTCTTGGCCTTTTCCTGCGTCATGGCCTTGCAGCCATAGACGGGACGGGCCTCAGCCATGGCGGGGACGGCGGCGGCGGAAGCGATCAGGCCCATCGACATGACCGCGACTGTGGCGTTGCGAGCGATCTTGTTCATAACTTAAGTTCCTTTCTTCTATGGCCCGGAGCGTTTCCGCGACCGATCATGAAACCGGTTATAAACCCCGCAAGCTGAACGGAGCTTGAGCCGCCCGTTCATCCTGGTTCAGGTAACAAAAAACCCCGCCGGACGGCGGGGCTTTTGCAAAAACGCTAGCGATAGCGCGGATCGACATATTTATAGACGACCTTGTGGCGACGACCGTGACGATCTTTTTCCCAGACCGTGCGTTCGCGCCAGGCGTGCTCGTCCTCGCAGCGCTCCTTGCCGTGGTTTTTGCCCATTTTCGAGCCGACCAGACCGCCGACCACGGCGCCGGCGACCGTGCCAAGGCCCTTATTGTGCGTGTCGGCCAGCGAACCGCCAATGGCGCCGCCCGCGACCGCGCCGATCACCGTGCCGGTCTTGCTGCTCTTCTTTTCTTCGTACTTGCAGACATAGCTGGTGGCGTCGGCCACGTTCGGAATCGCGGCCAGGCCCGTCAGCAGGCCCGCGCCGACCACGGCGGCGGCGATCTTGTGATGAAACTGAGACATGACTGTGCTCCTTTCTCTCTTCGCGGTCAGTATCTCCGCGACCGAATAAGGATGCAGTCGGTAAGCCGTCCCGATTTTGTAAGCGAGCATGTTACGCTTCGGCGGGCGATAATTTCCAGCGCACGCGCGTGGCCGCGTCGAGCCGACAGGAGCCGCGCAGGGCGATCACGGTCGTGCGGCGCGGCTGTCCGGCCTCGAAAACCGTTCCATTATCCTCCAGCGCCACGTCGCGCGCGTCGTGCCGCAACCACCAGCCGCGCCCGCCGGGTCCGCGCAGCAGGATGCTCTTGCGGTCGCGCGCCAGCGAGGCCTGCACTTCCGGGTGCAGCACGAAGCGGATGGCGAAGGGCGCCGCCATGGGCAGATCCTTGCGCGTTTCAATGGCGGTCAGACGGTCTTCGCCGCGCAATTCGTCGCGTTGCAGGTCGATGTAGAGGCGACGCTCGTGACGCATGCCGTATTTCGGCTTCCAACCGTCATGCTCCATCTCCAGCAGCACCCCGGCGCCTTCCGCCTCGGCGCGGCGCGAGCGGACCTTATAGCGCGGACCTTCCAGCGCATTGTCGAGCAAGGGGCCGAACGGGCCGGTCACCGGCGCCAGGATCGCGTCCTCGCCGATGCTGAGGCCGTTGCCGGCGCCGATGACGCGGAACGCCTGCCGGTCCGCCTGCAGGGGCGACCAGCCATTGGAGACGATCAGCTTGTCGTGACCGCCGGACGCCTCGAAATTCATCGGCTGGTCGCAGGCGGCGGTTCCGAAGGCGTCCATGCGCGGCTCGCCCGCATCGACAAAGACGCTGAGCGAACGCGCGATCAGGCGCTGATAACGGCTCTGCTCCAGCGCGCCGGGCAAGGCGCCGGCCTTGCCGTCGGTATGAACGAGGGCCGGGGCGATGCGCGTTTCGGAAACGCCCTCGCCGCCCTGAAAGGCGCATAGGCTCCCGTTCGGATGCGACAGGGCGCGCACGAAGCGGCTTAAAGCCTCGACCGCCTGTTCGACGGCGGGCGGGATGGCCAGAGAGCGCTGCGCCAGCGCGTCTTCCAGCATCAGGAGGTCATAGAGCAGCTCCAGCGCCGCCTGCGGGCTGCGCGAAGCGTGGCCGCCGTCGGCCAGCACGGTGCGCTTCAACGCGGCGGGCAGGCGCTTCAGCCCCTTGCGGCGAAAGCCGTCGCCGATCCGCCCCGACAGGACGCAGCCGAGCAGGCTCAGCGCAATCGCGCGCGTCGCCTGGGTCGCCGGGTCGTTATAAAGACGCAACAGGTGCCGCCCCTGTTCGGACAGCGACTGAGCCAGCCAGACCCCGTCTTCGGGCGTTCCGGCGGCGGCGATGCGGCGCGCATGGGCGGACAGGTTGATCAGGCGACGCGGCAGGATGGACGCGCCCCACGGAAAGGGCGCCCAGCGCCGGAAGGTGCGCAGCCACAGGACGAACAGGCGCAAGGCCTCTTTCGCGCCCGGCTCGCCCTGCGCCATCAGCGACGGCAGCCAGGAGAAACGGTGCAGTTCGGCGGCGAAGGCGCGCGACGGCGAAGGCCGGTTCCACGGATCGCCGCTGCCCTGAACGCTCATGCGCGCATCGGCCAGGGCGAAGCGTCCGGCCAGGATGGCCTTGCCGAGCCGCGCGTCCGCCGGACGGGCATCGTGCGGCGCAGCCAGGAAACCGTCAGGCGTGCGTCCGCGCAAGGTGAGGCCATAGCCCGGCATGCCGAACAGCTCGGCGCCGAGCTGATGCTTGAACCACGCCGACAGGATGCGCGCGACGGACGGGCGCGTCGGGGTGGAGCTGTGGGGGCTGACGGACTCGAAGGGCTGCACGGTTTACAGCCCTTTCAACGCCTTGATATTGGCGGCGTAGGCCGAAGGTCCGCCCTTGAACACGGCCGTCCCGGCGACCAGGGCCGTAGCGCCTGCGCTGACGCATAGCCCGGCGTTCTGGGCGTTGACCCCGCCATCGACCTGCAGAATCGCCGGATTTTCCGCCGCGTCGAGCTTTTTGCGGATGACCTCGATCTTGCGCAACTGAGTGTCGATAAAGCTCTGGCCGCCGAAACCCGGATTGACGCTCATCACCAGCACGAGGTCGATATCGTCCATCACATAGTCGAGCACATCGACCGACGTGGCGGGGTTCAGCACGACCCCGGCCCTGGCGCCGAGCTGACGGATATATTTCAAGGTGCGGTGCAGGTGCGGCCCGGCTTCGGGATGGACGCTGATCAGATCGGCGCCCGCCGCGCGGAAGGCGTCAAGAAACGCATCGACGGGCGAGATCATCAGGTGGCAGTCAAAGGGCAGATCGGTGTGCGGGCGCAGCGCCTTGACCACGTCCGGGCCGATGGTGATGTTGGGCACGAAATGGCCGTCCATCACGTCGATATGCACGAAATCGGCGCCCGCCTCCGTGATCGCCTTCACCTCGGCGCCGAGCGCGGCGAAGTCGGAGGCCAGAATGGACGGGCAGATCAGCGGCGCAGCGGACATAAGGGGTAAAACTCGCGGAATTGGGGTGTGATGTTTAAAGCGTTATTGCGTCGGCGGGGTCAACCATTTTGACGCGCCAAAGGCGTTTACCCGACATAGCTCAGCAGGACGTCATCACAAAGCCGTCTTTTGCCTTTCGGGCTACAAGCCCAGGCTCAACTGCGGCTCATCCGCCTCCGCGCCCAGATTGGACAGGGTGACGCCCAGAAGACGCACGCCCTTGGGCGGCGGAAAGACGTTGAGCAGCAGGCTGTTGACCGCTGCGATCATCTCGCTTTTATCGGTCAGGACCGCGCCGGTGTGCGAGCGGGTGATGATCTGGAAGTCGGAGAATTTCACCTTCAGCGTCACCGTGCGGGCGCGCACCGCGTTCGTCTCGACATGGCGCCACACCTTGTCGATCAGAGGCTCCAGTTCGCGCCAGGCGGCGTCGAACGCGGTCAGGTCCGTGAAGAAAGTGGTTTCAGCGCCGATGGATTTGCGCTCGCGATCCGGTTTGACCTCGCGCCGGTCCACGCCGCGCGCGATCCAGTAATAATGCTTGCCCGACACGCCGAAGGCGCGCGTCAGATCGTCCAGCGACCGCGCGCGCAAATCTGCGCCGGTTTCGATACCCAGCCTGTGCATCTTCGCCGCCGTCGCCGGGCCGACGCCGTGGAATTTCTTGACTGGCAGGGCGGCGACGAAGGCCGCACCCTGTTCGGGCCGGATCACGCACAGGCCGTTCGGCTTGTTCTGATCGGAGGCCAGCTTGGCCAGGAACTTGTTATAGGATACGCCCGCCGAGGCGGTCAGTTGCGTGGCCTCGAAAATGCGCGCGCGGATTTCCTTCGCGATCTCGGTGGCCGAAGCCATATTTTTCCGGTTTTCCGTCACGTCGAGATAGGCTTCATCGAGTGATAAAGGCTCGACCAGCGGCGTATAGTCCTCGAAAATATCGCGGATCTGGCGCGATACCTGCTTATAGACGTCGAAGCGGTGGCGCACGAAGATCAGGTCCGGGCATTTGCGCTTCGCCGTTACGCTGGGCATGGCGGAATGGACGCCGAATGTGCGCGCCTCGTAACTGGCCGCCGCCACCACGCCGCGCAAGGACGAACCGCCGACCGCCACCGGCTTGCCGCGCAGGTCGGGATTGTCGCGCTGTTCCACCGACGCGAAAAAGGCGTCCATATCGATATGGATGATCTTTCGATGCCGGGTGCTGTCGCTTTCTGACGAATCCATCGGCTTGACTCTGCCACAACAGGAACATTAAGTGAACATGTAATTTGCGTCTGGCATGTTGACGCCGGATGCGTCAAAAAACGGCAACGGAGGAAGCTCATGGCTATTTTTATCGGCATCGGCGGCTGGACCTATGAGCCGTGGCGCGGAACCTTCTATCCCGACGGCCTGACGCAGAAGCGGGAACTGGACTACGCGGCGTCGAAACTGACCGGCATAGAGATCAATGGCACCTATTACGGTTCGCAAAAGCCGGAATCGTTCCGAAAATGGCGCAATGAGACGCCGGACGGCTTCACCTTCGCCGTCAAGGGCACGCGCTACGCCACCAACCGCAAGGATCTGGCGGCGTCCAGCGAGTCGGTCGAACGCTTCTTAAAAAGCGGAATTACCGAACTGGGCGACAAGCTGGGGCCGATCAACTGGCAGTTCATGGCGACCAAAAAGTTCGACGAGCAGGACTTTGACAACTTCTTCAAACTGCTGCCGCCGGAGCTGGACGGAGTGCGTCTGCGCCACGCGGTCGAGGTGCGGCACGACAGCTTCCGCGACCCGGCCTTCATCGCCCTGGCGAAACGCTACAATATCGCCATCATCACCGGCGCGGATTCCGAATTCCCGGTCATCGCCGATCAGACGGCGGACTATGCGTATTTGCGCCTGATGGGCACGACCGAGGGCCATGACAGGGGCTATAGCGAGGCCGATCTCGACGCCTGGGCCAAGCGCATTAAAGCGTTGAGCGAGGGCGACATCCCCGGTGATCTGCCTTGCGTCACTGGCGAGCGCAAGGCGGCGCCGCGCGACGTCTATGCCTTTGTGATCAGCGGCCACAAGGTCGCCAATCCCGCCGCCGCCATGGCGCTTATCGAGAGACTTGCCTGATGCAAAAACCCGTCGTCTTCGGCATCCTGTCCACCGCGAAAATCGGCCTCAACAAGGTCATCCCGGCCTTTTTGAAAAGCGACAGGATTCGCGTCAAGGGCATCGCCTCGCGCACGCTGGAATCGGCGCAGGCTGCGGTCGATAAGCTTGGGCTGGAGCAGGCCTATGGGTCTTACGAAGACCTGCTGGCCGACCCGGAAATCGAAGCGATCTATAACCCGCTGCCCAATCACCTGCATGTGCCGCTGACGCTTCAGGCGGCTGAGGCGGGCAAACACGTCCTGTGCGAAAAGCCGATGGCGCTCAACGCCGCCGAAATCGACGCGCTGGAAGAGGCGGCGCGGTCCGTCCACATCATGGAAGCCTTCATGGTGCGGCACTCGTTGCAATGGCAAAAGGCGCGCGATCTGATCCGCGACGGCGCCATCGGCGCGCCGCATATGATCCAGAGCTATTTCAGTTATGAAAACCTTGATCCCGACAATATCCGCAACAAGGTCGAATGGGGCGGCGGCGGGCTGATGGACATCGGCTGCTACTGCATTGTCGCCGGACGCTATTTCTTCGAGGCCGAACCGTTGCGCGCCGTCTCGCTGGTCAAACGCTCCGAGATTTTCGGCACGGATGTGGTCGCCTCCGGCCTGCTCGATTTCGGGCAGGGACGGCAACTGTCCTTTACGGTCTCGACCGAGGCGGGCCGCAGTCAGACGATCAATGTCTTCGGCCAGACCGCGCGGCTCAACCTGCCCATTCCGTTCAACCAGCCGGTGACCACGCCCAGTCGCGTCGTCATCGACAATGGCGCGACGCTCGACGGACATGAGGCGATTGTTCACACCCTGCCGGTCGCCGACCAGTACCAGTTGATGGGCGAAGCCTTCGCCGCCGCCATCCGCGGCGAGGCGTCCCTGCCCTACGGAATGGCGGACGCGCGCCGGAACATGAAAATTCTCGACGCCCTGTTCGCATCAGAGCGGTCCGGCGGCTGGGCCGAGATCGCCTGATGTCGGCCTTCGCCGTCAATCCCGCCGCCGAAGCCAGCGCGCGCCGTCTCGGCAAAGAGAGCGCGCCTTTATTGATGGTCGATAACGTGCTGGCCGATCCAGAGGCGGCGCGCGACATCGCTATAAAGACCCCGTTCGGCGATCCGGTCAGCATCTGGTATCCCGGCGTCAACGCCGCCCTGCCGCAGAGCTATCTGGAAGCCCTGCTGCCCGCCCTGCGCCCGTCCCTGCAGCGGGTCTTCGGCATCGCGCCCGACCGGCGGCTGTCGGCGCACGGTTTCTTCGCCCTGTCCACCCGGCGCGCCGACGAGCTGACGCCGCGCCAGCGCATTCCGCATTATGACCACGCCGAAACCGATATTCTGGCCTGTGTGCATTATCTGGCGCACGATCAGGGCGGCGGCACCGGCTTTTTCCGTCATGACGCCAGCGGCTTCGAGGCGATCACGCCCGACCGGCGCGAAGCCTATATGGCCGCCATCGACGCCGAACTGGACGCGCACGGCGCGGCGCTGAAAGGGTTCGCCGGGCCGGACACGCCGGGCTTTACCCTGACCGAGGCTGTCGAGGCGCGATTCAACCGGCTGATTATCTATCCGGCCTGCGTGTTGCATTGCGCCCTGTTCGACGGCGCGCGGTTAAGCGACGACCCGCGCCTTGGGCGCCTGACCGCCAACAGCTTTATCCGTGCCGCCTAGTCGTTGCGCGCTTTGCGCCATCCGCCTGAAGCTTCGATGTCTTTTTGCTGCTCCCAGTAGTCGGCGCCGTCGCGGGGACGGAACAGGATGCGCGGCGCGCCCTGTTTGGTCATGACGGCGAAGATATTCTGACGCGGATCGTAAAGCAGCGTGTCGCCATTGCGGCGTTTCAGGGTCTGCACGCCCTTCGGCGGCGCGTGGACAAAGCCATGCGCCATGGCCAGAAAATCGGCGTAGGATTTCGCGCCGATCTCGGCGCCGTGATGCGCGTACTGATAATGGGCATTGTCGTCGGCGGAATATTTGCGGCTTTGCGACCAGAGCGGCCAGTCGCCGTAAGCGGTTTCGGTGATCTGCGCGCGCGGCCCGGACGGCAGGGGCAGGGCGGCGCCCGTTTGCGGCGCAACGGTTTCCGGCGGCGGCGCGTCGTTCGTCACCGGCATGGAGGCCTCGGCGTCGGACGCTGGCGGCGCGGCCTTTGCGGGCAGGGTCGGCGACTCGCCCTGCCCGTCGCCGATCACGGCGGACGGCCCGGCGTCGCAGGCGCTCAGCAGCAACAGTCCGGCGATCAGAATGGCGCGCGTTCGCATAGCTTCCCCCTTCACGGCTTGCCGACCCGTCCCCACCTATGGCACAAGCGCGCAGTGAGTTAAAGGAGCCGAGATGGCCAGTCCCAAACGTATCCTGCTGATCGTCGGCGGCGGCATTGCGGCCTATAAGTCGCTGGAGCTGATCCGGCTGATCAAGAAGGCCGGGCATGAGGTCCGCGTCGTTCTGACCCAGGCGGCGCAGGCCTTTGTGACGTCTTTGAGCGCCGCCGCCCTGTCCGGGGACAAGGTCTATAGCGACCTGTTCGACCTGACCGACGAGACGGAAATGGGGCATATCAGCCTGTCGCGGCAGGCCGATCTGGTCGTGGTCGCGCCGGCCACCGCCGACCTGATGGCCAAGCTGGCCAACGGTTTGGCGAATGATCTGGCCTCGACCCTGTTGCTGGCTACGGACAAGCGCGTTTTGATGGCGCCGGCGATGAATGTGCGCATGTGGCGCCATGCGGCGACGCAGCGGAATCTGGCGACCTTGAAGGCGGATGGCGTGTTGTTTGCGGGGCCAGACGAGGGGGAAATGGCGTGCGGCGAGTTCGGACCGGGGCGGATGCAGGAGCCGGAGGCGATTTTCGACGCGATTATGTCGGCGTTGCAGGAAGCGTCTAAGTCTTTGATTAGCAAGAAGATTATAGTGACCGCCGGGCCGACTTTCGAGCCTTTGGACCCGGTGCGCGGTCTGACCAACCGGTCGTCCGGCAAGCAGGGCTATGCGGTGGCGCAGAAGCTGGCGGAGGCGGGCGCCGAGGTGGTTCTGGTCTCCGGGCCGGTGGCTTTGGCGACGCCGCCGGGGGTCGTGCGGATCGACGTCGAGACGGCGCAGGAGATGTATGAGGCCGTGCATAAGTCCTTGCCGTGCGACGCCTTTATCGGAGTGGCGGCGGTGGCCGACTGGCGCGCCAAAGAGGTGGCCAGCGAGAAGCAGAAGAAGACCGCCGAGGACACGCTAAGCCTTACCCTGGTTAAGAATCCCGACATTCTGGAATCGGTTTCCAAGCATCTGGACGCGCGCCCGCGCCTTGTGATCGGCTTTGCGGCGGAGACGCAAAAACTGGAGGATTACGCCAAGGCGAAACTGGCCTCGAAAGGCTGCGACGCCATCATCGCCAACGATGTGTCGAGCGGCGTTTTCGGCGCGGCGGAGAACCGCGCGACTCTGGTGGACCTTGGCGGTTACACCCCGATCGAGGGTGGGACGAAGGCGGAGATCGCCGATTTTCTGGTCGGATATATTCAAAAACGATTGGGATAATGGCCGAGAATCGTGTGAATTAGCCGAAATTTGCGAAAATTAGGCCCCAAATGAACCCACCCATCCCACCCACGCCGCAAACCCCCGCCCAGCCGGACGTCACCGCCTATGTCGTGCAATTGCCGCACGCCGTCGGCCTGTCCCTGCCCGCCTATGAGACGGACGGATCGGCGGGGCTCGACCTGCGCGCGGCGATCCCCGAAGGCGATGAATTGACGCTGAAGCCGCTAGGCCGCGCTCTGGTGCCGACCGGACTGAAGATGGCCGTGCCGCAGGGCTTTGAGGTTCAGGTGCGTCCGCGCTCCGGTCTGGCGCTGAAATTCGGCGTTACCTGCCTGAACACGCCCGGCACGGTCGACAGCGACTATCGCGGCGAGGTCGGCGTGATCCTGATCAATCTCGGCGCAGAGGATTTCGTCATCCGGCGCGGTGACCGCATCGCGCAGATGATCGTGGCGCGGCATGCGCGCATCGTCTGGCAACAGACCGACAGTTTAGAGGTCACGACGCGCGGCGAAGGCGGTTTCGGCTCGACCGGCCGATAAGCCGCTACCTTCCGCATCGCTTTTTGATAATTCCTTAACCAAAGTCGAACGGCGCGTATCATCGCGCCGTATTTGTTGCGTGCTTCCTCCCCTCCTCCATTATAAAAAGGGACCAGCATGAATGACATCTGGCATTTTTTCACCGGCGTCAGCGACGGTTTCAGCAACGCCTTATCCACGCTCAATCCGCTGCCGGTGCTGATCGTCGCGATCCTGATCGGCCTGTTGCAGCCCAAGGCCGACCGGCTGGGGCTCAAGGCGCTGCTGGCGGTCGTGGTCGTGCTGGCGTTTCAGATCTTCCTGCC
This sequence comes from Asticcacaulis sp., assembly GCF_051956075.1. Lineage (GTDB taxonomy): Bacteria > Pseudomonadota > Alphaproteobacteria > Caulobacterales > Caulobacteraceae > Asticcacaulis. Next base: position 3,295 of record NZ_JBQCGA010000021.1, on the reverse strand, counting down.
TGTGGTGATGAACCACGGCTATGCGCGCTGGCCCGATCTCAGCCATATCGGCGCGGTGGTCGATCTGTTCCTGCTCTATGTCTTCGCCTATGGCATGATCGGCGTGCTGGGCGGCTTGAAAGGCATGACCAAGCTGGGCGCCGCCAAGGCCGCGCACTGATCAGCTCTGGTCAGGTCTGGCGGCGCAGGTACGGCAGAAAAAACATGTAGAGGCCGGTGATCAGCATTGGAATCAGCGGCACGGCGGCCAGAAGGCCGATCCATTGCGCCTGAACCTGCATGATGACGGCGGCGATATTGATCAGGGCCGCCACGGTGAAGATAATGGACAGCCAGCGGTGCGTGGTGCGGATGGTCTGGCTGAGGGTCATTGCGCGGCCACCTGATCCAGCTTGTCGAAGAACTGCGCCCAGCCGTATTTGGCGCCGCCGATGGCCTGTTTCTGCTCGGGACGGAAGCCGGATTGCTCCATGCGCAGGCGCGCGCCGGTTTCGGTCGGGGTCAGTGTGAAGGTGACCACGCTTTTGAGCGCATAGGCGGGGTCGTCGCTGTTGAAATCCCAGGTGTAGGACAGGCTGCGCTCCGGCTCGATCAGCAGCACTTCGCAATCGAGCACGCCGCCCCATTCGCCGCGCAGCTTGAACCGGTGGCCGACCTCAGGGGCGAAATCGTTGTCCATCAGCCATTCGCGGATCAGGTGCGGCTGGGTCAGGGCGCGCCACAGCTTATGCGGCGGATGGGCGAAGTCGCGCTCGATGGCGACGGTCTGGAGTTCGGCGGCGTCGGTCATTGGTCCATCCTGTTCAGGAGATTATCGAGCTTGTCGAAGCGGCCCCGCCAGAAGGCGGTCATCTCGACGGTCCAGTCGCGCAAGGGACCGAGCGCGGCGGGCTGCGCGCTGTAATGGGTCTGGCGCCCGTCGGGGCGATCCGTCACCAGCCCGGCCAGTTTCAGCGCCGCCAGATGCTTTGAGACGGCGGGCTGCGAAATCCCGGCATGGCGGGTCAGCGCCACCACCGTCTGCTCGCCCTCGCGGCACAGGCGCTCGAAAATGCCCCGCCGCGTCGGATCGGACAGGGCTTTGAAGATGGCGTCGGTTTGGGGTGATTCATAACTCATAGGTTATTCATAATGCATTAGTTATGAATGAGTCAAGGGTAACGGGTGATCCGCGTAATACCGTTTTGCCCTTCACTTTTGGGTCATTGGGGATGCATTTTAGCTCCTACGGGGAGCGCTTTCTCTTAAAGCTAGCATTGTCTTGATGGTCGCCGTCAATTCACTGATCAGGTAATCGACGGAACCATACTCCCATATTACCGTGTTGCAGTGCTTCGTATCAAAATGCGGCCCATCGGTAGGGTGGTCAAAGACAGATCGTTCGCAAATGTAGATCACAGGCTTTCCAAGCCCTTCCGCATAACCCGCTTCCCAGTAAGCACCTTTATTGCCGTGGCTTAGGTCTGCGACTACGAACGCGCTTTCGCGGATTTTCTGACGCATAATATTGTCTATAATTCCAGGCTCTTTGAAGGTGCTCACTTCGCGAAGTTCGAAACCCGTGTTTGCCAAGACTCCAGCCTTGACATCTTTTAAGTAGGCCTCGAACGTTGGTTCATTAAACTTGCGCGCCAAGAATCCGTACGAACCGGTCAATTCTCCATGCTTTTCTTTGTCGTAAAGCTCCCAACCATCTAAGGTAAGGTCGTACTTTGGATAATAGACATGCGGCTGCTCTCCGTTTTCAAGAGGCCTTGGATCGGTGCGTGAAATTAGACCACGGGCGATCATCTGATCAGCAATCTGCTGTATGCGTTCGTCGTTAAATGCCCCAACTATTGCTGCAAGGTCTTTAGACCCGTGAAATGCAACGCCATTATCTCGAACATAATTCCCAATATACACAATGAGATTTTGAACCTGCTCCGGCGGCGTAGGAAGGCGTTCTGTCTCAACTATGCTCTGGAGCTTCTGAAGGTTGAGAACGAAATACCTGTCCGGTGAATTAGCTTTGCTTCGGCTTAAATAGTGCGATAGCGCTGCACGTTTCAGCTTAGAGGCATCAGTCGAACGCAGGTCGCTAAAATTTCCCAAGGCGTCGTGAGTGAGGCCGTATTTGCCGCAGACGTCGCATTCGTAGCCGCTCCAGCCGCCCCTTTCCCCGTGAATATGGCATTTACCGCCGTACACGTCCGAGCAAATCACGCAAAGCGCGCTTATGAAGTCCGTCTGCATTATCAATGCCCTTAAACGAGGAAAGATAAAATATTACGCCCAAAACCCGGCCTTTGTCTTCTCCATCGCCGTAAAGAAGGGTTGGGCCTCGGTGCGGGCCAGCCATTGGCGGACGTGTTCGAAGGTGAGACCGACGCCGCTTTCAAGCCTCAAGTTGCGGCTGCCTCATCATGAAATTTCATGATAAAATGCTTATAAGGGAGTTTCAGCCATGACAGAGCAGTCGTCGCGGGAAAAGTTCGCTACGCAGATGGATAGCGCGATGCTGGCTGATCTGCGCGCTCTGGCCAAGACTGAGGGGCGTCAGCTTCAGTCTCTGGTGGAGGAGGCGGTCGGAAGCTGGAGGCTGGCGGAATCGCGGGTGGGGATTTAGGGGTGTGAAGCCTTGAGGCAGGGGCAAACGCGCGGCGAGATCCCCCCTTCCACCGCTTCGCGGTCCCCCTTCCCCGTAAACGGGGAAGGATAAAAACTACGCCCAGAAACCCGCTCTTGTCCTGTCCATAGTTGTGAAAAAGGACCGGCTATTATCCCGATCTCGTCGCCGAAGCCGCTGCGCTTTGGGAAAGCCTGTCGCAAAACCATCCGTTTATCGACGGCAATAAGCGCACGGCCTTCGCGGCCATGCACGTTTTTCTGATCCTGAACGGCTGTGGTCTGGACGCCGATCTGGACACGGCGATGGGGTTCGTTATCCCGCTTTATGACGCGAACGCCTTGCGTTTTGAGCGGCTGGAGCCGTGGCTGCGGCGGCATGTCGTGACGCGGCAGGGATTATGAACCGCCGCCGCCTCCTGCGCCTCTAGGGAAAAGGGGAACCGCAGATTGACGCAGATGAACGCAGATTTGGATTGAACCACGGAAACGGCGTTCGGCGCAGCCAAAACACGGATGATGGCCTTCGGCCATCTGCACGGATAGCCTAGCCCGCTTCATTCATCGTAACGCGGTTCTCATTTCGATTTAGTTTGGGGTTTATACGGTCGCACTTTTCTGTGTCGTGTTTTTCGCCACGCGCTTGGGACTGATTTTCCTCTGATCGGGTTGATGGTTAGGGCGACGT
>NZ_JBQCGA010000020.1:0-21265 GCF_051956075.1 Asticcacaulis sp. | reverse complement strand
ACCTGCTGCGCCGTTACGCCATCCGCTACGGCGTCCGTCATCTGCAAGGCAAGATCACCGGCGTCGACCTGGCCGAAGACGGCTCGATCGGACGTCTGCAGACCGACGACCAGGGCGAGCTCAAGGCTGATCTCTATATCGACTGCACCGGCTTTCGGGCGCAGTTGATCGGTAAGGCGCTCGGCGTTCCGTTTCATTCCGAGCGCGCGCATATCTTCGCCAACCGCGCCGTGACCCTTCAGGCGCCCTATGAACAGCCCGGCGGCCCGCTGGAGTCGCAGACCATCTCCACGGCGCAGGCATGCGGCTGGATATGGGATATCGGCCTTAAATCGCGGCGCGGCCTGGGCTATGTGTATTCAAGTGACCATTGCTCCGACGCGCGCGCCGAGGAGGCGTTGCGCCGCTATGCCGGTCCCGCCGCGCAAGGCTGCGAAGCGCGGTTTCTCGACTTCGAGGCCGGTTATCGCCGGACGCAATGGGTGAAGAACTGCGTCGCCATTGGTCTGTCGGCGGGTTTTATTGAACCCCTGGAAGCCACGGGCATCGGCTTTGCGGAAATCGCCGCCCTGATCCTGTCCAATCTGTTTCCGTGGGGCGGCGATTATGAGGTCAGCGCCCGGCAGTTCAACAGCTTCATGGCGCGGCGCTATAGCCAGGTCATCGACTTTATCAAGCTGCATTACTGCCTGACGCAGCGCGCAGACACCGATTTCTGGCGCGACAATGTCCGCCCCGAAACCATTCCCGACAGCTTGCAGGAGAAGCTGGAGCGGTGGCGTTTTCGACCGCCGTCCTTCCTCGACATGGACCCGAATTACGACATCTTCACCGAGGCGAACTGGCAATATGTGCTCTACGGCATGGGCTTTCAGACCGACCTCACATCCCAGCGCGGGCTTTTCCGTTATTTTGACGAGGCCCGTTCGCAGTTTGACGCCATACGGCGGCAGGGCGATAGGGCCCTGAGCCTCCTGCCCCGGCATCGTGATCTCATCGAACAGGTGTGTCAGTCGGGCTTTCAACCCCTTCAACGTCGCGCCTGAGATCAGATGCGTATAGTTTCACAGGATAGATAATGCGGATATTCAAAGCGATTCTGCTTGCGTCGGCGGGCCTGACGACCTTATCGGCCCCGGTTTTCGCCGAAACGCAGAAGCCGACCGAAGTCGTGGTGCGGGGGGAAAAGCGCGTCAAGCCGACGGATGCGCCGCCTTCGCTTGAGCTGTATGCGAAAATGCCGCATCTGGAGGAGGTCGCGATGTCGCCCGATGGCGAGCGGGTGGCCTTTATGACTCGGATCGGCAGTATCCGCGTTCTTGGCGCTTACAATTTTGCAGATAAGAGCCATCAGATCTTCACCCTGAAGGGCGGTCCGGCCAGCGCCCTGAGCTGGGCCGACAATGCGCATGTCCTGATCACGGATTCGCGTCTGGCTCTGCGCGGCACCTGCGAAAACGCGCCATCGGCGCCGGGCATGAGCAACAACGCCAGAGACATGCCTTTGCCGGACAGCGTCAAGGCGGGCAGCGCCGACGCCGCCGCGCTTCAGGCGCAGATGCAACAATTGCTGGATGCGATACAGCCGCCGGGCTGCGCCTATTTCGGCGTGCGCGTCGAAAACGCCATCACCTCGCTCAATGTCCTCACCGGCAAGGCGGCGCCGATCGGCTTTCATATTGGCGACGCGCCCAGCATGCCGCTGGGCCTGCCGAGCCGCGTCACAGTTGACGGCAAGCCGCGCCTGATGGGCGGTTTCCTTGAAGTGCGCGCGCATAGCGTCGGCAATCAGCCCGCCCAGCGCGCCTATCTGTGGAAGGTCGATCCCGAAACCGGCGATGCGCGCCTGGTTGACGATCACGGCGGCGATATCGAGCGTGAAAATCACTATGTCGATGACTGGCTGTTCGATTCCGACGCAAGCCTGGTGGCGCGCTCGGTCTATGATTTCCGCAGCCGCGCCTTCCGTATCGAGATGCGCGATCAGGATCGCTGGAAAACCGTCCTGTCCCGTCCCATTGTTGCGGGCGACGCCACGTTTGCGCCCTATCTGATCGGCGTGTCGGGCGACGATGGTTCCATTGTCATACTGGACACGGATACGCACGGCGCGGATCGCAAGGGCGCGGCGCGGCATTTTCATTATTACAGCCTGAAGACGTCGGGCGAACTCAGCGGTCCGCTGGAAAAGGGCGAGGCCAGTCAGGCGCGTCCCGTTTTCAGCCCGCAGACCGGGCGTCTGGCGGGCTTCGCCTACACGGCGGAGGAGCCGCATTACGAGATCGCCGACCCCGGCCTTCGCGATCTTTACGACAGGGCCGCCTCGGCGACGTCCGGGCAGACGGCCGAGGTTTTGTCGGTTTCCGATGACGAAAGCAAGGCGCTGATCCGCGTCACGGGCGGCGAGGACACGGGCTCCTATTATCGTCTCGACTACCAGGATCATCAGGTCGATACGATCAGTGAGGACTATCCACTGATCCCGACGCCGTGGATCGCGTCGCAGGAAATCCTGTCCTATGCGGCGAAGGACGGAACCAGCATTGACGCCGTGCTGACCCTCCCGCCCAAACCGGCGGGGAAGAACCTGCCTCTGGTCGTTCTGCCGCACGACGGCCCGCAGGGGATGGACCGGATCGGCTTTGACTGGCTGGCTCAGGCCCTGGCCTCGCGCGGCTATCTGGTCCTGCAACCCAATTACCGCGGCTCGGAAGGCTATGGCGCCGACTTCATAGCGGCGGGCTATGGTCAGTGGGACGGCAGGATGCTGTCGGATATCGACGCGGGCGTGGCTGAGGTCGTGCGCCAGGGGCTGGCCGATCCGACGCGCGTCTGCATGGTCGGCATCGGCTTTGGCGGTTACGCCGCTCTGAAAGCGGCGGAAGACGGTACGGTGCGCTGCGCGGCCTCTATCGACGGGGTGACCGACACGGCCAGCTATCTGGCGTGGCGGCAGGCGCGTACGCCGTCGCCCGATCCGGACGCCTTCGCCAGCCTGACGCCGTCGGCGCATTGGCCGCGCACCTTTGAAGATGCGGCCTACAGCCTGCGCAAGCTCAGCCTGTTTGTGGGCGCTGACCGGCCTGCCATCAACGCCGCGCAAATACGTGCGCCGGTTCTGCTGATACATCAGTCCGGCGACAGTCTGGTCCCGGAGTCGCAAAGCCGCAAACTGAACGACGCCTTGCAGGCTGCGGGCAAGCCGGTCGATTATGTCGAGCTGAAGGGCGTGGGCCATACGCCCGACACCGAAGCGACGCGTCTGGCGGTTCTGCAATCGCTTACGGCGTTTCTCGCTAAATATAATCCATAAAGGCGAAACGCCGGTCTGCTTTCAGACCGGCGTTTTAATCTTTGCGTCAAATGTAACGGACTATTTTTTACCGGTCGCCGTGAGCAAGGCGTCGAGAACGGCCTGATCCTTGACCGCATAGGTCGTGCGGTCGATCAGTCCGCCGGTGTCCCAGTAGAAGGGCGATGCGCCATTGGCGAGCGCCTGCTGGGCGACATATTTGTTCCAGAAGACCACGGACGCATCGTGCTTGGCGACGTCCAGGGGGCCGCTTTTTTTGCGATAGGCGCCGAACTCGCCGATAATGACCGGCACGCCCTTGTCGACATAATTGGTCTTGAGCTTCTGCATTTCCTGATCGACCCAGTCCTCTTCCCCCCAGGTGGCGTTGCGGTCCGGCTCAAGGGTGGAATGGTTGTCCTTGCCCCAGTAGTAGAACATCTTGCCCCAGGACTGGTCGGAGGTGATGATGGTGAACTGCGACGGGTCGTAATAATGGACTTCCAGCATCATCCGGTTCGTCGCCGTATCGGTCGGCAGATGCGTCCACAGGCTGAGCGACAGGTCGATATTGGTTTGCGGCGCCTGAACGATCAGGGTGCGGTAGGCGTTGCGACCGCCGGTCGAGCGCACGGCGTCAATAAAGGTCTGGTGATAGCTGAGCAGGATGTCCGCCGTCGCCGTCGTGCTGGCGTCGGGTTCGTTGGCGCTGGCGAACATCAGGCGTTCGTCGAAGTCGCGCAGATGGGTGGCGATCTGCTCCCAGAACGCTTTTTGCTTGGCGTTGACGGCGTCCTTATCGGCCGCGTCGACGTGCTTTTCCAGCCAGCCGTCGTCAAAGTGGATATTGAGAACGGTGTAAAGACCGGCGTTCATGCAGTATTGCACGACCGTCTTGACGCGATCCAGCCAGGACGCCGAAATCTCCGCCGTGGTCTGATTGGCGTACTGATCCCAGGAACAGGGCAGGCGGACGCCGTCAAAACCCAGAGACTTATAGGTATTGACCAGATCCTGGGTGATCATCGGATTGCCCCAGGCCGTTTCGCCGCCGGGCGTGGCCTCCAGCGTGTTGCCGATATTGATGGCCAGCTTGATCTTGGCGGACAGTTGCGCCGCCGTGCTGGTCATGCCGGTCGAGTCGGCGGCAATGGGGTTCGTATTATAGCTGGGGTAGAGACCGGACGGCGAGGATGAGGATGAGGATGAGGATGAGGACGATGACGACGAGGACGACGAAGACGACGAGGACGACGATGATCCGCCTCCGCCTCCTGACGAGGAGCCGCCGCCACTGCCGCCGCCGCATGCCGAGCACGTAACGGCGATCGCCGCCGTCGATAACAGGAACTTACGCCTACCGAAAAACATGGGTTTCCTCTTTGTTTTGCGTCCCTCAGGGCGGACGTCATCATTAAATTTGCTGAACAACTATTTATAATTAAAATTATATTTTGCAAATAAAAATATTGTCTTACGGCGCCCGATCTTCGGCGCTGTGGAGATCGTGTTACGGTTCTCTAATCGAGATTTCTCAGCGGACCGCTGGACCGCGCGGGTTCCGCCAGAGCGGTGTGGATCGCCATCGTGGCGAAGGCGATCACAAAGGTGCTGGCGCTGGCCAGCAGAAAATCCTCAGCCTTCAGATCCACATGCAGGGCGAAACTGTGCAGCCACCAGGATGTCGTGCGCCACGCTATGGCTATGGCGACCAGGTTGGCGATCGCCAGCGGCAGGAGATAGGGCTTCAGGCGCAGGACCACCAAATCGAACCTATCGGCGCCAAGGGCGTTTCGGATCGCAGCCTCTTTCCGGCGCGCCCTGTAGATATGTATCGACAGGCCAATCAGGCCGCACATCGACACGGCGACGCCTGCGACGGACAGGAGCAGGAAAATGAACCATTGCTGATGTATGTCGGTATATTCGAGCCGCACATAATCAGAATAGAACTGTCCCTGCATCGGTCCCGCGTCTGGATAGCTTTGTTTCCAGATGGCCCCGATCGCGTTGAGAGTTGACGTCATGTCCTCCGGTTTGAGCCTCACGCTCAGGCGGTTGAAGTAGGCCGACTGGTTATCGAAAATCATGGGCGGGGTCGGATCGCGGATATCGGCCAGCCGGATATTAGCAACCACGCCAATAATCTTCATACCGGCGCTGTCATCGCGGCGCGCGAACTTGAGTTGGGCGCCGATGGCGTCCTGCGGGTTTGCGTAGCCGAGCGCCTTGAGCATGGCGCGGTTGATGACGACCTGTCCGGGCGGCGTCAGTTCGGGATAGGTCGTGGTAAAACGCCTGCCCGCCAGCAGGGGGACTTCGTAGATGTCGAAGAAACCTGTATCAACCGATTGCCGCTGCACCTGAATGATCCGACCGTCATGACTTTGCAGCCAGTCAGGCCATATCTCGCTTTGCCCAGGCAGCCCGCGCGCATAGGCTGCGGCCACAACGCCCTTGATCGGCAGAAGCTTGGGGCGCAGGCTTATATCGGCTGGCGCGTTCGACGCCGTCTTGATGATGAAAAGATGGGCGGCGTCATGATTGAGCCTGTCGCTTGTGGCGAAGCGCCACTGCCGGTAGACCGTCTGCGACGCGATCAGCAATATGATCAGCAAGGAAAATCTCGCCACCGTCCAAAGCGTTCGGGACAATGAGCCATCGACTTTCGCCGCGATGTGATGGCGATGCCGGCGCGGATGGGCGGCGGACAGAGCCAGAGCGGGATATACGGCGCCGATCATGGTCGTTAAGAAGCCAAGCGACAGGCATTGCGCCATAAATCCCAGGTCCGACCACGGCGACGATCCCAGCCGCATAATGGGGTTAATGATCGGCAACAGATGTTCGACCGCAGCGGCGGCGAGCAGGAGCGATAGGCAGACAAGAATGGCCGCCTCCGCCATGATTTGCAGAAAAATCTGATGCGTCCTGGCGCCGAGAGATTTTCTGATCGCCATTTCATGGCGGCGCTCGTCGATTTGCACCGCCATGAGTTCGCTGAAACTGACCACGGCGAGGACGAAAATCACGACCGCGACCGCGATCATGGCGATAATTGTGTCTGCGTGTCCACGCGGCGCCATCAGCGCATCGGCATTCCCCAGAAAATGAAGCCGTGTCAGCGGAGTCAGGGCGAATCTCATCGGAGATTCGATCCCCGAAACGCCGTGTCGCTCGGCGATCCGGGTCGCGACGGCGGCCGGGAGAACCGCGCCGGGCCGGAGATTCAAAAAGGTCAGGCATGACGTCCAGTTCCATTCGGGATGTGCGTCCAGAATGGAGAGCATGCCGTAATTCGCCCGGCTGTAGATGAAGATCTGATTTTCGAAATTGGTGTTGGAGGGAAAATCGTCCAGCACCGCCGTTATCTTCACAGGCAGCCAGGTGCTGAGAAGAACGGTTTGTCCGACGACGTCTTCACGTCCAAAAAACGCGCGCGCCATTTTTCGCGTAAGCACCATGCTGTCGGGTTGTTGCAGGGCGGTGCGTAAATCGCCGGACACAGCCTTGAAGTGGACGACCTGAAAGAAGTTGGGATCTGTCCAGTAAAAATTCTGCTGTTCGGACAAACGCGCCGTATGCATCGGCCATTCCGCCTTCACCAGTCGGGCGGCGTCGGACACGGCGCGGCTGTCACGCCTCAACCATTTGGCCATGGCGGCGGGCGATTGATCGCTGCTGATCTGGTCCCCGTTCGCGGGCGCGTAAAGCGTTCTGAGCAGATACACCTGATCGGCGCCGGGGATGAAATGGTCATAGCCAAGCTCGCTGCGGACTTCGAGCGCGACAATGAGGGCGGCGGCGAAACCGATCATCAGACCCAGACAGGTCAGAAGACTCAGCCCCCAATAGCGGGTGAGGGTGCGCGTGGGTTGCCACAGACCGGACGGCAGACGGATCATGTCAGCCTGCGCCGCGTAAACTGGATGCGGCCATCCAGCATTTCGACCACACGCTCGGCCTGATCGGCCTGGGCCGGAGAATGGGTGACAATGACCAGCGTACAGCCCTCTGCATGCAGCGACTTGAGGATGTTGAAAACTTGCGCCGCATTTTCCGAGTCGAGATTGCCGGTTGGTTCGTCGGCCAGGATCATGATCGGTTTGCCGACAATAGCGCGCGCAATGGCGCAGCGTTGCTGCTGGCCGCTGGAAAGCTGGTGCGGAAGGTGGCTGGCCCGATGCGCGATGCCGACCAGGTCCATGGCCTCCTGGATGCGCGCATCGATATTGCGCTCCGGCTCCTTACGGTACAGCAGGGCCAGCTTGATATTTTCATAGACGGTCAGGCTGTCGATCAGGTTGAAGTTCTGAAACACGAAGCCGATGTCACGGGCGCGCAAATGCGCGAGACGCGCGGCTCCGACGTCCGCCAGCGTCTGGCCGTTGAACGACATGGTTCCGCTGTCAGGCCGGTCCAGCGTGCCCATAACATTCAGCAGGGTCGATTTTCCGCAGCCTGAAGGGCCGCAGACCGAAATAAATTCGCCCCGTTCGATGTCGAGCGTGATGTCGCGCAGCGCTTCGATGCGGCCGTTGGCGTTTTGATAGCTGAAATTGACGCCTCGCAAGCTCAGGAGAGGCTCAGCCAATGGGGGCGTTGAATCTGGAGTTGGCAAATGGAAACTCTGGCATGCCGCGTGACGACGCGCGGCAGCTTATGACAGGCGATTGCCGAAGTTAAGCCACAAGAGTCTTCACGATGAAGGATTGACTCAGGCTCTGTGCGGCGGTTTGCAACGCATGGCGGCAAAATTCCGGGGATTTTGCGTTGCGGCTTGCGATATAGGGCGCAATAAGCAGCGCGATCTGTTCGGCGCCGCGAAACACGGGCGCGCAGATATCCATGACGTCAGGCAGGGCCGGATTGGGGTGCTGCGTGGTTCTGTCTTCCGCAAAGGCGCTGATCGCTTCAGGCGCGCTATAGACAAGGCCCAGAGGCATATTGACAAAGCACGGGCCGGACGGCGTGCTTTGCAAGGCGATGCAGAACCCATCCTCCATGCGGATGGCGAGCTGACAGGACTGTTGCAGATTTTCCGCCAGATCGTCCAGTATGCCCGGAGCGTGTTCCGCCAGCGTGTCGTCAAGCAGAGGGCGAAATTCGGGAGTGCGATAAATGCCGGTCATAACAACGTTCCTCCACGCCTGTGATTTTTTAATTTTCTAGCGACTCCAGTGTAATTCATTTTTGAGAATAAGCTAAATAGCCAAAATCATTTGACTTTTTCAGCAAGAAAAGGGAATTTAGCCGCACTGGTGTCCGTATTGTCCGGAATCGTACATGCCTCAGTCCCGCAAGACGCTGCTCTTTATCGACGACGACGCCGATATTGTCAGAACGGCGGATATGCTGTTGAGCAAGGCGGGGTACCGTTTCCTTGCGGCGTCCGCGCCGGCGCAGGCCTATGCGCTGCTGACAATGCAGTCTGTCGATCTGATCCTGCTCGATCTCAACTTCTCGTCGGCGCAGACATCCGGCGAAGAGGGGCTGGCGTGTTTACAGGAGTTGCGCCGTCATGCGCCGGACGCGCCTGTTCTGGTGGTGACGGGCCATAGCGGCCTGACGGTTGCGGTTCGCGCCCTGCGCGCCGGAGCGGCCAATTTCATCATGAAGCCATGGAGCAATGACAAGCTGATCGCCGCCATCGACGAGGCGATCGAGCAGGGACGCCAGAATACGGCCAGGACCGGCGCCGACCCGGTGGACGCTGTGACGCCCGATGCGGGCTTCATCGTAGGCGACAGCGACGCGATGAACCGCATCAAGGCCCTGATCGACCGCTATGCGCCCTTGAATGTGCCGGTTCTGTTGTCAGGTCCGTCCGGGGTCGGAAAATCGCACATCGCCCGCGCCCTGCACGCGCGTTCGGGGCGTTCAAAGCTGAAAATCATCGACGCTTCAGCGTTCGGGTCTTTAGAGGCGGACGGGTTGACGGACGCGACCCTGATCCTGGAGTCCATCGACGGGCTGGAGGCGGGGGCGCAGCAGAATCTGCTGAGCCTGCTGCCTGAATTTGAGCAGCGCAATGTGCGTGTCGTGGCCACGACGACGCACGCCCGAGGCGAACTGGATCTGCCGCGCAGCCTGGTCTACGCCCTCAGCACGCTTGAAATTTCGGTCCCCCCTCTGTCCGAGCGCGCCAGCGACATTGGCGTCCTGGCTGAACATTTCGCCAATCTGTGCGCTTACCGGCATGATCTTGGCCGTCGCGACCTGACGCCTGAGGCGATTGCGCATCTCAAGGCGGCGAACTGGCGCGACAATCTTCACGCCTTGCGTCAGGTCATGGAGCGCGCCGTCATCAGCGTGGACGGCGCCATGCTGGGGCCTGACGACCTGCGTCTGCCGGACATGGCGGATGAGGACGCGCCGCGCGCCGCGCTTAATCTGGAGATGACGGAAAAGTTCGTGGTTGAATCGGCGCTCAAGCGCCATAACTTCAATGTCTCCAAGGCGGCGGCGGAGTTGGGGATCACCCGGCAGACCCTTTATCGCCGCATGAGCCGTCACGGGCTGTAATGGGCTATAGAAGCATCCTTATCCGGGCCTTGTGTCTGACGGGGGTGGCGGCTTTCGCGGTCATGGCTTTTGCAGCGATGCGCAGCCAGATGTGGGCCAGTCTCGTCTTCGCCCTGCTCGGACTGGCGGCGGCGGCGGTTTTTCTGCTGGCGGGGACGACTGCGGCCATGCCTGCGCCGGAACGGAATAAAGACGCAGACCTGCGCCCGCGCGCGCAGCCGCAACCCGTCGTCGCCCTGCTGGACCAGGTTCCGATTCCGCTGCTCAAATTCATCGCAGGAGAAGGGTTATTCGCGCTGAACCTGGCCGCGCGACGGCTGCTCGGCGCAGATGATTTCATCAGCCATCCGCCGGGAACGCTCATGAACGCGGTGACGCAGGCGCAGAGGGGCGTCCGCCCGTCCGTCCGGATGTTTGAAAAAAACTATGCGCTCGGGATTAGCGAAGTGTCATATGCGGGGCGATCGGAAAAATTCATCAGCCTGACCCCCATCGACGCAGAGGTGCGCATCGCCGAAGCGGCGGCGCTTGGCGACACGCTGCGGGTGATCAGTCATGAGATCATGAATTCGCTCACGCCGGTGGCCTCCCTGGCCGAGACGGCGCGCGCCTATCTGGCGGAAGATTCGCCCGAAGGCGCGAAAGCCGCCGATGAGGCTCTGGCCCTGCTGGAAAAACGCGCCAGCGGATTGAGGCGTTTCGTCGAGGCGTATCGCGCGCTGGCGCGGCTGCCAAGTCCGGTCCTGCGCCGCACGGACCTGAAAAGCTTCGTCGCGGACGTGACGCGCGTCTTTGAGCAGAGCGTCGCCGCACAGGACGTCAGAGTCGCGCTCGATATGGAAGAGGGCGCCGTCTTCTGCGACATAGACGAGGCGCTGCTGGCGCAGGCGCTGATCAATGTTCTGACCAATGCGGCGGAAGCTACGCGCGGCGTGACCGGCGCCCGCCGTGTCCGCGTAGCGCTGCGACAACGCGAACAGGATATCGGCATTGTGGTTGCGGATAATGGCTGCGGCGTGGACGAGGCGCTGCGGGAGCGCATTTTTCACGGCTTTATATCCACCAAAGCTCAGGGCGGCGGAATTGGCCTGTCGCTGGCGCGCCAGATCATTCTGGCGCATGGCGGCGATTTGCGACTGCTTGAACCGGACAGCGATGGCTGGCGGTCGGAATTTCTCTTCAGCCTGCCGGTTCTCGATCAGGCTCCGTGACTCAGGCGCCCATAAGTCAGGCGCCCTGATGTTGCGCGGCGCCCAGAGCATTCGACAGGGACGCGCAGGTTTCCACGAGGGCCTGAGCGCAGGACTCGACGCTGAGGCTCAGCTTGCTGCGAATATAGGGTATGATGATGGCGCCGATCAGGCCGCGGTCGCTGAACACCGGACAGGCGATGTCGGTAATGCTTTCCGAATAGGCGCTCTGAGCGACCAGAACGCCCTTTTCACGCGCATGAATGGCCTGCTGTTCGAATCGGGTCCAGTCGCTGGCCGAGACGGTCGGTTGCAGCGCTTTGCGCCATGCGCTCTTGCTCAGCGGATTCTGATACGCGTAAAGAACAACGCCCGCCGTGGATTCGACAATGTCCTGACGGTAGCCGACGCGGATGTGAAAGCTGGGGGCCGCAGGCGCATCCATCTGACCAATAACGACCACCTGGTCATCCGAAGTGACGACAATGTGCGTCGCCTGCAGGATTTCGTCGCTGAGCGCGCGCATGGCCGGAATGGCGTAATCGAGCAGGTTTTTGCTGACCCCGCGCGACATACCTAGAGAAAACAGTTTGTTCGTCAGTTCATAGCCGCTTTGATTTTCCGCCATGGCGACATAGCCGCGGTGTTCAAGCACCGCGATCATGCGGAACAGCTCGCTGACGGACCGGTTCAGATGTTCGGAAATCTGCTTGGGCGGCATAGGTCTTGGCGAAGTCGCCAGAAGCTCTACAATATCAAGGCCTTTTTCCAGAGCGGGGGCGCGATATCTGAGTTCCCCTTCGTCAGGATCGTCCGCAACGGATAGGTTTTGCTTTGCCATGACCTGCCTCAATGCGCCTGCGCATCGGGGACGCTCCCCGCTTTGGCAGTTACGCTGCGTTTCCGCGAAATGCGATAAGTCTTACCAATCGTAATCATATATGAAAAGCAAAAACAGCGAATTTGCAAATCTAAGCTGTTTGAAACACGGGCAGTCATGCGGCTTGGTCAGGCGCCTGCCTGTCCGTTAAGGATTGGCGGGTGGATTGGTTGGCGCAGGTGAGAAGCTTAGGTTGATTTGAATTTAAAAATAATATTTATTATTGAAACGTCAGCCCTCTGAGGGTGGGCGCAATAATAATAGGCAGAGGCAGGCGATGAAACACAAACGCGTAAGCGCGGGTTTAACGGCGATTCTGGCGGTCCTAATGGCGGGCGGGGCCATGGCTCAGACCGCAGCGGTGAAAAGCGAACCCTATGTCTGGGCCACAGCGCCCATGGGCGGCGGCGGCTTTGTCGACGGCTTCGTCTATCATCCGAAAGAAAAGGGCCTGCTTTACGCCCGCACCGATGTCGGCGGCGCCTATCGCTGGGACGGGGCTGATCAGATCTGGATTCCGCTGCTGGACGGGATGAACGGCGCCGACGATCTGGGCGTGTTCAGTCTGGCGCTCGACCCGGAAGACGCCAACAAGGTCTATGTCGCCACCGGCCTTTACACCGGTCAGTGGGCGGGCAATGGCGCGGTCTGGCGTTCGGACGACCGCGGCCAGACCTGGCGGAAGGCCGATCTGCCGGTCAAGCTGGGCGGCAATGAGGACGGGCGCAACACCGGAGAACGCCTGCAGGTCGATCCGCACAAAAGCGATATTCTGTTCCTCGGCACGACGACGAGCGGCCTGCTGAAAAGCAATGACGGCGGCAAGAGCTGGAGCAATGTGTCTGCGTTCCCGGAAAAATACATCACCTTCGTGTTGTTCGATCCGGCGTCGGGACAAGACGGCGCTGCGACGCCGACCCTTTATGCCGGGGTGAATGCGAAATCCGCCAGCCTCTATGTCAGTCATGACGGCGGCGCTTCCTGGCAGGCCGTCAAGGGCGCGCCGACGGGCTTTCTGGCGCATCATGCGGCCTTCGACGGCGACGGCAAGCATCTTTACGTCACTTTCGCGGATAAGCCCGGCCCCAATGACTGTAAGGACGGCGCCGTCTGGCGCTTCGACACGGCCAGCGGAAGCTGGACCGACATCACGCCGCAAAAGCCCGTCAAGGGTGGGCAAAGCTTCTGCTATGCCGGCATCAGTGCGGCGGCGAGCGCGCCGGGTTCGCTGGTGACCACGACTCTGGACCGGTGGTGGGGCGGCGACACGGCCTATCGCAGCACGGACGGCGGCGCGCACTGGACCGATCTGGGCGCGGCCTCGCATCACAACGCCGACGGCTTTCCGTGGATGGGCGTCAGTCGCGGCGGCAAGGAAGCCATGGGGCACTGGATGTCCGATATCGACATCAATCCCTTCGATCCGAACGAGGCGGTTTACGGCACGGGCGACGGGCTGTGGATGACGGAAAATCTCACCGACGCCGACGCCGGCAAAACGGTGGCCTGGCGCTTTGCCGTCGATAATCTGGAGGAAACGGCGCCGTTGGACCTGATCAGCCCGACCGCGGGCGCGCACCTGATCGCGGCGGTCGGCGATGTCGGCGGTTTCCGTTATCTCGACTTCAGCGCTTCGCCGCCCGCCGAAGGCGGCTATTTCCAGCCCGCCGCCGGGACGAACCGCTCGATTGATTTCGCTGAACTGAATCCGGGTCTGGTGGCGCGCATCGCGGACGGCGATGCAGCCAAGACCCACGCGCTGATCTCCCTCGACAACGGCAAGACCTGGTCGGACATGCCGTCGTCTCCGCCCATCGTCACCCACGACGCCGACGGCTGGTACGCGCCGGGCCGCATCGCCGTCTCGGCGAAGGGCGGCCAGATGGTCTGGGTGACCGGTAAGGGCGACGCCTATTATTCGCTGGATCGCGGCAAGTCGTGGACGGCGTCGAAAGGCTTTCCGCAGGTCAAGGGACGAAGCTTCCCGGTCTTTTCGGATCGCTCCACAGAAGGCGTCTTCTACGCCTATGACGCCAGCGCGGGCAATATGCTCGCCAGCGGGGATGGCGGGGCCAGCTTCACGGTTTTCGCCAGCGGCCTGCCGGTGCTCGATCCGTGGCGTCCGGTCCCTAAACCGCGCGCTGCGCCCGGACGGCTGCGCGACATCTGGCTGCCGACGCCGCAGGGTCTGTTCCATTCGCCCGATCCCAAATCTCCGTTCAAACAGGCGCCCGATATTTCTGAGGCGGCGGCGGTCGGCTTCGGTAAGGCCGCGCCGGGGCAGAGCTATCCCGCCGTCTATATGTGGGGACGTTATAAGGGCGTCTGGGGGATTTTCCGCTCCGACAATGCTGGCGGCTCATGGGTCCGCATCAATGACGACGCGCATCAGTATGGCGGCGGTCAGGGCGGCGAAGTCATCGGCGATGCGCGTCAATATGGGCTGGTTTATATCACCTCATCGGGACGCGGCGTTGTTCTGGGCCAGCCCGCTTCGGATTTGAAAGACGCCTCTGCGGCGGCGAACTGATTAGGGAGAGACCGTGCTGAAATTGATGACCACAGCCAGCATCGCGCTGCTGGCCGCGCTGCTGGCCGCGCAGCCCCTGACGGCGCAGGCCGAACACCTGAACCTGTCGCAAGGTTGGCGGGTCCACAAGGGCGAAGCGGACGGCGCCGCTCAGCCCGGTTTTGACGATAGCGGCTGGAGGCAGGTCGTCGCCCCGAACGACGCCTCGATCATGGATGGGCCGGAGGGGACGCCCTTCGACGCCAAGGCGACGGCAGGGCAGGATTCCGGCTATCTGCCGGGCGGCGTGGTCTGGTATCGCCAGCATCTGAAGCTGAGCGCCGCTGAGGCGGAACAGGTGGCGCGGCTTAATTTCGAAGCCGTCTATATGGACGCCGAAATCTTTGTGAACGGCCAGTCCGTGGCGACACATCATTACGGCTACACCGCCTTTTCGGTCGATCTGACCGGCAGGCTGCATGCAGGCGACAATCTGATCGCGGTGCGCGTCGATCACGAAGACCCGTCGTCGCGCTGGTATGCGGGGACGGGCCTGATCCGCCCGGTGTCGCTCGACCTTCTGAACTGCGCCCATATCGAGCCGGACGGCGTGGCGATCACCACGCCGGTCGCGACGGCGCAGACGGGGGAGGTGGCGGTCGCGACCCGCATCGGCAATTGCGGCGCACAGAAGCAGGCCGCCGATCTCGTCACCGAAGTCGTGGCCGGAGATGGCGAGGTCGTGGCTACAGCCGTCGCGCCTCTGACGGCGCCGGGCAGGGGCGACGTCATGCAGACGCAGAGCCTGAAGCTCGATCATCCGGCCCTGTGGTCGCCGGACGCGCCCAATCTGTACACGCTGGTGCAAAGCCTCCGCCTACACGGGGTCGTCGTCGATGAGCGGCGTACGCGCTTTGGCGTGCGCACGATCAGCGTCGATGCGGTTCACGGCCTGCGCATCAATGGTCAGCCGGTTCGCTTGCGCGGCGGCAATATCCACCACGACAACTATATGCTGGGCGCGGCGGGCTTTCCTGACGCCGATGCGCGCAAGGTCGCGCTGATGAAGGCGGCGGGCTATAACGCCATCCGCATCGCCCATAATCCGGCCAGCCAGGCGACGCTCGACGCCGCCGACCGGCTGGGCATGCTGGTGATTGACGAGGCGTTCGACGCCTGGAACAAGGACAAGCGCTCAAAGGATTATGCGCGCTACTTCGCCGATGACTGGAAGCAGGACATCACCAGCCTGGTGATCAGCGGGCGCAATCACCCCAGCGTTCTGTTCTGGAGCATCGGCAATGAGATCCCGGAAAGCGGCGCGCCGCTGGGCGTCGAAACCGGGTATAAGCTGGCCGGTCTCGTGCATCAGCTCGATCCGTCGCGCCCGGTGACCCAGGCCGTCAACGCCGATCCGCCGCTCGACGACGCGCAGTTCGCCACCGGCGACGTGGCCGGTTATAATTACCATGTCAATCTCTTCGCAGGCGATCACGAGAAATTCCCCAACCGCGTCATGTTCACCTCGGAATCGACCTCGAAGGACGCGTTTCAATACTGGCGGCCAGTGGAGACGATGCCGTGGGTGATCGGCGATTTCGTCTGGACGGCGGTGGACTATATCGGCGAAACCGGCATCGGCTGGATGGGCTATAGTCAGGACTGGCAGAAGCTGGGGCCCTATCCGTGGCATCTGGCCTATTGCGGCGAGATCGACGCCATCGGTCGCAAGCGCCCGGCGGCCTATTATCGCGAAGTGTTGTGGAAGACGGGCATCGACCCGATCTCGGCCTTTGTGCGCCAGCCGGAAGGCACCGAAGACCTGCCTGACCGGCGCCTGTTCCCGATTACGCCGCCGCATCTCGACTGGTCCTTGGATGACGTGCATCCAAGCTGGACCTGGCCCGGTCAGGAGGGCAAGGCGCTGGAGGTCGATGTCTATTCCGAATTCCCGCAGGTCGAGCTGTTCCTGAACGGCAAGAGCCTGGGCCGCAAGGCTGTCGGCGTGGACAGTGAATATAAGGCGATCTATTCGGTTCCTTACGCGCCGGGCAGGCTGATCGCGGTCGGCTATCGCGACGGACGCGAAGCGGGGCGCTGGGAACTGCGCACCGCCGACGATCCCGCCGAGGCGCAACTCAGCAGCGACAGAACGCAGATCCGGGCCAATGGCGAGGATCTGGCCTATGTCAATCTCAAGCTGACCGATGAGAACGGCGCGCCCATCTATGCCCGCAGCGGCGACCGCAAGGTGACGGTGCATGTATCGGGCGCCGCCGTCCTGGCCGGGATCGGCAATGGCAATCCGATGGACGCCTCAAGCTTCCAGTCGGGCGTGCGCACCACCTTCCACGGCCAGCTCGCCTTCGTGTTGCGCAGCCTGAACCGGGCGGGCGAAATTCATGTCACGGTCGAGACTGAAGGCCTGCCGACGCAATATCTGACGCTGAACGCCGTCTCGGCCTCGGCGACGCGGGGAGATTATTAGAATGCGTTTAATAGCGATTGCGACGCTTGCGCTTTCGGCGATTTTGCTGGCGGCTTTTTCGGCGCCCGCCGCATTGGCGGAGACGGCGCATGTCTCCGTCGAACAGATCGTCGTGCACAGCCCGGCGCTGGAAGGCAATCTGGAGGGCGAATCGCCCGATCGTCAGGTGATCGTCTATCTGCCGCCGGATTATCAGCAGCATCCCGACAAGCGCTATCCGGTGATCTATGTCCTGCACGGCTACAACATGACCGCGCCGGGCTTTGCGGGCCTGTTGCAGGCGCAGAGCGGGCTGGACGGCGCCTATGCGCAGGGCCTGCCGGGCGTGATCGTTGTCCTGCCCGACACCCAGACGCTGCACGGCGGCTCGATATATTCCAGCTCGATCACCAGCGGCGACTGGGAAGGCTTCATCACCCACGATCTGGTCGCCTATATCGACAGCCATTACCGCACTCTGGCCAACCGCGACAGCCGGGGTCTGGCCGGACATTCGATGGGCGGCTACGGGACGACGCGGATTGGCATGAAGTATCCCGATGTCTATGGCGCGCTCTATATTATGAGCCCGTGCTGCCTGTCCGTGCGCGGCGCGCCGCCGCCGCAAACCGCCGCCGCCGTTGAGGCCTTGCAGTCTCGGGATGGTCTGGCGGGGCTCGATTTTCTCGGCCATGCGACCTTTGCGGTGGCCGCCGCCTGGTCGCCGGATCCGTTGAAGCCGCCCTTCTATGTCGATCTGCCGACGCAGAAGGGCCAGGTCGATCAGACGGTACTGGATCGCTGGGCCGCCAATGCGCCGCTGGCCATGCTGGATCAGTATGTGTTCAATCTCAAGCGCTACAAGGCGATCGCCATGGATGTCGGCGACCGCGACGATTTCCGCTTTGACGCGCAGACCCTGCACCAGCGGATGCAGGACAGCGGCGTCGCCAACCGCTTCGACATCTATCCGGGCGATCACGCCAGCGGCGTCGCGGATCGTTTCCAGCACAATCTGCTGCCCTTTTTCGCGCGGTCTCTGACCTTTGCGAAATAGGCCTGTTCGGGCGCGGCGGTCGGCGCCGCGCCCGTAACCGATCAGGCTTTCGGCGTCAGCCGCGCCAGCACGATGTCATTGCTGTTCATGGCCAGCTTCAGGCGCGCCTTGCCGTCGCTGCCGACCTTAAGCGTGCGGCGCGTTTCGGGCTGGTCGAGCGTCAGCGCCTGCAGGTCGCGGAGCTGTTCCGGCGTCAGGGCGGCGGGTGAACCCATGGCGATATAGGCGCTGTAGGCGTCGTTCTTGCGGTAGCCGGTGCGCTGAATGCTCAGATCATAAACACCGGGCTTCACGCCCTCGAAGGCGAGGTCGAGCGGTTGCGACGGTTTATTGGGCACGAGCTTGCTGAAGAAGGTGCCATTGCTGTGGCCCTGCTGGTCGGGCAACTGGAAGTCCCAGGCGACCACCGAGACGGCCTGACCGTCGCGCGCCGCCCAGACCTGTTTGTCGGCGCAGGGGATTTCGTTGCCCTGCAGGGCGTGCAGATATTTGTAGGCGAACCATGACGGCTTGCGCACGCCGTCCCTGGTCATCAGGCCGAAGCCGCCTTCGAACGGTTTGGACGGCGGGCCGGGCTCCTCGAACAGGTCGGAATAGACCCAGTAGCTCATGCCTTGCGCTATGCCCTGAACGGCCTTCAGCTTGCTGAGAATATAGGGCGCGGCGATATAGGAATCGTGGCTCAGGTCGCGCGGATTGTAGCTGGTGCTCCATTCCGAGAAATAGAGCGGCAGGCCCGGAAAGGCCGAGGCCTCGATCTGTGCGCGCACCTTCCTGACGTCGCCGATAATGGCGTTGGGGTTTTTGGACAGTTGCAGGTCCATCTTGCCCTCTTCGTCGAGATAGCCGTAATCGACGCCATAGGTGTGGGTGGTGATGAAATCGACGGGTGCGTTCGTCGCCTTGGCGTAGGCGAGAAACTCGGGAACCCACCCCGCGCCTGCGGTCGCCGGACCGCCGACGCGCAATTGCGGATCGACGGCCTTCAGGGTGCGGGCGGTCAGGCCATAGAGGGCGAAATAGGCTTCCTGATCGCCATATTGCCAGAAACCCGCCAGGTTCGGTTCGTTCCAGACCTCGAAGAACCACGAGCGCACCTCATCGAGGCCATGGCGCTCGATCATGTGGCGGGCAAAGGCGTCGACAAGCTGCTTCCACAGGTCGAAACGCGGATGTGAGGTGTTGCCCTTCCAGTAGAAGATGGTCTGGTCGGACGTCTTGAGCGCATCGGGCGTAAAGCCAAGTTCGACAAACGGCTTGATGCCGTCCTTCAGCATCGTATCGTACAGGTAATCGACGCGGGTCCAGTCATAGACCAGCTTGTCGTCCTGCATCTTCACCGTGCCGAGCGCATCGGTGAAGATGTCGTGGAAACGCAGATAGCGAAAGCTGAGTTCGGCGGTCGCTTCCTTCAGTTGCGCCAGATTGGCGTCGCGGATCGTCGTGCCGGGGTAATCCGCGCCGACCGACAGATCGAAAAAGCGGTCGAGCGGCTGCGTCGCCTGGCTCAGATCCAGCACGGCGCGCCGGCCCGCCGTCTTCGCCCCGGCTGCGGACGTCCAGCCGGACAAACCTGCGGCGGCGCCGGTCAGGGCAAGACCGGACAGGGTCAGTCTGGACAGGGCGGCGCGGCGATTGAGGGAGGATGTCGTCATGGCGTTCTCTTTCATTGGGGACGGCAATGAAGAGACTCTATATGAAAAATAGATTTAAATGTAAAACGATAAGGCTGCGCGACGGGCGGGGGCCCATATGGTCATCGCGCCCCCCTGTTCAGGTTTGTCCGCCTATTTCAGCAGCTCGACGCCGTCGGTGTCGAGATGCAGGACGCCGTTATAGGTCTTGCCTGTGAGCGCGCTGGTTTTGACGCCGTCGATGACGACGTCTTTGGGCGCGTAGGAGGCGTTGACATAGAGGGTGCGGCCATCGACGACGCGGGCATAGACGCCTTCGGGCGTTTTCGGCCCCGGCTGGATGCCCAATTGCGCATAGAGGCTGCGATATAGCGGCTGCATCACGGACGGCTGGGCGGGGGTGGCGACATAGATGGCCTGTCCCTTGCCATAGTGATTGACGGTCGCGATTGGCGGCGATCCGTCGACATTGTCGAAGCGGCCCAGAACCTGCGCCGTCGAAGGCTCCAGCACCTCGTAGAAATTGATGGTGGTGCTGATGCTGGCGTCGCCGAGCTTTCCGGTCAGCGGCGACGGGGTGCGGTAGAATTCATTGGTCTTCAACCCGAAGACATCGGACAAGCGACCGGGCAGCGGGGTGTCGAACCACTGGCTGTGTTCGTCCGCCTTGGCTGAAAAGGCGGTCATGATGACGGTTCCGCCGTTCTTCACATAGGCACGGATATTGTCGGCCGACGCCTTGTCCATAATATAGTCGCCGGGCACGACGACCAGCTTGTAACGGCTTAAATCCTCGTGGCCGATATTGATCACGCCGACATCTATGTTGTCGTTATAGAGCGGCGCGAAAGCGTTATGCTCCTGCTCCATATAGGGGGTGGTGATGTACTGGCGCACCGTATTGGACGGGCCGGGCGGATTGGAGGCGACATTCGTCTCGAACGAATAGGCGATGGCCGCCTGCTGGTTGAGGGCGCGGGGAAAGCCCAGGGTTTGCATCTTTTTGAATTCGGCGGCGATCGTGGCCCATTCGCCCAGTTTCCAGGACGGCGTATTGTCGTGATCGACCAGGCCGAACAGGGCCTGCTCCTCGCCGCCGAGATGGCTGTTGAAGGTCCAGGCCAACATGCCCTGACCGCCGTTGAGCAGGCCGAAATAGGCCCACATGCGCGAATGGCCTTTTGAGCCGTAATAGCCGCCGCCGCCGGCCTGGAACTCGTTGAACCAGCTTGGGGTGGTCAGCGCCCCCTTCATCATCATGGTTTCGAAGCCGCCGCCGATGGCGTCGCCATTGTAATAGCCGTAGGAGCCGTAGCTGACATATTGCTTATAGGTGGACAGATAGTCGAAGCCCTTGCGGCCGGAACTGTCCCACAGGTTCGAGATGGCCGGTTTGTCCGGGACGTTCTTTTCGCGGATCGCCTCCAGATCCTTTAGATCCGCGATGGTGACGTCCGACCAGAAACGGTGCAGGTCCAGATAGCGCTCGGCGGGGCCGGGGCCGTCGGCATAGGGCAGGCGCACCTCGTCCCAGTCGTCGATGCGGCGCGACCAGCGCTGGGTCGCCCAGGCCTTGTTCAGCGCATCCAGCGTGCCGTATCTGCGCTTGAGCCAAGCGATGAAGCGCGTCCGGGCGGCCTTCGAATACGACATGAACGTGTTGCCGATCTCGTTATCGAAGCCGATCGCCAGCACGGCGGGATGCTTGCCG
>NZ_JBQCGA010000019.1:0-22452 GCF_051956075.1 Asticcacaulis sp. | reverse complement strand
GGTTGTGGTCGAATCCTTACGCTCCGAAGACGATATGCGCGACCTGTTCCGCAAGGAGGTCAAGCCGCGCCTCGCCAAATATGACGAAATCGGAAGCTATAATCAGGAAATCTGAGGCGGAGTCCCCTCCGTCATTTGCTTCGCAAACGCCGCCTCCCCCGTAAACGCAGGGCCATCGCCTGTAGCCGCGCAGCGGCAAACCTTGCGACTTCACTTTACCGGCATTTACCAACGATAGCGGTAGCGTGCGATAAGCATGAACATCTGTCTTATCTGTGGATCAAAAAAAACCGACCTTCGCGCCCGATCCGACGGCAGTAAGAAAGGGTATCCACAGATGACACAGATGTTCTTAATCTCCTTCACGCTACCGCTATCGCCAAGGTCTGTTGCAAGAGGCTGTATTCGGGGGTCGCTTCCGGCGATGGAAAGGTGGATTTTCATGCAGGATCCGTCACACTCACGCCATATGCGATGGCTCCGCCCGTAAACGGGCGAGGATGATCAGCGTTCATTTTTTAACGCCCAGCACAAGGATGGCGGCGGCCAGCAGCAGGCAGCACAGCCAGCCGAAGGCGTCGCCAAGGCGGGCGTAGAGGGTCGCGACCTGACCCGCGGGCAGGACCGCCTGCACGACGCTGATCTGGGCTGACGACGGCGCTTCGGCGATGACGCGGCCATAGGCGTCATAGACGCCGAGATCGCCGTTGCGGGCGCTGCGGGCGATGGCGTAGCCGCTTTCGATGCCGCGCATCAGGGTCATGCGCGCGCCCATCCAGCCGTCCTGCCCCCAGGCGCCTTGAAAATCCCAGGCGGGCACGGCCATGAAGGCGGCAGTCTGCGCGTAGTCGCGACCAATCGACGGAATGTGCATGTCCTTGCAGATGGCGACACCCATGGTTTGAGCGGCGACCTGCACCTCAAGCGGCGCCTTGCCCGGCGTGTCGCGCGCCTCTAAGCCCGGCACGAGGCGCTGCTTGTCGTAAGCGCGCAATGAGCCGTCCGGGGCGGCGATAAGCGCGCGATTGTGATAGACGCCATCCGCATGGGTTTCGACGCCGACCACCAGCGTCGTATGCCCCGCCTGCGCCGCCGCGCGCACGTCCTGTTCGGCTTGTGCGATACCTGCGCCTTCAAGCAGGGCGATCTTTTCCGGCAGGACGGTGACGCCGCCAATCGCGGCATGAGCGGCGATCTGCGGCTGATAGACCCGCCACACCGTGTTCCAGTCCTTCGGCTCGCCATCGAAACGGTCGCTGGCGATCAGCGTCGCCGGGACGTGATGCGTAAGCGGTGAAGCGCTCAGGCGCAGCCCCGCGAACAGACCGGCGACGGCGAAAAGCGCCGCCACCGCAGCCGCCGGAACGCGCAGGCCGCTCACCCGCCTGCGCGCGATCCAGACGCCGAGCAGCGATCCCGGCAGCAAGACGACGAAAACGATCAAAGGGACGCCGCCCAGCGCCGCCAACTGGATCACCGGCAAGGCGTCCATCTGGCTGTAGGCCAGACTGCCCGCCGCCCCATGCACCGACACGATCAGGGTGAGCGTTTCAAGCGCGGCCATGAGAACGGGCAGCGTGAAGACGGCGCAAACCGGCGGCAGCTTGCGCAAAGCCATCTCGATCAGGCGCGCGGCGAAGCGCCAGGACAGGACGCGTAACAGGACCAGGATCAACAGGCCGAGCCCGATGCCGCTCAGGCTCAGATAATAGCGCACAACGAACAGGATCGTGAGCAGGCCGACCAGCGTTCCCATCCAGTGGGCGCAGCGTTTGTCGCCGGACACGGCGGGAATCAGCAGAGCTGGCGCAAGACACGGCGCCCACCACAGGGGTTGCAAGGCGTAGCCCGCCGCCAGCGAAAGACCGGCGGCGACAGACAGCGCGAGGCGCCACGGCAGGGGCAAGGACAGAAGTTCGGAAGATTTGGGCATGGTGCTTCTCCATCAGGACGCCCTTCCCTGTCAGGCCATTCGCACTGCCGCCAGCGCGACTTCGCGAACGGGCGAACGGGTGCGTGAGCCGGCGACGGGCATGGCAGGCCGTTGCCGCCGCCTTGCGATCTTGCTAGCGTCGGCGCATGAAGATCAGAGACTGGCGGGGACAATTCGGCGACGCGCGCTGGTGGGCGCAGGCTTTCGGCTTTGCGCTGATCGCGGGCGCAGGTCTGGGCGTGCTGGGGCCGTTCGGCAGCTTCCTGAATGGCGACATGGCGCTGCGCGTCTTTAGCTGGACTGGCAATCTGCTGGCCGGGACGGTGATCCTGGGCCTGATCGTGCCTTTTGTGACGCAAATTGCGCTGCGCCTTGGTCTGCCGCGCCTGTTCGGGGTCGCGGCAGGCGTGCTGATCGCAACAGGCCCGGCGGCGGGTTTTTCCTATATTTTCGGCCACTGGCTTTGGCCGCGTGAGATCGACCGGGTGCGCCCGATCGACTGGTTCACGCAGGCGCTGATTATCGAGATCGCCATGATCGCGCTATGGGTGCTGGTCATGCTGGCGCGCGAGTCCATACGGCCAGCGCCTACCGCCGCGCCTGAGGTTTCAACGCCCGATCTGAGCGCGCCGGTTCTGTGCCTGCACATGGAGGATCACTATGTCCGCATCCATCGCGCGGGCGGCTCCAGTCTTGAACTGATGACCATGAGCGACGCCATGGCGCGCTACGGCGCGGGCAAGGGATTGCGCGCGCACCGGAGCTGGTGGGTGGCCGACGCCGCGGTCACGGGCGCTGAGCGCGACGGGCGCAACTGGCGCCTGCGCCTGTCCAACGGGTTGAGCGTCCCCCTCGCCCGCGCCAGCGTCATCGAGGCGCGCGCGAAGGGCTGGATCAGGGAGTAACCTTCAGCAGGTTGTTGCTGCGGTTCTTGTCCGGGATGCGGTGATCGGGGTCGATTTCGGCGGACACGACCGTCTTGCCCGGCTCGATGAAGACCGTGGCCTGCGGACGGCGGATCCAGCTATCGGCTTCGAGGCGCACGTCGCGCGTCGTTCCGTCGCTGAACCTCACCCGCAAGGTGGCGGGCATGACCAGCTTGTCGTGGGCGCCGACCGTGATGATCGTGCCTTTTGACGGGTCGGGCTTGCCGTCCTTGTCGGTCACGGCGGCGATGGAATCGACGCCGAGGTCGAGCGTCCAGTTGTTGTCGTACCAGCCGCGCCACCACCACGACAGGTCTTCGCCGCCTTCGCTCTCCATAGCGCGGAAGAAGTCGTCCGGCTTGGGGTGCTTGAACGCCCAGGCGGCGATAAAGCGCTTAAAGGCCGGATCGAAACGGTCGGGGCCCAGTATCTCCTCGCGCAGCAGCTTCAACCCCAGCGCCGATTTGAAATAGGTGATCGGGTGGCGGTATTTTTCGATAATGGTGTCGGCGCGCGACAATATGGGCGGCGCGTCGGGGTCCGATATGACCGGGATGATCTCATCGACCGGATTGCCGCCGCCGGGGGCGAATTCGGAATCGCGCTTGGGCGCATATTCGCCGTGGTTGAAGTCTTCGGACTCGTAGGTGTCGATGAAAGTGTTGAAGCCTTCGTCCATCCAGGCGTCGCGGCGCTCGTCAAAGCCGACGATCATCGGGAACCAGCCGTGACCGATCTCGTGCGCCGAAATCCAGAACAGGGTCTTGCCCGCATCATCTATGCCGTCGAAGACAATGCCCGGATATTCCATGCCGGTCGCAGGTCCGGCGATATTGATCGCCGCGGGCCACGGATAGGGATACCAGCGCTTCGAGAAGTTCTCGACCGCATCCTTCATATATTCGGTCGAACGGCCCCAACGCTCCTTGCCCTGGCTTTCCGCCGGATAGAAGGACATGGCCATCGAGGTCTTGCCATTGGGTAAGTTGATCTTCGCCGCGTCCCACACGAACACCGACGAGGCGGAGAAGGCCACGTCGCGCGTGTCGTTCATATGGAAACGCCAGGTCAGTCTGCCCGGTTCTTTGGCGTCTTTCGAGGTCGGACGCGTGGCCGGGTCTTTGATCTCATCCGGCGAACGGATCATCACCGTCGCGTCCGAAGTCTTCGCCTGCTCGAAGCGTTTCAGCTCCTCTGGCGTCAGCACCTCCTTGGCGTTCGTCAGCTCACCCGAACCGGCGACCAGCATGTCGGACGGCACATTGATGGCGTAGTCGAAATCGCCGTATTCGAGGTAAAATTCCTGCGCCAGATAGGGCAGCGTGTCCCAGCCGCGGATGTCGTCATAGACGGCCATGCGCGGATACCATTGCGCCAGATCGTAGATCGGGCCGTCCTTGGCCATGCCCCAGGCCATGCGTCCGCCCCATTCGCCGGGAATGTCGAAGCGCCATTTGATGCGCACCTTGACCTGGCCACCCTTGCCCTTCAGCCCTGACGGCAAGGTAATGCGCAGGCGGGTGTCGTCCACCAGGGTTTCGGCCTTGACGAAGGCCTTGCCGTCGAACACCTCGACGGATTGCAGCGTATCGCCGCTGGAAAAGTTCTGGCCGTAATCGTGCGAGCCATTGCCCGAATGCGCGCCGCGGCTGTCCTGACGATAGAGGTTCTGGTCGAGTTGCAGCCACAGGACGTCAAGCGTATCGGGGCTGTTATTGGTGTAGGTGATGACCTCCTCGCCGCTCAGGGACGGCGCTTTCGGGTCGGCGTTGAGCGTGGCGTGGATGTCGTAATCGGCGCGGTTCTGCCAGTAGGCCGGTCCCGGCAGGCCGTTCGACGAGCGATAGGCGTTGACCGGCTGGCTCATCGGGCGCGGCGCGAAGGCCTCGCGCGGATTATAAGCTGTTTCAGCCGCCATTGCGGTCCCCGCCATCATCATGACGGCCATAGCCGTCGTCGCCATCCAGAATTTCATTGCGCCCGCGCCCGAGAAGTTTGGTTACCGGAGCAATTGCTTTCACCTGTCGCCCTCGCTGTCAACCGGCAGGTTATGACCGTAACGCCGTTCCTTCGCGCGATGAAAGGCGTCGGGGGTCTGCGGTTTGACGAACAGGGAAAAAACTTCGGGGCGCCGTCGCCGGATGGCGTCTTCGAGATCATCGACCAGCTTTTCGATATCCTCGACACTCTGGCCTGAGGCGAATTCCACACTGAGCGCCACCGCGACCTGATCGGGCGCCAGTTGCGTGGTGATGACGCCGTTGACGCCGTCAATGCCGGGAAAGGTCCGCGCCAGGTTTGCGATCTCGTCCTGCAAGGCCGGGTCGGCGCGCTCGCCGATCAAGAGCGCCTTGCTCTCGCGCGCCAGAAACCAGGCCACCACCGCCAGCACGAGGCCGATCAGCAGCGAGGCGATCCCGTCGAACCGTGGCATATGCAGTGTCGTCGCCGCCCAGGTGCCGGCGAGTGCAATCAGAATGCCGGTGATCGCCGCCGTGTCCTCCAGCAGCACCATGAATTTCGGCGGGTCTTTCGTGGCGACGAAGGCCTGCCAGTAGCCCATCTCGCCCTTGTCGCGATGCACGGAGCGAAAGGCGACGGTCCAGGACGCGCCCTCGAACACCAGGGACAGGCCGAGCACGATGTAGCTGACCAGCGGGTTTTCGATCGGTTGCGGATGCAGGAGGTGGATGACGCCCTGATAGAAGGAGACGCCCGCGCCGAGCGCGAAGATCATCAGCGCGACCATGAAGCTCCAGAAGTACAGTTCGCGGCCATAGCCGAGCGGATGCTGGGCGTCCGGCGCGCGGCTGGAGCGGTGCATGCCATAGAGCAGCAGAGCCTCATTACCGGTATCGACGAAGCTGTGGACCGCTTCGGACAACATGCCGGACGAGCCGGTGATCGCCGCCGCCGCGGCCTTGGTCGCCGCGATCAGCAGATTGCCCGCCAGGGCGGCATAGATGACGATTTTGTTCTCCTCAGCCATAAACGTCTTGTCGGGCGGGGCGGCGTAAGGATGCAATATGGGCGGCGCTTCACCGCATATGATAGAGGACGATGCCGCTGGTGGTGGCGACGTTCAGGCTGTCGAAGCCGTCCTGCATGTCGATGCGCACGGTTTCGCAGGCCGACATGACCTCCGGCGACAGGCCCGGCCCTTCGGCGCCGAACAGGAAGGCCGCGCGTTCAGCGGGAATCACCTCATCGAGCCGTCGCGTGCCGGACGGGCTGAGCGCATAGGGGGTGACATCAAGGGCGCGCAAAGACTCGATCACGTCATCCACGCGCACGCACGGCACGGAAAACACGCCGCCGACCGAGACGCGGATCGCCTTGCGGTACAGAGGATCGCAGCAGGCCCGATCCAGCACGACCGCATCGACGCCAAAGGCGGCCGCATTGCGCATCAGCCCGCCCATATTGTCGGTATTGCTGATGCCGCACAGGACCAGCAGCCGCGCCCTGCCTTGCGGAACCACGTCTTCAAGCGTCAGCGCGCGTTTCGCCCGGCCCAGCGCCAGATAGCCGCGATGGATGGCGAAGCCCGCCGTCTGGTCCATCACGCCTTGCGGGACGATATAGATGGGCGCGGTGACGCCTGACAGACCAAGCGCGGCCAGCCGTGACGGCGTGGTCAGGACGCTGACCGGCTCATAGAGGTCCGAGGCGAACAGGCGTTCGAGCACCACCTTGCCCTCGGCCATGAATTGACCGTCCCGCCCGGCCAGATCGCGGTCTTTCACATCGCGATAAGGCTCAAGGCGCGGATCGTTCGGATCGTCAATCTCAATGGGCGGGCTTGATGGGGGCGGGCTTGATGGCAGGTTTCGGCTCCTGTTGCGGACGGCCCCAGTCGCCGGACGGCGAGGACAGCGCTTCGAGCGCGCCGCGCCGCTTGGGCAGGCAATGGGGGTATTCGGTCTGGATGAAGGCGATCATCTGCTCGCGCACCAGACAGCGCAAGTCCCACGCTGTCGGCGAATCGACGGCGGAGACGAGAATGCGCACCTGCATGGTTTCTTCGGTAATGTCCACCACCTGCACATTCTGCACCTTGCCGTCAAACAGGGGCGAGCCGTCCAGGATGGATTTCAGCTTCGCACGCAGAGGTTCAATCGGCAGGCTGTAATCGGCGTAAAGATAGACCGAACCGATGATATTGGCCGAGGTGCGCGTCCAGTTCTGGAACGGCTTTTCCAGCAGATAGCTGATCGGCAGGATCATCCGGCGCCAGTCCCACAGCCGCACCACGACATAGGCCAGGGTAATCTCCTCGATCCAGCCATATTCGCCTTCGACGATCACCGCGTCCTCAAGCCGCACCGGCTGGGTCAGGGCGATGACGATGCCCGCGAACAGATTGCCGAGCGTCTTCTGCGCCGCAAAGCCGAGGATGATGCCCGCGACCCCCGCCGAGGCCAGCAGACTGACCCCAATGGCGCGCAACTGATCGAACAGCAGGAAGATGGCGGCCAGAGCCACCAGCAAGATCAGGAAGGAGACGATGCGCTTGACCACCACGATCTGGGTGTGGACCTGACGCGCGATCAGATTGTCCTTGGCCGTCATATCATAGCGCTTGGAAATCGCCTGCGATACGACATCGACAATGCGGATGGCCAGCCAGTAGAGCAGCGCGACTGAGGTAACTTTTACGAGGCCGGAAAAAAAGGGCCTCTGGATCTCCTCTGGATAGGTCAGTTGCAAGGCCAGAAAGATCAGCAGCACCGGCATGACCGTATAGACCGGCGGCCTGAGGCGATCGACATGCACCAGATGCGACAGCCGCACGCTGCGCTTGATGATGCGCGCGGTCACGGCCAGCACAGCGCGCGCCAGGGCCAGACCGATGACAAACATGACGACGATGATGACGGAGACCAGCACCGCTTCCGGCACAGCGGCTTTGAGGTCGGAAAAGAAAGGCATGTCCGCTCCGTTTTGAGATTGTCCCCTCGCGCCTGCAACACAACCGCTCAGGTACAAGGATGCAATAGCCGAAGGACGGTTTTCGTCATGACAATGCCGTGAGGCGCCATAGGCCCGCACTTGCCAGCCGGAGAAATCCGGCATAATGTGATCACAATATTTCACGGCGCCCCCGGCGGCCCTTGCGGTCGCGGACCTCGTCGCTCTTGCCGTCCACACAGATTTGTGACGGCAAAAGCTCTGGCTGGTGTCATGATAATCCAGATTCAAGCGACTCTCAGGGGCTTTGCATGTCCGCCGACAGCTATATGAAATCCAAAAACAAGCGCCACAAGGCGTTCGCCAAACGCGGCGCCACCGACGCCGAGGAGGCCCGGGCCTGGCTGCTCAACCAGAATATCGAGGAGATCGAGTGCCTGATCCCCGACCTGGCCGGGGTGGCGCGCGGCAAGATCATGCCGTCGAAAAAGTTCCTCAACGCGCCCTATATGAACCTGCCTTTGGCCGTCTTCTACCAGACCATCACCGGCGATTATCCAGAGCTGGAAGGCGTGGTGGACGCTGTTCAGGCCGACACCGACATCTTCCTCAAGCCGGATTTCCGCACATTGAGCGCTGTGCCGTGGGCGCACGATCCGACCGCGCAGGTCATTCACGACGCCTTCCATCCCGACGGACGCCCGGTCGAGGAAAGCCCGCGCCAGGTGCTGCGCCGCGTGCTCGGTTTCTATGAGGCCAAGGGTTGGAAGCCGGTGATCGCGCCGGAACTGGAATTCTATCTGGTCGAAAAGAATGTCGATCCCGACTACCCTCTCAAGCCGCCGATCGGGCGCTCAGGCCGACCTGAAACCGGACGGCAGGGCTATTCGATCTCAGCGGTCAATGAGTTCGACGCCCTGTTCGAGGACATGTACGAATATTGCGAAAGCCAGGGGCTGGAGATCGACACCCTGATCCACGAATCGGGCGTGGCGCAGATGGAGATCAACCTGCGTCACGGCGATCCGCTGGAGCTGGCCGATCAGGTGCTGATGTTCAAGCGCACCATCAAGGAAACCGCGCTTGAGCATGACATTTACGCGACCTTCATGGCCAAGCCGATGGCCAATGAACCCGGCTCGGCCATGCACATCCACCAGTCGATCGTCGATCTGAAAACCGGCCAGAACCTGTTTTCCGATCCCGACAGCGGCCAGCCGACCGAGGCCTTTTTCAACTTCATCGCCGGGCAGCAGAAATATATGCCCGCCATCACGCCGCTGCTGGCCCCTTACGTCAATTCCTACCGCCGCCTGTCGCGCGGATCGGGCGCGCCGGTCAACACGCAATGGGGCTATGACAACCGCACGGCGGGGCTGCGCGTGCCGCCCGCCGACCCGGACAACCGGCGGCTGGAAAACCGCATCCCGTCCTCGGACGCCAATCCGTACCTGGCCATCGCCGCCGTGCTGGCCACCGGCTATCTCGGCATGGTCGAAAAGCTGCGGCCGTCAGATCCGGTCGAAAAGGATGCGGGCAATCTGCCGCCGGGCGACCTGCCCTATTCGCTGGTGCAGGCGATCATCAAGCTGGAGCGGGCGGAATCGCTGATCGACATTCTGGGGCCGCAATTCGTCACCGCCTATTCGCGCGTCAAGCTGCACGAGTACGAGACCTTCATGCGCACCATCAGCCCGTGGGAGCGGGAGTTCCTCCTTCTCAACGTGTAAGTCGTGCGCAATACCGGCCATCCCGCACAGTCCTGGTACGCGCAAACCGCGCCCATCACGCCGCGTCCGGCGCTGGAGGGCGACGCCGATTGCGACGTCGCCATCATCGGCGGCGGCTTTACCGGGCTGGGCGCCGCGCTGGAGCTGGCGAAGGCCGGGGTCAGCGTGGTCCTGCTGGAGGGCGCGCAGATCGGTTCGGGCGCCTCCGGGCGCAATGGCGGTCAGGTGCATACCGGCCAAAGGCTCGATCCCGCAACGCTGGAGCAGAAGCTGGGCGCCGACGCGGCGCGCCAGCTATGGAGCATGTCGGAGGACGCCAAGACCAGTCTGCACGGCCTGATCCGCGATCATGGCATAGACTGCGACTGGCGCCCCGGTCTGATCCACGCCTGGCATAAGCCGGGTTTCGCCGCCGAGGACCGCGCCTATGGCGACTTTATCGCCAAATTTTACGGTTATGAGGGGTTTCGTCTGCTGTCCAGGACCGATGTCGCGCAGGAACTGGGGACCGACGCCTATCACGGCGGATCGTTCGATGCGGGCGGCGGGCATCTGCACCCGCTGAAACTGGCCTTGGGGCTGGCGCGCGCAGCGGAAGGCCTTGGCGCGAAGCTTTACGAAAACAGCCGGGTCTGCGCGTGGACGCCCGTGGCGGACGGCGCGCGCCTGTGCCTGCAAAGCGGCGCGCGCGTGACGGCGAAGACGGTCCTCGTCTGCGGCAATGGCTATATGGAGGGTTTGAGCGAGCGCATCGACGCGCATGTTATGCCGATCAACAACTTCATCCTGACCACCGAACCGCTGAACGATCCGGCGGTGCTGCCGAACGACTATGCGGCGGCGGATTCGCGTTTTGTCGTCAACTACTGGCGCAAGACGGCGGATGGACGGCTCTTGTTCGGCGGCGGCGAGAACTATACGCCGTGGTTCCCGAAGGACATAGCCAGCTTTGTGCGCCGCAATATGCTGAAAATCTATCCGCAGCTCGAAAAGGCGCGCATCAGCCACGCCTGGGGCGGAACCCTGGCCATAACCTTGAGCCGCGCGCCGTTCGTGCGGCGGCTTAAACCCAACATCCTTGTCAGCGCCGGGTACAGCGGTCAGGGCGTCGTGCTGGCCCCGTATTTCGGTCGTTTACTGGCGCGCGCCGTGCTGGGTGACGACCGGGATGTCGAGCTGTTGAGCCGCCTGCCCGCCCCGGCCTTTTTCGGCGGCCGCCTGCTGCGCTGGCCCGCCCTGGTCGCTGGCCTTAGCTATTATGCGCTGCGGGATAGACTATAGCGGCGCGATAGACGGTGAAGGCCCCTGGGCGACGCCGTTGAGAAGAAATTGGTCTGCTGCAATTCACGACAGGCGTTCAGTTCGGTCACGATACGGTCCGCCTTCGATCCCTTATGGTATAAGATATTTCGTTGCAAAATTTACCTTGCGTCACTCAGATGCGACACTCCTGCGACAACAGGACCAATTTGCCCGACAAAAACTGCCGGGCGCGTCAGCTTTAAGACCTGATTAACCTTCGCCTGCGGAAGACTTTTGTTGCAACGCAAAAGAAGGTTCCCGACCATGACCGCCTCTCCCCAGGCCAGTGCCCAGCGTAGCGTAGCGTCACAAACCGTCTCTCTTTCCGATATCATCTCCCAAACCGCGCACGCCAAGGCCGTCACCGCCGGCAAGGTGCGCGACATTCGGCAGGTGACGTCCAAACTGCGCATTCTGGCGCTCAACGCCCTGATCGAGGCCAAGCATGCGGGCGACGCCGG
Source organism: Asticcacaulis sp. (assembly GCF_051956075.1). Classification (GTDB taxonomy): domain Bacteria; phylum Pseudomonadota; class Alphaproteobacteria; order Caulobacterales; family Caulobacteraceae; genus Asticcacaulis. Next base: position 11,189 of record NZ_JBQCGA010000019.1, on the reverse strand, counting down.
ACGCGGCTTTTCGGTCGTGGCCGACGAGGTGCGCGGCATTTCCGGCGAGGTCGAGACGCTGGCGCGCGATCTCAGCCATGAGATCGTTACGCTCGACAATCTCACCCAGTCTCTGGCGACGCAGAGCCAGGGCGCGCGCCTGATCGATCTGGCGCTCAACGCCATCGAGATCATCGACCGCAACCTCTATGAGCGCACCTGCGACGTGCGTTGGTGGGCGACCGATTCCGCCCTCGTCGATCAGGCCGCCGATCCGACGCCGGAGCGCGCCGCCTATGCCTGCGAGCGTCTGGGGGTCATTCTGGACTCCTACACCGTCTATATCGACCTGTGGCTGTGCGACCTTGACGGGCGCATCATCGCCAATGGCCGTCCGCATCAGCACCGGGTGATCGGCGCCGATGTCAAGGATCGCCTGTGGTTCTCGCGCGCCATGGCCCTGCGCTCAGGCGCGGATTTCGCCGTGGCTGACATCGCGACCGAGAGCCTTTTGGGCGGGGCGCAGATCGCCACCTACGCGACCGGCGTGCGGCGCGGCGGTAAGGCCGATGGTGAGCTGATCGGCATTCTCGGCATCCATTTCGACTGGCAGCCGCAGGCCAGGGCTGTGGTCGAGGGCGTCCGGCTGGCTGAGGACGAGAAGGCGCGCACGCGTGTGCTGCTGATCGACGCGCAAGGGTTGGTCATCGCCGCTTCAGACGGCAAGGGGGTGCTGAGCGAGCACGTGCGGCTGCGCACAGAAGGCCGCGCCCTGGGTCACTATGTCGATAATCACAGCGGCGCCATGATCGCCTTCCACCGCACGCCCGGCTACGAAACCTATCAGGGGCTGGGCTGGTGCGGGGTGATCATGCAGACGGGCGCGAACTGATCTGCGGAAATGGTCACCAGAAATGGAAGCGATTAAAGCCCCGACCGACCGGGCTGAGGTCGAGGCTGAAGGTCTGGCTGATGAAGTGTAAAACAGGAATAATCAGCGCATAGCCGTAGAAGAAGACCAGCAACAGCGCGCCGACGGCAATCAGGCCGGCGATCTTCTGCGGCACAATGCGGCTAAAGCTTGCTGGCGCCCATGGACGCAGCGCCATGAAGCCGTCCAGACCCGGTATCGGCAGGATATTGAGCACGAAGGCCATCAGCTCGAAAAAGGCGAGCAAATAAAAGGCGTCGCTGAGCGGTCCCCGCGTCGCAAGCCCAGCCAGCAGAGCCAAGACGGCGCAGATCAGCGTGGTCAGCGGTCCGGCCAGAGCCACAAGGCTCTGTTGCCACGGCTTTTTGATCAGGTCGGTGCGGATCATCACCGCGCCGCCCGGCAGGGCGATACCGCCCAGAACCAGCGCGATCACCGGCAGGATCAGGCTGCCCGCGCCGCGAAAATACAGCAGCGGATTGAGGCTCAGATAGCCTTTGGCGGCGATGGTGTCGTCGCCAAAGGCCGCCGCTGTGGCCGCATGAGCGTATTCGTGCAGACACAGGGACACGATCCAACCGAGCAGCACAAAGCCGAAGGTGGCCAGAGCCGCCGCCTGCGGCAGACCCGCAAGCGCCATGCCGCAGACAATCCACCCGGCGAGAAGAAGCAGGAACTGCGCGCTGATGTTTTTCATGCCGTCAGTTACGATGCAGGCGGCGAAAAAGGCAAGCGGTTACAGCGCGCGCAGCACCGGTTCGGCTTCGGTCAGGGAGCGGCCCAGAATATCGACCAGTTTGTCGATCTCGGCCTCGGTGACGATCAGCGGCGGGCACATGACGATGGAGTCGCGGATGGCGCGGACCATCAGGCCGTTCTTGATGCACAGGTCGCGCACCACGGGACCGGCATGGCCTTCTGCGCCTTTGAAGCGTTTATTCGTGCCCTTTTCGGCCACGATCTCGACGGCGCCGATCAGGCCGAGGCTGCGCGTCTCGCCGATCAGCGGATGCGCGTCGAGCCGTTTCAGGGCCTTGGCGAGATAGGGGCCGGTGACGTCGCGGGTGCGCTCAATCAGGTTCTCGCGCTCCATGATCTCGATATTGGCGAGCGCCACGGCGGCGCAGGTCGGGTGGCCGGAATAGGTGTAGCCGTGGACGAAGTCGCCGCCCTTTTCGAGCATGACATCGACAATCTGTTTCGACACGCCGACCGCCGAGATCGGCAGATAGCCCGACGACATGCCCTTGGCCATGGCGATCAGGTCGGGCTTGATCCCCCAGTGCTGGTGGCCGAACCAGTGGCCGAGACGGCCAAAACCGCAGATCACCTCGTCGCAGACCAGCAGGATGCCGTATTTGCGGCACAGGGCCTCGACCTTGGGCCAATAGCTGTCCGGCGGGATGATGACGCCGCCCGCGCCCTGCACCGGCTCGCCGATAAAGGCGGCGATTTTTTCAGGGCCGACTTTCAGGATGCGGTCCTCAATAGCGTCCACGCAGGCTTGCGCGAAGGCGTCGGGGTCTTGGCCAAAGCCTTCGCCGAACAGATAGGGCTGGGCGACGTGTTCGACGCCCGCAATCGGCAGGTCGCCCTGCTCGTGCATAAAGCTCATGCCGCCGAGGCTGGCGCCCGCCACGGTCGAGCCGTGATAGGCGTTGTGGCGCGAAATGAAGACCTTGCGTTGCGGCTCGCCCTTCAGATCCCAGTAATAGCGCGCCAGACGAAAGATGGTGTCGTTGGCTTCGGAGCCGGACGTATTGAAGAAGACGTGAGTGAGATCAGGGTTTCCGATCTGCGTCTTCTCGGCGATCTTGGCGGCCAGCCTGACCGGCGGCGGCGTCGCGGTCTTGAAGAAGGTGTTGTAATAGGGCAGCTCCAGCATCTGCTCATAGGCGACGCGGGCCAGTTCCTCGCGCCCATAGCCGACATTGACGCACCACAGCCCGGCCATGCCGTCGAGCAGGGAATGGCCTTCGGCGTCGGTGATGGTGCAGCCCTCGGCGCGCGTGATGATGCGCGATCCGCCCAGTTCGTGCTGGAGCCTATAGTCGCTCTGAGCGGGCAGGTGGTGGGCCAGGTCGAGCGCTTTCAGCTCGTTCATATCGTAATTGCGCAAAGGGGGGCGAGCGGGCGCGTTCATGGCGTGACTCCTCCTCGATAAATGGGAATTTGCATCAACTCTCGGCTATCCAGCGGCGAAAGTCAAATATTGTGATCACAATTTTGCGTGTTGCGCGCCGATATCCTGTCCGCGCAAGGCGGCGCCGAGCAGACGGAAGAAAACCTGGCTGTCGGGGTTCTGCTCCGGCTTCCATTCGGGGTGCCACTGCACGCCCAGCAGTTGCGCGCCGCCGATATTGGCGCTGAAGGCCTCGATCAGGCCGTCCTGAGCGCGCGCCTCGACGTTCAGCCCCTCGCCCAGCTTATCGACGCCTTGATAATGAACGGAATTGACGATGAGGCGATCCTTGCCACAGGCCGCCGCCAGCACGCCGCCAGGCGTCAGGGCGACCTCGTGAACATGGTCGAACTGCTGATCAAAGGACGTACTGTCCGGCGCGTGGTGAGCGATAAAGCCGTTCTGACCATAGCCGAGATCGCGGCGCAGCGTGCCGCCCAGCACGACATTGATCTCCTGAAAGCCCCGGCAGACGCCAAAGACCGGCTTGCCCGCCGTGGTCATGGTCTCGATCAGGGCCAGAGACACGGCGTCGCGGCCCGGATCGAACGGCCCCTCGCCCGTTTCGGCGTCGCCGTAAAGCCCCGGCTGCACATTGGACGGCGAGCCGGTCAGCATCAGGCCATCGAGACGCGCGCTCAACGCCCTGGCGGCGGCCAGACCCCCGATCGGCGGGATCAGCAGGGCGTGGCAATCGCCATAGACAGTCGCCGCGCTGACATAGCGCTCCATCACCGCATGAGCATTTTCGACGCCGACGGTGCGGTTGCAGGCGATAATGCCAACGACGGGTTTCATGACCTCAGCTCAACAAGACCGCGGGCGAACAGGCGTGGAAGCTGAGCCAGACCTTTTCGTCCCAGGTGAAGTCTTCCTGATCCCAGCGCGTCAGGTTGGAGCGCACCACCTTGATCAGGCGACCGCCGTTGATCTCGATCTCGTAGTTCGTTTCCGAACCGAGATAGACCATGTTCTTGATGACGCCCGCGATGACATTATAGCCTTCGGGCGCGTCATCGACCTTGGGCGGGGGCGCATCGCCGCGCTTATGCATCTCGATTTTTTCCGGTCGCACGGCGGCCCAGACCGCAGCGCCGGTCGCGCCGGTGACGCCATGATCGATATAGATCGGGCCAACATCCTGCGTCGCGATGACGGCGTGATCGGGCTCATCGACGTCGAGACGGCCCTCGAACATGTTGACGCTGCCGATGAAGTCGGCGACGAAACGCGAATTGGGAAATTCGTAGAGATCGAGCGGCGTCGCCACCTGTTGCAACAGGCCCCTGTTCATCACCGCGCAGCGCGTCGCCATGGCCAGGGCCTCGTCCTGATCGTGGGTGACCATGATGAAGGTGATGCCGACCTTTTCCTGCAAGTCGGCCAGTTCCGAGCGCATCTGATCGCGCAGCTTGGCGTCGAGCGCCGACAGCGGTTCATCGAGCAGCAGCACGCGCGGACGCTTGACGAGGGCGCGCGCCAGGGCGACGCGCTGGCGCTGGCCGCCGGAAAGCTGGTCCGGTTTGCGCGCGCCATAGCCGCCAAGCTGCACGAGGTTGAGCGCCGCCTCAGCGCGCTCCATGCGCTCAGGTTTGGCGACCCCATCCATCCTCAGACCGTAGGCGACATTGTCCAGCACCGACATATGCGGAAAGACCGCATAGGACTGGAACACCATATTGACCGGGCGGTGGTTGGGCGGGGTCGTTGAAACATCCTGGCCGTCGATCAGGATGCGACCTTCGGTCGGCGTCTCGAACCCGGCCAGCATGCGCAGGAGCGTGGTCTTGCCGCAACCGGACGGGCCAAGCAGCGAGAAGAATTCCCCCTCATTGATGGTCAGCGAGACATTATCGACCGCCGCGACCTTGCCGAAGCGTTTGGTGATGTTTTCGAACTGGATGATGGGTTTGGTGTCGGTCATGGCTTTACTGCTGTTCCGAAGCGTGACCGGCGGTCAGAGCCGACGATCCCTGGAATTTGAGGGCGATGAAGGTCAACATGACCGTCAGCAGGATCAGGATGGTCGAGGCGGCGTTAACTTCGGGCGTGACCGAAAAGCGCACCATCGAATAGACCTTGACCGGGAAGGTCAGCGTGTCCGGCCCTGCGGTGAAGAAGGTGATGACGAAGTCATCGAGCGACAGGGTGAAGGCCAGGAGCGCGCCCGCGATCAGCGATGGTTGCAGGTGCGGCACCACCACATCCCACAAGGCGCGCATTTCCGACGCGCCCAGATCCTTGGCCGCCTCCTCCAGTTCACGGTTGAACGAGCCGAGCCGGGCGCGCACCACCACGGCTACGAACGGGAAGGAGAAGGAGACGTGGCTGATAATGATGGCGCCGAGGCTGAACGGCCAGGGCAGTTCGTGCGGCCACGGCAGCACCTTGGCGAAGAAGACCAGCATGCCGACGCCCATGCAGATTTCCGGCACCACGATCGGGATGGCCAGAGCGCCGTCCAGCACCGACTTGCCGGGGAAGCGGAAGCGCCACAGGGCGATGGCGATCATGGCGCCGAGGACCAGCGAAATCACGGTCGAACAGGCCGCAATGGTCAGCGAATTGCCGAAGGCCGTGATCAGGCTGTCGTCGTGGATCGCCTTGTCGTAATATTTGAGCGTAAAGCCGCGCCAGACGACATTGGCGCGCGAATTGTTGAAGCTGAACGCCATCAGGGTGATCAGCGGCGCATAGAGGAAGACCAGCACGGCGCCGACGCTCACCTGGATCGGCCAGCGGCGTAAGTATTCCAGCGGACCCGGCGGCATTTTGCGCGGCTTTACAGGCGCGGTCGCGGCGATGTCGCTCATGACTGAACCTTTCGCTTGTTGGCGCGTTCGATCAGGCCCTGAACAATGACGCCGATAAAGGTCATATAGACGAGGATGAAGCTGAGCGCCGCGCCGAACGGCCAGTTATTGGCGCGCTTGAACTGGGATTCGATGACATTGGCGATCATCTGGCTGTCCGGCCCGCCCAGAAGGTCCGGCGTCAGATAGGAGCCGAGCGCCGGGATGAAGGTGATCAATATGCCCGACGCGATGCCCGGCCCGGCCAGCGGCACCATGACGTTCCAGATGGTGCGCAAATGGCCTGCGCCGAGATCGAGCGAGGCTTCGAGCAGCGAGCGGTCCATACGGTCGAGCGTCGAATAGAGCGGCAGCACCATGAAGGGCAGGTTGACGAAAACCAGACCGAAGATGACCGCGAAATTGTTATAGAGCAGGGTGAGCGGCTGAAAGTCGCCCATATGCAGACCCAAGGCGGTCAACTGGTTCCAGATGAAGTGATAGACCATGTTGACATAGCCTTCGGTGCGCAGGACCGCGATCAGCGCATAGGTGCGGATCAGAAGATTGGTCCAGAAGGGCAGCATGATCAGCATTAGAAGCCAGCTTTTCGCCTTCTCGCTGGCGAAGGTGATGGCCATGGCGACCGGAAAGCCGACCAAAAGACACAGGAAGGTGGTGATCACCGCGATGATGATCGACTTCCAGAAAATGCCCAGATAGAGCGGATCGAAGGCGTGTCTGTAATTCATCCACGTGCCGGTGAAGGCGACGTCGATCAGCCCCTTGTTCTCGCCGAACGAATAGAGCCAGACAATGCCCATCGGCACGATGAAAAAGGCGACCAGCCAGAACACCGGCGCGGTGATCAGGGTCGCGAATATGCTCTTGGCCTGACGCCAGCTCTGTTCCAAGCCCGCCTCCAAACGCGAAAAACAAGACCCGGCGGAGACGCTCTCCGCCGGGTCGGATCAGATAGTTAGTTAGCTACCCGCCGCCGCTTTGATGCGGGTGGCGATCTCCTCATACTTCTGCGCGCGGTCGGCGCCCGGATACTGGCCGTATTCGCACTTGGCCAGCAGGTCCGCAGGCGGGAAGATGATGTGATTGTTCTTATAGCTGTCCGGCATCAGCGCCTTGGCGGCGTCGTTCGGCGTCGGATAGAGGATGGTCTTGGAGATTTCCGCGCCGTTCTGACCGTCGAGGATGAAGTTGATGAACTTGTGCGCATTGTCGGGACGCGGCGCGCCGGACGGAATGGCCAGGGTGTCCGAGGACAGTTCGGAGCCTTCCTTCGGAATGACGAAGTCGAGATCGGGGTCTTCAGACGCCTTTTGTGCGATGTCGCCATTATATTCGATGACCAGATCGGCGTCGCCATTGGCCAGAAGCTGATCGCCTTCGTCGCCGGTGAATTTCAGCAGATAGCCCGACTTGACCAGTTTCATCAGCATGGCTTCGATCTTGACCAGCCCGTCATCGGGGATCGCGTTCAGCGAATAGCCGAGATACTTGCCCGCCAGACGGATCAGGTCGGCGGAATCGCCGAGGATGGTGATCCGCTTCTTGTATTCGGTCGGCTCGAACACGTAGGAGAAGGAGTCGGGAATATGGCCCGGCTTCATCTTCGATTTGCGGAATCCGAGACCCAGGGCCAGCCAGGTATAGGGCAGCGAATATTTGCGGCCCGGATCATAGACCGGGTTCATAAAGCTGGCGTCGATATTCTTGATGTTCGGGATCTTGGCGTGATCCAGCTCCATCAACAAACCGGCGTCGCGCAGGCGCGGCACATAGTCATTGGTCGGCACGATGACGTCAAAGCCCGGATTGCCCGCCTTCAGCTTGGCGAACAGTTCGTCATTGGAGGCGAACAGGCTCATATTGACGTCGATGCCGGTCGCCTTCTTGAAGTCCGACAGGGTGGTGTCGCCGATATATTCGTCCCAGTTATAAAAGTTCAGCTTGGGCTCCTCGCCCGAAGTCGAGCCGGTCTTGGCGCCCGGCTTGGAGCAGGCCTCAAGCCCGGTGAAGCTGATGCCGACAGCGGCGGCGCCCAGCGCGGTCAGCAGCGAACGTCTCGATGTTCCGTAACCCATAAGCTGTCTCCTTCTCTCATAAGTTAAAAGAGGCCCCCGTTCGGCAGACAGTCCGTGCGGCAGCCGGGGTGGTGCGCGGAAAGTGCGGTGACCTCAGAGGAATACGGCTTTACCAAGCTGTCAACCGCTAAATGTGATCACAAGCGCCACAAATGTTAAGTTTTTGCGGCGCCGTTGCGCAGATGTCCAACCGTCGCCGGTCAGGCATTGCGCAAATACCAGTCATAGTCGAGTTCGGTGACCTCTTCGAAGAAGCGCGCCTGCTCGGCCCGCTTGACCTTGACATACATGTCGATGAAGCGGTCGCCGAGGTAATCGCGCAAAACTTGCGACTTATCGAGATAATCGACCGCGGCGTACCAGTTGGTCGGCAGCTTGGCCCCCGTCTCCGCCGCCACCGCATAACCATTGCCAACCACGGCCGGACCAGGATCGGTCTTCTGCGTCAGGCCGTGGTGCGCGCAGGCCAACACGGCGGCCAGCACCAGATACGGATTGGCGTCGGCGCCCGCGACGCGATGCTCGACATGGCGGGTGTGGGCCGGTCCCGCCGTGACGCGCAAACTGACCGTGCGGTTGTTGACGCCCCAGGTCAGGCCGACCGGCGCGTAGGAATTGGCCTTGAAGCGCTTGAACGAGTTGGCGCCCGGCGCGAGAATGCCCATGCAGTCGGCCAGATGATCCTTCATGCCGCCGATCATGGTTTTCAGCAACGGTGAGCCTTCCGGGTGTTCGTCGGCGCACAGATTCTTGCCGTCCTTGTCCGCCACCGAGACGTGGACGTGGAAGCCGGAACCGGCCTCTGTCGCCCACGGCTTAGCCATGAAGGTCGCCTCGATGCCGAGCGACAGCGCGACGCCCTTGGCCATGCGCTTATAGATAATCGCATCGTCGGCGGCCCGGAGCGCGTCCGGCTTGTGCTTGAGCGTCAGTTCGACCTGACCGGGGGCAAATTCCGAGATCGCGCCCTCCAGCGGGATTCCTTGCGCGTCCGCCGTCTCCCACAGGGTGCGGAAGAAGTCGCCATGCGCCTCGATCTCCGGCAGGCCATAGACCTGGGTGCCGCGCGGCGTCTCGCCGGTATTGAAGCTGGCGGCGGGGACGAGCTGGCCGTCCTTGCGTTCGATATCGACGAGATAATATTCCAGCTCGCAGGCCACCACTGGCGTCAGGCCATCGGCTTCATAACGATCCAGCACACGTTGCAGGACATGGCGCGGATCGAGATCGTTGGGCGTCCCGTCGAGTTCGTACAGCGACAGCATGACCTGCGCGACGTCCTCGCCCAGCCACGGCGCGGGAACCAGCGTGCCCGGCACAGGCTTGGCCACGCGGTCGGCGTCGCCGTCCTCCCAGACAAGCCCCGTCTCCTCAACATCGGCGCCGAGCGTGTCCACCACAAGGATCGAGCCGGGCAGGAAGCGGCCATACTCATAGATCGGCAAGAGTTCATGCCGCCGCAGGCGCTTGCCGCGCGGCACGCCGGTCATCGAGGTGAAAAAGACCTCGACATAGTTGATGTGCGGATGCGCGTCCAGAAAGGCTCTGGCCTCGGCGATGTCCGCCACTTTTGCGTTGATTTGGGTCATGTCGTCGTCCGCCTTCAAAGACAAAGCCAGATATCCGCAAACGCCTTCGTCGCCTCAATCAGGCGGTCGATGGCGTCGTCGTGGGTCTGGGGTGAAATCAGCATCATATTGTGGAAGGGCGCAATCAGCACGCCCTGATTGATCAGGTAGAGATGATAGGCTTCGAGCGCGTCATGATCGAGAACAGAGCGCATGGCGGCGGCATTGCGCGGCGGCGTTGCGGCGAAGATCAACTCGGCGCGCGCCCCGACATGCACGACGCTCCACGGCGCGCCGGTTCCGGCGATCACGCGGCGCAGCCCCGCCACCAGCCGCTCGGCGCCGCGCAGCATGTGGGCGTAAGACGCCTCGGTAATCACCTCCTCCAGCATGACCGCGATGGCGCGCATGGCCAGGGCGTTGCCGGACAAGGTGGTGCCGATACCCGACGATCCCGCCCCGGCCCGCACCTGCGCATCGTCCATGCGCGCGGCGACCTCCGCCGTGACGCCCCAGACCGCCGCCGGGACGCCGCCCGCAATCGCCTTGCCGATCACCAGCATGTCGGGGCGTAACTTATGCAGACCGACATAGCCCGCCGGACCTGACGACAGGGTGTGGGTTTCATCGAGGATCAGCAGGCTGCCATAACGAAAGGTCAAACGGCGCATCGCGTCGCTGAAGCCGTCATCGGGCAGGATCATGCCGCAATTGGTCATGACCGGCTCGGCCAGAACGCCAGCGATCTCGCCGGTCTTCAACGCGGCTTCGAGCGCATCAAGGTCGTTGAACGGGATCACTGTCGTGGTCCGGGTCAGGTCGTGGACCTGCCCGATCAGGCCGGGCTTATTGCGCGGCTGATCATTTTGCAGGGTGACAAAGGCGTCCTCGACCATGCCGTGATAACAGCCGTCGAAGACAAGAATTTTCGGCCTCTGCGTCACGGCGCGCGCCCAGCGAATCGCCGCCCGGTTGGCGTCCGAAGCGGTGGTCGCCACCTGCCATTGTGTCAGGCCGTAAGGGCCGAAGCGCTCATTCAGCCGTTCGCCTGCGCGGTTCGACCACTTCGTCGGCAGCATGAAGCCGACGCCCTCGCCCGCCTGTTCAGCCAGCGCCCTGTGCAGTTCGGGGCGCGCATGGCCGAACATGGACGGCGTGTCGCCGAGGCAGAAATCGTCGTAACTGATGCCGTCCGCATCGGTCAGGCGCGCGCCCTTGGCGTGCTCGACATAGAGCGGAAACGGCGAGGCCCAGTCGCGCATCCAGTGCATCGGCACGCCGCCGCGCCACGCCGCCCGCCCCTGATCGGCCAGGTCGCGCGACCGCGGATGCGCGGCGACAAAGGCCTCGCGCTGTTCGGTCAGGAAGGTTTGCCAGTTCAAAACACCACCTCCCCTCTCCCCATCCTCATGGGGAGAGGACAAGAGCCGAGCAAAGCGATGGCGATCGGGTGAGGGGCTGTCTGCCGACTGAGCGCAATCGTCAAGCAGCCCCTCACCCGGTCAACGGCGCTGCTGGCGCAGCTTGTTTCCCGTCCTCTCCCCTCATGAGGGGAGAGGGGGAAACGATTGTTCGTTAGGGATGATGGCGTTCGTCTGATCAGATTCAAATCTCCCCTAACCCGCCATAAGAGATGTA
>NZ_JBQCGA010000018.1:0-23451 GCF_051956075.1 Asticcacaulis sp. | reverse complement strand
TTTGCTCAGCATGTCCTTGAGATATTTGCCGGTCCAGCTTGCCGGATTATCAGCGACGGCTTCGGGCGTGCCGCGCGCGACGATCTCGCCGCCGCCGTCGCCGCCTTCCGGGCCGAAGTCGAGCAGCCAGTCGGCGGTCTTGATGACGTCGAGATTATGCTCGATGACCACGACCGTGTTGCCGTTATCGGTCAGTTCGTGCAGCACTTCCAAGAGCTTCCTCGTATCCTCGAAATGCAGGCCGGTAGTCGGTTCGTCGAGAATATAGAGCGTCTTGCCGGTGGCGCGTTTCGACAATTCCTTAGACAGCTTGACGCGCTGCGCTTCGCCGCCGGACAGGGTGGTCGCCTGCTGGCCGATCTTGATATAGCCAAGGCCAACGCGCTCCAGCGTTTTAAGCTTGTCACGGATCGACGGCACGGCCTTGAAGACCTCCGCGCCTTCCTCGACCGTCATGTCCAGCACGTCGGCGATCGAATAGCCGCGGAAGACGATCTCCAGCGTTTCGCGGTTATAGCGCTTGCCCTTGCAGACATCGCAGGTGACATAGACGTCGGGCAGGAAGTGCATCTCGATCTTGATCACGCCGTCGCCCTGACACGCCTCGCAGCGCCCGCCCTTGACGTTGAACGAGAAGCGCCCCGGTCCATAACCGCGCGCCTTGGCTTCGGGTAGACCGGCGAACCAGTCGCGGATCGGCCCGAAGGCGCCGGTATAGGTGGCCGGGTTGGAACGCGGTGTGCGCCCGATCGGCGACTGGTCGATCTCGACGATCTTGTCGAAAAACTCCAGCCCTTCGATCTTGTCATGCGGGGCTGGATGCGCCGAAGCGTTGTTCAGCCGTCGTGCCGCCGCCTTGTACAGCGTCTCCAGCGTGAAGGTCGATTTGCCGCCGCCTGACACGCCGGTGATGCAGGTCAGGACGCCGACCGGGATTTCGCCGGTGACGTTCTTCAGATTGTTGCCGCGCGCGCCGATCACTTTCAGCATCTTCTTGCGGTTGATCGGACGGCGATCTTCGGGCACGGCGATTTCACGCTTGCCGGTCAGGTACTGGCCGGTCAGTGATTTCGGATTGGCTTTGATGTCGGCGGGCGAGCCTTGCGCAACGATCTCGCCGCCATGCACGCCCGCCGCGGGCCCCATGTCGATGACGTAGTCAGCGGTCAGGATGGCGTCCTCGTCATGCTCGACCACCAGCACCGAATTGCCGAGGTCGCGCAGCCCCTTGAGGCTGTCCAGCAGCCGGTCATTATCACGCTGATGCAGGCCGATCGACGGCTCGTCCAGCACGTACAAAACGCCTGTCAGCCCTGAGCCGATCTGCGAGGCCAGCCGGATGCGCTGGCTCTCGCCGCCGCTGAGCGTGCCGGAATTGCGCGACAGGTTGAGATAATCGAGCCCGACATCGTTGAGGAAGCGCAAGCGGTCGCGGATCTCCTTCAGGATACGGCGCGCAATATCCATCTGCTTTTCGCTGAGACGGTCCTCAATGGCGTTGAACCATTCGTGGGCGTGTTTGATCGAAAGCGCCGAGATTTCGGCGATATGCCGCCCGTCGATCTTGACCGCCAGGGCTTCGGGCTTGAGGCGCGCGCCGCCGCAGGCTTCGCACGGCGTTTCGGACTGGTAGCGGGCCAGATCCTCGCGCACCCAGGACGAATCGGTTTCGCGCCAGCGCCGCTCCATGTTCGGAATCACGCCCTCAAACGGCTTGGTCACGTCATAGCGGCGCGAGCCGTCCTCATAGACGAACTTGATCTTTTCCGAGCCGGAGCCGTGCAGAACCACATCGCGCATCGCGTCGGGCAGGGCTTGCCATTTCGTGTTCAGCGCCACGCCATAATGCAGGGCCAGCGCCTTGAGCGTCTGGGCGTAGAGCGGCGAGGGGCCTTTTGACCATGGGGCTATAGCGCCATTTTCCAGCGTCGCGGTGTGATCGGGCACGACCAGCCCTTCGTCGAAGGCCAGCTTGACGCCCAGGCCGTCGCAGGCCGGGCAGGCGCCGAACGGATTGTTGAACGAAAACAGGCGCGGCTCGATCTCGGCGATGGTGAAGCCGGAGACCGGGCAGGCGAACTTTTCCGAAAAGATCAACCTTTGCGGCTCAGATTCGCCCTCAGTCTTGTCGGCGAATTCGGCGATGGCCAGTCCGTCGGCCAGCCGCAGCGCCGTTTCCAGCGAATCGGCCAGTCGCGCCATAATGCCGCCCTTAACCACCACGCGATCGACCACGACGTCGATATCGTGCTTGAACTTTTTGTCGAGCTTGGGCGCGTCCTCGATGGCGTAATATTCGCCATCGACCTTGAGCCGCTGGAAGCCTTGCCGTTGCAGGTCGGCGATCTCTTTTTTGTACTCGCCCTTGCGGCCACGCACGAAGGGGGCGAGCAGCAGAAGCCGCGTGCCTTCGGGCAGGGCCATGATCTTATCGACCATCTGCGAAATGGTCTGGCTCTCGATCGGCAGGCCGGTGGCGGGCGAATAGGGGACGCCGACGCGCGCCCACAAAAGGCGCATATAGTCGTGAATCTCGGTCACCGTGCCGACGGTCGAGCGCGGATTCTTCGAAGTCGTCTTCTGTTCGATGGAGATGGCGGGCGACAGGCCCTCAATCAGATCGACATCGGGCTTCGACATCAGCTCCAGAAACTGACGCGCATAGGCGGACAGGCTTTCGACATAGCGGCGCTGCCCTTCGGCATAGATGGTGTCAAAGGCCAGGGACGACTTGCCCGATCCCGACAGGCCGGTCAGCACGACCAGTTGACCGCGCGGAATATCCACATCGACGCCCTTGAGATTATGCTCGCGCGCGCCGCGGATTTTGATGAAGTCCTGATCGATGGAATGGGCCATACGCGCCTTACGTGCGGTGAGGGAAACCAGTTTGGCTATATAGAAACTTTTGCGGCAAATGCCAGCAGCATTCAAGAACATTCCGGCAACATCATGCTGCGCCGCAGTTTGAAGCTGACGCAGCGTCCCGTCAATTTGTGTCAGCAGGTCTTTTTGACAAGAGGCCGCAAAGGGACCACAGTTACGCCCGGATTCTCGCTCAGTCTCGCGGCATCGAGAGGGGTGACACATGGATATCAGGCTCGGCGGCCGCCGTTTCAGATACGACTTCAGCGCTCTGAGCGGGCGGGTGAACGACGCCGTCTGGCCCTATTACCGGCGCATCGACCCGCGTGGGCGTCTGGGCGTGGCGGTTGCGCTGGCTCTGGTCCTGCATGTGTTGTTTTTCTGGTTGTTGATCGCGGAGCATCAACGCGCCTGGAACATCAATCAGGTCTGGCAAAACGAGGATGAGCCTTTGCCGGTCGATCTGTGGACGCCCAGCGAGCCCAGGCCGCAACCCGAACCCGTGCAGGTTCAGGCCATCAAGCCGCATCAGGTTCCACCAAAACCGGAGACGCAGCCAAAGACGGAGCCGCAACCCCAGCCCGCCGTTCAGGCCGCGCCGCCGCAACCTGCGCCTCAGCCGCAAACCCAGCCGGAGGTCTATATTCCGGCGCCGAACCCGGACGTGAAGCCGCTGACGGCGTCGACCCCTACACCAGCCTTCGACGCCCCGCGTGAGATCGGCATGACCGGCAAGACTAAGAAGAAGGACAGGGACGACATTCAGAAGGCCGATTCCGCCGCGCTGGGGCAGATGTCCGATCTGCATCTGCATCAGGTTCCGGCGGACGCGCCGGTATTGAGCGCCGTAGCGCCATCGGGACTGACGCCGTCGGTCGATGCGGGCGGCGCGGCGGGCGGGGCCAGCGCGGGTTCGGGCGCGGGACGACTGGGCAATGTGCAATTGCCGGGCGGCGTCAACGGAACGGGTCTGAAGGGACGCGGCGCGGTTAGTCAGGCCTTGCAGAACCACGACTACTGCGTTGATAAACAGATCAATGGCAAGCCGATCCCAAAGGACTGCGACATGCCTGATCTGGCCAGCGCCAAGCCTTTAGGCCCGAAGCCTGTCGCCGCCTTCGACGCCGAGCTGGCGCGGCGCAAGATGATCGCTAAGACCGGCAATGCCGACTACTGGGACCGGGTCAATCATCCGATTCAGGATCCGGGTCACGATGACCACCGCCCGCGTCCCGGCCAGTATCACACCGGCAAGGCGGCGCGGGTGGATGGTGAATGCGCGCTGACCGACTCCTGCCCGACTGACGGCCAATAATCTGGATCAGGTCGTCAGGATTAGGCGCGTCCGCCGAAATTAAAGGATTGCGGCCCGGTGTCCAGGGTCTTGCCGCGCGCGCCATAGGTGGCGCCGCCGGTTTTGGCCTTGCCGAGGTCGCGCGCCACAGCGCTCAATATGCCTTCGGTGACGACACGGGCGGCGTTGACCGCGTGTTCGTAAGCCTGCAGGCGCGTCTGGAAAATCACCGTAGCCTCGCGCAACTGGCGCTGTTCGTCGGGCGTCATGCCGTCCAGCAGCGACGGGTCTGTCTTGATGCGCAGGGATTCGCGACGGTAAAGATTGCTCAGATTGCGCGTCTCTTCGACCTCGGCGGCGATGTCCTGCGGACGATGCGCCTCAAGGCTTTGCGTCTCGCGCTCCAGCCGTTCGGCCAGCCTCAGGGTCAGGGCCAGCATCTGCCGCGCGCGTTCGGAGCCGGAATGGGCGGTAAGGGCCATCAGTGCGCTCCCTGAAGTTTGAGCAATTGCTTCTGCATCATGTCCGATATGCCGATGCCGCCGTGTTGCGCCATCTGCTTGCCAATGGCGTCGATGAAGAAGGAGCGCATGGCCGCTTCGCCTTCGCCGCCGCCGAACGGACCGTCGGTGGACAGGCCCTCGAACATCGGTTTGAGCAGGTTCGACAGGCACATGGACTCAAAATCGAGTCCGAGCTTGGCGTTCGATTTGCCGTTTTTCATCTGGCTGGCCAGCGCCTGCTGCGCGGCGGTTCCCGATGTGGTTTGCGCGTTTTGCAGGGTGAGAAGCGCGGCGGTATCCATTACATCACCTCGATATCGGCTTGCAGGGCGCCAGCGGCCTTGATCGACTGCAGGATGGCGATCATGTCGCGCGGCGTCACCTTGAGCGCGTTCAGGCCTGCGACCAGATCGGACAGGGTCGAGCCGCCGCCCAGTTCGATAAGTTGCTTGCCCTTGTCTTCATCGACGCTGACCTGGCTGGATGGCGTGACGGCGGTCTGGCCCTGCGAGAAGGGCAGGGGCTGGCTAACCTGGGGTTGCTCATCGACCTTGATGGTCAGATTGCCCTGAGCGATGGCGACGCGCGAGATGCGCACGTTTTCGCCGACCACGATCACGCCATTGACCTCGTCGATCACCACCTTGGCGGGCGCGTCGACATTGACGTCCATCGACTCGATCTCGGTGACGAAATCCATCATGCTGGTCCCGGCGGGCGGCTTGACGGCGACAATGGTCGGGTTTTCGGCCAGGGCCGTTCCCGGATACTGATGGTCGATCACGTCGGCGATGCGGCGCGCGGTGGTGAAGTCGGGATTGCGCAGGGTCAACCGCACGACCGGCATGGAGTTGAAGTTGAAATTGGTTTCGCGCTCGACCGTGCCGCCCGCAGCGATGCGCCCGGCGGTGGGCACGCCGCGCGTGATCGACGACCCCGAAGCGCCGCCCGCCGATACCGATCCGGTCTGCACCGTGCCCTGCGCCGCCGCATAGGCTTCGCCGTCGGCGCCGATCAGCGGCGTCACCAGCAAGGTGCCGCCCAGCAGGCTCTTGGCGTCGCCCATGGCCGACACGCTGACGTCAACCGTTGAGCCCGCGGCGGCGAAGGGCGGCAGCTCCGCCGTAACCATGACGGCGGCCGCGTTTTTAGTGTTCAGGTTGGCGTCGCGGATATTGACGCCCAGACGCTCCATCATGCCCTCCAGGCTCTGCTTGAGCATGGGGGAGTTGCGCACCGTATCGCCCGTGCCGTTCAGGCCGACGACGATGCCGTAACCGATCAACTGGTTGGTGCGCACGCCCTCGACATCGACAATGTCCTTGATGCGCGAGGCGGCCTCAGCCTGCGCGCCGGGCATCAGGCCGAGCATCGCCGCCAGGGCTGTCGCTGCGCAGAGCGCCGTCATCCGTCTCATCGTCATTGTTATCCGCCTCAAATACGCGCGTTAACCATAATGCGCCTTTGTCTGCGAAGACCGTGCCAGAGCTTGTGAATAAAATAATTGAATGAATCCAGGTTATTAATTTCGCCCTATCGAAAGAGCTTAACGGAATGGAAAAAATTGCCGGGCCGTTAAGGCTTCGCTTACAGAAAATGGGCAAATATGGCCGGGTCATCGCCGTCGGCAAAAGCCGACCTGTCTGAAACGCATTCGTTATCAGGCCGATCTGGAAGAATTTTACGCGATCTCAGAAGTCTGTTGGACATGGTATCCGGTATAGGTTCGAGCATGACGATCAGAGTCAATTCGCCACTCGGCGCGGCGCAGGCCGGCGCAGCGGGCGGCGTGCGTAAAGGCGGCGGCGAGGGCTTCTCGCTGTCGGGAGCGTCGGGTTCGTCCAAGGCGGCGGGCGCGGCTCAGGCCTCGGCCGCGGTTGGTATGCTGGGCGTGGACGCGCTGCTGGCCATTCAGTCCGAAGACGATGTGATGACCGGGCGCCGTCGTCGTCAGGTCAAGCGCTCAAAGGACATTCTCGACGCGCTTGACGATCTGCGTATCGGGGTGCTGTCAGGCGATATCGACGATGAGGCGTTGCTGCGTCTGCAGGGGCTGATCGCCCTGCATCGCGAAGATGTGGCGGATGACCGTCTTCAGGGCGTATTGAACGAGATCGAGACGCGCGCCTGTGTCGAACTGGCCAAACGTCGGTTGATCTGAAGCCTCTGCAACAGTTTGGCGACAGTAAAAAAGCTTCACAGCTTCTGGCGGACGCTCTATAAGCCCTGCCATCGCGCAGGCGACGACTCGTGGCGAACAGCCACAAGGCGGAAGGCCGCCGCCGCGTGGTCCCGAAATTGCTGTCTGTTGGTCGTTAGGGCCGCTGCGCCATTTCGGGCCAGAAAGCATTCAGGGGTGTAGAGAGACATATGTCAGTCGCAGATCTGCCGGAGTTGAACGCCGCATACCGTCCCTCGGACGATGAAGAGTACATGAATCCGCGCCAGTTGGCCTATTATCGCGGCAAGCTGAACGCCTGGAAGGAGGAGATCCTCAAGGGCGCGCGCGAGACGGTCAATATCATGCAGAAAGAGACCGAGAACCATCCCGATCTGGTGGACCGCGCCTCGTCGGAATCGGATCGTGCGCTGGAACTGCGCACCCGCGACCGTCAGCGCAAGCTGATCTCCAAGATCGACGAAGCCCTGTCGCGCATCGACGACGGTTCTTACGGCTTCTGCGAGGAGACCGGCGAGCCGATCGGTCTGGGCCGTCTTGAAGCCCGCCCGACCGCGACCCTGTCGATTGAGGCGCAGGAGCGGCATGAACGCTCCGAGCGCGTGCATCGCGACGATTAAAGCGTTTATATCATTAAGGCCCGCCGCTCTGGCGGGCTTTTCTTTTAACCCGCTAAGCGCATGTCTGAGCCGTCGTAGGCGCTGACGTCCGGGGCGGGGCGACCGATCAGATAGCCCTGCGCCTCGGCGCAGTTCAGATCGCGCAGCGCGTTCATCTGGGCTTCGGTTTCGACCCCTTCCGCGGTGATGCGCACGCCCAGCGACTGCGCCATGTCGATAATGGCGCGGATAATGGACAGGGCGTCGCCGTCATGCGGCAGGTCGCGCACGAAGGCGCGGTCGATCTTGATCTTGTCGAAGACGAAACTGCGCAGATAGCTGAGCGATGAATAGCCGGTGCCGAAATCGTCCATGGCGATGCGCGCGCCCATGGCGCGCAAGGCTTGCAGCACCTCAATATTGCGCGTCTCGCTCTCGAAGATCACGCTTTCGGTAATCTCCAGTTCCAGTCGGCGCGGATCAAGGCCGGAGGCGGCGAGGGCGCGGCGCACCTGGTCGATGAGATCGTTCTGACGGAATTGCAGCGGGGAGATATTGACCGCGATCCGCCACGGCTGCGGCCATTGCGCCGCAGCTTGGCAGGCGGCGTTCAGCACCCATTCGCCCAGAGGACCGATCAGGCCGCAGTCTTCGGCCAGCGGGATAAAGTCGCCCGGCGCCACTCGACCGCGCGTCGGATGCTCCCAGCGCAACAGGGCTTCGAAGGCGACGATCTGACCGGTCGCGAGGTCGAGCAGGGGCTGGTAATCAAGCGTGAACTGTCCCTGCTTCAGGCCGAGGCGCAGGTCTTTTTCCAGTTGCACGCGGTCCTGCAACTGGGCGTCCATATCGGCGTGGTAGAAGCGCCAGCCATTGCGGCCTTCGCCCTTGACCCGGTACATGGCCAGATCGGCGCGCGACATCAGATTGCCCGCGTCCATGCCGTCATCCGGCGCCAGCGCGACGCCGATCGAGGCGCCGATGTCGAACTGGCGGTCGTTGACCACGATGGGCGCCGCCATCGCACTGATGATCCGTTCGCACAAAACGCGCGCGTCGTCCGGCGCGTCGATCGACTGTATGATGGCGAATTCGTCGCCGCCCATGCGCGCCGCCACATCGCCGCGCCGCACGCAGTCGCGCAGCCGTTTGGCGACCTCGATCAGCACCTGATCGCCAATCAGATGGCCGCAGGAATCGTTGACCATCTTGAAGCGGTCGAGGTCGAGGCACATCAGGGCCACGCGGTGGTTCTGACGCTGTACGCGGCTGAGGGCGGCGTCGATCTCGCGCGTGAACAGGGCGCGGTTGGCCAGACCGGTCAGCGGATCGTAATGCGCCAGATGCCGGATGCGGTCCTCTGCGCGCTTCTGCTCCAGGCTGATGGCGCGCAGCACCGACAGGGCCGCGCCGACCCCCGCATAGCGTCCCTGCTCGGTGACGATAAAGCCGCGCATCAAATCGGACGGACGGTCGCTCAGGGTCATTTCGGTGAATTCGCTGAGGGGCGTGTCGATATCGACCTGAATGGCGTCGCTGATCATCAGCGTCGTCACCGGCTTAGCGCTGTAGAGGGCGCGGCCATATTCGCCCGCCATGGTCAGGCTGAAGGCGTGACGCTCAACCAGACCCAGCGCCTCGCCGTCGGCAGTGGCGACGGCCAGCGCCATCAGATCGCTATTGTCGTGAAACAGGTCATAGACGACCGAATTGCTGCAGTCCGGCGCAACCGGCGCAATCGTGTCGGTAATATCGCGTATGCGCGCAAACGCCTGCATGAATGCCACTCACCATCAGCCACTGGGCGGCGCTGTGTCGCGCCTTGCCGGGACAGGTAGCCTGCAATCGCTAAACGGCGCTTAATGTCATAAAAGATTGTCGCAAACGTCACATATGACCGGTCTGCATGACAGGATGCGCCTTTTCAAATCGGATATGGCGGCGTATGGGAGGGGCCTCCTGTCCGACTGATTTTGAGAGCATCCATGACCGTCAAGGTTCGCTTCGCCCCTTCGCCCACCGGCCGCATCCATGCCGGCAATGTGCGCGCCGCCGTGCAGAACTGGCTGTTCGCCCGAAAGAACCAGGGCCGGTTCGTGTTGCGCATCGACGATACGGACCTGGAGCGTTCAACCAAAGAGAACGAGGCCATGATCGAAACCGATCTGACCTGGCTGGGCCTCACCTGGGACGAACGCTACAATCAGTCGCTCCGCTTCGACCTCTATCAGAAGGCCGCCGACTATCTGAAGGCGTCGGGCCGTCTTTATCCGGCCTATGAAACCGCTGAGGAGCTGGACCGCCGCCGCAAGGTGCAGTTGTCGCGCGGCCTGCCGCCGGTCTATGACCGCGCCGCGCTCAACCTGAGCGACGCTGAAAAGGCCGCTTTTGAAGCCGAAGGCCGCAAGCCGCATTGGCGCTTCAAGCTGGATGGCAAGCGCATGATGTGGGAAGATATGGTGCGCGGCCATTGCGAGGTGGACACCACCTCCATGTCCGACCCGGTGCTGATCCGTGAGGACGGCGCCTTCCTCTATACGCTACCGTCCGTGGTCGATGATATGGACATGCGGATCACCCACGTCATCCGCGGCGAGGATCACGTCGCCAATACCGGCACGCAGCTTGAGATTTTCGAGGCGCTGACCGGCCTGTTCGACGCGCCGCTTCCAATTTTCGCCCATATGTCGCTCCTGGTCGGGGCGGACGGCGAGGGGCTGTCGAAGCGCCTTGGCTCAATGTCGGTTTCGCAGATGCGCGAGGATGGGCTGGAGCCGCTGGCCATCGTGTCGCATCTGGCGAAGATCGGCACGTCCGATCCGCTGGAGGCCGCGCCGTCGCTGGAGGCGCTGATCGAACATCAGGATTTCGCCAAGCTGGGCCGCGCGCCGGCGCGCTACGATTTCGACGACCTGATGCGTCTGAATGCGGGCGTGCTGCAAGCCATGAGCTATGCCGACGCGCAGCCGCGTCTGGCGGCGTTGGACGCCGATCTGGGCGAGCTGTTCTGGGACACGGTCAAGCCTAATCTGCACAAATTCGCTGACGTAACGGACTGGGTGGCGGTGGTGCAGGGCGAGATTGCGCCGCGCATCGACGATCCTGCGTTCGCCGCCAAGGCTCTGGAGCTGCTGCCCGCCGACTATGGCCGCGACTCGTGGGCGCAATGGACGGCGGAGATCAAGGCGGCCACCGGCGCCAAGGGCAAGGCTCTGTTCATGCCGCTGCGTCAGGCTTTGACCGGCATGGATCATGGGCCGGACATGGGCGCGCTCAGCTTCCTGATCGGGCGCGAGCGTATAGCGCAGCGGCTTGGCGGTTAACCGACCGCCCCGAACAGCTTGCCGACCCCGGCGGTGACGACAAGCGCCAGCGCGCCCCAGAAGGTGACGCGGATCACCGGCCGCAGCATTTTCGATCCACCCGCCCAGGCGCCGAGCGCGCCGAGGGCCGCGAGGAAGATCAGCGACGAGACCGACACGGTCCACAGTCCGAGCGCGCGCGGACTGAACCACAGGACGATGATCGGCAGGATCGCACCCGCCGAAAACGACAGGGCTGAGGCGAACGCCGCCTGCACCGGTCGCGCTGTGGTGATCTCGGAGATGCCCAGTTCATCGCGCGCATGGGCGTCGAGCGCGTCATGATCGGTTAGTTGTCGCGCCACCTGCGCGGCCAGTTCTGCGCTGAGGCCGCGCGCCTGATAGATGCCCTGTAATTCGACCAGTTCGGCCTCCGGGTCGTCGCGCAATTCCTGCCGTTCGCGCGCCAGTTCGGCGTTTTCCGTATCGGACTGCGAACTGACCGAGACATATTCGCCCGCCGCCATCGACAGGGCGCCTGCGGTCAGGGCTGCAACGCCGGTGATCAGCAACTGCCCCTTGCTGGCGGAGGTCGCCGCCACGCCGACCAGCAGGGCGGCGGTCGAGACGATGCCGTCATTGGCGCCTAGCACCGCCGCGCGCAACCAGCCGATGCGCTCGATGACGTGCGTTTCCTTATGTCTGTGTCTATTCATTGTCATACCACCGTGCGCGTGTCGATATCCATGTCCTGTCCGCGCATCCGGGCGATGGCGGGTAAGACGTCGCTGACGCTATCGACGCTGATCCAGGTTTCCGTGAAGTTGTCGGGCGTAAAGCCTTCCTTCTGCGTATGCTCGATCAGGGCGAAGAAGGGCCGCCAGAAATCGTCGATGTTCAGGAAGACCACGGGCTTCTTGTGCAGATCGAGCCGTCGCCAGGACAGGAGTTCGACAATCTCCTCCAGCGTGCCGACGCCGCCCGGCAGCACCACGAAGGCGTCGGCTTCCTCGAACATCATCATCTTGCGTTCGTGCATATTGGCGACGACGCGGGTTTCGACGTCATCATACAGAATTTCACGACCGCGCAGGAATTGCGGCATGATGCCCAGCACCTTGCCGCCCGCCTGATGGACCGCGCGCGCCGTCTCGCCCATCAGGCCGACATTGCCGCCGCCATAGACCAGCCGCAGGCCGGCGCCCGCCAGCACCTGCCCCAGATCGTGCGCGGTCTGACGATAGATTTCCGAGGCGCCGAAGGCGGAGCCGCAATAGACGCAAACGGACTTGATGACGGGCAGGGCGGTGTCGGAACTGTCGGCGGGCATGAGGGTTCGATCCTGATCGTGAAACGGCGGACTTAAGGCCCGATCCTTTGCAAGGAAACAATAGGTTTGCAACAATCTAGGCCACTAGCCGCCAAAATGAAAAGCAGATAGTGATGAAGGCGTTATGATGATGCCTTTATCTTCCCTGCGCGCCGTCCTTTTGCCTCTGGGTGCGCTTTTGTGCCTGAACGGCTGCCATGCGCCGCAGACAAAGGCCGACGACAGCGATGAGGCGGCCCTGCGCAAGGCCGGTTATTCGCGCGCGCCGCAGGTGACCAATGTCGAGGCGGGCGGCGGCGGCTCCTATATCGTCAGTGGGCAGGCCATGCCCAACGGGCGTGTGCGCTTCTCCTACAGCGGCGACCGCGCCATCGGCGTGACGGCGGACGCCAAGGGGCGGTTTCGCGCGCCCCTGCCAGTGGGGGCTGACGGCGGGCTGTACGATCTGTCCATCGAGGATGAAGGCCGTCTGATGCACGCCGAAGGGCGCCTGTTCATTCCGCCGGGTCATCCTGAAAAGACCGTGCTGATCCGCGCGGGCGCGCCCAGCGAATCATTGCTGGACCGCAGCCTGCCGATAGGTGTCGTGGACTACGATGCGGCGGGCGCCATTGCAATCAGCGGCCACATCGCGACGAAAAATATCGTCAACGTGCTGATTGACGGCGATATCCGCGCTCAGGTTAAGCCGGACGACAGCCGGGCCTATAGCGCTCTGTCACAAATCGCGCCGCCGACGAAAACGCCCGTCAATGTCACGATTGAGGCGCAGGTCGACGGCAAGTCAGCGTCGCGCACGATCAGCGTCAGCCTGCCCGACCCGGATAAGGGCGACCAGATACGCGCTATACCGGGCGGCTGGCGCGTCGACGCCGTGCTGCCGGGCGGCGGCGTGCAGACGACCTTGGTGTTTTAGCAGGGCTTGGCGCCCTTACATCATCTCGTCCTGCTTCTGCTTCGTCGAAGAAAATAGCTTCTTGAGGAATTCGGTCAGGCCGTGGCGCTTGGCCTTGCGCGCGACGGCGTCCTCGCTGACCAGCCAGGCGATCTGCACGACGCGGCGTTCGCCCTCGAACGGCGTGTGGCCGTGCCAGGAATTGTCGAGACGCGGGAAGGCGATGAAGTGGCCATAGCCGGGATTGACCTCCTCCGTGCCGGGGCCGTCCTGATCCGGGCCTTCAAGGAAGCGCAAATTGCCGCCTGAGCTGCCCTCCTTGTTGAGATAGATCAGGGCCGAGGCCAGCTTGTCGGCGCCATCGGTATGCGGGCGGCCGTCCTTGAGCGCCGACCATTTGCGCACCGTCACCCAGGTCGGCTTGCCTGTCAGATCGACGCCCAGCTTGCCGCCGATGGCGCGCGCGAAGTCGGGACCGCGCACCTCCGCCAGCAGGGCCTTGAACGACGGTCCCATCGGAAAATCCTCAGGGCGCATGAAGCCGGTCTTGTCGATCTGCGGGAAATCGCGCGCGATGTCCGCCTCCAGCTCCGGCGGCATAATGTCGGCGCCGATCAGGTTGCGGAACGGATAATCGGAAGCGGGCGTGGCTTCAATGGCTTCATAACGCAGCATAGCGGAGGCACCTTGGACAAAACTTAAGCCCTATATAGCAATCCGTCCGCGGGCGCGCCACTGGCGATTATGACGCATGCCGCTATGACGCATGCCGCTATGACGCATGCCGCTATGACGCGCGCCGCAACTCGGCTGTATCCTGCAAGGCGAAGGCCACGGCGGCGTCGGCATGCACATAGGTGGAGTCGAAGCAGGGCAGGGACAGGTCGGACGGGCTGACGCTCAGGCCTAGCTCGGTGCAGCCGAGAATCACGCTGTCGGCGCCCATCGCCTTGCCGCGTTCGGTAATGGCGCGCAAGGCGGCGCGCGAGCGGCGACTGACGACGCCCTGACACAGTTCGTCGAAAATGATGTGGTGGCAGCGGTCGCGGTCGTCGCGCTCCGGCGTTAGAACCTCGACGCCGTGGGTGCGCATATAGGCGCTGTAGAAGCCATGCTCCATCGTATAGCGCGTCGCCAGCAGCAGCGGACGGCGTTTGCCAGCGCGCGTCAGGGCGCGCGCGGTTTCGTCGATGATATGGATCAGCGGGATATTCACGCTGTCGGCGACGCTGTCGGCGACCAGGTGCATGGTGTTGGTGCAGATCAGGATCGCCTCGGCGCCCGCCTGTTCCAGACCGCGCGCAGCCTCGCCCAGCACGCGCCCGGCCTCATCCCAGTTGTTGGCGCGTTGCAGGGCGACGATCTCGTCGAAATTCACCGAGCGCAGCAGAATGTCCGCCGAGGCCAGACCGCCACGCGCCGCGCGCACGCCTTCATTGATGAGTTTGTAATAGGTGGCGGTGCTTTCCCAGCTCATGCCGCCCAGAAGGCCGATCGTGCGCATATGTCATCTCCTGTGCTAAGCAGGCAGACTAAGGCGGTCTTCACGCAATTGGCGCGCATATTTGTAGATATATTGCGTCTGATGTGCAAAATTTAAGCGTCTTATATAAAAAATCGCGCAAGGTGAACCGACATGCTGGACGACCGTGACCGGAAACTGCTGGACCTGTTGCAGGCCGACTCCGATACGCCGCTGGGCGATCTGGCCGAGCGCGTGCATCTGTCCCCTTCGGCCTGTTCACGGCGCATCAGCCGGTTGCGCGAAGACGGCTATATCCGCCGCAATGTCGCAGTCGCCGACCGGCATAAGCTCAATCTCGGCATGACCATCTTCGTCATGGTCAAGACGGCGCAGCACAGCGCCGGCTGGCTGGACCGCTTTCGCGCGGGCGTCGCCGATATTCCTGAAATTGTCGAGGTTCACCGATTGGCGGGCAATCTCGACTACATTATCAAGATCGTGGTCAGCGACATTGCGCATTACGACGCCATCTATAAGCGTCTGGTCAGCCGCATCGACCTGTTCGACGTCTCGGCCTATATCTCGATGGAGACGTTGAAAGACGAGCCGGGCCTGCCGACGGCTTACGCCTGAAGAAATGGCGATGATGTGAGGGGCCTGACACGGGGTTGCGCCGGGGTGGGCAGGTCGTTATGCGTGAAAGCCTGTCACAGGCTGCGTCCTTTGCCCGCAATCTGCGGCGACCTTCTTTAAGATCCGGGCCTTATTTAAGACTAGGAATTGCCTATGCGTCAGTTCAAACCCGTGGTCACGGCTGAAAACGTCACCAGGGCTGTTTTTGAAAACGAAATCAAGCCCCTTGGCCAGCCTGTCGTTCTAAAAGGACTGGTGTCGCACTGGCCATGCGTCGCTGCGGCCAGGACATCATCCCACGCTCTGGGCGAGTACCTCAAGCGGCATGACTCCGGCGCGACGAGCCTGATTTCGATATGCCCGCCTGAGGATAAGGGACGCTTTTTTTATGACGACACGGTTACCGGCGTTAATTTTACCGGTACGCACCAATCCATATCTCAGCTTGTGAACTGGCTTTTGGAACAAGGCCCTGACACGGCCGAGGCGCGCTATCTCCAGGCTGTGCTGATCGCCGCCGCCGCCCCGACCATGCTGGCTGATCTCGACATGCCTTTGCTGGACGGCAAAATTCAGCCGCGCGTCTGGATCGGCAACACCTTGCGGACACAGACCCATTTTGACAGACCGGCCAATATTGCCTGCCATGTGGCCGGTGAAAAGGTCGTGACGCTTTTTCCGCCGGAGCAGTTGACCAATCTGTATGTCGGCCCGCTCGATATGACCCCCGGCGGCGTGCCGATCAGCATGACGTCGCTGGAAAACCCTGACTTCAAAGCGCACCCCCGCTTCGCTCAGGCCCTGGAGACGGCGCAGCAGACGCGTCTTGAACCGGGCGACGCCCTCTACATGCCCAGCTACTGGTGGCATCATATTCAGACGACGGGTCCGCTGAACATGCTGGTCAATTACTGGTGGAACGATACCCGTCCGGACGCCTGGCACCCGATGGCGGCGCTCTATCTGGCGGCCCTGAGCATCCGGCAATTGCCTGAAGATCAGCGGCGGTTGTGGAAAACCATGCTGGACTATTACATCTTCGACAGCGACGGCGATCCCGTCGCCCATTTGCCGCCATCCGTTCATGGCGCTTTCGGACGCGACATCAGCGCCGAGGCGATGCAGCTTTGCAAGGAGCAGTTCAGGCAGCGTTACATGCCCATGCTTGCCCCCAAAGCGTGAGAAAGGGGAAGATGGTTGTGGCGGCGTTCAGTCTGTAAATCAGGTGCGCCGTCCGTCAAAAAGACGCTCAAACTCAGGTCAGGTTCAGATTCAGGTTGCAACGCCGCCGTATCGGTAGCCTATTCACAAAAAAAACCTTGAGGGAGGGAACCATGTTAAAATTCCACGCAGCCGCAGCGGCGCTCTGCCTGCTCAGCGTCTCAGCCGCGCACGCTCAGAATGCGAACGACAAGACCACTCAGGTCATCGTCAAAGGCTTTCGGCACAAGCTGCCGCCAGAGGCCGCGCCGCCGCCGCTGGACGTGTTTACAAAGGCGCCGCGCGTCGAAAACATAGGCCTGTCCCCCGATGGCGACCGTTTCGCCTTCGTCACCCGCAAAGGCGGTCTGCGCCTGTTGACCACCTATACGGTCGCCGACGGCAAGAGCCAAACCCTTCGTCTAAGCGAAGACCCGATTTCCGCGATCACCTGGCTCGATAAGGATCATATCCTTCTGTCGGCGACTCAGACCGGCTTACGCGGGACATGTCCGTCCGGCGGCGGCCAGAATTTTAAGTCGGCGCAATCCCTGTCCGACCTGAACGCCGCCATGAATATTTCCGGCTTCGACGGCAGCGCGCCTGGTATGCCAAGCGCGCCGGACAGCATCACAATGATGTTGTTGGAGAACGCCCTGACGCCGCCTGCGTGCGCGAGTTATGGGGTTCGGGGTCAGATGGCGGGGACGGTTATTAATCTGCGGACGCTGAGGTCGGTGACTCTGGGCGATAAGCTGGCGGGGGATTACAACCACATGCCTCTGGGCCTGCCGAAGGCGGTGACGGTGGACGGCAAGACGCAGCTGGTGGGGCCGTTTCTGGAGCTGCGCGACCGCTCGATCGGCGGGCAGGTCGCGCAGCGGGTCTATCTGTGGAAGGTCGATGCTGATACGGGGCGGGGCCATATCATCGACGATCATGGCGGGGATCTGGACCGCCTGGGGGCCTATGTCGATGACTGGCTGACCGACGCGGACGGCCAGCCGGTGGCGCGGGCGCTCTACACCTATCTGAACGAAGAGTACACGATCGAGGCGCGCAAGGACGGCAAATGGGTCGCCATCCTGAAGCGGAAGATCGACGACAAGACGCATACCTATGCGCCGTTTCTGGCCGGGCTGGGGCGCGACGGGCAGTCGCTGCTGATCCTTGACGCCGATAACAGCGCCAATGCCGACGCCCACGGCCTGCGCCGCTTCCGCTATTACGAGCTGGGCCTGGACGGCAAGCTGTCGGAGCCGCTCGACGAGGACGCGACGCGCGATACGCCGATCTTCGATCCGGCCACCAATGCCTTGGCCGGGTTTGCGCACGACGGCGAGGTTACGACCTACAGCTTCTTCGATCCCGACCTGGCCGCCATCTATCAGCACGCGCTCGACGCCGCGCCGGGTCAGGCGGTGCGCGTCGTCGCCACCGGGCGCGATCCGCGTCAGATGATCATGTTCGAGCAGGGCGGCGAGGACGCCGGTTCGTGGCGCTATTTCGACTTCGCCAGCGGCAAACGCGTCGATATCGGCAACCAGTATCCGGATATTCCGGCCGAATGGGTGGCCTCGCAGCGCGCGATCAGCTTCACGGCCGCCGACGGGCTTGAGATCGACGCGCAGCTGACCCTGCCGCCGCAGGGCGAGGCGAAGCACCGGGCGCTGGTGGTGCTGCCGCATGACGGGCCGCTGGGCCATGACGGGCGCGGCTTTGACTGGCTGGCTCAAGCCCTGGCCTCGCGCGGCTATGTGGTGCTGCAACCGAACTATCGCGGCTCGGACGGCTATGGCGAGGCCCTGACCGAGGCGGGCTTTGGCCAGTGGTCGGGCAGGATGCTCAGCGACATCGGCGACGGGGTCCGCTTCCTCACCCAGGCGGGGATTGTTGACGCCAACCGCGTCTGCATCCTGGGGCGCGGCTATGGCGGCTATGCGGCGCTGAAGGGGGCGCAGGACGACAAGGGGCTTTACCGCTGCGCCATCGCCATTGACGGGATCAGCGACCCCGGCGCCTATCTGCAAGGCGCGACGCATGCGGCTCTGGCCGACGACACGGCGCCGCTCAAGGCCGACCCCGATCAGGATCGCAGCTTCCTGGCCGATCCCCGGTCTCCGGCGCTGATCAAGGCGTATTTCGGCGGGTCGTCTTCGGGCGGGCAGGCTCCCGCCGCCGTCACCGCCGCCGCCGCGCCGACCCTGCTGCTCCGTGGCGACAAGGACTATGGCGTGTTCGCCGCTGGACGCGCCGGACTGCGTGCGCAGTCCGGCGTGCAGACGCTCACCTTAAGCGACTGCGGCCACGACCTCGCCACCGAAGCCTGCCGCCTCAAGACCGCCCAGGCCGTCGTCGATTTCCTCTCGGCGAACAATCCCGCCAGGTAAGGCGACGGCGGACGCCGCGTTGAAGATGAGGAGGGTGATGCGCTGGTTCCAGAAATTCAACGGTACTGGCGCAACTCAAACATCAAGATGGCTCTCGAGCAGGCATTCAAAATTCCTTGTAAGGCACTGATATTTCAAAGAAGTGCATTTTCATATTTAAAATTACCCCAGTTTTGACCCAGTGGCAATTTTGCCACGACGGTCCTGAAATAGGACTCGAACTCGGGAACGAATCGTGAATTTTGCGGATTGAGACAGGGCCTGTTTGGGGGGCACAGAGGATTTCTGCTATTCAACTTCCCGGTCAGAAGTTCAAGAGCAGTATTTCAGACCACCCAGCCGTAAGTCTTGCCTTCGCGATCAAGCCATGGCCAGTAAGCGTGTAGAGGCGCCCGGCCGCCCGAGCTTATGTTTCGGCAACGAGGCGAGTCTCATTTTGAATGCAGGCATGGACCGTGAATCGGGATTTGTCGCTTTCTAATAAAACGCCCACGTCATCAGGCGACATCCTTACCCTCAGACTGGTAGATTGAAAATCTCCCAAAAAAGCAAACAAAAACGGAGATTTTACCTTGGACATGCCGCTGTTCCGTCGCTTGCGATCCAGGCTGTCTCGTCATCTGAATCGGGCGAATTGCCCACAAGTCTGGCGCTCTGCGTTCCCGAAGTTGCACGAAGCGCCTTGGCGTAAGTCTTTCCCCGCTAATGCAAAGCACTGAATCATGATTGCGAACATGCCGGATGACGCCCTGCACGATTTGAGGGCGAGTGCTGTTTCAGCGGCGAGGGTGCTCAGGATCATGGGCAGCGAACAACGTCTGCTGATGCTGTGTCGTTTGATGCAGGGCGAGGCCAGTGTCGGCGAGTTGTCGGAAAGCGCCCGTCTTGCTCCAACGGGAGCGTCGCAACACCTGGCGAGAATGCGCAGCGAAGGGCTCGTCTCCACACGCCGCGAGGGCCAGACCATATGGTATAGCCTCGAAGACCGCGCCGTCGCCCGTATCATGCAGGCCCTATGCGAACTTTATGGTGCGCGGACGATGAACATGCAAACCGAGCCTGTCTGAAACGCAATTCTATTCACGGACCAGGATCTGTTACAGCTCAAAACCTGGCGTCCGCAGGCGACGATCAAGGTGGACAACTGGCCTCTTACGATATGAGTAGCACAAAAGATATCCCATGCTGTTGCGAATGGGATTCGCTCGTCTTATTTACTTTATAGTCTCATCATTGTGAAGATACGTATAAATATAGATTTGTATATATTGGACATATCAATTGTTTAACTGCGAAAATTCTATGTTTAATATATTTATACAAGCTGAGTTATGATTTTTTTCTATTTTAGTTTGGGTTAAGCGACTACAAAATTGCATGGTTGTGGGTAGTTTCCGGGCTTGCCGCTAAGGCAGTTTCAGCGCCTATGCCACGGAGCGCTGAATTTTCCTCCAACAACTATCTACTTCTGGAAAGGAACAACCATGCCCAGAAATTATGACGACGACGATTACCGCGGTTCCTCGCAAGGCCGTAGCGAAGGCGGACGCGCCTCTGCGCGTAGCCAGGGACGGGACGAACAGGGCCAGTTCACAGGCCATCGCGGCGGGTCGCGTAGTCGCAACGATGATTACGAAGCCTGGCACGCTCACGGCCGTCGCAACGACTATCATAGCCGGGCGCGCGATGAAGAAGATCGCGGTCGCTACAGCGGCTCGCGCTCTGAAAGCGGGCGGCGCGGCAGCTATGCCGAAGGCCGCGGTCACGGCGGCTGGTTTGGCGATTCCGAAGGTCATTCCGAGGCTTCGCGCCGCGGTTGGGACAATCCCAACCATGGCGACAGCGGCTGGTATGGCGATTCCGAAGGCCATTCCGAAGCTTCGCGTCGCGGTTGGCAGACCTCCGATCACGAAGGCAGTGGCTGGTACGGCGATCCCGAAGGCCATTCGGAGGCCTCGCGCCGCGGCTGGGACGATCGTGATGACGACCGTCGCGGCTCGCGCGCCTCAAGCCGCAATGGCGGCGGGCGTCAGCGCGACGAACAAGGCCGGTTTATGTAGCCGGAACGATGCGGTGGGAGCTTGCAGGCTCCCGCCGCACCCCAAAGCGTCAAGCGACGAAAGGAGCCATCTATGGCCATGTCGAATACGCCCACGCCCGGCGGTCGGCGCACGAACGGCGTCTGGTGGATACTCATTGGCGCCGTCGTCGTCATCGCCCTTCTGATCTGGATAGGCGTTAGCGTTACGGGCGCGCGCAATCCGGCGCTGACGCCGGGGGCGGAAACAGATGCGACCACGCAAAATCACTGATCAAGCCGTCATCCTGCTGGGCGGAGTCGCCGCTTGTGATACGCCAATAAGGATTCTCACCATGAAACATTTCTCGCTGCGGCTATCCGCCGCCTTGACCGGCCTAACCCTGATCACAGGGCTCGGCGCCTCGCAAACCCTGGCGCAAACCCCCGGTCAGCCGCTTAATGAGGCGGTCGTCTCCACCCTGCACGATTGTCAGGCGCGGTTCAGCCAGTGCCAGAGTGCGACGCAGAACGCCGCTGGCATTCTCGTCTTCCCATCCGTCGTCAAGGCCGACCTGATCATCGGCGGATCCGGCGGCAAGGGCGCGCTTATAGAGCATGGCAAGATCACCGGCTATTACAGCCTGGGCGCAGCTTCCGCCGGTCTTCAGGTCGGCGTGCAGAACGCCAGCCAGGTCTATGTCTTCAAGACGCAAAGCGCGCTCAATGAATTGAAGCAAAGCCAGGACTGGAATGTCGGGGCGACCTCAAACGTGACCCTGATGGCCGCCGACGCCAATGCGCGCGCCTCAACCGCCAGCGTCTACGCCTTCGTGTTCGACACCAAAGGCCTTCATGCAGGCTTGTCTCTGGACGTATTTGACGTCTGGAAAACCGGTGGCGCCCGTCCGTCGAACCACTAAGTTGATAAGGCGGCGCCTCAACATCGGGCGCCGCTATATCAGAAAGCGCCCTATGGATCGCAAGCGGCGCTGATGTCTGGCGCCGGATGACCTGCGGACAGCCAGTCATCTGGAGCGCCGCCAGCCCGGCGTAAAGAAAGCCCCGCCTCAGAGGCGGGGCAAGCCATGCGCGTCTTCTGGCGCGTCTTCTGGCGCGCCTTTAGGCCATTTCGCGCGAATGCTCCATCGCCTCGGCGTTCACCTTCTTCAAAGCCAGCTTGTTCAGCTTTTCATCGGTCGTCTTTTCCTCGGCCAGAGTTTCTTTGAGAAGCTTCACCGCCTCGTCATAGCCCAGGCTCTGGGCGATGGTGATCAGGCTGCCATAGGCGGCGATCTCATAGTGCTCGACCTTTTGTGATCCGACGATCAGCATGGCGTCGCGCACCGGGCCTTTTTCGATCGCTTCAACGGTGTCGTGGCCTTCCTCGATCAAGCCTTCCATCGCCAGACATTTTACACGCCTAAGCTTTAGGCCCATGCTTTCGACAATCTGATCCAGGCGTTCGACCTGTCCCTGGGTTTCGTCGGTGTGCGCCATAAAGGCGTCGGCGAGATCTGCGTTGCTGGCTGCGCGCGCCAGCTTGGGCAAGGCGCGCGTCAACTGCTTTTCTGCACTGTGAATATCGGAAAGTTCGTGAATAAACGCGTCCTCGAGGCAGGTAATTTTAGACATGGTTCGCTCCTGTTTGTGAAAGGAAAAATGAACCTAGAACAGGCTTCGCAAATTCACGATCAGGAAGCCAAAGGCGAGTATCTGCGGGCAATAAATGAGAGGTTTCGCACCTTCGCATGTGGCCGTCAGACGGCATGGACGTGATGGAGATTTAATAATCTGGGGGACGCCGTCACGGTGAAAGACGACGCAAAAGCTATTAGGCATGGTTGGACATTTATGAACGAGGTGAAGACCATGACCAATGCCGACGCCGATCAAGCGCTTGAGAACGCCGTGCCGCCCCGGGGGCCGCAACAAACCGATCCGCATCCAAATGACGCTGTGCATACCGACATCAAGCCGGGCTGGGACAAGCGACCAGAGGCCTATCCGGCGACCCGAGACGGGCTCGACAATATCGACATTCCGAAACAGCGCCGGTCGCCGCAACAAAAAGACCGCACGACAGGAGAGCCATCATGAGCAGCGCGGCTGAAAAGCTGACAGACCATGAAACCATCCGCGCCTGGGCGGAGGCGCGCAGCGGCGAGCCAGCGAAGGTCGAAACGGGCGGGGAGGGGGGAATCCTGCGCTTCAAGTTCGGCGCGACGGATGAAGACCTGATGCCGATCACCTGGGATGAGTTCTTCGCCATTTTCGACAATAACAATCTGGCCCTGCTGGCGCAGGAGGAAACCGCGTCCGGCGAGACGAGCCGGTTTACCAAATTCGTGCTGCGCTGATGGGTCATTGCCGTTTGAGATGGCGTCGCTCAATGAAGTGGCGCTGACCGATCATGGCGCCTACAACTTCAAGCGCCATCTCATGAAAGCGCGCGTTTTTGTCGGAGGCGCAGACGTCGCATAGCATCCACGGGGTTATATTGGCTTTAAACAGGTCGAGCGCAGTTTTCAGCACGCAGGCTTCGGTCGCGACGCCTGCAAGGCAGACCTCCTTCGCCCCATACCGCGTCAATGCGTCCAGCAGCACAGGCGTCACCGAGCTGTAATCCGTATGTTCGACGATGTCTGAGCCTTTGGGCGGGTCGAGCGCGAAATCGAGCGCCTGACTGCCTGGTCCCATTTCATGCCAGTTCAGGATAGATCGGAACGGTGAAGGGTCAGGATTAAGGAAACGACTGTAAATCACCACGTCGAACCGC
>NZ_JBQCGA010000017.1:0-11263 GCF_051956075.1 Asticcacaulis sp. | reverse complement strand
CGGGTTCTTGTCGTAGTCGGGCGGCAGATAGACGATGACCTTGCGGTCGGGCGATTCGCCTTCGAGATTGCCCTCCAGCGCCTTGGAGTGGACGACGATATTCTGCACGATCACGGGCCTGGCGCCCTGAACCACGGGCGGCACGACGGTCTGAACCTGTGCCTGAACCATGGGAGCGGCTAAGGCCAGGGCGGCGGTCAGGAGGCCGCCAAGAAGAGGCTGAAATTTCACGGATGTCTCCCGGTTGAGACGGCTCTAAAGGCCGCCTGTAATGTCAAATTCGTAGATCATGGTCGTGGCCGCAGGCACGCTTAGCCGACCGTCTGTCAGCGCGGCGGCGTCGGACTGAATGGTCACGGCTGGCGGCTGGCCCGCCTTATTGACGGCGTCGAGATTGGCGGCGTTGGGCGATGCGCCCGCCAGGCGCCAGGAGGTTCCTTTTGTGGCCACGGCCAGCTTGCCGAGGTTCAGCGCCAGATCGCGCGGCTCATAGGTGGCGTTGACCGCGCCGATGATCAGCTTCTTCCTGTCGGGACTGAGCGCGGCGATGACATCGACCGGCCAGGTCGAACTGCCGGCCACCACCTGCGGATGATCGAGCCCGACCGGATATTTCGGATCGGGCCAGGGGGTGTCGCCCGTCACCGAGACCGGCGTGACGCCCGCGCCGAAATGCTCGCCATACAGCTTGAACACCAGACCCGTGACGTTAAGCGTCGAGGCGTCCGCCGTCTGATCGAGCGTCGCCGGCCCCATGGTGAAGGCCGACATGCGGATGGCGTCGGTGTGGCGCAGCATTTCCTGCAACACCATCGAATAGGCCAGAGCGGTCTTCAGGTCGGGCGGTGAGGGAAAGTAGGCATATTCGTCGATCGACAGGAACATGTCCTTCTTGTCGATCACCGGATATTTGGAGCGGTAAATGTCCCACTCCTTCGCCTTCATCAGCACATTGTTGGACGGCTGGCGCGCGAACTCGATCAACTCATCGTCGGGCGGCGCGTCGGGACGCTTCTCCGCCGTGTCGTACCAGTGCTCGGTGATACCGCTGAAATAATCCGACGCCTTGGCCAAAAGCCCGCCGGTCCAGTCCAGCTCAGTGCCGAATTTCGGCAATATGCTTTGCAGGTTGGAATTTTCCTTCTCGACGCCGGGCCATTTGCGCTGGTCCGGCATGGCCCCGGAGGCCAGAAGCGTGATCGACGGATCGGCCTTCTTCATGCGGCGGGCAAAGTCAATATGCTTGTAGGCATAGTATTGCAGCGTCGTCTTGCCGATCTGCCAATCGCCATAGGGCTCGTTGCCGATGTCCCAGTACTTTATGCCATAGGGAGCCGGATGGCCGTTTTTCGCGCGCAGTCCGCCCCAGTAGGAGCTGGCCGGGCCGTTGAGATATTCGACCTCCTCGGCGGCGGAATTGGCGTCGCCCAGGCCCGCATTGACCGTGACATAGGGCATGGTGCCGATCAGGCGGCACAGCTCCATCCACTCGTCCATGCCGATATCGTTGGTCTGCATCGCGTCCCAGGCGTGGTCGAACATGGGCGGGCGCTTGTCCTGCGGGCCGATGGCGTCGTGCCAGTCCCAGTCGGACAGGTAATTGCCGCCCGGCAGCCGCCACATGCCCGATTTCAGCGTCTTCAGGGCCGCCACCGCGTCGGCGCGCCAGCCGTGCAGATTATCGGCGGGCATCAGCGACGCCGCCCCGATGCGCAGATCGCCGGAACCGGTGGCGGTGATCTCCAGCCGCGCCTTGTCGCTGCTGGCGGCGGGTTTGAAGCTGAAATTCACCGTCTTCCACACGCCGCCGGTTGCGGGCAGTTTCACAACCTGCCGGTCGTTCGGGCCATCGCCCCAGACCAGCGCGACCTGACCTTGCGCGCCCGCCGGAATCGCCACGACGACGCGGCCGTCATAGGCCTTGCCCGCCACTATGCTGAGGCCCGATTGCGAGACGCCGTGCGGCTCGCTTGCGGTCAGGGCGATGCGCGGGCTGTGATCGCCGACATAGGCGTCCTTCGCGTCCATGACCACAGCGTCGGCGGGGCCTACCGGCCGCCAGTGCTTGTCGGGGCCGGTGCGCGACGGCCGTGCGGGTGGCGCATCCTGACCTTCGGGCAGGACGGGGAAGTAGAATTTGCGGTCGTCGAGCATCTGCGCCCACAAGGAGCGGTCCACGGCGCGGCCTATGGGCTCGACGAACATGCCGTATTCGTAGGGGCTGACGGCGCGGGCGGTTTTACCCGCATCGATGCGCACCGTGATTGGAAACTGCGGAATGACGCTCTCGGCTACGGCGGCTTTGTCGGCGGTGGTTTGTGCGCCTGCCGCCATGGGCGACAAACTGGCAAGTCCAGCCAAGACGCCTGCCAGACCATATACCCATGTCGTTTTCATCTAAGGTCTCCCTGTTATCTTTTGCTTTTCTGAGCTGGACAGAGCGACTGCCCGCTGTACTTTGGTAGCGGTATCATTCCGGGATCCGCTTAAATGATCAGCGCATTGCGTTGACCAGGATAGATCGGCTTGAATGTTATTTTATCCCTGATGACGCCGCGGGCGCCGGCTGGTATGTACGCAGCTTTAATTGTCCGACTAAAACCTGTTCTGGAGAGGGTCGCAAGTTAAATTATTTGTAATGTTTTGCTTTAAGAGGCCTGTAGAGCTTTCAATGCGCTGTATAAAAAAGGGATTTAAGCATTCTGCGTGTTGATACCCTTATTAAGGCGCGAGCCAATCGTGGCGATCACGCCGCCCCAGCCAACGAAACCGGATATCAGGGGATGTAGCTAAGCCGGATCACCTGATCATCAATTTGCTCAGTGCTGGCCAGACGCAAGGGCGGTCGTGCAGCGGAGAAGAAGGGGGCGCCGTGGCCGAGGACTTCCGGGTGCAGGTAGATGCGATACTCATCGACTAACCCCAGTTCGGTAAGGCATTGCGCAAGCCTGGGGCCGCCGATTTCGATCTCGCCATTTATCTCAGCCTTGAGTCGGCGCACCTCAGCCTCGAGGTCGGGGCCGAGGATCGTGGCGTTTGGCCCGACGTGCCTCAGTGTGCTGGACACGACCCACTTGGGCGCCTTGCGCCATGCCACGGCAAAGGCGTGGTGGTCCGCATCCCAGCCGGGTTGATCCTGGTCCCAATAGCGCATCAGGCCGTAGAGATGGCGGCCATAAAGGCTACCGGCAAGGCGGTCGGTCTGTTCGACAAAATGGCGAAACAGTTTGGGGCTGGGCGGCGTCATCCGATCATGGTCGACATAGCCGTCGAGCGACTGGTTCATGCCAAAGAAAAGCCTGGCCATTATGCGCCCCCCTGATGTTGGCGAGCCGCGCTGCAAGCGGGCCTGAAATCGTAGAAAAAGAAGCTGTAGCGTAGAATTGCGTAGTTTGCCATTTGCCGGAGAGGTGGCAGTATTAAGTTAGTCCTTTGCTGCGGCTTACGCCATGAAACCCCGCCACCACCTCTACCTCGGCGATGAACTGACGGCTAAACCCGAACACCCCGATGCAAAGCCCGGCGCATCGAAATCCGCCATAAATGACAGCCGGTCTTCGCCAGCGTCATCGTCTTTTCGCGCCCCAGATAACTGTAGCTTTGTTGTCAAAGTTGTTGCCAGATGTCGCCACCAGAAGGGATAAACCCTTCTCATCGTAGAGCGTGTAGGGCTTGCTTTTCGTTTGCGCAGAACGGATTGCGGGGGCTCTGAGCGTCATAATTGGGGTATCGCCTTCCGGGGTTTCAGCCGATACCCCGAATTGTACCCCGGTTTGTACCCGGATAACCGCAGACAGCCGTGGATGTATCTGGACAATTCCCGGCTATAATATCATGGAACTAAAGGATTTTCCAGATATCCACAGACCGAGGCGGAAAGGCAATGGTGCCGGTTGCAGGATTCTTCTCAATGTTATCAATGGTTTATTGAACCACTGGTGTGCCAGTCGGCACGATAATCTGCATCGTCGCATCTAATCCGCAAATCACTCTAATGGTTCATTGCATCTAATGCGACGTTGCATGGGTAGGCTAAAAGCCATCGGGCGCGTCCAGCACATTGACACAGTCGAGGAAGTCGGAGGCGACGAGGTGGCCGTACCGCTTCGTCGGTGTTGAAGGTGAACCCGAAGAGAACCACGTAGCGGGTCTCGACGCCAAGGATGGCGTGGGCGATGTTGACGTCCCCGACAGCAGTCGTCAGGGAGTTGACGGGGGCCTGACCGATGCTCATCAGCATCTCGTTCACGGCCTCAAGCTCAGTGAAAGGCGTGGTGGGCATGGGTGAAGTCCTCGTTGGTTTGACGTTGATCACCCGTGTCGAGTTTATCGACCGAGAGCGTTTTCTATTAACTCTCCGCTAAGGGTGGTGACTAAGATCGGTTGCGCCTTGGGATGTTCCCGATTGTTTAGGATTTGCTCTTTGTGCAAATGAGCTATTAGTATATTCGCTACCGTCGAAAAAATGCCGACACTAAAATCAAGTGGAATGTGAAAGAGTTATTTTGAAGAACGCGGCAGTTTTTTGCCGCTCTACACGAACCGGATAGGCAATACTGTGGAAATTCGCATTAAATACGTTTAAAACATGCTTGCGCACTGTCGCGAATAGGCGCATGGATAGCGTTCCGACTTGCGGAGGATTGGACATTTTTCAAACTACGTGGGAGGAGCAGTCGATTTGCGACTGTATCGTTGTCGGGATGGCTCGCTCCTGTGTCATCCGCACTACCGACATAACACAGGAGCGAACACGGTCATGAAAGGAGGAATCCACCATGACTGACATCAATACCGACTATTACAAAGGGCATAGACACATCTACCCTGTGCCCGGAAGGTTAGCCCTCCGTGCAGACAAAGATGGGGTCTTAGTGAGCCCTGAGCGGAGGATAGGCTTAGAACCTGTCAACCACTTAGTTGACACTATGCTCAGTGAGGCGATCTGTAAAGGAAAAGCTGCGTTAGGACGGCTGCTGAACCTTTTGAAGAAAGCTCTTATGTAGCATCGGAATAACTACAAGCTCTCCCGTACTTGATTTATTTTCAGGCACGGGAGGGCTTTTTTTGTTACGCTTTCAGCAACTCCACCGCGCACTTCGTGCGCAGCGAGTCAGTGCTGACCATCATCCGCGAGATCATCAGCGTACCCTGCTTGTGCGGCTGGTCGACGACTTGCGTCGAGACCGATTGCACTTCCGCCGTAGCGACGGCTTGCGGGGTCCACACGGCGGCAACCGTGTTGGTGAAGTCAGCGCGGTACTTAGCCGGGATGGCACCCTGTGCCAAACACTGCGTGGTTGCAGGCGTATGTTCTGTGATCGTTGAAATGTAAGAGATTGCGCCGTGGCACTGGGGGTGCCAAAAACTGGCACACCATGCGGTTTTCCTAGCGAATACCACGGATGGCACA
Organism: Asticcacaulis sp.; assembly: GCF_051956075.1. Lineage (GTDB taxonomy): Bacteria > Pseudomonadota > Alphaproteobacteria > Caulobacterales > Caulobacteraceae > Asticcacaulis. The sequence goes on along the minus strand of NZ_JBQCGA010000017.1, from coordinate 5,850 downwards.
CGGCACGGTCCGGGAATTACTGTTTAAGACACTGATTTTATTGAAGATTATTGGTGCCGGTTGCAGGATTCGAACCCGCGACCTGATGTTTACAAAACAACTGCTCTACCAACTGAGCTAAACCGGCCCTTCGCTTGCGAAGGCGCTCCTTATGCCGATGCGTCTGCGGCTTGTCCATATCCCCGGCCATTGTTTTTTGCCCTCAGTATAACGAAATTGTGGCCCGCCTGGCGAAAATTGGTTTATGACCACCGCCATCTCCCCATTAGAGAGCCGAAAACTTCATGTCCCGCATTCTGATCACCTCCGCGCTGCCCTACATCAACGGCATCAAGCATCTCGGCAATCTGGCCGGGTCGATGCTGCCCGCCGATGTCTATGCGCGGTTTCAGCGCGCGCGGGGCGCAGATGTGCTTTATATCTGCGCCACCGACGAACACGGCACCCCCGCTGAACTGGCCGCCGCCAAGGCCGGGCAGGATGTGCGCACCTATTGCGACGAGCAGCATGAGATTCAGAAGAAGGCGGGGGAGGCGTTCGGCCTGTCCTATGACTGGTTCGGGCGTTCGTCTTCGCCTCAGAACCGCGAACTGACGCAAGCCTTCTGCGACGCGCTGGACCGCAACGGTCTGATCGAGGAGCGCACCGACAAGATGGTCTATTCCATCGACGATGGGCGGTTTTTGCCGGACCGCTATGTCGAGGGCACGTGCCCGCACTGCGGCTACGACAAGGCGCGCGGCGACCAGTGCGATAATTGCGGGCGGCTTCTGGACCCGACCGATCTGATCAATCCCTATTCGGCGGTGTCGGGTTCGCGCAATCTCGAAGTGCGCGACACCAAGCATCTCTATTTGTTGCAAACCAAGGTCGAGGGGCGTTTGCGCGATTGGATCGCGTCGCATCATGACTGGCCAGCTCTGGCCCTGTCGATCGCCAACAAGCATCTCGATGAAGGGTTGATCGACCGGGGGATTACGCGCGACCTGAAATGGGGCGTGCCGGTGGCGAAGGATGGTCAGCCGCGTCCGGGCTTTGAAAACAAGGTCTTCTACGTCTGGTTCGATGCGCCGATCGAATATATCGCCGCGACGCGCGAACTGTTCGATGCGTCTGGCGATCCCGATGGCTGGAAGCGCTGGTGGCGGCTCGATTCGGGCGCGGAGGATGTCCGCTATGTCGAATTTATGGGCAAGGACAATGTCGCCTTCCACACGGTCAGCTTCCCGGCGACGATTCTGGGCTCCGGTGAGCCGTGGAAGATGGTTGATACTCTCAAGGCGTTCAACTGGCTGAACTGGTACGGCGGCAAGTTCTCGACCTCGATGAACCGCGGCGTCTTCATGGATCAGGCGCTTGAGCTTCTGCCTGCGGATTACTGGCGCTGGTATCTGATCGCCAATTCGCCGGAAAGCTCGGACTCGTCCTTCACCTGGGAGCAGTTTCAGGCGACGATCAATAAGGATCTGGCTGACGTTCTGGGCAATTTCGTCAACCGCATCGTCAAGTTCACCGAATCGAAATTCGAGGGCCGCGTCCCCGAAGGCGGCGAGGCCGGTCCGCTTGAAGACAAGCTCTATGCCGACCTGTCGGCTCTGCTGACCGAGGCGACGGAGGCCTTCGAGGCAATGGAGATGCGCAAGGCCGCGCAGGCCGTGCGTCGCATCTGGGTGCTGGGCAACGAGTATCTCCAGGAAGCCGCGCCATGGACGGCCTTCAAGAGCGATGTGGCGCGCGCGGGCGTGATTGTGCGCCACGGCCTTAACCTGGTGCGGCTGTATGCGGCGCTGGCGCAGCCGCTGATCCCGTTCACCGCCTCGCGCATCGCCGAATGCGTCGGCGCCGAACTGCCGCTGGGCTGGCCGAGCGCAGACGGTCGCGCCGAACTGAACCGGCTGGCGCCGGGGCAAGGGGTCGCCTCCGGCGAGGTGCTGTTCCGCAAGATCGAGGACACGCAGATCGCCGAATGGGCTGAGAGGTTCGGCGGCGAGGCGTAGTTCATAACAAGGGGGGGATATATGAAGATTTGGCCTGCTGAGACTTTCGAGTTTGAAATACCGCGCCCGCTTCCAGACGTCGCGAAATCCCTTAGAGACTTCCTCAAGGGCGGACGCGGCTATGAAACCCTGACCTATGCGCCCATGTCGGGCGAGGTCGATGACGCCGGTTTCGTCGTGTTGAGCCGACAGGATCGCAGCTCTCGTTCGCCGGACTTCTTTTTTTACGGTGTCTTCGAACCGCGAGATGAGGCGACACATGTGCGTGTGACGCTAAAATCGCCTGCCTTTTTGTGGTGGCTGGGTGGCGCCGCGCTCGTCGTCCTCGTGGGGCTGGCCTACGCGGCCTTGAAGGTAAACCTGCTTGAACCTCCGATTCGTGATCTGCTGGGACTTCCCGTCGGGCTGCTGGTCATCGTCTATGCCTCGTACCTGATCAGCTTCTGGCAGGCGCAGACACGCAAACGCGATCTGGTTCACATCATGACCTTTTACGGAACGCGCATTAATCTGCAATCAATCGACTGACGCCAAAGCTTACAGCGAATTCACTGGGTCGCAGGCTGGGGTGAGCGTAATATGGTTGATATAGAAACCAGACCCGGAGCTTGGTCATGTCGTTGATGTCGTTTCTGTTTTCGTTTCAGGGGCGGGTGCGCCGTTTGCACCTGTGGCTGTTCTTTCTGGCCTTGTCGGTGGTCTATGGCGGCCTGTTCTGGCAGTTCGGCCATGTGCTGCACGTTCATCACGGCGGCTGGGTCGGCGGCGGCTATATGTCCGACGAATGGCTGTGGTTCGCGCGTAGCCCGGTGTTCGACGCGCTGGCGCTGATCGCCGTCTGGATGAAGCTGGCCGTGATCGTCAAGCGTTGGCACGACCGCGACAAGTCGGGCTGGTGGGTGCTGATCGTGCTGATCCCGGTGATCGGCTGGCTGTGGCAACTGATCGAGTGCGGGTTTCTCGACGGCACGCAGGGGCCTAATAAATACGGTCCGTCGCCGAAGGGATTGTAACAGAAACGGCGGCTGTTAAAGTCGCCGTTTTTAGGTTTACCCACCGAAATGCTTTTTTGCGGCGCCTGGCCCGCGCTCAAGGAGCGAAGCGTTAGCGCAAAAGCAGCATCTGCCTGTTCTTATCCGCCGAAGTGCTTTTTCGCTGCCCCCGGCAGATGCTGCGCCAGATACCCCGCAGCGTCATCCGCTGACAGTCCGGTCTTTTCGGCGATGGCGCCAAGTTTATCGCCGAGAATGGCCTTGAGGTCGTCGGCGCTGATGGCGTGGTGCTGGCCGTCCTGCCACTTATCGACGACATGGCTCATGCCGTTGGAGACGAGGTGCGCGAGGAGGGCGGTCACGCCGCCGATGAGCGCGCCTTCCAGCATCATGTGGACGATGCCGTGGCTATGGTGGTGGTCGCCGCTTTGTTTGAGCTTGTCGTGCAGTTCGGACATAAGGCCCTCCGTTATTCCGGCGCGAGAGTGATGCGGCGTGGTATTTTCGTCAAGAGATATGCACGAGGTCGAGAATGCGCTGAAACAGGGCCTGAACGCGCGCCGCCAGATTGTGCTGAAGCGTCGGCAGGCATTTAAGGCTGGCGTCGCAGCCGGAAGCGTCCCAGACCTGATGGCCGCCTTCCCAGATCATGCGCAGCGCCACGCACAGCACAACGATCAGGCCGACATAGCCTATCCAGCGGAAGCGGTGCAGCATGGCGGCAATGGCGTTGGCGGCGATCCCCATCATGGCGATGGAGAACAACAGGCCGAACACCAGCACCCAGACATGATCCTCAGCGGCCCCGGTCACGGCCAGCACATTGTCGAGCGACATCGAAATGTCGGCGATTAGAATCTGAAGGATGGCCGCGCCCAGCGTCTTGGCGGGTTTGGCGGGGGCGTCTGGGTGGTCTTCGCCCTGGCGAAGGTCGCGCCACATCTTCCAGCACACCCACAACAGCAAAAGGCCGCCCGCCAGCAACAGGCCTATGATCTGAAACAACTGCACCGTGATCAGCACGAAGCCGATGCGCGTGACGACCGCGCCGATCAGGCCGAACAGAATCGCCTTGCGCCGTTTGTCCGGGGCAAGGCCCGCCGCCGCCAGCCCCACCGCGACGGCGTTATCGCCCGCCATGACGATGTCGATGAACACCACCTGCAAGAAGGCGAGCCCCTGATCGAACAGATGCTGCGAGACAAAGGGGCTGAGAAACGTCGGCACGCTTAGCCATGACAGATCAAATTGCACGGCGTCCTCGTAGGGTTGGACCTGTCTTTACAGTTAAAGGCGTAGAAGGCGCTGTCAACCTTCGGAAGGACGGCGCGCGCAGGCCTCATACAACGCAATCGACGCCGCATGGCTGACATTCAGGCTCTCGAAGCCGCCCGGCATGGGTATGCGCGCCAGATGGTCGCAGTGCTCGGCGACCAGACGGCGCAGACCGTCGCCTTCGCTGCCCAGCACCAGAACCAGCTTTTTCAGGCCTGCGCCCCAGTCCTGTTGCGCCAGCAGTTCGTGCAGGTTCGATTCGCCTTCGCCCGCCAGACCGATGCTGACATAACCGTCTTCACCGAGCCGCTCCAGCGCCCGCGACAGGTTGGTGACGCGCGCGAAGGCAACCCTGTCCGCCGCGCCCGCCGCGGTCTTGACCAGCACGCCCTGCAGAGGCGGCGCATGACGGTCCTGCATGATCAGACCGCTGACGCCGAAGGCCGCCGCCGAGCGAAAGATGGCGCCGATATTCTGCGGATCGGTGACCTGATCCAGCATCAGAAACACCGATACGCCGTCGCGCGGCGCCATTTCCAGCAGCGCATCCAGCGATTCGCCCTCGGGAACCGGCGCGTTCATGGCCATGCCCTGATGCACCGCGCCCTGTGGCAGGAAGCGGGCGATATCGGCGGATGGCAGCACGGTGACGCCAAGATCGCTGCGTTTCAGCAAGGCCTGCGGCAGAGAACTGGCGCGATCCTCGCTCAGAAACAGCCGGATCGGACCTTCACGGCGCGGATTTTTCAGCGCGGCCTCGACCGCGTGAACGCCCCATATCCAGCCTTCGTCAGAGACCTTATGTCGTTGATGCGTTTGCTGTTTTTGTGGACGCGCCTGTACAGACGCGCCCGCAGTCTGCGCGGGTTTTCCGCCGCCTGAAAATTTTTGTGCGCGGTTTTTGCCGGATTGCCGCTTCGGGTCGTTGCGTTCGCGAAAAGAGGACACTATAAGACGCGCTCCGATTTGAGGCCTGAAAGAAGCCGAAGGAATAGTCGAAGCGGTCCTTACGACCAAGGCGATTTTTCCAGAAGTTTTTTTCGCTTAGGGGCTTGTCCTTTTTTTGAAGGTCGAGTTTAAGGCGTCGGATCGAAGCCTGATGATCGGTCCTTCATGGGCGGTCAGACATCGTTGAGTGTTTGGGGGAATGTCCCGAGCGGCAAAGGGGGCGGACTGTAAATCCGCTGCGTAAGCTTCGCAGGTTCGAGTCCTGCTTCCCCCACCATCACTCATCATCACGGGCTTTCGATCGGACGGGGCGCAGATCACCAGACTTCAAGAAGCGGCCCTGTTTCCCCTGTGGCGACCAGCGGCTCTTCGGCGGGTATAGCACAATGGTAGTGCAGCAGCCTTCCAAGCTGAGGATGCCGGTTCGATCCCGACTACCCGCTCCAGATTTCAGTATATCAACCCTTAGCCCGATTGGGCGATACGGAGCCTGAACCTATGGCCAAGGAAAAATTCAACCGCACGAAGCCGCACTGCAACATCGGCACGATTGGTCACGTTGACCACGGTAAGACGACGCTGACGGCGGCGATCACGATCACGCTGGCGAAGACGGGCGGCGCGACCGCGAAGAACTA
>NZ_JBQCGA010000016.1:0-159663 GCF_051956075.1 Asticcacaulis sp. | reverse complement strand
TAGTTCTTCGCGGTCGCGCCGCCCGTCTTCGCCAGCGTGATCGTGATCGCCGCCGTCAGCGTCGTCTTACCGTGGTCAACGTGACCAATCGTGCCGATGTTGCAGTGCGGCTTCGTGCGGTTGAATTTTTCCTTGGCCATATCTCGTCCCCGCGTGTTGCGGGCCTCAGTCGGTTAGGGGTTAATCTCAAAGGTGGAGGCCCGTAGCACACAAAGCGCCACGGGCCAAGAGGGGTTTATCTTAGGCGTACTTCTTGATCACTTCGTCGGCGACGTGTTGCGGCACCGCATCGTAGTGATCATAGACCATGGTGAACTGGGCGCGGCCTTGCGACATGCCGCGCAGGGTGTTCACATAGCCGAACATGTTGGCCAGAGGCACGAAGGCGTCCACGACGATGGCGTTGCCGCGCATGTCCTGACCCTGGATCATGCCGCGACGACCATTGAGGTCGCCGATGACCGAACCCAGATATTCTTCCGGCGTCACGACCTCGACCTTCATGATCGGTTCGAGCAGCTTCGGCCCGCCCTTTTCACGCAGTTCCTTGAAGGCCGCGCGCGAGGCGATTTCGAAGGCCAGCACCGAGGAGTCAACGTCGTGGAAGGCGCCGTCGATCAGGGTCGCCTTGAAGTCGATCAGCGGGAAGCCGGCCAGCAGGCCGTTTTCCTTGGCCGATTCCAGGCCCTTCACGACGCCGGGGACATATTCCTTCGGCACCGCGCCGCCGACAATGGCCGATTCGAACACGAAGCCCGTGCCGGGCTCGCCCGGTTCGAACACCAGCTTGACACGGGCGAACTGGCCCGTACCGCCGGTCTGCTTCTTGTGCGTGTAGTCGATTTCCGCCTTGCGGGTGATGGACTCACGATAGGCGACCTGCGGCGCGCCGATATTGGCTTCGACCTTATAGGTGCGCTTCAGGATGTCGATCTTGATATCGAGGTGCAGTTCGCCCATGCCCTTCAGGATGGTCTGACCCGACTCGTGGTCGGTCGAGACGGTGAAGGACGGATCTTCGGCGGCCAGCTTCGACAGGGCGACGCCCAGCTTTTCCTGGTCGGCCTTCGACTTGGGCTCAACGGCGATTTCGATAACCGGGGCCGGGAACTCCATACGCTCCAGAATGACCGGCGACTTCAAAGGATCGCACAGCGTATCGCCGGTGCGGGTGTCCTTCAGGCCTGCCAGGGCGACGATGTCGCCGGCATAGGCTTCCTTGATGTCTTCGCGGTTGTTGGAGTGCATGAGCAGCATGCGGCCGACGCGCTCGCGCTTATCGCGCGTCGAGTTCAAGAGGCCCATGCCGGTTTCCAGCTTGCCCGAATAAATGCGGCAGAAGGTGAGCGAACCCACGAACGGGTCGTCCATGATCTTGAACGCCAGCACCGACAGGGGCTCGTCGTCCGAGGCCTTGCGGGTGACTTCTTCTTCGGTCTTGTAGTCGATGCCCTTGGTGGCGGGGATGTCCACCGGCGACGGCAGGTAATCGACGACGGCGTCGAGCAGGGTCTGCACGCCCTTGTTCTTGAAGGCCGAACCGCACAGGATCGGGAAGAAGGCCGAGGTCAGAACGGCCTTGCGGATGCACTTCTTCAGCACCTCTTCCGAAGGCTCGGTGCCTTCCAGATAAGCTTCCATCGCCTCGTCGTCGAGTTCAACGGCGTTGTCGATCAGGTACTGGCGTGCTTCATTGGCCTTTTCGACCAGATCGGCGGGGATTTCTTCGTCGCGATAGTTCGCGCCCAGGGCGTCATTGTCCCAGACGACGGCCTTCATGCGGACGATGTCCACGAGGCCCGTCAGCGAGGATTCCGAACCGATCGGGAACTGGATAGGCACGGCTTTGGCGCCGAGACGGTCGCGGATCGACTGGACCGACTTGTCGAAATCGGCGCCCAGCTTGTCCATCTTGTTGACGAACACGATGCGCGGCACGCGATACTTGTCGGCCTGACGCCAGACGGTTTCGGTCTGCGGTTCAACGCCGGCGTTGCCGTCCAGAACGGCGACCGCGCCGTCCAGAACGCGAAGCGAGCGCTCGACTTCGATGGTGAAGTCAACGTGGCCCGGCGTGTCGATGATGTTCAGACGCTTGCCGGCCCAGAAGGCGGTCGTGGCGGCCGAGGTGATGGTGATGCCGCGTTCCTGCTCCTGCTCCATCCAGTCCATGGTGGCGGCGCCGTCGTGGACTTCGCCGATCTTATGGCTCTTGCCCGTATAGTACAGGATGCGCTCGGTCGTGGTGGTCTTGCCGGCATCGATGTGGGCCATGATGCCGAAGTTGCGGTAGTCTTCAATCTTGTGACTGCGGGGCATGGGAGAGCCTCAAACTTTCGGTCAGATCTTCAAAGAAATTTCATTTGCAAACAGCGCGGGCGGTTTAAACCAAACCGCCCGCGCCTGAAAGCCACATTTTTGCGACAGGCTGAAAACCCGCCGCCAGCCCTCGCCTCGCTTACCAGCGATAGTGCGAGAAGGCGCGGTTGGCTTCGGCCATCTTGTGCGTGTCTTCACGCTTCTTGACGGCGGTGCCGCGGTTGTTGGCGGCGTCGAGCAGCTCAGCGGCCAGCTTTTCCGTCATGGTGTTTTCGCCACGCTTGCGCGCGGCGTTGACCAGCCAGCGGATGGCCAGGGCGCGGCGGCGGTCCGGGCGGACTTCGACCGGCACCTGATAGGTGGCGCCGCCGACGCGACGCGACCGGACTTCGATGCTGGGCGAGACATTGTCGAGCGCCGAGTGGAAGGTTTCGAGCGCGCTCGCATCCTTCTTCTTGGCCTCTAAGCTGTCGAAGGCGCCGTAGATGATGTTTTCAGCAACGGCCTTCTTACCTTCGTACATGACATAGTTCATGAACTTGGTGACGACCAGATCGCCGAACTTGGGGTCGGGCAGAACTTCGCGCTTCTCTGCGCGGTGACGACGGGACATATGAAATTCCTTTTTGTGCTAACGCTTACGCTGCTTGAGCACGATTACTTCGGACGCTTGGCGCCGTAGTGCGAACGGCGCTGCTTACGGTTCTTGACGCCTTGCGTGTCGAGCACGCCGCGCAGGATGTGATAGCGGACGCCCGGAAGGTCCTTGACGCGGCCGCCGCGGATCAGCACCACCGAGTGCTCTTGCAGGTTATGGCCTTCGCCGGGGATGTAGCACACGGCTTCGATCTGCGAGGTCAGACGCACCTTGGCCACCTTACGCAGAGCCGAGTTCGGCTTCTTCGGCGTGGTGGTGTAAACGCGGGTGCAGACGCCGCGGCGCTGCGGGCAGCCCTTCAGGGCCGGAACCTTGTTGCGAACCGGCTTGGGATGACGCGGCTTGCGAAGCAGTTGGTTGATTGTGGGCATAGATGCTCAACTCTTCATAGGGGAAGCCTGTGCCGTTTGGCCGGAGGGCTTCGGTTGGGGTTGTGTCTTTCTTTGACACCTCATGTTTTTCCGAAAAGTGGCGACCACTTTTCGGCATGAGGTTATTTAAGAGACCCTCCCCGGACAAACACAAAAGCCGCAACCCGCGCTCTGGGGGTTACGGCGGGGACGCAGCCCCTTATGCATATCCGGATCGAATGGCCCCGCGAAGGACCGCCTCGAAAATGATGTGCGGCCTATATAGGACGACTCCGCCGGGGTCAAGCGAATCTAATTTCGCACGCACGTTCCGAGAGGCTTATGGATATCACACCCCCAGAGACGCAATTTTTCCATGTTATATTTTGTGCCGTAATCAATACTTCTCGAAGTAGGACTTTTTAATAGCTGAACCCCAAATTTCTGCACAACCTTGTCCGTGTATATAACGTCACCCTTAACACCCGGAATTTCGAGTCTGACGCCGTTTACAGCTAATAGCTCTTCGTGGCCGTGACTGAAATCACTTCTGGCGTCGGCAATGGGATCACCCGTCTCGCCTTCCCATCCGCGCGTTGCGCAATCCGCACAAACTAAACCGATGACTAAAATGACAAGTCCATGACGTATATAGTTCATAGCCAACCCCCTCACGATCGAGATGTTATATCAAAAGATATAAAAAAACACCACTCTTTACACATAAACGTGAAATGGCAACTTAAACGCGATACGACTAACGAGCAAAGTCGATCATTTCGACCAATAATGCGCATTTAAATATGATCTATTGACATCCATTTGTGATCAAATTTAATTGGTTTCGTACTGGGAAAGACCGGCAATGCTTATCGACGTCTCCTCACCTAAGCATGCTGCGACGGGTGCTCACCGCTTTAATCTCGCTTATATCTGGGCGATCTCGGCGACGGCGGCGCTGGGCGGACTTCTGTTCGGCTATGACTGGGTGGTGATCGGCGGGGCCAAGCCGTTTTACGAGCCTTATTTTCATCTGACATCGGAGGCGCAGATCGGCTGGGCGAACAGTTGCGCCCTGCTCGGCTGCCTGATCGGCTCGGTGCTGTCAGGGGCGCTCAGCGACCGGCTGGGGCGCAAGAAGCTGCTGATCGTGGCCGCCTTCCTGTTTGGCGCCTCGTCCCTGCTGACCGGCTGGGCGCACGGTTTCAACGCCTTTGTGCTGTGGCGCATTGCCGGCGGGGTCGCCATCGGCATCGCTTCGAATGTGTCGCCGACCTATATCGCCGAGGTCGCTCCGGCGGCGTGGCGCGGGCGGCTGGTGACGCTGAACCAGCTCACCATTGTCGTCGGCATTCTGGCGGCGCAGATCGTCAACCTCCTGATCGCCGGTCATATCGCCGATCACGCCACGCCGGAAATGATCCGCGCCTCGTGGCAGGGCCAGCTCGGCTGGCGCTGGATGTTCACCGCCGTGGCCGTGCCGTCGCTGGTCTTCTTCGTCTGCGCCTTTCTGGTGCCGGAAAGCCCGCGTTGGCTGATCAAGAGCGGGGCGCTGGATCGCGCGCGACGCATCCTGACGCGCATCGGCGGCGAGTCTTACGCCGAGCAGGAACTGAGCGAGGTCGCCGAGGGCTTGAAGCGCGAATCGTCCGAGCAAGGCTCGTGGGGCGAGCTTTTGCGGCCCGCCGTGCTGGGGCTGGTGCTGATAGGGATCGGCCTTGCCGTGCTGCAACAGTGGAGCGGCACCAATGTCATCTTCAACTATGCCGAGGACATCTATCGCGGCGCGGGCTACGACCTGAGCGGGGTGATGATGAACATCGTCATCACCGGCGCGATCAATCTGATCTTCACCCTGGTCGCCACGGGGCTGGTGGACCGGATCGGGCGGCGGACCCTGATGCTGTGGGGATCGGGCGGCATAGCGGTCCTGCACGTCGCCCTGGGCCTCGCCTTCTTTTTCGGTTTCAAGGGGCCGCTGGTGCTGGCCCTGACGCTGGGCGTGATCGCGGTCTATGCGATGTCGCTGGCGCCGGTGACCTGGGTGCTGCTGTCGGAGATTTTTCCCAATCGCATCCGCGGACTGGCCATGTCGGTGGCGGTGTCGGCCCTGTGGATCGCCTGTTTTGCGGTGACCTTCACCTTCCCGATCCTGAACCAGGGACTTGGCGCGGCGGGAACCTTCTGGTGCTACGGCGTCTTCTGCGCGCTCGGCTTCCTGTTCATCCTGCGGCGCGTGCCGGAAACCAAGGGTAAGTCGCTGGAGGATATCGAGCGGGAATTAGCCGGTTAAAGTTTCGCCAGCCGCCCGCCATCGACAGTGAGGCTGGCGCCGGTGACGAAGCTGGCCTGAGGGCTGGCCAGATACAGCACCGCGTCGGCGATCTCGGACGGCTGGCCGACATCGCCGGGCTCCAGCGTCTCCGCGCCCGATTTCAGGTTCGGGCTGGCCCACAGCATCGGGGTATCGACCGCGCCGGGCAGGACAGCGTTGACGCGGATGCCCTTGGGCTTGCCCTCGATCGAGGCGGTGCGCGTCAGCGAGCCCAGCGCCGCCTTGGCCGCCGCATAGGGTGCAACCAGCGGCGAGGTCTGGTGCGTGTGGATGCTCGACACATTGACGATGGCGCTGCCCGGTTGCATGACGCGGAAGGCTTCGCGCGTGAACATGGCCGCGCCGAAAAAGTTGACGCCCATCAGCCGCGTCCAGTCGTCGAGGCTCAGTTCGTCGATCGGCTTATAGATCATCATGCCCGCGACATTGACCAGCACATCAAGGCCGCCGAACACGTCCTTGGCGACGCGGCAGACGCGGACGACATCGGCTTCGCGGGACACGTCGCAAGCTTCGACGCGCACCTCAGATGCGCCGAGCGCCATCAGCTCGGTGATCGCCGCCGCCGCACTCTCAATGCGCAGATCGGCCAGCACCAGTTTCGCCCCCTCGCGGGCAAAGCCTTCGGCGCAGGCCCTGCCGATGCCGCCGAGGCCGCCGGTGATGAGGACGGATTTCGTTTCAAAGCGGCGGCTCATGCGATGATTCCTTGCTGGCGCAGGCAGTTGATATAAAGATCGGGCCAGATGCGATGCGGCAGGTCCGACGGCGTCAGGCCAAAGCCATGCCCGCCCTGGGCGAACAGGTGCGTCTCATCTGCGACGCCGTGCGCCTTCAGGGCCGCGCGGAAAGCAAGGGTGTTGGCGACCGGGACGACCGGATCGTCTTCGGCCTGAACCAGAAAGCACTGTGGGGTCTTAGCGCTGACGCGACGGTCAGGGGAGTAATGGGCGATCTGCTCGGGCGTGATCGGGCCGCCGAAAAGAGACGGAATCGCGCCGGAATAGGCGATGGCCGGATCAAGCGAGGCCACCGGATACATCAGTCCCGCCGCATCGGGGCGCGCGCTCAAGGCGTCCGCCGCGTCCTGCGCCGGATAGAGCGCCTCATCGAAGCGCGTCGCCAGCGAGGCCGACAGAAAGCCGCCCGCGCTGAAGCCGATAGCGGCGACGCGCTGCGGGTCGATGCTGAGTTTTGCAGCGTGCTGGCGGATCACGCGCATCGCCCGCATCGCGTCGATATTGCCAATATCGACGCGGTCGGCCCAGCCGTCATTGGCCAGCCGATAAAACAGAACGAAGGCCGTCACCCCCGCCGCGTTCAGCCGCTGCGCCAGCAGATAGCCTTCGACATCAAAGGAATTCCAGGTGAAGCCGCCGCCGGGGATGATCAGCACGGTGCCGCGATTGGGCTTTGCGGCGTGAAAGACCTCGATGCGCGGGCGGACAGTCCCCTGCGCGCGGCGGTGATGGAAGTCCGGGTCTTTCGAGGCGTCCGTCACCGTTTCGTGCAGATCAGAACGCGGCGGGACCGGCGGCGTCGGCCACAGGTCGATGCTGAAAGCCGGTTTCGGCCAGGCGCGTCCATCCATTTGAAAAACCTTACAGTTTCAGGCCCAGCCTCGGGCCGAGCGCCATCATGGCCAGATAAAGCGCCACGGTCAAACCGCAACCGGCGAGCAAAGACGGATAAAAGCCGACGCCCTTGCGCAGCAGGAGCGGAATCAGCAGAAACATCGGCAAAGACGGCAAGACATACCAGAAGGTCGCCTCGGCGTGGGCCGCCATATTGGCCGCGTCGGGACGGTCGCGCCACAGCCATAACATGCCCATGACCGAAATCAGCGGCAGCGAAGCGACCAGAGCGCCAAAGGCGGGCAGGCGCCGCGCCAGCTCCGACACGATCGCGATGATCACCCCCGATACGCCCGCCTTGATCAGCAGATACAGCATGACTTCCCTCGCCTGACGAAAAGACTTGTCCGACTCGCGCCTTGTCGTTAACAAAAGGTTAATGACGCGCGACAAGCTCAAAACCTATGCGAAATACGCCGCCTACGCCAGCCTCGGTCCGATCACCGGCCCATGCGTGGCGGGCATTGTGCGGCATCGCGAAAAGGATCCGATTCTGGCGGGCATGTATGGCGTTCTGCTGGTGTTGATCTGGGTGCAATTACCCGCCTGGACCGCGCACGCCATTGAGGCCTTGCAGCATATGCAGGCCCTGCGCTGATCCGCATAGCAGCCTGAGGCGTACCCTCCTTTAGACACGGAGGTTCCCTATGCGCCGGCTCGCCCCCCTCGCCGCCGCCCTCTTTTTGACCGGTTGCGCCACCGTCCCGGTCGGGGCCGCTAGCCACCCCCCAAGCATCGACATGACGCATTACAGCGGCACATGGCTGGAAATCGGTCGGCGTCCGATGTGGATCACCAAGGACTGCGTGGCGGGCTATACGACCTATAGGCCCGGCTCAAAGCCCTCCGAAATCGCGGTTGAGGATGGCTGCCACGACAAGACGCCGGACGGTAAGCTGAAAGTCATTCACGGGCGCGGCGAATTGCTGGATGCGGGCGCTGGTAATGCGAAACTGCGCGTGCATTATCCGTTCTTCATCACCTTCAACTACTGGGTGCTGTACGAAGCGCCCGATCATAGCTGGTTCATCAGCGCCGATCCTAAGATGCACAATCTGTGGGTCTACAGCCGCGCGGTTCCCGACGCCGCAGCGCGCGCGGTGATGGTGCAGAAGGCCAAAGACCTTGGCTATGATGTCAGCCAGCTTGAGTTTCCGGCGCAATAGGCCTCTTGACGAAAACTCCGGCTTCGCGTTTCAGGAGGGCATGAGCCTTACCCTCGCCACGCCCGCCGACCTGCCCGCCGTCGTCGCCCTCGTCAATTCCGCCTATCGCGGCGACAGCGCCAAACAGGGCTGGACGCACGAAGCGGACCTGCTGGGCGGCCAGCGCATTGATATTGAGGGATTAAGCCTCGATCTGGAAAAACCCGGCGCGCGGCTGGGCGTATGGCGCGATAGCCCCGACGGCGACATTCTGGCCTGTGTCTGGCTGGAGCCGGCGGGCGCGGCGAAACTGTATCTGGGTATGTTGACGGTGCGCCCCGACCTGCAAGGCCGCCAGCTGGGCCGCCACATGATCGCCGCCGCCGAAGACCTGGCCCGCGCCGAAGGCATGAAAACCATGCGCATGACGGTGATTGCGGCGCGCGCTGAACTGATCGCATGGTACGAACGGCGCGGCTATGCGCGCACCGGCGAAACCCAGCCCTTCCCCTATGACGACGAACGCTTCGGCCTGCCGCAGCGCGACGACCTCAGCTTTGTTGTGCTGGAAAAACCGCTTTAGCGCTGGCTGCGCAGGGCGCGGGTGATCGTCTGGTCGAGGGTTTGCAGGAATTGCGAGCGGCTGGCGGCGGAGAAAGGCGGCGGGCCGCCAGTGATCTCGCCGGTCGAGCGGATATGCTCCATCAACGCCCTTTGCGCCAAAGCCGCGCCGATGCTGTCGGAGGTAAAGGGTTTGCCGTTCGGGGCGACGGCGTGTGCGCCCTTCGCCAGCACGCGGCCCGCCAGCGGAATATCGTTGGTGACGACCACATCGGCGGGCTCGACCTGATCGGCGATCCAGTCGTCGGCGACGTCCGGCCCGGCATCGACGATCATGCGCTTTATGACCTCGGATTTCGGGATCTGGATAAAGCTGTTCGAGACGACCCAGGTGACCAGCCCGTAGCGCGCCGCGACCTTATAGGTTTCGTCCTTCACCGGGCAGGCGTCGGCGTCGATATAGACGATCACCGCCACGTCAGACTTCGTCTTTTTTCTGTTGAGCGAGCTTGGCCAGCACGCGCCCGCGCCCACGGGTGAGCGCCGTCACCACGCCGCGCCAGGTGCGCACCTCCTGCTCGGTCATCTGGGCGCGGTTAAGCGTGACGCGCAGGTTGCGCACCATCGACTCCTTCTTTTCCGGCGGATAGAAGAAACCGGCCTTTTCCAGCTCGTCCTCCAGATGGCCGTACAGGCCGTGCATATGTTCGAGCGCGGCGGGGACGTCCATATTCTGCGTAAAGGCGGGCTTGGGCGCGTCCATGACCTGCAAGCGCCATTCGTACAGCACGATATTGACCGCCTGCGCCAGGTTGAGGCTGTGGAAATGCGGATCGACCGGGATGGTGACGATGGCGTGGGACAGCGCGATGTCGGAGGTTTCCAGCCCCGCGCGCTCGGCCCCGAACAGCAGGCCGGTCTTTAAGTGCTGGTGCGCCTGCCCCCAGGCCTGCGACGCTGCTTCGCGCGGCGTGATGACCGGCAGTTGCGTCTCGCGCGGGCGCGCCGTGGTGGCATAGACATAGGTCAGGTCCGCCACCGCATCGGCCACCGTATCATAGATTTTCGCGCCTTCCAGCGGCCAGAAGGCGCCCGACGACATCGCCCAGGCCCGCTCCTGCGGCCAGCCATCGCGCGGATTGACCAGCCGTAATTCCTGCAGGCCGAAATTGGCCATGACGCGCGCGACCGAGCCGATATTATCGGCCAGTTGCGGCTTGTCGAGAATGACGCACGGCAGGGTCAGGCTGGGGTCGAGCGGCGGCGCAGGGCGGGAGTCTTTCATAGGGGCGGCTTATAAACGCAACCTGCGCCAGATGGAAACGGCCTTTATCGGCTAGCCTGCCAGACAAGCACGATTATGGCCGCCATGCACAAAAGAGCGGTCAAGTTCGCAAACCACATTTGGTGCGGCTTTTTTGTTTCAGGATGTCGCGCACGATATGCGCGAGTGACGCGAAACACACCAGAAGGCGGCCAGCGCCAGCGATAATGATCACCTTCAATATCCATACGCATTTCGGTCAGCAGACCATTCGTGATCGCCATGCTGATGATAAAGCCAAACCATAGCACCAGACCGATTCCAACCTCGGCAGCCACCTTTACATTCAGATGCATGTCGCCTCCCCCCCAAAAAATACCTGCAACCTACATCTTTGGAGACGCCCCCTCAATACTGAAGTTTGCACTTGACTATTGCGCAATCCGTGAAATACTGAAGCTACAACTTCACCATGGAGAATCCGCCGTGACCGAACCCGTTGTCCACGCCACCTTTGTTATCGAAAAGACCTATCCGCATCCGCTTGATAAGGTGTTCGCTGCCTTTTCCGACCCGGCTTTCAAAAGCCGCTGGTATGCGCGTGCGCCCGGCGCGGCGGGCGGAGACTTCGACATGGATTTCCGCACCGGCGGGCATGAGCGCATGCGCTATGTCATGGCCGATGACACACCGTTTCCGGGCGCAATTCTCGCGACCGAGGGCCTCTATCTCGACATCGTCCCGGAGGCGCGCATCGTCACCGGCTCGAACATGGCGATGAACGGGCGGGTGTTCTCCTCGTCGCTGCTGACCTTCGAGTTCGCCGCTGAGGGCGAAGCCACGCGCGTCACCGCCACGCATCAGGGCGCTTTCTTTGAACACGCCGACGGCCCGGCCATGCGCGAGGACGGCTGGCGCAAGCTGCTTGAGCGCCTGGGAGAAAGCCTTGACGCCTGAGGTCGCCAAGGTCTTTTACGCGCTCGGCGATCCGACGCGGCGGGCGCTGATCGAAGCCGTGACCGACGCGCCGCTGTCGGTGTCGAAGCTGGCCGAACGGCTTAACGTCACCCTGACCGCCGTCGGCCAGCACTTGCAGGTGCTGGAGGCGGCCGGACTGGTGCGGACCGAAAAGCTGGGCCGCACCCGCACCTGCCGGTTGGCCCGGCCCGGTCTTGACGCGCTTGAAAGCTGGATCAAGGCGCGTAAATCGCCGCTGGAGCAGGCGCTCGACCGGCTGGGCGATGTGCTGGATGAAACCTAGTTAGCGAATAGAAGCTCGCCCTTGTCTTCAGAGCCGATCAGAAGCGGACCTTCCGGTTTATAGGGCAGCTTACGGCTTTCCTGTTCGCCGGTTTTCGACTGCCGGGCGGTGTCCAGCACGTAGCCGTTTAACGGCTCGCCCCCAACATAGGTTGAACCATTAAAACGCCAGCGAAAATCATAATTGTCCCATGCACTGACGTGCACACTAATGGCCAGATCGCGGTGAGCGTGGCTCGAAGCCACAAGCAGGTGGATCGGTTCATGGCCGTGCATTTCGCCAATTATCTTAAAACCTGCCTTAGCTTGTTCGACCACGAGAATGGTGCAGTTGCCGGTCGCGCCGCACCAACCGCCACCCGTTACGAAGACCAGATAGTTGTGTCTTTTCGCGACGTCCGGCAATTGCGCTACTGTCAGGCGCGACACCCTGACGTCTGTGGCGTCCCCCATGCGATAGCGCAACTGACCCGCCACATAGGCTTTCACGGCCTTGGGCGCATGCGCCATCGCGAGCGATTTCGCCGACGCCCCCGGCGCGCCTCCGGACAGGATCAGCCCCAGGACCAGCGCAACCCATATCTTCATGACAGCCCCTCCATTGTCTTTAAGAAGCGCACAGGCGCACATCCTCCGCAACCGCCAATTTACCGTTTTGACGGCTTCCGCTTTTCGTTTATACGGCTTGGCGTTAGCGGCCCCTCGCGACCCTGTGCGTCCCTGGGGCAGGCTCCGTTGGAAAGGACATTCTCATGGCTAAAATCAAGGTCGCCAATCCGGTCGTCGATATTGACGGCGACGAAATGACCCGCATCATCTGGCAGCTTATCAAGGACAAGCTGATCCACCCGTACCTCGACATCGATCTGAAGTACTATGATCTGGGCATGGAAAACCGCGACGCGACCGACGATCAGGTGACCGTCGATGCGGCCAATGCGATCAAGCAGTACGGCGTCGGCGTCAAGTGCGCGACCATCACGCCCGACGAAGCCCGCGTGAAGGAATTCAACCTCAAGAAGATGTGGAAATCGCCCAACGGCACGATCCGCAACATCTTAGGCGGCGTCGTGTTCCGCGAGCCGATCATCTGCAAGAACGTGCCGCGTCTGGTGCCCGGCTGGACCCAGCCGATCATCATCGGCCGCCACGCCTTCGGCGACCAGTATCGCGCCACCGACTTCCTGGTCCCCGGCGCCGGCAAGCTGACCATGAAGTTCGAAGGCGACGACGGCACGGTCAAGGAATACGAAGTCTTCAAATTCCCGTCGGCGGGCGTCGCCATGGGCATGTACAATCTGGACGACTCGATCCGCGACTTCGCGCGCGCCTCGTTCGAATACGGTCTGGGCCGCAACTATCCGGTCTATCTCTCGACCAAGAACACCATCCTCAAGGCCTATGACGGCCGCTTCAAGGATCTGTTCCAGGAGGTTTTCGACGCCGAATATGCCGACAGGTTCAAGGCTGCGGGCCTGACCTACGAGCACCGCCTGATCGACGACATGGTCGCCTCGGCCCTGAAATGGTCGGGCGGCTTTGTCTGGGCCTGCAAGAATTACGACGGCGATGTCCAGTCCGACACGGTGGCGCAAGGCTATGGCTCGCTGGGCCTGATGACCTCGGCCCTGGTCACGCCCGACGGCAAGATCATGGAGGCCGAAGCCGCGCACGGCACGGTCACGCGCCACTTCCGCCAGCACCAGAAGGGCGAATCGACCTCGACCAACTCGATCGCCTCGATCTTCGCCTGGACGCAAGGCCTGGCGCACCGCGCCAAGCTGGATGGCAATGATGAACTCATGAAATTCGCCAAGACGCTGGAAAAGGTCTGCGTCGATACGGTCGAGGCCGGGTTCATGACCAAGGACCTGGCCCTGCTGGTCGGCCCGCAACAGGGCTGGCTGACCACCGAAGGCTTCCTTGACAAGATCAGCGAGAACCTGACCAAGGCGATGGCGTAATCTTCGTGGGGGAAACAATCTTTCCCCCACGTACCCCCTTTGAAAAGCCGCTCCTTTCGGGGCGGCTTTTTTGTTGCCCGCTGTGTGGCAAGCTGAAATAGTCCGCCGCAATGACAACAGGAGTTGAGACGATGCGAATTTGGACGGGAATGGCCTTGATGGCTTTGACGGCGATCATGGTGGCTGGCGCGGCGCAAGCGGAGGTCGCGCTGCCTCTGACGACAGGCGGGCGCGTTGCTCAGGACGACCACGGCTACAGCTTTCAATGGCCGGGCGCCTATTTCGAGGGCCGCTTCAAAGGCGCCTCAGCGACGGTCCATTTCGCGCCGAGCCATGACATTTTCAACATCTATCTCGACGGATTGAAGACTCAGACCGTATTGGCCTCGGCGACGCCCGAAGTGGTCATCAGCGCGGCGGACGGCGACCACAGCTTGCGCATAGAGCGCGCCACCGAGGACCAGAGTCAGATCGCTCACTTCAGCGGCGTCACCGTGCCTGACGCCAGCGATGTTCTGTCCGCGCCCGCGCCGGAAGCCCGCCAGATCGAGTTCATCGGCGATTCCTACACGGTCGGTTACGGCAATATATCGCCCGTCCAGCAATGCACGCGCGAAGAGGTCTGGGCGACCACCAACACCTCACAGGCTTTCGGACCTGTCACGGCGAAGCACTATGACGCCGATTATCAGATCAACGCCATTTCCGGCCGCGGCAGTGTGCGCAACTATAATGGCTCGCCCGGAGATCACTTGCCCGTCGCATGGCCTTATCAGACTTACGCCAAACAGGCGCTTTACGACAATCCCGACTGGAAGCCCCAAATCATCGTCATCGGTCTTGGCACCAACGACTTCACCACCCCGTTGAATGACGGCGAAAAGTGGAAGACCCGCGACGACCTGCATAAGGATTACGAAGCGACCTACGTCAAATTCGTGCAGACTTTGCGAGCCAGAAATCCGCAGGTCTTCTTCATCCTGATGGCGACCGATCAGGTGGATGGCGAAATCCAGTCCGAGGTGCAGAAGGTTATGGCCGCCTTACAAAGCGCAGGCGAGACCCGCATCGCCTTCCTGCCCATGAACCACCTATCTTTCGGCGGCTGCGATTACCATCCGACCATCGCCGACGATAAGAAGGTTGCGGATGAGCTGATCGCCTTTATCGACGGGCGCCCGGATATATGGCAGGGCAAGTAAGGGACCAAGATGCGTCTGTTCCGCTGCGACAATTGCGGCAATCCGATCCATTTTGACAACCGCGTCTGTCTCAATTGCGGCTTCCGGCTCGGGTTTGCGCCCGAAGCGCTGGGCATGTACGCCCTGACGCCGCATGAGAGCGACCCGAACCTGTGGCGGCGCGTCGATACTCCGGCGCGCGCCTATCGCTTCTGCGCCAATGCCGAACACGATATCTGCAACTGGCTGGTTCCTGAAAGCGACGCGGAGCCGTGGTGTCAGGCCTGCCGCCATAACGGTCTGGTGCCGGACCCGAACACCGAGGAGGGGCTGAAACGCTGGCGGCGCATCAATGAGGCGCAGCGCAACCTGTTTTACGCCTTTCTGCGCTGGGATCTGCCGCATCCGACGCGCAAGGAAGACCCGCAGGGCGGTCTTCTGTTCGACCTCAAGAACGACGAAATCCTGCCCGACGGGTCGTGCAAGCCCGCCCTGATCGGCCATGACGAAGGCCATATCGTCATCCGCGCCGCCGAGGCCGACGACCTGACGCGCGAGCAGCAGCGCGAGCTGATGAACGAGCCGTACCGCACCCTGCTCGGCCATTTCCGCCATGAGACCGGGCATTTCATCTGGAACAAGCTGGTGCGCGACGCCAATAAGCTGGACGGCTTTCGCGCTGTATTCGGCGACGAGCGCGCCGACTACGGCGAGGCGCTGCAACGGCATTACGATCAGGGCCCGCCGCCGGGCTGGGGCGCCAGCTATATCAGCTTTTACGCCACCACCCATCCGTGGGAGGACTTCGCCGAATGCTTCGCCCATGTGCTGCACATTGTCGATACGCTGGAGACGGCGCAGATTTACGGCATAGCCATCGAGCAGGAGGTCGGCCTCAATCCCTATGAGGCGCGCGATTTCGACTGCATCGCCGACGCCTGGATTCCGTTAAGCGTCGCGCTCAACGCCATCCATCATTCGATGGGCGAACGCGACCTCTATCCGTTTATCCTCACCCCCGCCATCCGCGCCAAGCTGGCCTATGTGCATGGGCTGATCACGCGGCAGGTTTAGAGATTAGAGATTAAGCAGGGCGGGATCGCCGCCCTGCGCGGTGATGTTGACGCTGACCGCGCGTTCGGAGGCGAAGCGCGTCAGGGCCAGCGGGCCGCCCGCCTTGGGACCGGTGCCGGACAGGCCTTCGCCGCCGAAGGGCTGCACCCCGACCACGGCGCCGATCACCGAGCGGTTGACGTAAACATTGCCGGCCGGAACGCTGCGCATGATCCGCTCTGCGAATGAGTCCAGCCGTGAATGCACGCCGAGCGTCAGGCCGTAGCCGCGAGCAGCCAGCGCCCCGGTCATCGCTTCGGGAGCCTGCGAATCGTAGCGCACAATATGCAGGATCGGGCCGAACACCTCGCGCTCAAGCTCGGACGGATCGCTGATTTCAGCCAGGGTCGGCGCGAAGAAATGCCCGTTCAGCGCTACCGAAACCGAGGCGCGGTGCAGCACCTGTCCACGCGCTTCGAGCGTGTTCAGATGCAGTTGCAGGGCCTCCTGGGCATCAAGGTCGATCACCGGCCCGACATCGGTGGTGAAGTCCGCCGGATCGCCGATCTTCAGCATATCCATCGCGCCCTTGAGCGCGGCGATATAGGAGTCCGCCAGTTCATTCGGCAGGAACAACAGGCGCAGCGCCGAGCAGCGCTGGCCTGCCGAACCGAAGGCCGAGACGATCACGTCATCGACCACCTGCTCCTTGAGCGCGGTCGTATCGACGAACATGCCGTTCAAGCCGCCGGTCTCAGCAATGAACGGGACGATCGGCCCGTCCTTGCCCGCCAGGGTGCGGTTGATGATCCGCGCCGTATCCGTGCCGCCGGTGAAGGCGACGCCGGCAATGCCCGGATGCGCGACCAGGGCGGCGCCGATCTTCGCCCCGTCGCCAGGCAAAAGGGCCAGTAGGTCGGGATGCAGGCCCGCGCCGTAGAACAGCTTGACGGCCTTGTGCGCGATCAGCGGCGTCTGCTCGGCGGGCTTGGCCAGCACGGCGTTGCCCGCCGCCAGGGCGGCGCAAATCTGGCCAGTGAAGATGGCCAGCGGGAAGTTCCACGGGCTGATGCAGACAAAGACGCCGCGTCCGTGCAGTGAAAGCAGATTGCGCTCGCCCACCGGGCCGGTCAGAACCGTCGGCGTCCCGAACTGTTCGCGCGCCAGTCTGGCGTAGTAGCGGCAGAAGTCGGCGGCTTCGCGCACCTCGGCGATGGCGTCGCCCCAGGTCTTGCCCGCCTCGCGCACCATGACGGCGCAAAGGCTGTCATGTTTTGACTCCAGCGCATCGACCATCGCCTCCAGCACGCGCGCGCGTCCGTCGCCGCCGAGATCGTTCCACGCCGGTTGCGCGGCGACGGCGCGCTCGAACGCTTCGTCGATCATGGCCGGATCGGCCTCATGCACTTCGCCGACAATGCGCGTCAGATCGGCGGGCGCGAAGACATGCGCCGCATAGGTCGAATGCGGTTTGCCGCCGATCAGCGCGTTCGACTCTTTACGTTCGCCATCGAGCTTGTGCACGGCGGCGCTCAGGCGGTCGCGCACGGCGGCGATGGAGATGTCCGGGCCGTGGCTGTTCAGCCGGTCGCCATACATGTCGCGCGGCAGAGGCAGGCGGGCATGACGGAACGGATGCGCGGCGACGACCTCGACCGGATCGGTGATCACGTCCTTCGGATCGAGCTTTTCATCGAGCAGCACGTTCACGAAGGAGGAGTTGGCGCCGTTTTCCAGCAGGCGGCGCACCAGATAGGGCAGCAGGTCTTCGTGGCCGCCGACCGGCGCGTAGGCGCGCAGGGGGAAATCGCCGAACGCCTTTTCGGCCTCGTCGTAGAGCGCTTCGCCCATGCCGTGCAGGCGCTGCGATTCCACGACGACGCCCGCCTCCTGCGCCATCAGCCGGATCGCGGCCAGCGAATGAGCGTTGTGGGTGGCGAACTGGGCATAGATATGCGGCGCGGCGTCGATCAGCATGTTCGCGCACACCAGATAGGACAGGTCGGTCGCCGCCTTGGTGGTGTGGACCGGATAGTCTTCGCGCCCCATGACCTGCGCGCGCTTGATCTCGGTGTCCCAATAGGCGCCCTTGACCAGCCGGACCATCAGCCGACGTCCGCTCGATTCCGCCAGGGCGCGCAAGGCCATGATCACTTCAGGGCAGCGCTTCTGATAGGCCTGCACGGCCAGCCCAAGCCCCTTCCAGTCGCCCAGTTCCGGCTCGCGCGCCAGCCGGTCGAGAACTTTCAGCGACAGGGCCAGCCGGTCGGTCTCCTCGGCGTCGAGGGTGAAATTGATGTCGGCCTGTGCGGCCTGAACGGCCAGGCGCTTCAGGCGCGGATAGAGGTCGGCCATCACATCGTCGATCTTTGCGGCCTCATAGCGCGAATAGAGGGCCGACAGCTTGACCGAAATGCCGTGATCGGCTTCCGGGCCTTTGGTAGCGACTTTCGACAGGGCGGTGATGGCGTCGGCATAGGCCTGGGTGTAGCGCTCGGCGTCGGCTTCCGTGCGCGCGCCTTCGCCCAGCATGTCGAAGGAGCAGAGATAGCCTTCTTTCTTGGCGCGTTTCAGCGCCGCCTCGATGGTGCGGCCCAGCACGAACTGCTCGCCCATGATGCGGATGGCCCGCGCCACCGCGCGACGGATCACCGGCTCGCCGACGCGCGCGGCCAGATTGGTGACATAGCCGCCAAGATCGGTCTTGGCCTGTTCCTCGACGTCGATGATGCGCCCGGTCAACATCAGCCCCCAGGTCGAGGCGTTGACGAACCAGTTGTCCGACTGACCCAGATGCGAGGCCCAGTCAGCGGAGGAAATCTTCTCGGCGATCAGGTCGTCGCGCGTCGCCTGATCCGGCGTGCGCAGGAGCGCCTCGGCCAGACACATCAGGGCCAGACCTTCGGCGGTGCCGAGCGAAAACTCCTTGAGGAAGCTTTCCACCACGCCCTGCTTTTTGGAGGCCTTGCGCGTGGCGGCGACGAGGTTTTCGGCGTCCGCACGCACCTTGGCGCGTTGCGCCGCGTCCAGCGGCGCGGCCTTGAGCAGCCAGGCGCAGATCGCCGCATCCGACATATATTTGTGATCGTCCAGCCGGTCCCAATCCACGGGCGCCTTGATCGGCGCGGCAACGAAATTATGAACAGTGTCGGGCATGGAACGGCGCTCCGTGAAGGGACTCATCGTTGCCTGCGATACTACCACATTTTGCGCAAAGATAGCGCCGTTTCAGCATGACCTCGGCGGCGGATCATGCCGATCGGGAAAGCCTATCCGGCCTTGAGCCGGTCGCGGTAGCGACGGCTGCCCAAAAGCGTGCGGCCATCGCTCAGGGTCAGATGCGGATCACCCGCCGCCGTCACCGAAATTTCGCGGATATGCTGGCGATGGACCAGACGCGAGCGATGCACGCGCGCGAACGCCGCGCCGAGCCTGCCCTCATACTCAGCCAGGGTTGCGCGCGCCAACAGCGGCTTGCCCGTCGTCAGATGCAGTTCGACATAATTGCCCGCCGCCTCGACGCTGACGATCTCGTCCGGCGTCAGGTATATGGTGCGGCCGTCGGCGCGGACCTCGATGCGCACGGGCGGAGACGGATGTAACGGCGCGCGCAACCGCTGATGCGTCCAGAAGATGCCGCTGATCAGCACGAAGGTCAGGAAATCCTTGCGGCCTTCATAGATCAGCTCCAGCGGCAGGCGGCCATTGGAAAAATTATAATGCTGGCCGACGAGAAGATAGCCGAGATGCCGCAACAGCACCATAACGGCGATATGGCCACCGGAAAACAGCAGAAAACTGACGATCTGCGCCGTCAGAAAGCGCGCGACGCCCGCCTGCGTCCAGTGAAAACGCCGCCACGACCACCACAGGGCCGGAACGAAGACCAGTATGCCGATATAGCTGGAAAACTCCCACAGAGTCGGCTTCCAGGCCGCCAGGTCGGGGTTTTCGATCAGATTTGAGGAGATATTGACCAGGATGACGGCCAGCAGAAAGCCCGCGATCACGCCGAACAGGGTCAGGGGCGGCCAACCGCTTGGCCCATTCTTACCGCCGTTCGTCCCAGAAGGATCGCCGCTCGCCACCGTCCGTCCCATCCGCCCCGCCTCCAATGGCATTGAGATGGCGTCCATCGCTCACGAATGTCAAGTCTGTTTCCGGGCGCTGGAGATCGAACAATGGCGATAAAGACTGAGATAACAAAACCTTACATGAAACCCTTAACAAGAGATTATACGGCGGCGGGGCTGGCCCTGCTGGCCTTCTGCCTCCATGCGCTGTTTGCAGGCCGCTATGATGTCTTTCGCGACGAGCTTTATTTCATCGTCTGCGGTCGCCACCCCGCCTTC
Organism: Asticcacaulis sp.; assembly: GCF_051956075.1. Taxonomy (GTDB): domain Bacteria; phylum Pseudomonadota; class Alphaproteobacteria; order Caulobacterales; family Caulobacteraceae; genus Asticcacaulis. The sequence goes on along the minus strand of NZ_JBQCGA010000016.1, from coordinate 139,587 downwards.
GGTTACGCCGACCAGCCGCCGCTGATCCCGCTGCTGTCCGCCTTGTTTTACGGCATGGGCCACAGCGTCTGGCTGCTGCGCCTGCCCGCCACGCTGGCGGCGGCGGCGCTGGTCGGGCTGTCGGTGCGGTTTGCGCGTCTTCTGGGCGGCGGCGGCTTCGCGGCTGTGCTGGCCGGACTGACAACCATGATCGCACCCATGCTGATGGGCATGGCCAGCGTCTTCAGCACCACCTCCTTCGATCCGTTGGCCTGGACGCTGATCGCCTGTCTGCTGGTCAAGGCCGTCAGGGACGGAGATCGTATGGCGCTGATCGGCTGCGGCGTCGTCGCCGGGCTTGATCTGGAAGCCAAATACGCCCTGCCCTTCTGGGCGGTCAGCCTGATCATCGGCCTCGTCCTGACGCCGCAGCGGCGCGTGTTCGCGCTGAAAAGCCTGTGGCTGGGCGCAGGTCTGGCGGCGCTGATCGGCCTGCCCTCGATCATCTGGCAGGCGGCGCATGGCTGGCCGTTTCTCGAACTGGCCGCCGCCGCGCGCGGCAAGAACGTCGCCACGCCGCCGCTCAGCTTCCTGATCAATCAGCTTTTCGTCATGAACCCGCTTCTGGCCCCGGTCTGGATCGCCGGGATCGTTGCGCCGTTCGTGATCGCCGCGCTCAAACCGGTGCGCTTTCTGGCCATCGCTTTCGTCGCCTGCCTGCTGCTCACCCTGCTCACGCATGGCAAGGACTATTATATCGCCGCGACCTATCCGACGGTCTTCGTCATCGGCGCGGTCGCCTGGGGGCATTGGCTGAAAACGCCGAGCTTGCGGGCCGCCTTCGCCGTATGGCTGACGCTCGCCGCCGGTTTGTCCGCCGCCATCGCGCCCATGGCCATGCCGGTCCTGCCGATCCCCGCCCTGCGCGCCTATATGCAGCATGTCCCGCTCAAGCCGCAGAAGCAGGAGAAAAGCTTTGCGGGCACGCTCTTGCCGCAGCTTTTCGCCGACCAGCTCGGCTGGCGCGACTTCACCGTGCAGGTTGGCGCGGCCTGGCGTCAGATTCCCGCCGCCGAGCGCGCCCATACCGCCATCAAGGTCGATAATTACGGCGAAGCCGCCGCGCTCGACATCTATGGCGGCGCCGATGGCCTGCCCCCGGCCCTGAGCGGCCATAACCAGTATTATTTCTGGGGTAAAACCTACCTCGAACACGCTCGCCCGCCGGTCAATCTGCTGGTCGTGCAGCGTCACCCCGAACGCCTGCGGCCCTATTGCCAGCAGACGATCATCTACCGCACGACCCTTTCACCCGACGCCATGGCCAGCGAAAACGGCAAGATCATCGCCTTCTGTCAGGGCCTTAAGGTCAAACTGGCCGATGAATGGCCGAATATAAAGCATTTCGATTGAGGTCCGCCGCGCGCCTTGACCCTCTGTGCGCCGCGATGTTAGCTCCTCCCGGCGGTTGGGCCGCCGGGAGGTTTGCATGTGGCTGGATGAGGCGCGAAAGGTCGAAAGCTTCGAGGGTGTGGACCGCGCGCGTTTTCGATCCGAGATTCAGTCGCGCCAGCGTCCCGCCATTCTGAAAGGCGCCGTGCGCGACTGGCCCGCCGTCGCTGTCGCCGCACAGGGCCCGCACGCCCTGGCCGACTATTTCAAGGCGCGCGCCAATGATCGCAAGGTGCTGTTCCAGTCGATCCCTGCGGACATGACGGGCCGTTACAGCTTTTCCGACGATCTGCGCGGCCTGAACCATCAGCAGCGTCAGCTCGCCTTTGGCGATCTGGTCAATCTGATCCTGCGCGATATGGACGATCGGGCGGCGGCGACCCATTATGCAGGCGGCGTGCCGGTGAATGTCATCATGCCCGCCGTCGCCGAAGAAAACCGGCTGGACCTGATGGACCCCGCTATCGGGCGTCAGGTCATGCTGTGGATCGGCAACCGCACCCGCACAGCCGCGCACTGGGATCTGCCGCAGAACCTCGCCTGCGTCGTCGCTGGGCGGCGGCGTTTCACCCTGTTCCCGATCGAACAGATTGACAATCTCTACATCACGCCGCTGGACCTGACTCTGGCGGGCCAGCCGACCAGCCTCGTCGATTTTCACGCGCCCGATTTCGACCGCTTCCCGCGCTTCCGGGACGCCATGCCCCACGCCGAGGTCGCCGATCTGGAGCCGGGCGACGTCCTCTACCTGCCCAGCCTGTGGTTCCATCACGTCGAATCGCGCGACGCCTTCGGCGCCATGATCAATATCTGGTGGCGCGAAGGCCCGGCCCACCTGACGCAGACGACGCCGCTTCTGACCCTGCTGCATGGACTTCTGACCCTGCGCGACCTGCCCAGGGCCGAGCGGATGCGCTGGCGTGTCCTGTTCGATCAGTACCTGTTCCAGCCAGAGGCCGAAGGCGCCGCCGTCGCCCATATCCCCGATCACGCGCGCGGCATGTTCGGCGCCATGACGCCGGAGACGGAACGCGCGCTGAAATCCCATCTGATCAAGATGTTAAGTCGTTAGCCTCTGTGGATTTTTCACGGATTTCCGTATAGTCTGCGAGTCGCGGAGCCTTGGTCCGCGCGTATCCGGGGCAGGCTGTGTCTGTTGCTATCCACCCCCTCGTCCTCAAGGGACGGCAAGCGTTTCAGGCAGGCGACGTCACGGGCGCCCTCAGCCTGTGCAGCATGCGGCTGAACGAGGCGCCCGACGACCTGATGGCGCTTGAACTCAAGGCGGTGATCCTGCAGGCGCGCGGCGATCTTCAGGGCGCAGAAGCCATTATGCGGCAGGCGATTGCGCACGATGGAACCTGCGTCTGGGCGCTCAACGACCTGACCGAACTGCTGCGCCGCACCGGTCAGCGCGCCGCCGCCGAAACGGCTGCGCGCGAAGCGGTCATCGCCTGTCCGGACGACGCGCAGGCGCATCTGAATATGGGGGTGATTTTCGGCGATGCGGACAACCTGCCCGCCGCCGAATGGCACAACCGCCGCGCCCTCGAACTGGCCGGGCCGCACCCGCAGATTCTGACCAATCTGGGCCTGTGCCTGTACAATCAGGGCCAGATTGACGAGGCGCTCGATGCGTTGTTGCAGGCGCACAGGCTTGAGCCCAACAGCGCCATGCTGATGGCGCACGTCTCGCGCTGCTTCGAGGCGCGGCGCGACATGGCCGACGCCTTTCAATGGCTGGAAAAGGCCGAGGCCGCCGGACGGCGCACCGGCGAGGATTTCACCCTGCTGCGCGCCCTCTATCTGGCCAATGCCGACAATCCCAAGGCGGCGCTCGACCTGATCGACGCGGCGAAGGCGCCTTTGGCCGGACCGGCGATGCTTGACCGCGCGCGGCTTCTCGACCGGCTGGGCCGCCATGACGCGGCGTGGCGCGGCTTTCTCGACGCCAAGGCGCAACTGGCGCAGGAGATGCGGCTGAGCTACGACGCCGACGCCGTGCAGGACGAATTTGCGCGCATGGCGCAGCTCTTTTCGCCGTCGCGCATGCAGCGTCTGCCGCGCGCCGCCGCGCGGTCCGACATCGCGCAGCCTGTGTTCATTCTCGGTTTTCCGCGCTCCGGCACCACTCTGATCGAACAGGTGCTGAGCGCGCACCCGGACGTGGCGGCGGGCGGCGAACTGCGCTTCGCCCATGCGTGGCGCGCCTTGAGCGAACAGATCTTGCCCGGCGCAGCGGCGTTCCCGGAACGCATCGCCCAGATCGAGGCGGCGGATTATCGTCACATCCCCGGTTTGCTGCGCGACGACTATCTGAACCGCGCGCAAAGGCAAGGCCTGACGGACGGCGCGCGCCTGTTCACCGACAAGATGCCGCTCAATGACGTCTATCTGCCGCTGATCCGGCTGGCCTTCCCACAGGCGGCGGTCGTGCGCATGATCCGCCACCCGCTTGATGTGCTGATCTCCATACTGTCGCACAATCTGACGCATGGCTATAATGCCGGTTTCAGCCCGGAGACGATTGTGGAGCATATGCTGGCGCAGCATGCGCTGAACCGGGCCTATGACGCGCTCAATCCTCAGGTTTTCGCGTTGCGTTATGAGGATTTCGTCGCCGATCCGCGCGGCTGGACGCTGCGGCTGTTGTCGCATGTCGGCGTCGGTTTTCATGACGCCTGCCTGCGTTTCCACGAGAACCGCCGCCATGCCCCGACGCCATCCTATGCGCAGGTGAAAAAGCCTTTGAATGCGCGCGCCGTCGGGCGCTGGCGGGCCTATCGCGATCATCTGGCGCCCTATGCCGAACGTCTGGCGCCGGTGATCGAAGATCTTGGCTACAGCCTGTAAAGAACAAGCCCCGGCGGGCAGCCGGGGCTTATGGAACCTTCGGGGTCGCGAAGGGGGATAAACGGCGATGTGAGGAACGACCGGCTTGAAGATGTCAAAGGTCCGCCGCCAAGTTGCGGCGCAAGCACACAGGATCCTTTGACGCCGGACAACCGCCGCCTGTGACGTCCGGCGACCCGTCAGGCGGTCAGCGGCGGGAGAGGAGTCGCTTCAAGAACCGCTCCCGCCCTGACAAACGCAGCCTAGTACTTGAAGCGGAAGCCCGCATAGAAGGTCTGGCCGTAATCGTAATAGGCGCGCGGTATGCTCGGATTGCCAACGAAGTAGTAGAGCTTGCTGTTGCCGAGGTTCTGCGCTTCGACCGTGATCGCGATGTGCTGCGTCAGGTTGTAGTCGAACGAAGCGTCCAGCGTGCCGTAATTGTCCTGCCACATCGGGGTGGCGCGGTCGATGCCGGACTGGAACTTCGAGCGGTAATTATACGCCAGGCGCGTCGAGACCCTGCTGTTTTCATAGTACAGCGTGGCGTTGTAGGTGTACTTGGAATTGCCGTCGATGGCGCTGCCGTTGGCGGCTTTGCCGTTCGAATTGGTGAAGTTCAGGATATAGCCGAAACCGTCGGGCAGCGGCTGCTGCAGCGAGATTTCATAACCGGTGTCCTTCGCCTTGCCGCCATTGCCCGGTCCGGTCAGGGTGAATGCGTGACCCTGCGGATTCTGCTGGTCGACATAGAAGCCGGTAAAGGTGTTCGAGGTGATGAAGTTCGAGAAGTCGATGTCGAACAAGGTGACCGAGAACAGGGACTGTGGCGCGAAATACCACTCGACGCCCAGATTGTACTGGTTGGCCTTGTACGGATCGAGGTTCGGGTTGCCGCCCGCCGTGCCGGTATAGTTGGCGTCGTCGAGGCTGTAAGCGCCCGCCAGTTGCGCGAAACCCGGACGCGTCATGACGGTCGAGGCGGCCGCGCGGATGATCACATCGTCTGTCGGCTTGAAGTTCAGGGTCGCGCTGGGCAGAATATCCCAATACTCATGCTTGGTGTCGACCTGAGCATAGGCGCCGAACACCGAAGGCGTCGTCGTCATATTCGGCGTGACATTGGTGGTGTACTGCGTCGAGGTCTCGTTGGTATGGACGGCGCGGACGCCGATATTGCCGTTCCAGCGGTCGCCGCCCAGTTTGGCCATCACATAATAGGCGTCGGTCTTTTCATGTACGGCGAACGAGGCCGGGGCGTAGAAGCCGAAGATTCGTCCGCCATTATGGCTGTCTTCGTAATCGTAAACGGCCTGACCGTTGGCGAAGGTATAGGTCGGCAATCCGCCGATGTCCGAACCATAATTGTCCGGCGTGATCCCGCCCTTGTAGACGGTGGCCAGATTGATGCCGCCGGCGCCGTTGCCGGCCCAGCTATAGGCGATGTCGTCGAGACGGCGGGTGTGATCGGTGTAGCGGATGCCGGCATTGATCGACTTGAAGACGCCGCTGTCCACGGCGTATTCCAGATCGAGCTTGCCATAGGCCTCGCGATCCGGCGATTTGACGGCGCCGCCCCATGACCAGCTCCACTGATTGTTCAGGTAGGCCGCAGAGGTCGGATCCTTTTCGATGCCAGGGTAAGAGACCTTGGCGGTCGGATTGCCCAGCGTATAGCTGGCGCCCGTGCCAGACCAGAAGGTTTCCCACGCCGCCGAATCATCGGTGTCGCCCTCGCCCGCTGTAAAGCCGAGTTGCCCCTTGACATTCAGCTTGTCCGTCGCCTGCCAGTTCATGTCCATGTTCAGGCTGTACGAGTCCGAATGCGCCTGACGGAAGATGTCGTCCTGCACGATCGTGCCTGTCGGGTTGGACGGATCGGCCTTCCAGCTCGCCGAGGTCACGTAATCGCCGGAGACCGTATAGTCCGTCAGCAGGCTGCCCGGCACATTCTTGCCCAGCGCCTTGACCATGACGCCATTTTCCATGTGATCGGAATTCGCAGTCAGCAGGCGCGAGCCCCACATCATGAAATTGTGGTTCTCGTTATTGGCCTCCAGGTGCGTGTAAAGGCCCGAAAAATCCAGTTCGAACGTATCGGACGGCTTCCATTGCGCGACGATATTACCGCCTTTGCGCGTGCGACGCTGGGTGAAATAGGCGGCGCCGATCAGCGACGGCACGTTCAGGTTCTGACCGGTAGCCGCCCAGTCGGTGACCGTGGTGTAGCCCAGAACTTCCTGGCCGTCGCGGCGGAAATCGCGCTGCTCATAGAAGGCACCGACCAGCACGCCGAAGGTATGCGCGCCGTTCTTCCAGGAGTACATGCCCGACAGTTGCGGCGTCGTCTTGTCCGGGCGCGTCGAATAGAGCGCCTCGACCGAGAAGGCCGCCGTATTGGACGGTAGGTCCAGCGGCTTGCGCACATGCACGTCGACCGTGCCGCCCATGCCGCCTTCGGGCAGGTCGGCGGACGAGGATTTGATCACATTGATCGTGCCGACCACTTCGGAAGGCAGCATGGTGTAGTTAAAGGCGCGCCCGCCCGCCGTCTGGTCCAGCACGAACCAGTCGCCGGTCGCCATATTGTGGCCGTCCAGCAGGGTCAGGTTCAGGTTCGGATCTGTGCCGCGGATCGAGATATGCTCGTTTTCACCGAAGCCGCCGCCCGCCGAGGTACCGGTGACGACATTGACGCCGGTGGCGCGCGACAGGGAGTCGGCGACGTTCTTGTCCGGGAACTTGCCGATGTCTTCAGCGGTGATCACCTCTTCGACGCGGTCGGAGCTGCGCTTCTGACGCAGCGCGTCCTGCAGCGACTTGCGGATGCCGGTGACGACAACCGTAGTCGAATCGTCTGACGGCGCGGCGGCGGCGTCCTGCGCGTGCGCGACCGTGGCGGTCGCGCCCAGCGACAGCGCGAAGCCGAATCCGGCGACCGCGCTGGTCATGAGTATATGGCGTTTGAATGTCATCTCTGGTCTTTCCCTATTCGTGTCGCCTGCGGCGTAGGCGAGCCCCAAAACCTTGGTGTAAGCGCCGCTTCGGTGATCTGTGGATCGGTCCGGTTTCTATGCCAGAATAAGACCTGAACATACCAACCTAGTACCTAAACCGGGAAAAGAGCTAACTTTCACGTCGCCAATGTGTCAACTTTAAAACGGTTATATCTGCAATTGGTCCGCTCTTGTGTAGGATATGTGACATATATATCGCGGTTATTGTCCGATAATATCCTTAAAAATAGCGAATTTGCGCAAAATTCTCAAAAAGAGCGGGAAATTTCATCACGGAGATTGCAATTCCGCCGGAACTAAGCCATACCACTTCTATAAATTGGTATTATAACCGAGGGGAAGCCGATCATGCCCGCCGACGCCACGACCGCCGCCGACAGCTCGCCGCAAAATCCAGCCCGAAAGACGCCATGGGGCGCGGTGCTTTTGTTCTGCATGCTGTTCTTTATCTTCGGCTTTGTGACCTGGCTGAACGGGCCGCTGATCACCTTCGTCAAGCTGGCCTTCAATCTGACGGACGTTGAGGCCTTTCTGGTGCCGTCGGTCTTTTATCTCTCCTATTTCTTCCTGGCCCTGCCCTCGGCCTTCATCCTGCGCAAGACCGGCATGAAGCAGGGCATGGCGCTGGGCCTCCTGATCATGGCCATCGGCGCGGCGGGCTTCGGCCAGTTCGCGACCATGCGCATCTTCCCCGGCGCGCTGGTGTCGCTGTTCGGCATCGGCATGGGCGTGTCGTTGCTGCAAACGGCGTCCAATCCCTATATTTCGGTTCTGGGTCCGATCGAATCGGGCGCGCAGCGCATCGCGATTATGGGTCTGTTCAACAAGGGCGCGGGCTTCATCGCGCCGATCGTCGTGGGAACGCTGATCCTTTACGGCATGAAGGATTTCGCCGATCAGGTCGCCGCCGCGCCAACCCCCGCCGCGAAAGAGGTTCTGCTCAACGCCTTCGCCGCGCGCATTCATACGCCCTACCTGTTCATGGCCGGTCTGCTGGCCTGCCTGGCCGTCTTCACCTGGTTTTCGCCTCTGCCCGCGCTCGGCGACGACGCCAACCCGGATTCGGGCAAGGGCTCAGCCTTCGCCATCGTGCAGATGTTTTTCGGCTTTCTCGCCATCTTCTTCTATGTCGGCGTCGAGGTGCTGGTCGGCGACGGCATCACCACCTACGCCAACGGGTTCGGCCTGCCGCTCGATCTGACCAAGTTCTTCACGTCGGGGGCGCTGATCGGCATGATTCTGGGCTATATCGTCGGTCTGATCGCCATTCCGCGCTTTATCAGCCAAGAGAAATATCTGAGCTGGTCGGCGGTTCTCGGCATCGTTCTGGCGATCTGCGCCTTCGCCACCAAGGGCTATGTCAGCGTCGGTTTCGTCGCGGCGATGGGCTTCTCCAACGCCATGATGTGGCCCGCCATCTTCCCGCTCGGCATTCGCGGTCTGGGCAAGCTGACCGAGTTCGGCTCGGCCCTGCTGGTCATGGGGATAGCGGGCGGCGCGGTCATTCCGCAGATATTCGCTCACCTGAAGGAAACCCTCAACTTCCAGCTCGTCTATGCGGTCCTCGCCATCCTCTGTTACGCCTATGTCCTGTTCTTCAGCCTGTTCGCCGGACGCGCGGGCAAGGTCGCCAACACACAGGCTTGAACCCGCTAAAATCGCTTATCTGCTATGATCGTTTCCATGAAAAACCCGGATATTCAGGCGCGTCTGTATGCAGGCGTTGATGGCGGCGGCACCAAATGCCGCGTGCGTCTGCGCGACGCCGCCGGTCAGTTGCTGGGTCAGGCCGAAGGCGGCCCGGCCAATATCCGCCTCGGCCTCAACATGGTCTGGGCCAATATGCTCGACGCCCTGAGCCAGGCCCTGCAACAGGCCGGACGCAGCGACGCCTATGAGCATATCGCCATCGGCCTCGGCCTGGCCGGCATCGCCGATGCGGGCGATGTCGAACGTACGATCAAGGCCGGGCCGCGCTTCGCCCACTGCGATGCGGCGTCCGACGCGCACACCGCCTGCCTCGGCGCTTTTTCGGGCCGCGACGGCGCCATTCTGATCTCCGGCACCGGCAGCGCAGGCTATGCCTGGGTCGGCGGTAAGGCACATCCGGTCGGCGGCTGGGGGTTCGAGGTCTGCGATTATGGCTCCGCCGCCGATCTGGGGCGGGAGGCCATCCGAATCGCCTTGCAGGCCGTCGATGGTCTGGCGCCGAAAAGCGCCTTCACCGACGCCATGCTGCGCCAGTTCGGCGGCCATCCGGCGGACATCGTCCACTGGGTCACCACCGCCAAGCCGCGCGATTACGGCGCTCTGGCGCCGATGATCATGGGCTACGCCAATCAGAACGATATCGTCGCCGTCCCTCTAGTGGAGAAGCAGGCGCACGATATTGGCCGCTATATCGCCCGGCTGATCGAATTGGGAGCTGACAAGGTCTGTCTGGTCGGCGGCATGGCGCCGGTGTTCGCGCCGTGGCTGTCGCCCGCCGCCCGCAGCGCGCTGGCCGAGCCGGAACAGGACGCGCTGGACGGCGCCATTCTGATGGCCCACGGCGCCCCTAATGGCCTGACGCCGACGAAGGTGACCGCATGACGCCGTTGCTGGAAATCTGCGTTGATACGCTGAACGGGCTGAACGCCGCCATAACCTGCGGCGCCGACCGCATCGAGCTGTGCGCGGCCTTGAGCGAAGGCGGGCTGACGCCATCGCGCGGCTTTATGGCTTTGGCGGCGGAGGCGGGCTGCCCCGTGCGCGCCATGATCCGCCCGCGCGCCGGGGATTTCACCTATAGTGGTGGCGAACTGGCCGTCATGCGCGCCGATATCGCCGCGGTCGCCGAGGCCGGTCTGGCGGGCGTCGTCTTCGGCGCCAATCAGGCTGACGGGGCGCTCGATCTAACCGCGCTCGAAGACCTCTGCCGCCAGGCGCAGGATTTCGGGCTGGAGACCGCCCTGCACCGCAGTTTCGACCTGACGCCCGATCCGTCCGCCGCGCTGGAGGTCGCCATCGCGCTCGGTTTCGACACCGTGCTGACCTCCGGCGGCGCCCGCAGCGCGCCTGAAGGCGTCGCGACCTTGCAGGCGCTTGTCGCGCAGGCGGCGGGCCGCATCGAAATTCTGGCGGGCGGCGGCGTACGCGCCGACAGCGCCGACGGGCTGATCAGGGCAGGTGTTCTGGCCCTGCACGCCTCCTGCCGCGCGCCCTTGCCGCTCCGTCGCGACCGCGCCACAGAGCTGGGCTATGTGACGCCCGACCTGCGCGACACAGACGCGGCGCAGGTCCGCGCCTTACGCGACCGCATAACGGTCCTTACCGGGGAAATCGCATGAGCCTGGACACGCTGACGCAACGCCCGACCTTCGCGGACACGCTGGGCCGCCTGTCCAAGGACGATCCGGCGCCGCTCTATCTTCAGCTTCAGCGCGTGCTGCGCGAGGCGATCCAGAACCGCCGCCTGCATCAGGACGACGCCATTCCGCCGGAACGCGATCTGGCTGAGGATTTCGATGTCTCGCGCATCACGGTGCGCAAGGCGATCGACGGTCTGGTCAGCGAAGGCCTGCTGACCCGCCGTCGCGGCGCCGGGACGTTTGTGGCCTCGCGCGTCGAAAAGAGCTTCTCCAAACTGTCCTCCTTCTCGGAGGACATGCTGTCGCGCGGACGCAAGCCGCATTCGGAGTGGGTCTATAAGAGCGCGGGCGCGGTGACGCCGGAGGAGTCGCTGTCGCTGGGCCTGTCGCCCGGCGCGCTGGTCTATCGCTTCCACCGCATCCGCTATGCCGACGGCCAGACCATGGCGCTCGAATATTCGACCCTGCCCGGCTACTGCCTGCCCTCGCCCGAAGCGGTCACCACCTCGCTCTATGAGGCGCTGGAAAAGACCGGCCATCGGCCGGTGCGCGCCCTGCAACGCCTGCGCGCCGTCGCCTTCACCGCCGAACAGGCCGAACGTCTCGGCGTCAAGCCCGGCGATCCAGGCCTGTTCATCGAACGGCGCGGCTTTCTCAGCGACGGGCGCGCCGCCGAATTCACCCAGTCCTATTATCGCGGCGACGCCTATGACGTGGTCGCCGAACTGAACGACATCAGTTGATTTGAAAAGCAGACCATGACCATGCCCTCCCCCAGCCTCGCCACGCTTAAAGCCGACCAGACCCTGATGTTCTCAGAAGCGTCCGAAGGCGGCTATGCGGTCGAGCGTTTCTTAAACCACAACCGCGCCGCCTTGCAGGCGCTGGGCGCGCGCCTGAAGGCCAGCCCGCCGACCTCGGTGGTCACCGTGGCGCGCGGCTCGTCCGACCACGCCGCCACCTTCGGCAAATATGTCATCGAAACCCATACCGGCGTGCCGACCGCCACGGCGGCCATGTCGGTATCCTCGATCTACGCCGCCCCGGTGGCGAGCGGCGAGTCGCTGTGCATCGCCATTTCGCAGTCGGGCCGCTCGCCGGACCTTCTGGCCACGGTCGAGGCGCACCGCAAGGCGGGCGCCTATGTCGTGGCGCTGGTCAATGACGAGGACAGCCCGCTGGCGGCTCTGGCCGATGTGCTGCTGCCCTTGCGCGCCGGACCGGAAAAGTCGGTGGCGGCGACCAAGTCCTACATCGCCTCGCTGGCCGGTCTTGCGGCCATCGCCGCGCACTGGTCGGGCGACGACGCCCTGCTGGCGGCGCTTGACGACCTGCCCGGCCTGCTGAAGCGCGCCTTTGCGCTCGACTGGTCCGCCGCGCTTGATGTGCTGGAGGACGCGCGCAACCTGTTCGTCATCGGGCGCGGCTATGGCTATGCCGTGGCGCAGGAGGCGGCGCTCAAGCTGAAAGAGACCTGCGCGCTGCACGCCGAATCCTTCTCCGCCGCCGAGGTGAAGCACGGGCCGATGGCGATTGTCGGCGAAGGCTTCCCGATCCTGGCCCTGGCCACCTCCGATGCGGCGGGCGACGCGGTGCGCGAGGTCGCCGCTGAATTCGCCGGACGCGGCGCACATGTCTGTCTGGCCAATGCCGAGGGCCCGGTCGCCGGAACCCTGCACCTGCCTGCGCTCACCGCCCATCCGGCGCTGGAGCCGATCCTGCTGATCCAGAGCTTCTACCGCCTCGCCAACAGCCTGTCGCTGGCGCGCGGCCTCAATCCCGACACGCCGCCGCACCTTAACAAGGTGACGAAAACCGTATGAGCCAGATCACCTTCATCAATGGCCGCATTGTGACGCCGCAGGGCGTGGTCGAAAGCGCCCTGAGCGCCACGGGCGAGACGATTACCGCCATCGGCGACACGCGCACGGGCGAGATCATCGACCTGGAAGGCGGATGGCTGCTGCCCGGCTTTATCGACACCCAGGTCAATGGCGGCGGCGGCGTCCTGTTCAACGATGAGACCACGGTTGAAGGCATCGCCGCCATCGGCCGTGCGCATCGCGCCTATGGAACGACGGGTTTCCTGCCGACCCTGATCAGCGACGAGCTGAGCGTGATCGACAAGGCCATGCGCGCGGTCGAGGACGCCATCGCGGCGGGCGCGCCCGGCGTGCTGGGCGTGCATATCGAAGGCCCTTTCATCTCCAAGCAGCGCAAGGGCATCCATAACCCGGACCTGTTCCGCACGCTGGACGCCGAGTCCAAGGCCCTGCTCAAGAGCCTGAAGCGCGGTCGGACGCTGGTGACGCTGGCGCCGGAAAACTGCGCGCCGGAGGATATTCGCGAACTGGCCGAGGCAGGCGTGATTGTCGCGGCGGGCCACACCAATGCGACCTATGCGGAGACGAAAGACGCGCTGGCGGCGGGCGTCACCGGCTTCACCCATCTGTTTAACGCCATGTCGCCGTTACAGCACCGCGCGCCCGGTGTGGTTGGCGCGGCCCTGGAGAGCCAGACAGCCTATTGCGGCCTGATCGCCGATGGCCACCATGTCGATTGGCCTGTGCTGAGCATCGCCCTGCGCACGCGACCGCACGACCGCTTCATGCTGGTCACCGACGCCATGCCGACGGTCGGTTCAAAGACCAAGAGCTTCGTGCTGAACGGTCAGCCGATCCATGTCGAGAACGGCGTCTGCGTCGGTCCGGATGGCACGCTGGCCGGATCGGACCTCGATATGGTCACGGCGGTGCGCAATATGGTCGAGCATGTCGGCGTCAGCGTCGACGACGCCGCTGTGATGGCCGCCACGGCGCCCGCGCGCTTCTTAGGGCTGGGCTCCGCGCGCGGATCGCTGGTTCCCGGGCAGCGCGCCGATCTTGTGTGGCTGGATGACAGGCTGAACCTGAAAGCGACCTTTATTGGCGGTCATAACGGCCTGGCGCTTGCGGCGGAATAGGTAAAATTTAACCACGGAAAGCACGGAAAGCACGGACACAGAATCCTGTTCAAGGAGCGGACAGGAAGCTCGAAATAACGCGTTTTGCACGCCGCTCATGTCCGTGCTTTCCGTGCTTTCCGTGGTTCAAAAACCCGTTCAGGCGATAATATCGGGGCGGATCTTGTCTTCGATCTTAGTGATCTGGTCGCGTAAGGAGAGTTTCTTGCGCTTGAGGCGGGCGATCAGGATCTGGTCGGGCAGCGGCACGATCTCCAGCGCCGAAATCGAGTCGTCGAGATCCTTATGCTCCTGCTTCAACAGGGCCAGTTCGTTGCGCAGCTTAACCGTATCAGCGTTGATCGGCAGTTCGCGCACGCGATGTTCGTCCAAGGGCTTTACCTGCGCGGGCGGCACCAGTTCGAGCCGGGCAAATTCGGCGTCGGTGCGCTCGGCGACGCGGCGCTCGACATCCGCATCCAATTTGTCGCCCTCGACCACATGCAGACCGTCCTTGCCGCGCAGGCTGCGGATATGGGTGTCGTCGTGCATGTGAGGCCCCGGCCTTTCGTTAAAGGATTGAAGCTTTGAGACAATTCGCGTTTGCGAGGCTTTAAGTATAGCGCAGAAAATCGCCTTTGGTAAGGGCCTCGACCAGCCGGGTCAGCGCATCTTCGGGAATGGGACCGCCCCAGGCCGCTGTTGCGGCGCGTAAAGACGCGGCAACGTCCTGATTCAACATTGATTTCCTATCCGAAAGCGCCGCCAGCCGCGTCAGCAAAACTTTTTCCGCCTGCAATTCCGCCACCTTGACCTGCGCGCGCAGGGCCAGCCGTTCGGCCTCATCGCCCGCCGAAATTTCGGTCTTCAGCCGCCGCCGCGCGTCGCGCAAGGGGAGGATCACGGCCTGCCAGTCGCGCGCGATCTGCGCCGCCTCATCGGCTTGCGACGCTTCGCCGCGCCACGCCGCCCACAGCAGCAGCGGCACGCATTGCCCGTGATCGTCCTGCAAGTTGAGGCAGGCTTCGGCCACGCCCTCGCCTGCATAGGCGCGCACGGCCCAGTCCCACAGATCAGAGCTCAATATCTTCGCCCCAGCGCGTCATCGGCGCGTCGATGTCGAACAGGTCGAGCGCGCGCGCCACGCTCTGGCTGACCATGTCGTCGAGGCTTTGCGGCTTCGTGTAGAAGGCCGGGACCGGCGGGGCGACAATGGCGCCCATCTCGGTCACCGCCGCCATAGACCGGATATGGCCGAGGTGCAGCGGGCTTTCGCGCACCATCAGCACCAGCCTGCGCCGTTCTTTCAGGCAGACATCCGCCGCGCGCGACAAAAGGCTCGACGTCACGCCGGTGGCGATCTCGCTCAGGGTCTTGATCGAACAGGGCGCGACCAGCATGCCGAGCGTGCGGAACGAGCCTGACGCGATGGCCGCGCCGACATCGCCCGGCTTATGCACGACATCGGCCAGAGCCTGCACGTCATTAAGGCTCATCTCGGTTTCGGCGCTTAAAGAGAGGGCCGCCGCCTTGGAGACGACGAGGTGCGATTCCACGCCCGCCGCGCGCAGCATCTGGAGCGCGCGAATGCCGTAAACTGCTCCGGACGCGCCGCTTATGGCGACAATAAGACGCTGATTTGCTGATGTTTTGGTCATTGTTCGCAAAAAATATGTTTAACGCCGCAGCAACCGAAATTCTCGCGTTTCCGTGATCGGATGAAACGGATTGTGATTCTACATTCGCTTTGGACGGGTGTTCCCTTGAGGGGTCGGACACGGGGTCCGGCAATGAAGCCCTGAAGGATATTGCCAATGACTATCGAAGCGAGAGTTCGTGAACTCGACCATCGTCATCAATCCCTCAAATCGATCATTGCCCGTGAAGAACGCAGCCCATCCGTGGACTCTCTATACCTTAGCGAACTGAAGCGAAAGAAGCTAAAGCTCAAGGAAGAAATTGAAAGGATTAAGACCGTCATGCGACAGGAAGCCAGCGAGGCGACCCTTCAGTGAGAGGGGGTGGTTCTTTTTTTCGTTTTAGTCTCAGGCGCGCGCCGTAAGCCCATATGGCAGGCGAGCCCGAAAAATCCCCGGCGGCCAGAACCGCCGGGGATTTTTTCATTCTGACTGAGAGTTGTTTACGCTCAACTCTTATCCCCCGCATGGTCCGGGGCGAGCATAGACAGGGAATCGCCGGAGCGCCAGCTTACAGCGTCTCGATAAAGGCGTTGATCTGTTGCTCCAGTTCGGTGGCGCGGTGGGCCAGGTCCTGGGCGACGCTTAAGACGTCGCCGGCGGCGCGGCCGGTTTCTTCGGCGGCCTGGGAGACGCCGTCGATATTGGCGGCGACTTCGCGCGTGGTGGCGGCCTGTTCTTCGACCGCGCCCGCTATGGAGGCGCTGATCTCGTTGACCTGGGCGATGACGCGGGCGATGGCCTGAATCCCGGCGGCGGTCGAGCGGGTCGAGTCCTGAATGCCGCCGACCTGATGGCCGATCTCGCTGGTGGCCTTCGCCGTCTGGCTGGCCAAAGACTTGACCTCGGTGGCGACGACCGCGAAGCCGCGCCCGGCCTCGCCCGCGCGCGCCGCCTCGATGGTGGCGTTGAGCGCCAGCAGATTGGTCTGGCTGGCGATTTCGGCGACCACGCTCGATACCGCGCCGATCTTGTCCGCCGAGTCGAGCAGGCCGGTGACGCTGGCTTCGGAATCGCGCGTCTGATCGACCGCGCTGCCGACCACGCTGGTCGCGTCATTGAGCCGCCCGGCGATTTCCGCCACCGCCGCCGACAGCTCCTCGGTGGCCGCCGCGACCGCCTGTGACTGCATGCTGGTCTGTTCGGCGCCCGCCGCCAGAGACTGCGCGGTCGCCTGCATCTCGGTCGCTGACGAGGCCATGACATTGACAAGGGATTTAACGTCCTCGGACAGCTTGACCGCGCCGGTGATCACGCTCCAAGTCACCATCGGCCCGATATAGTCGCCCGATGGCGACATCAGCGCCGAGACGCGCAGGTCCAGCCTCTGATCGCCCAGGCTGATCTTGGCGCGACGCGGCAGGTTTTTGGGATCGGCCAACAGGCGACGCTGATGCTCAGGGTGCTTGTGGAAAATGTCGATATTGGCGCCCAGCACCTGATCGGCAGGGATCGGCAGCACATGCTGCACCGATTTGAGCGTGTTGAGGCTGGTCTTGTTGATATAGGTGATGTTGAAGTCGAGGTCGCACATCATGACGTTGACCGGCATGTTGTCCATCATCTGCAACAGCTTCCGCGTCTCGGCCTCGATGCGCGCCTGTTCGGTGACCAGCGACCAGGTCAGCATCGGATAGAGATAACGGCCCTGCGCGTCGGTAATGGCGGTGACCAGCAGGTCCAGCACCTCGCCGCCGACGCGGATGCGCGTCTTGTGCGGCAGGTTCTTCGGGTCGCGCAACATGCGGCGTTGGTGCTCGGGGTGTTTGTGGAAGACGTCGATCGAGGTTCCGACCAACTGATCCGCCCGGACGGGCAGCACATGCTCGATGCGGCGCATGGTCTCGCGCGTCGCGTCGTTGATATAGGTGATCCTGAAATCGTCCAGCTCGCACAGCATGACGTTGACCGGCATGTGTTCGACCATCTGACGGAAGGCGGCGTCTGGCAGATCGCGCTGCGCCCCCCTGAAAAAGGTTTGCTTTAACGCCGACTGTAACATGGTACGCCCCTCCGCGCAGAGGCCATACTCACGACTTGGGGCCCTTGCGACTTACAGGGTAGCAAACAAGGTTAACACAACCTTTAATAAAGAGGGGGTTCAGCGGCGGTCAAATTGTCGCAGGCGATTAGCTCATCTTCACCGTGCGGATCGAGAACTGGCTGACCAGTTTCGACACGCCGGGCATGGTCGATAAGACGTCGCGATGCACGTCCTCATAGGACAGGCTTTCGCGCAGCACGATCTTGAGCAGATAATCCGCTTCACCCGACATCAGGTGGCATTCTTCGATGGCGGAACAGGCGATGGCGGCCTTTTCAAAGCGCTCGAACGTCTCGCGGCGCTGGTCCTGAAGCGTGACGTGGACGAAGACCGTGCCCTGCTTGCCCTGCACGTTTTCGGCGATGACGGCGCGGTAGCCCGCGATCACGCCCTTCTGCTCCAGAATCTTGACGCGGCGATGCGCCGCCGAGGGCGACAGGCCGACCGCCTTGCCCAGGTCCGCCGAGGTGGCGCGCGCATCGTTGCGCAACACCCGGATCAGCTCCCGGTCGAAGGAATCGAGATCGGAAAATTTATCGCCGCTAACCATAGGTATGAGAATATATCCATCAGATTGCCAATTCAAGTCATAAGATTTCCAGAATTTGTCACGCGCTTCGGATCATAATCGACCGCATAACGCCATTCCGGTTGCGGAGAGACCCCCATGAAAATCAGCGTACCCAGGGAAATCAAAAATCACGAATACCGCGTCGGCCTCGTGCCGCACGCCGTCGCCGAACTGGTCCATCACGGCCATCAGGTGTTTGTCGAAACGCAGGCGGGCGCGGGCGTCGGTTTTTCGGACGACGACTATATCGCGGCAGGCGCCACGATCCTGAATACGGCTGAGGAAACCTTCGCGGCGGGCGAGATGATCGTCAAGGTCAAGGAGCCGCAACTGGTCGAATGCGCGCGGTTGAAGCCGTCGCAGACCCTGTTCACCTAGCTGCATCTGGCCGCCGATAAACCGCAGGCCGAGGCGCTGATGGCGTCGGGCGCGACCTGCATCGCCTATGAGACCGTGACCGAGCCGCAGGGCGGCCTGCCCCTGCTGCGGCCGATGTCCGAAGTCGCGGGTCGCATCTCCGTGCATGTCGGCGCCACCTATCTGCACAAGGCGTTTGGCGGACGCGGCGTGCTGCTGGGCGGCGTGCCGGGCGTTGCCCCGGCGAAGGTCGTGATCATCGGCGGCGGCGTCTCCGGCGTCAATGCGGCCCAGATGGCGGTCGGGCTGTCGGCGGACGTCACCCTGTTCGACATCAATCCGCACAGGCTGATCGAGATCGACCAGATGTTCCATGGCCGCGTCAAGACCGCCTATTCCTCCAAAGCGGCGCTGGCCGAAGCCGTGCGCGAAGCCGATCTGGTCATCGGCGCCGTGCTGATCCCCGGCGCGGCGGCGCCGAAGCTGATCAGCCGCGACATGCTGACAACCATGAAGCCCGGCGCGGTCATGGTCGATATCGCCATCGACCAGGGCGGCTGCTTCGAGACCTCGCACGCCACCACCCATCAGGAGCCGATCTTCATCGTCGATGGCATCGTGCATTACTGCGTCGCCAACATGCCGGGCGCGGTGGCGCGGACCTCGACCCTGGCGCTGAACAACGCCACCCTGCCCTTTGTGCTGAAAATGGCCAATATGGGCGTCTCCGCCGCCCTGGCCGCCGATCCGCACCTGATGAACGGGCTGAACATCGCCAATGGCAAGATCACCTATAAGGCGGTCGCCGAGGCGCTGGATCTGCCCTTCGCGGCGTAACGCTTTCTCCTTCGCCGCTTTTCTCCCCCGAGCGTAGCGTGCCTGACGCCGCCAGTTGCAGACTGGCGGCGTCTTTTTGATCCATATCCACATGCGGCGCGTATGGATGTTGGCGTCTCTTTCCGCGCCCTGCGCCCGAAGCCACCTTGTACCCCCTCCCGGCTTCGGGCGTTTTTTTATCGTCTCACATTAAACTGTCATCCGACCGTCGTAAGCAGCGACCCGGAGCGCCACAGCGTATGGAATCGCTTTAAAGCTCCTGCACAATCGCTCTGGAGACCGGATCATGACGCGCAACGCCGCCCTGCTGTTGAAAACCCTGCTCTTGTCCGGCGCCGCCGCGCTTAGCCTGACGGGCGCGCCGACGCTGGCGCAGATGACGAACGCCGCGCCGCCCGCCGCCGCAGCGCCTGCGTCGAAGCCGCACAATGTCATCATCTTCGTCGCCGACGGCCTGCGCTACGGCATCGTCAACAAGGACACGGCGCCGACCCTGGCGGCTATTCAGACCACGGGCGTCGATTTTCGCAACTCGCACGCCATGTACCCGACCGTCACCACGGTCAATGCCTCGGCCATCGCCACCGGCCACGGCATCGGCGACACCGGCGAATACGCCAACAGCCTCAAACTGCCTTCCCTGCCGGTCGCGCCGAACAAGCAGGTCCACGGCATGGAGAACGACCTCGTCCTGAAACAGACCAATGCGGCCTATGGCGGCAACTATCTCGACGAGATGAGCCTGCTGCATCTGGCGCGCGACGCCGGTTTCCAGACCGCCGCCATCGGCAAGGAAGGCCCGATCCTGATTCAGGACATCGCCGCCGCCGACGGCAAATCGACCCTGATCTTCGACGATTCGACCGGGACAAATTGGGAAAAAGGCCATCCGGTGCCGCTGCCCGACGACGTGGTCGCGGCCATGAAGGCTGCGGGCGTGGAAACCGAGGCGCGCGACCGCGGCCTCAATGAATATCCGGGCGCCTACAATATGCCGGGCGTTCAGGTGGCCAACATCTATCAGCAGCAATGGTTCGTCGATGTCGCGACCAAGGTGGTGCTGCCGCGCTTCGCCAAAGACGGACGCCCGTTCGCCATGGTGTACTGGTCGCGCGATCCGGACGGCACCCAGCACAATCAGGGCGACAGCCTGAACCAGTTCTCTCCCGGCATCAACGGCCCCACCTCGCTGGCCGCTGTGCGCAACGCCTCGGACAATCTGCAGGCCCTGATCGACGCGCTGAAGGCGCAAGGCCTGTACGACACGACCGACATCTTCGTCACCGCCGACCACGGCTTCTCGACCATCAGTCGCCAGTCGAAAACCTCCTACGCCAAGACGCTGAGCTTCCCCGACGATACGGTGAAGGGCTTCCTGCCGGACGGTTTTCTGGCCATTGACCTGGCGCATGCGCTGAACCTGCCCCTGTCCGACGCCTACGGCCTGCCGATCGACTATCACAAGGGCTTCCATCCGAAGGGCGCTGGCCTGCTCGGCGCCGACGCCAAAACGCCCGACGCCACCGTGGTTGAAAGCGGCGGCTCGGACCTGATCTATCTCGATCCGGCCAAGGCCAAAGACCTGGCGCCGCGCATCGTCAAGTTCCTGACCGAACAGGACTATACCGGCGCGATCTTCGTCGATGACGGTCTCGGTCCGATCCCCGGCGCCCTGCCGATGAGCGCGGTCGGTCTGGAGGGCAAGGCGCTGACCGAGCGCCCGGCCATCTATGTCAGCTTCGCCGATTTCGCCCTGCCGTCCTGCGTCAAAAAGTGGAAGAACCCGGAGGTCTGTTCGATCCTGGTTTCCGACACCGGCCTGCAACAGGGGCAGGGCCAGCACGGCGGCCTGACGCGCGCCAATACGCGCATCTTCATGGCGGCGACCGGCCCCGACTTCAAGGCGGACTTCGTGGACGCCTCGCCGGTCTCCAACGCCGACATCACGCCGACCCTGGCGCACGTTCTCGGCATTGCGCTCAAGCCGGTCGGCGATTTGCAAGGCCGCGTGATCGGCGAGGCGCTGACCGGCGGGCCGGAATCGACCGCCTCCACCGCCACCGTGACGCGCTCCACGCCCGCGGCCAACGGCTTCGTCACCGTGCTGGAATCGCAGCATATCGGCGCCGTTCCCTATCTCGACGCCGCCGGCATGCCGGGCCGGGTCGTCGGTCTCAAGACGCAGAAATAGCCGCGCGGCCGTCATGCGCCTGTCACAAATTTCGTTGGACAAGTTACGTTTCCGAAAACATAGTAAGAAAAATAACGCCAACGAAAACGGGGACAGGGCATGGCGCGCGCGCCGGTAATACGCCGCATCGGGGCGGAGGAACTGGAGATCGTGCGCGAACTGGCGCTGATCATCTGGCCCAAATGCTACCGCTACATCATCGGTCCCGACCGGGTCGACGCCATGCTGGCCGTGCTGTACGCCACCGACGCCCTGGAAGCGGAAATGCAGGCCGGTCAGGTCTTCTGGGTGGCGCGCGTCGGCGATATGGATGTCGGCTACGCCTCGGCCTTGCTGGACGGCGAGCGCCTGTGGCTGAAAAAACTTTATGTACGTGACGATTTTCGCGGCCACGGCCTCGGCAAGGCGCTGATCGACGCGGCGCTGGCGCAGTTTCCGGCGCGTGAGCTGGCGCTCAACGTCAATAAGGATAATGCGCCCGCCATCGCCTATTACCTGCGCACTGGCTTTACGCAGGAGGCCGAGACGCCGGTGCGGATGGGACCGTATGAATTTACCGACTATGTGATGCGCAAGACGCTTTAAGCGATAACGCTAACACCGAAAAAATTCGCTTAAACCCTTAACCTTACTCATAAATTTACCGCACTTTGCGCTTCACAAGGGCGTGATGCGGCGCGTATGCAACTGTCAGGCGAGCGTAAGTCGTGTTAAGATCTTAACGTAGCGTAAATGTACATTATGGCCGCAGGTCGCAACATTCCCGCCCTATTTTTGCGCCGATCAGAGCGTTCCCTGAAGTTTCAGCGTCCCTTGAGTCTTCGCCACGGAGCCTACGTCATGTCCTATTCTCCCCGTTGCCGTCTCATTTCCGCCGAAGACCTCGACATCGTCCACGATCTGGCCATGCAAATCTGGCCCAAATGCTATAAGCGCGCCATCGCGCCGACCCAGATCGACGAACTGGCCAGCGCCCTGTTCGACCTCGATCGCCTCGAAGACGCCATGGATGGCGGTGAAAGCTTCTGGGTCGTCCGCGTCGGCGATAACGACGTCGGCTTTATCTCGGCGCGGCTGGACGGCGCCTATATCCGCATCTCGCGGCTATATGTGCTGCCCGATTACCGCGGCTTCGGTCTTGGCAAGCTGCTGGTGCAGGCGGCGCAGGCGCATTTCGGCCCGGCGCAGCATCTGGCCGTGCTCGTCAATAAGGATCATGACGCCTCGGTCGATTTCTGCCTGCGCGCCGGTTTTGCCATCGACCGCGAAATCGCCACCCAGGTCGGCCAGTATGGATTCACCCATTATGTGATGCACAAGGATCTGGGCGCTTAACGCCGCAACACGACCACGGCCAGCCACAGCATCAGTCCGGCGGCGATAAGGTCGAGAACGATCTTGGCCTCAAGGTCGAAGCTCGCGCCAAAGCCGATGAACATGAAACCGCAATTGGCCCATACCGCGCCATAGGCGGCGGCGAGATCATGCGCTCGCCCCCATCCCGGCGACGCCTGCCAGCGCGGCACGAAGATCAGCATCAGCGCCGCCAGGACCAGAGCCGCCGCCACCGGTGCCGCTGGCGGAACCAGCGGAGCGATGCCGAAGGCCAGCACCACCAAGCCGAACAGCGCCGCGCCGACGCCTGCGCTAAAGACGAGCAGCACCAGCGGATGCGGCGGCGTCAGCGCTCTGGCGGGCGCCGCCAGCCGGCGCCGGGCCGGCCCCACGGCCAACGCCACGACGATCAGCAGCGCCGTTGCCGAAACCACAGCCAGATCGACCGGCAGGACATAGGGCGGCAGGTGGAACACCTTAGGGCGCGCGACGATGTTCCAGCCGTACCAGGCCATCATGCAGGCCGGAACAAACAGGAGGATCATCGGGATCATGCCCCAAAGATTGAGCCAGCCGCTCTCACGGCGCTGCGGATAGATCAGTTCGCATAACGCCACCGGGATCAGCACCACGAAGATCGCTTCATAAAGCGCGGCCCAGAGAAAATAGATGTAGTTGAATCCGAAAGCCCGCCCGTATTCGACGCCTTTCAATTTGATCACCAGAGGCGCGAACGAGGTCTGCTGGATCAGCAGTTCCTCGGCCATGGCCAGAGCCAGGGCCAGCAGGACCAAGTTGAGCCAGCCCAGCCGGAACCGCCGCACGGCATAACGGGCGAATACCGCGCCGGATCCCCAGATCAGCATCTCGATCGGGAAAACATAGGCTGACGAAGCGCGCGTCGCGCCCGGAAGTAGCTCGGCGATCAGCGGCGCCATAAGCATCAGGGTCAACGCAGGCAGCGCCTTATAGAACCAGGATTTTTTCACGGAATCAGCAGGCTCGGACATGACGATTTTTCTTTCATTCTGAAGATTTCTTATATATAAATATCTTATGTTTAAGATAAATTCAAGCGCGCGTCCGCCCGGCGGCGACAGGCTAGGTCGCGAGCTGGCCACCGCCGTCATCGCCTTTCATGAAAGCCTGGCGCGGCGCGTCGGCATGAGCGCCGCCGAAAGCCGCGTCCTGACCAAGCTGAATGAGCTTGGCGTCGCCACGCCGTCCAGGCTGGCGCAGGAAACCGGCCTGACCACGGGCGCGATCACCGGCATTGTCGACCGACTGGAAAAGGCCGGATATGCGCGACGCGAACCGAACCCTGACGACCGCCGCAGTCTGCTGGTGCGTCCGGACAATCAGGACCGGCTGTTTGCGCATATGGGGCCGGTCTTTGCTTCCTTGAGCGCCGCCATGTCGGACATGGCGTCACGCTATACGCCGGAGGAACTGGCGGTCGCCGCCCGCTATGTCGAGGACATGACGCGCGTGCTGCGCGCCGAAACGATGAAGCTGAAAGCGAAGCCCTGAGAACCGCATGCGACCGGTTTTGCTTTTGCCGCCCTTCAATTTGGGGTAAGAGGGTCCATATTAAGGATGTGGGGGCGGACATCTTCGGCCCCCGGTCATGAGCCAGGGAGCTGCTCACATGAAATTTTCGCGCGTTGTCGGTCTTGTCGCCATGCTCGGCATCGTTGCCGGTCTGGCCGGTTGCGGCGTCAACACCATCCCGACCAAGGAAGAAAACGCCAGGGCCAAGTGGTCCGAGGTCGAGGTGCAGTACAAGCGCCGCGCCGACCTGATCCCGCAACTGGTCGCCACGGTCAAGGGCGAGGCCGCCAATGAGCGCGGCATCCTTACCGACGTGATCAATGCCCGCGCCTCGGCCACAAAGGTGTCAGTGGACGCCTCGACCATCACCGACCCGGAAAAGTTCCAGAAGTTCCAGCAGGCGCAGGACGGCCTGTCCTCGGCCATCGGTCGCCTGATGGTGATTCAGGAGCAGTATCCGACCCTGAAGTCCAATCAGGGCTTCGAGACGCTGATGGACCAGTTGGAAGGCACGGCCAATCGGATCTCGATCGCGCAGAAGGATTATAATGACGCGGCGCAGGACTATAACACCACGCTGCGCACCTTCCCGAGCATCATCTGGGCCAAGACCATGTATTCGGGCTCCAAGCCGATGCAGTACTTCACTGCGCCCGCAGGTTCTGACGTCGCGCCGTCGGTCGATTTCTCCGACTCCGCCGCGTCGAAGTAAGCCGGGCGCATGGCCGTATTCAAACGCCTTTGTTCCGGCGTCTTGCTGGCCGCCGCCGTGCTGTTCGGCGCGGC
This sequence comes from Asticcacaulis sp., assembly GCF_051956075.1. GTDB lineage: Bacteria > Pseudomonadota > Alphaproteobacteria > Caulobacterales > Caulobacteraceae > Asticcacaulis. Next base: position 114,647 of record NZ_JBQCGA010000016.1, on the reverse strand, counting down.
GGTTGCCCACGCTGACCCGAAGTTTCCTGATCTGAACGGACAGCGCGTCGTCGATGACGCGCATATCCTGTCGGACGCGACCAAAACCGATCTGACGCTGAAACTGCGCGGGCTGGAGCAGGCGACGACGGACCAATTGGTCGTCGTCACCGTGCCGGACCTGCAGGGCTATCCGATCGAGGATTACGGCTATCAACTGGGCCGTCACTGGGGCATCGGCCAGTCGGGGCAGGAAAAGGCGTCCAATGGCCAGACCTATAAGGATAACGGCCTGCTGCTCATCGTCGCGCCCAATGAGCGCAAGGTGCGCATCGAGGTCGGCTATGGGCTAGAGCCGGTGATGACCGACGCCATGTCGGGCCTGATCATCCGCAACGCCATCCTGCCGCAGTTCAAGGCGGGCGATTATGACTCCGGGGTCGAGGCCGGAACCGACGCCATCATCCAGCAATTGTCGCTGGATCGCGGCGTCGCCATCCAGAAGGCGCAAGAAGCGCAGCAGCAGGCCGAGTCCGGCAAGCATGATGGCCTGCCCTTCCCGGTCATCATCTTCATTATCATACTAATCGTGATCTTTTCGCGCGGCTGGCTGCCGTGGTTCGTGCTGGGCAGCCTGTTTGGCGGCGGCGGACGCGGCGGCGGCTGGGGCGGAGGCGGTGGTTTTGGCGGCGGTGGCGGATTCGGCGGCGGCGGGGGCTTTTCCGGCGGCGGCGGATCGTTCGGCGGCGGCGGCGCGTCAGGAGGCTGGTAGATGGCGAAACTCAATATTGACCATGCGCGCGTCAACGCCGCCATCTCGCAGGCCGAGGCGACGACCTCCGGCGAAATCACCTGCGTGATCAAGGCGAAGGCGATGGATTATCCTGAAACCCCGCTGGCCTGGGGGTTCGGCGCGGCGTTGGTCTTGCCGCTGGTCGCGGCGCTGTTCGGCGTGTCGCTCAGTGAGCTTGTGTCATCGCATCTGCCCTCGGCCATCGCCGGATGGGAGGCGTCGCACGTTACGCAGCACGCCTATAATCACGTGCAGGACATCGCGCTCTACGGCCTGAGCCAGATCATCGTCTTTCTGATCGTCTATGCTTTGGTGCGCTTCACCGCGCTGAAAATCTGGCTGACGCCCAAGGCGATCAAACACCGGCGCGCGCACGAAAAGGCGACGGAGCAATTCTATGCGCGCGGCCTGCATCTGACCGCCAACAATACCGGCGTGATGATCTTCTGCGCCTTGCAGGAGCATTACGCCGCCGTGATCGCCGATTCCGGCATCCATGCGCGCGTCGATCAGGGGCTATGGAAGGACACGCTGAGCGTGCTGCTGACCCATATCAAGAAAGGCGACCTGACCGGCGGCTATGAGGCGGCCATCGCGCGCTGCGGCGAGGCCCTGACCCAGCACTTCCCGGCGGGCGATGAAAATCCCAACGAACTGCCGGACGTGCTGATCGAGATTTAAATATGTTGCGCATATTATTTGCTTTGATCTGGGCGCTCAAATGGTCAAGCCTTTTCTTCGTCGGATATGCTTATAAATGGGGACATGAATATACCCAAGAATTGATTGCTCACAGCTCTCCAATTCCGACATCGCTATACACCCATGCCATCTATATTCATAAAATCTCTCCTGCGTATCTTACGAGCCAGCAGATAACTGAATATTGGATCAGTAATTGGTGCTTCTTGTTTGCAGCGATCCCATTTCTGCTTTTGTGGCAATTGCAGGATTTCATTCGAAATAGGTTTGGGGAGGAACGAGCTTAGTCATGCTGACGCCCGACCTTGCCGAGCTGATGTCCGCCGTCGCCGGTCTGCCCGGCGTTACGCTTGGCAAGGCGTTGCATCAGCCGGGCCTGATGGCGGACGGCAAGCTGTTCGCCTTTCCATATCATGGCGATCTGGTGCTCAAACTGCCAGCCGACCGGATCGACGCTCTGATCGAAAGCCATGAGGCGCGCCGGTTCGAGCGTGGTCAGGGCAGGCCGATGCGGGAGTGGATCGTCCTGCCTGCCGCCAGCCGCTCCGACTGGCACGGCCTCGTGCGCGAAGCCTACAGCTTCGTCAGCGGTCGCGTCACAGAATAGGGGTTTCCTTCGCCGTCATATGCGCGTAAAGACGCCGCCCCTTTCCCGGCGAGACTTGTGATGCGTCCCTATTGCGGCATTGATTTCGGCACGTCCAACTCGGCTGTCTGTCTCGGCGATGCGGCGGGCCTGCGTCTGGTTCCCGTCGAGGGCGAGGCCGTCACCCTGCCGTCCGCCCTGTTTTTCAATTTTGAAACCCATGCCGTCGCCTTCGGGCGCGACGCGGTGGCGCAGTATCTCGACGGCTATGAAGGCCGCCTGATGCGGGCGCTGAAGTCGATCCTCGGCTCCAGCCTGATCGGCGAAACGACGCAGATCGGCGCTGGCCGCAAGGATTTTCGCAGCCTGATTGGCCTCTATATCGCGCACCTGAAGGCGCGCGCCGAGTCGCTGGCCGGGCAGCCGATCGAGGACGTGGTGCTGGGCCGCCCGGTGCATTTTGTCGATGGCGACGAGACGGCGGACCAGCGCGCCGAGGCCGAGCTGCGCGGCATAGCCGAGGCGCAGGGCTTCAAGAATATCGCCTTCGAGTACGAACCTCTGGCCGCGGCGCGCGATTATGCCGAGGGTTTGCGCCGCGAGGAAATCGTGCTGGTCGTCGATATCGGAGGCGGCACCTCGGATTTTTCCGTTCTGAAGCTGGGCTATGCGCGCGAGATTCTGGCCAATGCGGGCGTGCATATCGGCGGCACGGATTTCGACACGCGCCTGAGCCTTAACACCGCCATGCGCGACCTTGGCTATCGCAGCCAGCTTAAAAGCGGGCTGGACATGCCCGGCCTCTATTACCACCAGCTCGCGGCCTGGCATCTGATCAACTTCCTCTATACGCAGAAGGTGATGAGCGGCGTGCGGCAACTGCACCATCAGGCCGCCGACCGCCGACTGACCGCGCGTTTTCTGGAGGTGCTGGAGACGCAGGGCGGTCACGCGGTAGCGGCGCGCATCGAAGCCGCCAAGATCGCCCTGTCGGAGGCGCCAGCATATGTGGCCGACTTCACCGCTGTTTCGCATGGCTGGACGCGAGAGATTACGCGCGAAGCGTTGATGCATAGCGTCAAAAGCGATGTCGAGCGCGTCGTCGCCACCGCCATCGCCTGCGTGCGTGAGCGCGCAGGTCTGGCGGCGGACCGGGTGCAGACCCTGTTCATGACCGGCGGTTCGACCGCCCTGCCCGGTTTTGAAATCGCCATGCAGGCCGCCTTCCCGTCAGCGCGCCTGTACTATGGCGACCGCTTCTCATCGGTGGCCAGCGGCCTTGGCCTGGCGGCGCGGGCGAGATTCGGCGCAGATGAAAATCGTGAGATTTGAGTCCGATAGCAGGCGGCGAGCGACGGCTGTATATGAATACAGCCTAGCGACGCCAACGCACTCGCGGACCAAAGACCGCGATTTTCCTAAGCGGCCAATTGTTCCTTGACCCGCTCCGCCAGCGTCTTGATGTCGAGCGGCTTGGGCAGGAAGGAGACGTTCTTTTCCTCCTCCAGCAGGTCGGAAAACTCCGATTCCGCATAGCCGGAAATGAACATGACCGGCACGTCGCCGATCAGCGGACGCGCCTTTTTGAGCATGGACGGCCCGTCCAGTCCCGGCATGATGACGTCGGAAATCAGCAGGTCGAACTTGCCGCCCTCGGCTTCGATGATGTCGAGCGCCTCCTCGCCGTCGGCCGCCTCCAGCACCTCATAGCCGCGCTGGCGCAGCAGTTGCGCCGCAATGCCGCGCACGATCTGCTCGTCCTCGACGAACAGGATGCGCCCGACGCCGGACAGGTCTTTCGGCACGGGTTTGGCGGGTTTTTCGGGCGCAGGCGCCTCGGTGGGCTTTTCGGTCTCGATCCACACCGGCAGGAAGATGCGGAAGGTCGCGCCCTGCCCCGGCGCGGTGTCGATCAGGATATGGCCGCCCGCCTGATTGATGATGCCGTGGACAGTCGAAAGCCCCAGACCGGTGCCTTCCCCTTGCGGCTTGGTGGTGAAGAAGGGCTCGAACACCTGGGCGACGATCTCCGGTGGGATGCCGGGGCCGGTGTCGCTGACCTCGATCAGGGCCGCGCCCTGCGCCGGGGCCTCGCTCCAGCCATGCGCCTTCGCCTCGTCCTGCGACAGGGCCGCCGTGCGGATCGACACCTTGCCGCCGCCCTGCGGGCGCATGGCGTCGCGGGCATTGACGACCAGATTCATCATGACCATTTCCATCTGCCCCTTGTCGACATGGACATTGGGCAGGTTGCGGCCATAGGCGGTTTCCAGCTTGACATCCTCGCGCACCAGACGGCGCAGCAGCACCTCGGCTTCGGACACCATTTCGCCGACATTCAGGGTCACGCGCTTGACGGTCTGCTTGCGGGCGAAGGCCAAAAGGTTGCGCACCAGATCCTCGGCGCGGGCGATGATCTGGCGCGTGCCGTTGAGATCCTCATAGGACGGATCGCCGAGCGGGTGGTTGAGCAGAAGCTGGTCGTTGCGGAACTTGAAGCCGGTCAGCAGGTTGTTGAAATCGTGCGCCATGCCGCCCGCGACCTGGCCGATGGCCTGCATCTTCTGGGCCTGGACGAGGTTCTGCTCCAGCTTCTTCTGGTCGGAGACGTCGAACAGATATAGGCTGAAACCGCCCGCCACCTGGGTGACATAGACCTGAAGGGCGCGGTCGGACTTGACGCTCAAACTGATGTCGAACGGCCCGGCCTTACCCGATTTCAGCTTTTCCTTTAGATCGGCGCGCGAATTTTCCGTCACCAGGTGAGCGAAATCCATGCCGGTCAGATCGTCGGGCGTTTTTTCGGCCAGGGCGGCGAAAGCGGTATTGAAATCCTCGATCTGCGCCGAAAACAGGTCCACGCCCTTAACCACCGCCGCGCCGAACGGCGCCGCCTCGGCAAAGGCGTCGAGCCGGGCTTCGGGCAGGTCTGAAACCGTCTCAGGCGCGGCCAGAAAACCTGCGTGTTCGACCGCCTGAACCGCGCCCTCATGGCGCAGCATCAGGCCGTTGCCCAGCACGCCTTGCGAGGCGGCGCGCACCAAAGCCATGTCCTCGCCCAGCCGGGAAACCACCATCTCGTAATCGAAACCGCCAAGCCGCACGAGCGCGCGCCCTGTCCCTTGCGCCTTCGCTTCGCGCAGCGCCGTGAACAGTCCCGGCGCCGCATCGCCGCGCGGCAGACGGCGCGCATCGCCGCCCGCGTCGCGCCAGGCGGCGTTGACCGCCAGCACATGCCCGTCATAGGCCGCGACCGCCGCCGGTTCGGTCAGAGCGCTGGCGATGTCGTCGGCGCGAAAGCCTTCGTGGCTCAACACCTCATGCTCGCTGGCGAAGGCGAAGACGCCGAGCAGGATCACCGCCGCGAAGGCGACCAGCAGCGCCGCCAGGATCGCGCCCGGCGGCAGCCGTCCGGCGACCAGCCACATGGCCAGACACACGCACAGGGTTATGGCGCCCGCCATGGCGAACGAACGGGGCGTCGCCGCGCCGCGCAGGCGGGCGATGAGGTCTGCGCCCTTCAGAGGCGCGGCGGCGGCGGGCGTGGCTAAGGACAAACGAAGGCACCTCTTGGAACGGGGCGCGCGGCGGTAACCGGCGCGCCTGTCACGCGAATCACTTGAGCATCATACCCCATTTGCCCGCCATGAGTCGCATGCGGTCAAGCCTCAGAAGCCGCGCTTCTTCCTGGCCAGGATAAAGCTGATCAGCTTGGCGACGGCGGCGAAGTGCGCTTCGGGGATCACGTCATCGATCTCCATGCTGGCGTAAAGGGCGCGCGCCAGCGGCGGGTCTTCGACGATCGGCACGTCGTGCTTGCCCGCCTCGGCGCGGATGCGCAGGGCGACCGAGTCCATGCCCTTGGCGACGCAGACCGGCGCGACCGATTCGCCCAGCTCATAATGCAGCGCCACGGCGTAGTGGGTCGGGTTGGTGACCACCACGGTCGCCTTGGCGACATTGGCCATCATGCGCTGGCGCGATTTCTGGATACGCAGGGCGCGCAGCTTGGCCTTGATGTGCGGATCGCCTTCGGTCTGCTTGTATTCTTCCTTCACCTCCTGCTTGGACATCTTCATCTTTTCCATGAAGCGGAAGCGTTGCCACATATAGTCGGCCCCCGCGCCGACCATCAGGAAGACGCAGACCGCGATCGCCATCGCCCGAAAGGCTTCGCCGGTATAGGGCAGGATAAGCATGGGCGACGCGCCGGTCAGGGCCAGCAGGTCGTTCGCCCGGTTCTTCAACACCATCCAGACGATGAAGGCGGTGGCCAGCAGTTTCAGCACCGTCTTGAAAAACTGCATGAGGCCATCGAGGCCGAACAGGCGTTTAAAGCTTTCAAGCAGGTTGAACTTTTCCGCCAGTTTGCCGAAGTTGAAACCGACCTTTTCCGGCGCGAACATCAGTCCGGTTTGCAGCACATTGCCCGCCACGCCGAACACGATCGCCGTGCCGAGAATCATCAGCAGGATCGGCAGGATGTCCATGAACAGGTCGTGCGCAATGGTCATCCCGCCGTCGCCCTGCAAAGAGCCGAGCAGGGCTTCGGGATGGGCGATGAACGGGACGAGATCGCCCGCCAGGTCGCGGCAGATATTCCCGCCCTGAAAGGCCAGCAGGCCGCACACCCCGACCAGAGACAGGGCCTGCGGCAGATCCTGCGATTTGGCGACGTCACCGGAAGCCCTCGCCTGTTCGAGCTTCCGGCCGGAGGCCTGTTCTGTCTTGTCTTCGCCTTCGGAGCCCTCAGCCATGCGGCCCTCTGACGAAGATGGCCATCAGATCCTGATAATGGTTCAGGAAGGCCATGCCCATGCCGCCCAGCCCCAGAGCCAGCAGCGCCAGGCTGACGATCAGCGATAAGGGCGTGGCGGCGAAGAAGACCGGAAAGTTCGGCATGATTCTGGCCACGAAACCTGTGGCGATGTTGAAGATCAGCGAAAACACGATGATCGGCGCGGCCATCTGCATGGCCAGGGTGAAGGTCTCGCCCACCGTGCGCACCATCAGGGTCGCGCCGTCGGCGTACATGATCGGCTTCGTCGCCGGAAAGATGCTGAACGAATCGACCATGGCGCGGATGAACAGGTGGTGCATATCGGTGGACCAGACCAGCACAAGGCCCAGCATGGCCAGAAACGTGCCGATGCTCGACGAGGGCTGCGCCTCGGCGGGGTTGGCGGTCTGGGCGAAGGAGATGCCGCTGTGCAGCGAGATAATCTCGCCCGACGTGGTCAGGGTGAACAGAAGCACGCGCATCAGCGTCCCCAGCATCAGGCCGATCAGCACCTCATGAAAAATCACACCGGTCATGCCGCCCAGCGTCGCGGGCATGGGCGGCAGGGTATGTCCGACCAGCGGCGACAGGGCCAGGGCCAGCAGCAGCGCAAAGCCGAGGCGCAGGCGCGGCGGCACGGACTGATCGCCCATACCCGGCACCAGCATGACCAGACTGGCCAGACGCAGGAAGATCAGCCCGGTGATCCAGAGCTGCGACGAGGTTCCGAAGACCGATACGATCTGGCTGTTGAGGTCGCCGCTGTCCACGCCGCTAGACAAGCCTCCGGGCAAACGCAGAGGAAGCGCGGCCAGAAACATTACATGCCCGCGATCTTGTTGACGGCCTCGTGCATGAAGCCGGCCATCAGCGCGCCCATCAGCGGCAGCAGCAGCAGCAGGGCCAGAAAGACGCCGATAATCTTCGGCGCGTAGATCAGTGTGGCTTCCTGAATCTGGGTCAGGGCCTGAAACAGGCCGATGGCGACGCCGATGACCAGACCGACCAGCAGGATCGGCGTACACAATTGCAGGGTCAGCCAGATGGCGTCGCGCCCAAATGCCAGAAAATCCGCGCCGTTCATAATCCACTCATTCGCTCAACCGCTAATGGGCAGAAATTGCCGACCGAACGGTTAACGCCGGATTAAGCTGTGGGGAGATTCTGCGCCGCCGTTAAGCCCCGTCGGCATTTATCCCCATCAGCGCCAGATCAGGGCCAGACTCACGCGCCGTCCGGTATCGTAGCTGATCAGGCCGCCGCGATTGGCGATGGCGATGCGACTGTCGAACGCATTGCGCGCCAGAGCCTCAAGCGTCAGGCGGTTCGTGATTGCGTAATCCAGCGTCAGGTCGAGCCGCTGCGATGGCTTGAGCGGCTTCTGGTTCAGATCGTCGTCGAACGCCCGTCCGTCCAGCGCCGCATCGGCGGCCCAGCGCCAGCGCCCCCGCCCGCCGTCAAGGCCAAGGCTGACCGTGTAATCCGGCGCCTCGGCGGGTTGCAGCCCGTTCAGTTGCGGATTGTCATAGGCGTCCGCGATGCGCGCATGCGTCCAGACGCCGGACAGGGTCAGGTTCAGATGCGGCGCCACCGGCCAGTCTCCGCGCGCCTCCAGACCCCAGGCCCGGATGCGACCGACATTTCGCCGCTCACGCAGCGATCCGCCCGCCGGGATATAGCCCGCTGTCGGAAAGGTCGCCGGTCCCTGACCGAGGGTGACATTGCCGATTGGATCGTCCACCACATTCCAGAACAGGTCGGCGTCGAGCGTCCGGCTATGTCTGACGCCGATCTCGACGCCTTTGAGCTGCTCCGGCTTCAGGTCGGCATTGGCCTCGGTCACGTCATTGCCGACGCGGAACGGACGGTAAAGCTCGTTGAGGCTGGGCGGACGAAAACCGGTATAGGCCGCCGCGCGCGCCTGCCAACCTTTTGACAGATCGCGCGTCAAGCCCAGCCGTCCCGTCGCCACCGCATAGCGTCGCGCGGCGGGCGCCAGATCGAGGACCGCCGCGCCAGTCGTCAGATCGGTCTCATGACGATGACCGTCATAGGTCCGCCAGACATCGCCGCGCAGCGCCGCCGTCAGCCGCCATGCGCCCGCCGCCCGCGTCGCTTCACCATAAAGCCCTATATCCGAGGTCCGCCCGCCGGAGACGCGGTAGCGCGTCGCCTGTCGCGCCATATAGCGATAGAATTCACGCGACTCGCCGTCGTAAAAGCGGCCATCGCTGCCGATCTCCCATTCCAGCGCGGGCGTCTGATGGCGGATGGCGAGGTTGAAGCCGGTCCCTGTCGCGGGCGTCTTGACCTGATCATTGGCCAGGGCTGTCGCGCTGCGGTCATCGGCGACCGAGACGGAGACATTGCCGAGGTCCGAGGTCTTGCGCCAGATCTGGGCGCGAAAACCATTCGTCTGCGGCGTCGGGCTGCGCGTGAAGCTCAGACTGTAGCTGTCGCCGCGCGCCGTCGCGCTTGCGCCCGCCAGCCCGGTGTCGCGGCGGCTGTCATAGCTCCCGGCCAGAAGGTCCAGCCGCCCGCACTGGCCCAGCGGACACAGATCGCGCTGATAATTGACGCTCAGCGCCGCGTCGCGGCTGAAAGTCGCCACGTCCGCCGCCCCGCGCGCGCCACCCCGGATCGGCGCGTCGCCGTGCAGGCTCTGAGTCATGCCATAGACGGCCAGATCGCCGAGCGCGCCGCCTGCGTCGAGCCGCCCGTTCCCATGTTCGCCGCCTTCAACGCGCAGGTAAGGCTCAAGCGCCTGCGGCGGCGTCAGGTCGAGGTCGATCACCCCGGTCAGCGCGCCTGCGCCATAGGCGCCGCCGCCCGCGCCGCGCACGATATGCGCATGGCTCAACCCCATCTGCGGGATGGCGGCCCAGATCACCCAGTTGCCGAACGGATCGTTCTGCGGAACCCCGTCCAGCGTCACCAGCGCGCGCCCCGCCCCCGACGGCGCCAGAGCGCGCAGGCCGACGCCCTGCACCGTCGGATTGGCGGTGTTCGACGACGAACGCCGGAACAGTTCAGCCTGCGCGACGCGCTTCAGGGCCGTGTCGAGATCGGGCGCGGCCCGCATGTCCGCCGCGCCCGCGTCGATCGCGCTGAAGGCGGCGTCGCCGCTGTAGGCGTCGAAGCGGTTGGCGCGCACCACCACTTCGGTGGTTTGGGCGTGCGCCGCCGCCGCCCACCCCAGCCCCGCCATCATGATCGCCGTCAGCCGCATCGCATCTCCTGCTTTTCCGGTGGCAGGGCAGACCGGAACGCCGTAAACAGTCAATAGGACAAGTTGAAAAAGGAATTCCGGCCTTGGCGAGCATACAGGACGTGGCGAAACTGGCGGGCGTCTCGACGGCCACCGTCTCGCGCGTGCTGTCGGGCTATGCGCACGTCACGCCGGACACAAGGGCGCGCGTGACCAAGGCCGTGGACAGCCTCGGCTATGCGCCCAACGCCCTGGCGCGCAATCTGCGCACGCTCAAGACCTCGCGGCTCATCCTGACCGTGCCGGACATCACCAACATCTTCTTCTCCAGCATTATTCGCGGCGCCGAGGAGGCCGCCTCGGCGGCGGGCTATACGGTGCTGCTCAGCGACGCCGGTTCTGGACCCGACAGCGGCGACGCCTGTGCGGGCCTTTTGCGGCGGCGCGAGGCCGACGGCCTGATCTGCCTCGGCCATCGTCTGCCCGACGCGCTGGCGCCGCTGGCGGACACGCCGGGCGCGCCGATCGTGCAGGGCTGCGAATGCGACGAGGCCCATCCGCTGTCGGTGGTGCGTATCGACAACGCCCGCGCCGCCTCGGAGGTCATGGACTATCTCTACAGCCTGGGGCATCGTCGCATCGCTGTGATAGGCGGACACGTCAGCAGCCAGGTCAGCCGCGACCGCTTCACAGGCGTCGCCGCCAGCGCCGCGCGGCATGACGCGCAGGCCGATCTGACCTGTCTGAATGGCGATTACAGCATGGATTGCGGCGCCGAGGCCACGGCGCGTCTTATCGCCCAAACCCCGCGCCCCACCGCCATCTTCTGCTTTGGCGACGATATGGCGATGGGCGCGTTGCACGCCCTGCGGCAGGCGGGCCTGTCCTGCCCGCAGGACATTTCAGTGGTCGGTTTCGACGATATCGGCGCGGCGCGCTTCACCGCCCCGCCCCTGACCACGGTGCGCCAGCCGATGCGCGCCATCGGCCAGCGCTGCGTCGCCGCCCTGCTGGCCATACTGAACGGCCAGCGCTCAGAGCCCGTGGTCGAGACCCTGCCGCACGAACTGGTGATCCGCGACAGCACGGCGACGGTGTAAAGCCCCCTCCCCGAGAGCAGGGAGAGGGCGCCCTTCCTTAAAAGAAGCCCAGCTTCTTCGGCGAATAGCTCATCAGCACATTCTTGGTCTGCTGATAGTGGTCGAGCATCATCTTGTGCGTCTCGCGCCCGATGCCCGACTGCTTGTAGCCGCCAAAGGCTGCATGCGCCGGATAGGCGTGATAGCAGTTGGTCCACACCCGGCCCGCCTCGATGCCACGGCCCATGCGGTAGCAGCGCTGCACGTCACGGCTCCAGACGCCCGCGCCGAGGCCGAACATCGTGTCATTGGCGATGGCCAGCGCTTCGGCTTCATCCTTGAAGGTGGTCACGGACACGACCGGCCCGAAAATCTCCTCCTGGAAGATGCGCATCTTATTGTGGCCCTTGAACACGGTCGGCTTGATGTAATAGCCGCCGTCCAGCTCGCCGCCAAACTTCGCCTGCACGCCGCCGGTCAGAACTTCCGCGCCCTCGCTCTTGCCGATCTCGATATAGCGCAGGATCTTGTCAAGCTGCTCGCCGGAGGCCTGAGCGCCGATCATCGTCGCCGGATCGAGCGGATCGCCCTGAACGATGTCCTCGACGCGCTTGAGCGCCTTGTCCATGAACTTATCGTAAATCGACTCTTGGATCAGGGCGCGCGACGGACAGGTGCAGACCTCGCCCTGATTGAGCGCGAACATGACGAAGCCTTCGATCGCCTTGTCGAAGAAATCGTCATCGTGCATGGCGACGTCGTCGAAGAAGATGTTGGGCGACTTGCCGCCCAGCTCCAGCGTCACCGGGATCAGGTTTTCCGAGGCGTACTGCATGATCAGTCGCCCGGTCGAGGTCTCGCCGGTGAAAGCGATCTTCGCGATGCGTTTCGATGAAGCCAGCGGCTTGCCCGCCTCCAGGCCGAAGCCGTTGACGATGTTCAGCACGCCCGGCGGCAAAAGGTCGCCGACCAGCTCAGCCAGAACCATGATGCTGGCCGGGGTCTGTTCGGCGGGTTTCAGCACCACGCAATTGCCCGCCGCGAGCGCCGGGGCCAGCTTCCAGCACGCCATCAACAACGGGAAGTTCCACGGAATGATCTGACCGACCACGCCCAGCGGCTCATGATAGTGGTAGGCGACGGTGTCGTGGTCGATCTCGGACAGAGAGCCTTCCTGCGACCGCAGACAGCCGGCGAAATAGCGGAAATGGTCGATGGCCAGCGGCAGGTCGGCGACGGTCGTCTCACGGATCGGCTTGCCATTGTCCCAGGTCTCGGCCTCGGCCAGCAGGCCGAGATTGGCCTCCATGCGGTCGGCGATCTTCAAGAGGATATTGGCGCGCGTCGTTACATCGGTGCGGCCCCACGCCGTCTTGGCCGCATGGGCGGCGTCCAGCGCCAGCTCAATATCGGCGGCGCTGGAGCGCGCGACCTGGCACAGGGTCTTGCCGTTCACCGGCGACGTATTGTCGAACCAGCGGCCTTCGACGGGATCGCGCCATTCGCCGCCGATATAGTTGCCGTATTTTGTCTTGAAAGGCGTCGCCGCGCCGATGGCGCGTTCAAACTTGGTCATGATGGTCCTCCTGTGGTGACTGGATTTAGCCCCAGCTCATCAGGCAGGCTGCGCCCGGCCCCGGCGACTCTCAAGCGCAAGCTGACGCGGGCGCGTGGTCGATCACGCTTTTGCGATCCGAACAGCGTTACGCCTGTCGCGCGCAACGACAGGACGAGACCATGTGTCGCATCGTGCGACAGACCGTCTTACGCTAGGTAAAATAGCCGTATAATCCGTGTGATCACACTTGCAAGCCCGATATGAAACGCGGTTATGTCGAAAGATAATCAGGTGCGCACATAAGGCGCCACAAGGGAGTCATGCGCGATGCCGTCAGACGCGCTCAGAGTCGAAAAGGCCAAGATCGAACGCGCGCGCGAGGTCTTTTTCGGCGGCAAGGGATTACCTGTAGATCAGATCAGCCACGCCATTCTGCGTTCATGGATACGCTGCGCCAATATGGGTCTCGACGCGCAAACGACGCCGCATCCCGACGCCGCCAGCGCGTCGGAACTGCGGCTGTTGCAGGAAAAGCATGAAGCGCTGCGCCGTCTGGCGCGCAATGAGCTGGACATGCTGCACGCCGAGGCGCGCGACCTGTCCGGCATCGTCATCCTGACCAATGCGCGCGGCGAGGTGCTGGACGCGGTCGGCGATCCCAGCTTCGCCGACAAGGCCGCGCAGGTGGCTTTGCGGCCCGGCGCCCAGTGGAGCGAGGACGGCAACGGCACCAACGCCATCGGCACGGCCATCGCCGAGCGTCGCTCGGTGGCGGTCAACGGCGCCGAACACTATTTCAACGGCCACGGCGCCCTGAGCTGCGCGGCGACGCCGATTATCGACCCGCGCGGCGCCACGATCGGCGTGCTCGATATTTCAACCCCCGCCTATACGCAGGGCGGCTACGTCCTCGGTATGGTGCGCATGGCGGTCGAGCAGATCGAGCATCGCCTGTTTCGCGGCGGCTTCGATGGCTGTCAGACCCTGCGTTTCCAGACCGATCCGCACCTTTTGGGCGCATCGCGCGAAGGCATACTGGTCTTCCGCGACGGCGTGATCGTCGCCGCCAACCGGCGCGGCCTGTCGCTGGTCGGGCGCACCTGGGATCATCTCGATCAGGTGCAGGTCGAGGAGGTGTTCGAAACGCAGGCCGAAACCCTGGCGCAGGGCTGGAACGGCGCGGTGCGGCTGCGCGGCGCCGACGGGCGCGACTATTTCGCCCAGCTCGACGCGCGCCAGAGCCAGCCGGAAACCCTGTCAACGACGGAACTGGGGGCGCCGAGCCTCGAAGATATCGAACTGGCGGCCATGCGCCGCGCCGTCGCGCAATATGGCGGCAATATCAGCGCCGCCGCGCGCAGTCTGGGCGTGCATCGTTCGACCCTGTATCGCCGCCTCAATCCCGGCGGTTGACGCCGCCATGCGTCGCGCCGATAGTGCCGCCATGCGCACGATCCTGATCCTTGGCGGCGGAACCGCCGGCTGGCTGACCGCCGCCCTGCTGGCGCGACATTTCGAGTCCGGCCTTCTGGGGCCGACGCGCATCACCGTGATCGAATCGCCCGACATCGCCGCTATCGGGGTCGGCGAAGGCGCCTTTCCAACCCTGCGCTCGACCCTGCGCCATCTTGGCGTCGATGAAGCCGACTTCATGCGGCGGACCTCCGCCACGTTCAAACAGGGCATACGTTTCAACAACTGGGTGCGGACGCCGCGCATCGGTGAAAGCGAACACTTTTTCCATCCGTTCGAAGCGCCTTATTTCGAAGACGGCGCCGCCCTGGCCTACTGGCTGCGCCTGCCGGCCAATTCGCGTCCGCCCTTCGCCCAGGCTATGACCTTTCAGAAACGCGTCGCCGAGGCGGGTCGCGGCCCCAAACGCCCGCACGAAGGCGCCTTCACAGGCCCGCTCAACTATGCCTACCACATGGACTCAATCCGTCTGGCCGAGGTGCTGGCGCAGCGCGCGCAGGCTCTGGGCGTACGCCATATTGCGGATGCGATCAGCCATGTCGCGCTGGACGCGGACGGCGCCATCGCCAACGTGACGACCGAACGACACGGAGCGCATGCCGCCGATCTCTATATCGACTGCACCGGCTTCCGCGCCGAGCTGATCGAAAAGGCGCTTCAGACGCCGTTCCGCAATGTGCGCGACATCCTGTTCGCCGACCGCGCCGTGGTCGGCCGCGCGCCCTATCCACGTCCTGACGCGCCACTGGAAAGCTACACCCTGGCCAATGCCCACGAGGCGGGCTGGAGCTGGGACATCGGCCTTGGCCATACGCGCGGCGTCGGCCATGTCTATTCCAGCGCCCATAGCGACGACGCGCGCGCCGAGGCCGTGCTGCGCGCTCATCTGGGCGGCGCGGAAGTCGAAACGCGCGTCATCCGCTTCGAGCCGGGCTGGCGCGAGACGCCGTGGGTGAAGAACTGTGTCGCGGTCGGTCTGTCGGGCGGCTTTGTCGAGCCGCTGGAGGCCACCGGCATTGTGCTGATCGAACTGGCCGCCAGCATGATCGCCGAGATGCTGCCCGCTTCCGGTCCGGTCTGCGCGCCCGCCGAACGCTTCAACGCCCTGATGCGCGAGCGCTATGAGAACATAACGACCTTCCTGAAGCTGCACTACGTTCTCAGCCAGCGCGAAGAGCCGTTCTGGCGCGACAACCGCGATCCGGCCTCGATCCCGGAACGTCTGAGCGAACGGCTGGCCCAATGGCGGCGGCGCCCGCCCAGCCGATTTGATTTCCGGCTCGACGCCGAGACCTTCGCCTGGTTCAACTATCAGTACATCCTTTACGGCATGGGTTTTGAGACGCACATTCCCGCCGCCGAAAACGCGGAAGGCAAGGCGGCGCAACGCATGCTGAACCGCATCCGCCAGTTCGGCGAGCGCGCCACGCTCGACCTGCCACCGCATCGCGCGCTGATCGAGCAGATCTACGCGCATGGCTTTCGGGAAAGCGCCTGAACGACGCCGCTTTTGGGCGCTGTTCCCAGTGAGTGGGGAAGCGCTTTAAACCGGATCGGCCTCGGCGGCGATGGCCTTCGGCGCGTCCTGCGTCTCCGCCGCCGCCTTGTTGATCAGACTGGCGTAGCGCTTCAACTTGGGCGCGACCATCGGAATCGACAACATGGTCGAGGCCACGGCCATCAGCAGGGTGGCGGTGAAGGCGCCGCTGGTGATAATCTGCTTGTCGAGCAGGATATTGACGAAGATGATCATGATCAAAGCCTTGGTCTGCAATAGCCAGCCGATGATCGAGGCCTCGCCCTTCTCCCATTTCAGAATGTGTCCGGCGATGTGAATCCCGGCCAGCTTGCCGCCGACCGAGGCGACCAGCAGCACGCCCGCCGCGACGAAGACAGCGACGCCGCCCATCTCCCAGGTGGTCCGCAGTCCGGTTGAGAGGAAGAAGACCGGCATGATGGCCAGCAGGATGTGGTCGCGGAACAGGTCCATCTTCTTCTGGTCGAACAGGTCCGCGTCCAGAACGGCGCCGGACAGAAAGGCGCCGACCATGAAGTGCAGGCCCGACCAGTCGGCGGCGAAACCCGACGCCGCCAGCCAGATCAGTGCGATATACCAGCGGTCGCCCGGCTTGACCGCACGCATCAGCCTCCGCACCAGAAAAGCGGCGACGGCGAAGGCCAGCAGAAAGCCGAGCTGACGACCGACGCGCTCCCAGTCGAGCAGGATCAGGGCCAGCACGCCCCAGATCGCGACATCGTCGAGCGAAGCGTAACGCAGGATGCGCTGGCCCAGCGGCTGACGCAATATGCCCAGCTTGTCCATGAACAGCACCAGAATCGGCAGCGCCGTCACGGCGCAGGCCATGCCGATCCCCAGCACGAACTGCCAGCTATGACCTTTTGGTCCGATCCATTGCGACACGTCGCCCGCCTGGACAGCGAACAGTAAAATGCCAAAGGCGGCCAGCGCGCCGAACAGCAAAGGCGTGCCCAGCGCCAGTCCGGCGGTCGTCGCCGTCTCGCCCCGATGCGTCCAGGCCTTTTTCAGGTCCAGTTCGATCCCGGCGACGAAGACAAAGATCATCACCGCCCACCAGGCGATGCCGTTCAGCGCGCCGATAACCTGCGTATTAAAAACGAAGTGATAATAGCCTGGAAAAACCGCGCCCAGTACGCCCGGCCCCAGCAGAATGCCGCCGATAATCTGCACCACGACCAGGGGCGCATAATAATCGGTCTTGAACACCCGCCACACCAGGAACGGAACGCTCAGAATGATCAGCATCGCGATCAGGAAAATTTCAGTGACGCCCATGTGCATGGATACGGCTCCCCATAGTCTTTTCCGCAACCAAGTCGTAAAGCCGTATCGCCGTCAAGCGGAAATATATTAGATAAGTTATTTATTTTAATGAATATTTTTATGTTGCCAATACAACACATTGTAGTCATGTTGCTACATTAACGCGGTAGCGTTGATGCGACATAGCCACAAAGAGACGCCCATGCCCGCCATGTCCAGCCGCGACTTCAATCAGGATGTTGCAAAAGCCAAGCGCGCCGCGCGCGAGGAGCCGGTCTTCGTCACCGACCGCGGCAAACCGACCCATGTGCTGATGAGCTTCGACGCCTTCTGCCGTCTGAGCGGACAGGGCGAGTCCATTCTCGACCTCCTGGCGCTCGACGACGGCGCACAGGTCGATCTTGAGGCCTCCAGCCTTGGCGCGGGCTGGGACCGGCGCGAGGCGTTCCGCTGATGTATCTGCTGGACACGGGGATTGTCGCCGCCCTGCGCAAGGCGAAATGGGACGCGGACCTCGCGCCGCTGGCGCACTGGGCGCGGCGCGTTCCGCCCGCCCATCTGTTTATTTCGGCCCTGACCCTGCTGGAGCTGGAAAACGGCGCAGCGCAGGCGATGAAGCGCGACGCCGAAGCGGCCAAAGCCTTGCGCGCGTGGCTGGATACGCAGATCGCCCGCGCCTTCGACGGTCGCATCCTCAGCATCGACGCCGCCATCGTACGCCGCCGCGCGGGCCTCAGCTATGAGGACAGCCGCGACGGCCTGCTGGCGGCGACCGCGCTGGAGCATGGCCTGACCCTGGTGACGCGTCGCCCGTCGGCCTACCGCACCGGGCGGGTGAAGCTGCTCAATCCGTTCGACGCCGAAGTCGCGCCTGAAGTTGCAGACGAAGGCGACTGGCGCCAGAACGCGCGCGCAACGCCCGGCTGGCTGCGCAGTCTGTTCCTGCGCGCCTGATGCGAAAGCAAATCTGATCTGGAGGAAGTTTTGATGAAGATGGTGGGCGCTACAGGGATTGAACCTGTGACCCCTACCATGTCAACGCAAATGAAATCCAATAAAATCAAAGGCAAAGGTCAGTAGGAGTCCGCAAGCGCACGCATAAAACATAAGGAACTCAGCCTATGTTGCGTAGCACTAGCGTAGCACTACCGGGAAACCGCGACCCCGAACTTGCCGAACTTCTCGGCGGCGATCCACCGCCCGAAAACGAAAACGCCGCCCCCTCGGCAAAGGGGAACGGCGCTGAATTCGGAGAAGTGACTAACTTCAGCGCTGATTATAGCGACGATCTGGACGAATTGCTAGGGGGTGACCCACTTTTCGACCTGCGCCGCAAGCTTATCGAAAATGGCTATCGCCCGATTCCCTGCAATGGCAAGCGGCCCGCCCTGGCGAACTGGCAAAATGTCCATGCGACGCCCGCCGATCTGCGCACCTGGACGGCCCCGAACACCGGAATCGTTTTGGGTGAAAATCTTGTCGCTATCGACATTGACGTTCTCGACACCGGCGTGAACTTTGATCTGATAGAGATGGCCCTAAATCTTGGCGACGACATGCCGCTTGTCCGCGCCGGTCGCAAGCCTAAGACACTGTTGCTGTACAGGACGGAAACGCCGGTCAGAAAGCGCAAGACGCGCGAATTCACCGATCACAAGGGCCAGCGCCACGCGGTCGAGATCCTTGGCGATGGTCAACAATTCGTCGCCTATGGCGTACACCCTGACACCTGTAAGCCGTATCAATGGACGCCTGAAACCAAGTCACCGGTTGATGTGCCATTGTACGACTTGCCGCTGATAGACCTCGATAGGCTGGACGCCTTCATGGCGGACGCTGAAGCGCGACTCATGGCGACCGGCTGGGCTTACAGGGGCAAGGCCGAAACACCTGCGCCCGCCGATGATGACGACGACGACGACCTGGCGGACTTGCTGCGGCCCGACGCCGACCGGGTGAAAGCTGCGCTCGCCTTTATTCCGGCTGACGATTACCATGATTATCTTACGGTCATGGCGGCGCTGAATCAC
Source organism: Asticcacaulis sp. (assembly GCF_051956075.1). Classification (GTDB taxonomy): domain Bacteria; phylum Pseudomonadota; class Alphaproteobacteria; order Caulobacterales; family Caulobacteraceae; genus Asticcacaulis. Next base: position 95,656 of record NZ_JBQCGA010000016.1, on the reverse strand, counting down.
GCCTGGCGCGGTGACGCTGAAGGTAAGGAAATCGCCAGAGAATGGGCTAAAAAGTCTACGAAGTACGATCAGGACGAATTCAACCGAAAATGGTTGTCTTTAGGGAAACATTCTAACCCCGTCACCATTGCCAGCCTTTTCGATTTGGCGAAGGCGAACGGCTGGAATAAGGCCGATCTGCCCGCCTCTCGTCTGTCTTTCCTGTCACCCGACGATTGCGAAAATGCGCCGTCGCGCGGTTATCTGATTAAGGGCTTGATCGCCCCCGGTGACATCGGTTGCATTTTCGGCGCACCGGGCGCCGGTAAGTCCCTGATAGCGCCATATCTGGGCTATGCCGTGGCGCAGGGCCGTGAAGCCTTCGGGATGCGCTCGAAACAGGGTGGCGTCTTCTATGTCGCCGCTGAAGATGAATTCGGGATGCGCGGGCGCGTAAAAGCGCTCAAAGCCGAACATGGCGCAGCACCCGACTTCACCCTTGTCGGCGGCGTGTCCGACCTCTTGACACCCGAATCGCCCGACCTGGCGGCGTTGACCGAAGCCGTGAAGGCTCGCAAGCCGTCTCTGATCTTTCTCGATACCCTGGCGATGGCATTTCCCGGTTTAGAGGAAAACAGCGCTGAGGCGATGGGGCGCGTGGTCAAGGTGGCGCGTGATCTGACGACATGGGGCGCGGCGGTTGTGCTGATCCACCATGACACCAAAGCCGAAGGCTCGACGCCACGCGGTCACAGTCTCCTTAACGGCGCGCTCGACGTGGCCTTGCATGTGCAGCCGCGCGACGAGTCAGGCATCATCCGGGGCAAGCTGACGAAGAACCGCAACGGCACATGCGACCGCGACATAGCGTTCAAAATCGACACTGTAGCGATGGGCCATGATGAAGACGGCGACGAAATCACGATTGCGGTCGCAAATCCGCAGGTGGGACATGGGCTTTTGTCCCACCTTGTCCCACCTAAACTGTCGATGAGTGAAAGGGCGGCCTTAGACGTACTGCGTCGCCTAGAAGATTGTCTCACAACGTCTCAGAAAGTCTCAGAAGCCGCGTGGCGCGAGGCATGTATCGCCGGAAGAACTGTTTCCGTCTCAGAGGCTTACGACTCCCGCAAGAAAGCATTCAATCGGGCCTATCAAAAACTGGTGGGACATGGGCTTGTGTCCCACTTAGACGGGTGTGTCTCAACATCAAAACTACATGATTACAGTGAGTTATTCGATGACCCTTTCGATGAATAGTCAGGTGGGACATGCCGGGACATGGGTGGGACATGGGTTTTTGTCCCACCTGCGGAAGGCGGGGCGGCTGGGACACACGGCAGGGTTTCCCCCTTTAGGGGGAACCCGCCATGTCCCACCTGCACCGGGCGGTTTGTCTCGAATTGTCGATTTGAAGCGCTCATCCTATGGCACGTCAAAAACGTGCGCTGTGCCGCATGATCTGAAAACGTGCGCTGTGCTGCATCTTTTGACCGGCGAAGGTACTTCCGGCCGATCGGTCGAGCGGGGGGCGCAGACCGCGAAACTTCACCCGCTGCAAAATTTTTATAATGAGGGTTCCAATGGCATACGATGATTTGGACGAACTTCTGGGCGGTGACCCTGCACCCACAATGGCCCTAAATCGCCCTGCGGAGGCCACCGAGGCGCAACTCGCGTCCTTCTGGGGTGTCACCGCCAGACAGGTTCGGATGCTGGTCACAGAGGGCGCAATTTCAAAATCCGAATCCGGCCTTTTCGACGTGCAAAACTGCACTCGCGCTTATCTGCGATCCATGATGGCGAAAGCGAACCGTAAGACGACCTCGCCAGACCTCGCCGCCGAAAAGCTGCGCCTGACGCGAGAACAGGCCGACGCCGTGGAACTGAAGAACGCCCTTGCGCGCGGTGAACTCGTGACGGCTTCAGACGTGAAATCAACCTGGGCCTCGATTCTAACCGACCTGCGCGCCGCTATGTTGGCGATTCCTGCCCGTCTGTCGCTCACCGACCGCGATCTGGTGGATTCGGAAATCCGCGTCGCCCTGGAAAGGCTGTCCGAAAATGGTTGATCTGCTGGACATTCGCCGCGATGCGCTTAAATCGCTAAAACCGCCAGCCCGACTCGACATGGCGACATGGATCGAAAAAAGCGTCCATCTACCCGCCGCGACCTCTGCACACCCTGGCCGAATCCGGCTCTGGCCGCATCAGGTCGAAATCGCGCGATCAATCGGAGATCCGAGGGCCGAACGTGTGACCGTGCTGAAGGCCGCGCGCACCGGCTATACGCAGCTACTCACCGCCGCGCTTGGACATTACGCCGTCAACGATCCGGCGCCCGTCCTTGTCGTCCTGCCCGCCGAAGCCGATTGTCGAAACCTGATGGTGGGGTCAATCGAACCGACTTTTGCCGAGTCGCCAGCCCTGCGCGGCGCGTTATCTGCCGATCTGTCCGGGCGTGATACCATGCTAGACCGGCGCTTTCCCGGCGGCAGCTTGAAGCTTGTGGCGGCGCGCTCGCCCCGCAACCTTCGCGCTCTCACGGCCCGTTGCCTCTTTCTTGACGAAGTGGACGGATTCGAGGTGGACGCCGGCGGCGAAGGCGACCCCGTGGCGCTGGCGATCACCCGAACCCGAACCTTCAGCCCGCGCAAAATCGTAATGGGCTCGACGCCGGTTGACGAAGCGACAAGCCGAGTCTGCGCCTCCTATGATCAATCTGACCGCCGCGTTTTCGAGTGCGCTTGTCCGGCCTGCGGCGCCGCTCACGAAATCCTCTGGCGCGATATTCATTGGCAGACCGACGAAGACGGCAAACATCGACCTGAAACCTCACATTGGGCGTGCCCGGATTGCGGCGGCATAGTCGAGGAAGGGGCTGAAAAAAGTCGCTTCATCCGATCCGGTCAATGGCGCGTCACCCGGCCCGAAGTGCAAGGCCACCACGGTTACCGCATGTCAGCGCTAATCTCGCTTTTGCCGAACGCCGCTTGGCCCGTTCTTGTCTCTGAATTTTTGGAGGCCAAGCGCTCACCTGAAACACTGAAGGCATGGACAAATACAGTCCTGGGCGAACCCTGGCGCGACGCGGGCGACGATTTGGATGAAGGCGACCTCTTGAGCCGCCGTGAACAATTCGGGCTTACGGCAATCCCTGCGGACGTGCTGTTGATAACCTGCGGAGTCGATATGCAGGACGACCGGGCCGAATATGTGGTTCTTGGACATGGGCGAACGGATTTGTTTGTGCTGTCGTCCGGCGTGATTTGGGGGCGGTTCGACACTGCCGACCTTTGGCTTGAACTGGACGACCTGCTGAAATCCTCCTGGCCTCATCCACTCGGCGGAACTCTGCGCATTGACGCGGCTTTGATCGACTCCGGGGACGGCGATCATGCACCCCATGTGTACAGTTTCACAAAGCCCCGTTTCAGTCGCCGCGTCGCCGCAAGCAAAGGCATGCCGGGCTTTTCACGTCTGCCGCTGCAACGCTCGACCGTTAAGGGACAGCCACTTTTCATCGTCGGGTCTGATGCACTTAAAAACCAAATCTTCAACCGACTTCAGGCCGGGACGGGACTGCGCTTCTCCGAAGATTTGGACCCCCGATTTTTTGAGGAATTGACTTCAGAACGCCGCATCGTCCGCTATGTCCGGGGCCAGCCGATCCGCGCGTTTGAGCGCATCCCCGGCAAACGCGCGGAAGGTCTGGACGGCCTTGTCTATGCAATGGCGGCGCGCCACTTGGTAGGATTCGACCTTGACCGCCGCGAAAGCGAGTTGCAATCTCAAGCTGCGCCGGTCGCAAAGGTTAGCCCGGTAATAAGGTCGAATTGGCTGGGGAGGTAATTATGAATGAGGAATTTGAAATTAACGATCTGGTTATCTCTGTTAAAAAGGTCACTCCAAAAATATTGAGGATCGTTGGGCGAACAGGTCAAAAATACAAATGTGAGACTATAGATAAATATAAAAAAGATAGGGAGACGTTTACATTTGAATCAATTGATATCGCTAAGCACAAAAGAACAGGCCCCATTATTCCAACATTTAAATAAATCGAGTATCTAACATTTCAAAAATTCCCAAAGATTTGTATTTGAAGTGGGATACCTTTCGGAGGAGATGAGTCGTATCCGTTGAAGATTGTTCTTCAATGCCAATTGCCTCTTTAACTGAATCAACAAAGGCTTCCAATTGGCCAGGAAAGTCACTTGGCCCTAAAGGATCAGAACCTTCAGGTGCGGCATTGTATGCAGCAACGTATCTCGTCTCTAAATCATCTTGAATCAATTCAATCTCGAAGGCGATCCTCTCTTTGTCGGCAGCCGATAGAGATGTTCCAATATAATCAATCGCGTATTTTTCGATCTTGTCGAATAAGCGCCTAATACCTGACACCTTTCGTCTCCTCGCTAAATACAAAACAAGCTAATAGCTTCCGCCGCCAAAAACTTAGCTGAATTCAACGTCGCAGCCGGATTCAGAGCGAAAATTACCGCCAAGCCGCCTGATAGATAAGCGGGCAGAAAAGCCGCTCCGGCGTTAAAGACGATTGGAGCGCAGCACTCCGGCCCGACCGGTTCACCATGCCAAGCTATCGGCAATTTCACAACCGCGAGCGGTAAGGTCAATGCCTGTTCGATGTCCATATCTCGCCCTCCTTATTTGGCAGGGCAACGGTGCATCACGCATAATAATGAGTCAAGTATTTGTTTTTAATGAATATTTATCACGTTAAACGTGAGAGCCACGCTCAATGAATCGACGCAGACGCGATGAACTGCACCGGACGCCCGCGGACATAGTCAATCAACGACACCGGCGCCGGCACACCGTATTCGACAAACATTGCGGCAATCTCAGCCAGCAACGGCCGAAGGTCGCGGCCTTGCTCATTGGCCTCGACAATAAGCGAACCGACTGTGTAGCGGCGTTCGGCGTCGGTTAAATCGGCAAAATCGGTCATAGCGGAATCTCCTTCTATAAAAATGAAACCCGCCGGGTGGAGTCCCGGCGGGTCATTGCCTCAATCCAGACACCGAGAGGGAGATTTCGGTGGGCGGATGGCCGGTGACCAAAGGGATTAAGCCACCGGCGCCGGGCAGTGATTCCGCCGAAAAGCCGCCCGGTGATGTTTGATCTACACAACTTGACGCATCGTGTCAACTGCCGTGTCGATTCCGTTTGCGAAATCTAACGCGTCGTGATAGATGGTACGTCATCACATGGAGTCTATCATGCACACCTTTCTTGAAGTGACAGCCATAATTGCAGATGGTCAAAACCTTTCCGCCAAGTTTGTTCCTACCCTGCTGCGTCGCGTTCGCCTGTTTGACAAGCACGGCTTGCTCCCTGTGGCACGCGAAGACACCGGACGCCGTGAAGGTCGCCTCGATTTGAACGGTGCTGCGCAGGCGGCGATTTACAATGAACTTCTCGAAATGGGGTTCGACGTGGAGATGGCCCGCGAAGTCCAGTACCATGTCAATCATAATAACTGGACGTTCGGGCGCCCGCCTCAAACTCTCATTGATGACGCAATCGTTGCTATAGAAGCCGGTCAGCCGGTCAGCCTAGTCATCCGCTTAATGCACGAATTTTCCGGCAAAAAGCACTACGAAATCGACTTTGAAGGCGCACATGATCCGCGTGATGAGCGGGCCGCTGCCGCGCTGAAACTCGCTGACGACCTCAAAATCGTGAAAGTTCGAGCCGAAACGCGCTTTGATCTGAATCAAATCCTTTCGCCCGTCATCGCTGCTTACCGCGAGGGCTGATCCATGCTGGCGCGCGCAAAAGCGGTCTGGGCCGCTCTGATCGAAAAACGGCAATCACCGCAAAGTTATGTCCGGCGGTTCGACGGCGCGGCAGGCGGGCGCCGCGGTTCCGGTATCGGCACGTTCGGCCCGATCAACAGCGAAGTCAGCGCCGCCGGGCCGATGCTGCGTTCGCGCGCCCGCTATCTAGTCCAAAACAACCCCTGGATTAGCCACGCCGTTGCGAACTGGGTTGGCGCTCTTGTGGGGGCTGGCATCACACCGACAAGCAAGAATCCTGAGGCTATGCAATGGTTTTCAGGCTGGGCCGAAATGGCCGATTTTGACGGCCTGACGGATTTTTATGGGTTTCAAGAGGCCGTGGCGCGGTCGCTGGTCATTGACGGTGAGGCGCTGATTCACATAGTCGAAACCGACGCCGGGACGCGCCTGCGGTTGCTGCCCGTCGAGTTGCTGGACTGGGCTTATACACGCCCCCTCGAAAGCGGCGGCTACGCGGTGAATGGCGTTGAATTCGATTCGTCGGGCCGTCGCGTAGCTTATTGGATTTTTCCTGCGATTCCGACCTCGCAATTTCAGACCTATTTTGCGCCTGTCCGCATCCCGGCCGATGACATTCTTCACGTCTTCAAACCTTTGGCCCCCGGTCAGGTGCGCGGCGTTTCCTGGCTCGCGCCGGTGATCTTACCTGCGGCTGAATTTGATCAGCTTTGCGACGCGCTGCTTGTGGGTGCGAAGGTCGCCGCCATGCACAGCGCATTCCTCGTGGATCAGAACGGAACGGCGCAGTCGCCTTATGAAGGGGTGCAAACCGGATCGGTTTTGGAAGGCGGAATCGAACCGGGCGCAATCAAATATCTACCAGCCGGTTACGATATTAAGTTCAACAGTCCCGGCCAAGCGCAGGAACTTCAAGCCTTTATAAAAACTAACCTTCTCGCTCTTGCCGCCGGTCTTGGCCTTCCCGATCATTTGGTGAGCGGCGACCTGTCCGGCGCGAACTATTCCAGCTTGCGGGCTGGCCTGCTGCCTTTCCGCCAGCGCGTCGAACAAATCCAGTGGGGCGTACTGGCTCCGCAATTCCTGCGCCCCGTATGGCGGCGCGCGATTACGTCCGCCGTCTTGTCCGGTGACCTGGACGCGCCAGACTTTGAGTCCAATCCTCGCTCCTGGCTCGCGTCGGAATGGCTGCCACCGAAGCCTTTGCAGGTTGATCCGCTGAAGGACAACGAGGCCACGCTTGCCGAACTGGCGGCGGGCCTGACCTCGCGCACGAAAGCAGCCGCCGAACGCGGATGGAACGTGGACGAACTTGACAACGAAATCGCCGCCGACGCTGCCCGCGCAAAGGCGCTGGGTTTGACCTTTAATTATGGAGGCGCGGCAAATGCCGGACAGTCAACACAATCTGCAAATTGAAACGCGCAGCGCACCCGCGACCTTCGCCCCGGAGACGCTAAATGTCGAAAATGGCACGGTCGAGGCGATCATATCCACCGGCGCGCCAGTGCAGCGGCGGGGGTTTATAGAAAAGCTGGCTTTGGGCCGCGAAAACGTGACCTTGGCAGCACGTTTGCCGGTTCTGGATTCGCACCGCCAAGGCTCTGTTTCTGACATTCTGGGCCGCGTTTCGGACGTTCGGTTTGAACCGGGGCAGATTGTCGCGACGCTTCAAATTTCAAACCCCGCAACGCTTGCCGCAATTGAGCGCGGCGACGTGACGGGCGTGTCTATCGGATACTCGGTTTCATCCTGGAGCGACACCGCCGACGCTTCAGGGCGCAACCGAGTTCGCACGGCCACCGCCTGGACTCTTAAAGAGGTCAGCCTGGTGCCAATCCCCGCCGACGAGTCGGCAATCTTGAGGAGTCAAAATATGACGACTGAAACTGAATCGGCGGAAATCGAAACCACCGCCACCCCGGACGTTGCGCAAACGCGCGCCGCGATCCGCACAATCGCCCGATCTGCTGGACTCGATTCAACCTGGGCTGACGCTCAAATCGACGCCGGTGTGACGGAACTCGAAGCGCGCGCGGCGGCTTTCGACGCCATGCAAACCCGCTCGCGCCAGACGCCCCATATCCGCGTCGCCGCTTCAGCCGAAGATCCTGCCGTGCAGCGTCGCGCCCGCGAGGACGCCCTGTTCGCCCGCGCTTCGGGCACGGCCCCGACCGATGGCGCCCGCTCATTCATGGGCGACACCTTGAAAGACCATGCGCGCGCGATCCTGGAATCGAACGGAATCAGCACGCGCGGCATGGACGCCGACACGATTTTCACGCGCGCCATGCACACGACTTCCGACTTCTCGAATCTGCTGACCGCGACCGGCAACCGCGTTCTGTTGGCGGCGTATCAGAATGCGCCCTGTCCGGTTAAGTCGCTGGCCCGTCAAGCCACCATCAACGATTTTAGGCCGAAATCGCTTCTGAAGTTGTCCGATGTCGGGACGCTGCAAAAGGTCACCGAAGCCGGTGAAATCAAGGCGACGACCCGCTCCGAAGCCGTCAACAGCTATTCGCTCGACACCTACGGCGCAACCTTCAGCCTGTCGCGTAAGGCCATGATCAACGATGATCTGGGCGCCTTCAATGACTGGGGGCAAACCGCCGGCCGCATGTCCGCCGAAACGGAAAACGGGTTGCTCGTCTCGCTGCTGACCTCGAATCCGGTTCTGGGCGAAGACGGAAAAGCGATGTTCCACGATGATCACGGTAACCTCGCTGGCCACGCCCTGTCCGACTCTGGCGCAACCCTGGGCGAAGGCCGCGAAGCGCTGCGCCGCATGAAGGGCCTGGACGGTAAAACGCCGATTAACGTGTCACCCAAATTTGTCCTGGTCTCGCCCGACCTTGAGGAGGAAGCCGAAAAGATGCTGGCGGCGATCTACGCCGCGACGATCAATGACGCGAACGTCTTTGCCAACAAATACACGCTCTTGGTGGAGCCGCGTCTCGCCGATGGCAGCGCCTATATGTTCGCTGATCCGGCCGTCCTGCCGTGCCTCGAATACGCTTATCTGTCGAGCGCTCAGGGCCCGCAGATGGCCAGCCGGGAGGGATGGGACACGCTTGGAATGGAATTCCGCGTCATCCTCGATTTCGGCTGTGGCGCTATCGACTACCGGGGCGCTTACCAATGGGCGTGAGTCTAGACACCCTGACCGGCTGGCGGGATGCGCTCTTGGAGGCCCGTCTGTCGGGCCTCCGTAGCGTCCGCGATCAAAACGGCGAGGAGGTTCAGTATAAAACCGACGCCGAAATGGCGACCGCTCTTGCTGCCGCCGAGTCCGCCATTGCCGCGGCTTCTCGATCTGCACCCAAAACAATCTATCTCTCGACTTCCAAAGGAATGTAATAATGAAAAACTTTATCCAATGCGGCGAAAACCTCACAATCCCGGCCCCTGCGGCTGTCCTGTCCGGCGGTGTCGTCATTGCCGGTTCGATTATCGGCGTGGCGAACGGCGACGCTGAGTCCGGCGCGGACGTTGACGTTGCCGTCGAAGGCGTCTTCGATCTGCCGAAAGTGTCCGCCCTGGCGATCGCTGTTGGCGACCTGCTTTATTGGGACGCAACCGCGAAACTGGTCACGAAGACGGCGACCGGTAACACGAAAATCGGCGTGGCCACCACGGCGGCGGCGAACCCGTCCGCGTCCGTCAACGTGCGCCTGGTTCCGGTGATCTGATCTGATGAACTTCGCCCCGTTTGAAAAGCTGATGACGGAAAAGGAGGCTGCCGCCATACTCGGCATGTCGTCCGATACGATTCAGCGAATCCGCAAACGGGGCGAAATCGGCTTCAGAAGAATCGGAGGCCGGTTTAAATATACAATGTCGGATCTAGCTGAATACTTGGAAAACCAAAGGGTCGCGCCATGTCAAAAGACGGAAAACTCTGCGAAATCGCGGGCTTCTGGCTATCGCAGCGCCCCCGCTCGCCCTTCTGGCACGCAACTTGGTTCGATTCCGATTCCCGACAAACACGACGCGCTTCGCTTGGCACAGACGATCTTCAGCGCGCCCAAATAGAACTCGCGAAATTCGTCACTGAGCGCGCGACGTTCAAAGACGCTTCCCCTAAAGAAATGCCGCTCGCTACCGTCCTTGTGCGCTATTGGCAGGGCCATGCGTCAAAAATCGCCAGCGCCGTGCAAGCGAAGATCGCGCTCGCCCTCTGGACCGAATTCTGGGCCGATGCGACCGTTTCCGACCTTTCCCATGTGCGACAAGAGGCATTCATCGCATGGCTGAAGGGGCGCGGCTATAAGAACGCCTATGTCTCGCGCGTGCTGACCGTAGGACGCGCCGCCCTGCGCTGGGCGTGGAAGCGGCAGGAAATTACGCACGTCCCTTTTATAATCGACGAAAAGGACCGCTCTGACGAAAAGGAGCCTTACCGGCTGACGAAAACCGAAATGCGCAAGCTGCTGATGACGGCTCAAGACTGGCCCCACCTGTTCCTTTTCATGATAATCAGCTTGAACACCTTGGCGCGTCCCGGCGCTGTGCTGGACCTAGGCCCGGATCAGGTCGATTTTGACGCACGCCTTATTGATCTTAACCCGCCGGGGCGGAAGCGGACCAAAAAGGGGCGTCCTGTCGTGCCGGTCACAGAAACCCTTTTGCCGTTCTTACAGAACACCGGCGCCAGCCGTTTTGTGAATTGGCACGGCAACAAGATAGACAGCATCAAGAAGGGCTTCGCTACTGTCGTTAAGGCGGCGAAGCTGTCCGATGAAATCACACCCTACAGCCTCAGGCACACGATGGCCGCTGAATTGCGTAGCAGAAGCGTGCCACATTGGGAGGTTGAAGGCTTGCTGGGCCATAAAATGCCCGGCGTAACCGAACGATATGCGAGATTCGCGCCCGACTATCTGTCAAAGGGCCGGGAAGCGATTGACGCATATTTCGCTGAACTAGGATTGATTTATAACGAAAAAATCCAATGTTCGTATCTCAACAGCGTAGCACTTGCGTGTCACTCTGATCTAACCGATGATATGGATTTTGAAGAAAACGTAATGTTTTCAGAGATGAAGATGGTGGGCGCTACAGGGATTGAACCTGTGACCCCTACCATGTCAAGGTAGTGCTCTCCCGCTGAGCTAAGCGCCCATCTTCATCTCAAATCCCGGCGTCGCCGCCGAGGAGCGGGTGTATAGCCAAGCCCCGCCGCCGTGGCAAGCGTCCGCCGCATTTTTTCTGCGGAAAACTTACGCGCCGCCCATCTATGCGCCGCCTGTCAGGGCCTGCGCCAGTTGGTCCGCCGCCCTAGCCGCTTGAGCGTGCTGGTCGTCGTTCAACTCGTGCGCGCTGTCCATTGCCGCCAGCAGGGCCTGCGCGTCGCCATCGCCCGCATCCGCCGCCAGCAGAGCCCAGGCATAGGCCTCGACCTTATCCTGCGCCACGCCCTGCCCCTGATAATAGAGGGCGGCCATGCGGCTTTGCGCCAGCGGGAAGCCCTGTTTGGCCGAAGCCGAAATCAAAGGCAGGGCCTTGGCCGGATCGGCGGTGACGCCTTCGCCCGCCAGATACATATTGCCGAGATTGTACTGCGCCGGGGCGTAGTCCTGATCGGCGGCCTTCTGATACCAGCTCATCGCCTGCGCATAGTCCTGCGTCACGCCGTCGCCCAACTCGTACATATTGGCGACGTTGAACTGAGCGATGTCATAGCCCTGCTGCGCCGCCTTCAGATACCAGCCGAACGCCGCCGCCGAGTCGTGATCAACCGCCACGCCCGTGTCATAGGCGATGCCCAGATTGTACTGCGCGCCCGCATAGCCCTGATCGGCGGCCTTGCGCGTCCAGTTAAGCGCCTGCGCGTAATCTTTCGCGACGCCCTGGCCCTTGGCGTACATCAGGCCCAGTTCGGTCTGCGCTTCCGGGTCGCCAGTCCTGGCCGCTTTTTCGTACCAGTGGAAGGCCTGCGCATAATCCTGACCGACGCCGTTGCCGACATAGTAGTCGTCGCCAAGCCGCACCTGCGCGCGCACATCGCCGGACGCCGCCTTTTGCGTCAGGACGCCGATGTCCATCGTCTCTCTCGCGCGCTGCTGATCGGTCAGGGCGACGGCGTCCTGAACGGCGAAGGCGGGCGCGGCGCTGGCCAGCAAGGCCGCCGCCGCCAATGTCATGATGATCCGTCGCATGGCGACAGCTCCTGAAGAATAAAACCGTACTGTTCGGTTTCATTATATGTGGCGCCGGTCAGATTCCGCCAGTAGTCGCGCCCGAATTTTGTCACTTTTAGAAAAATTTGGTGATTTGGCCACAGGTGTGTGTTCGCGGCGCAACATTAATCGTCGCGCGTATCGGTGCGCATATAGTCATAGACGGCCAGACCGGTTTCCGGGTCGCTGAATTCGCGCCACGAATCCGCCTCCATAGCGGTGCGCGCGTCGCGCATACCGTCGCGCCAGTGTTCATCGAGCGACACGCGCCAGAACTCGAAATCCTTGGACTGAATCTCGCGGCGATTGGAGCGGTTGATGATATGCACCAGGCTGACGCGGCCATCATAGACATCGGCGGGCAGGCTCTGATCGCACAGGCGCTCCAGAGCGTCTTCCGGCACATATTGCGCCAGAGCGCGGATGGCGTGACGCAGCCGGTATTTCTCCAGAAAGGCGTCGGTATTCAGGCGGGTGCGGCTGGAATAGGTGATGTCCTTCATCCGCTCCTGCACCTCGTCCATGGTCTGCGGCACCGGGCCGACAGCGCTGAACAGGTCGATCTGGAAGACCAGCGTATCCTTGGCCACGCCAGCGTCCAGCACATAGGACAGGGGCGTATTGGAGACGAGGCCGCCGTCCCAGTAGGCCTCGCCATCGACATAGACGGCGGGAAAACCGGGCGGCAGGGCGGCGGAGGCCATGACGTGTTCGGGGCCGATGACGCGCTCAGGCTCATGGGTGTCGAAATAGACGAAATTGCCGGTACGCACCTGCACGGCGCCGAGGCTAAGGCGTAAGGGGCCTTTGTTGATGCGGTCGAAATCGACATGGCGCAACAGCGTTTCGCGCAAAGGCGAGGTGTCGTAGAAGCTGGTCGCTTCCGGCGTGCCGGGCGGATTGAACCACGGCAGGAGGAACCACGGGCGGAAAAAGCCCTTGGCGCCCGCGATCAGGCTCAACCAGCCGCTGAACTGACGGAAATTGAAGTCGCTATGGGCGTGCTGACCGGCCAGCAGGTCGCCGGGAATCGTGGTGGCGATCTCCTGCCAGAAGGCGCGTAGGGCGGGAACCCTGTCTTCGGGCGCATTGCCGGCGATGATGGCGGCGTTGATCGCGCCGATGGAGATGCCCGCGATCCAGTCCGGCTCGACCCCGCCTTCGTGCAAAACCTCATAGGCGCCGGCCTGATAAGCGCCCAAGGCCCCGCCGCCCTGCATGACCAGTACGGTCTGGTCATAGGGCAGTTTCAGCTTCGGACGGCGTTTGGGTTGCGGTTCAGCCTTGTCGAAGGACATGGGAGTCTCCGTTTTGCCACCGCTTTCATATTGCGCCGCAATATGGCCGTTTCAAGCCCGCGAGCCTCATGCCCAAAAGTGTTTGACACTTTTGGCATACACATGATGGCGTCAAATGTTTTATTCCAGCGCGTACACCACGCAGGCCTTGGATTCCAGACGCCGGATCGGCGGTGTCTGAATGAAAGGATTTTGCAGAGCCTTGGCTTGGAGGGCGTCGACGTCAGCGTTACGCATCTGCAGGCCTGCGGCTAAAGCGGGTGCGGGCGGTGGCGGCGGCGCGGGCGCATATTGCGCTTCGGTATTATCGCTTTCATAACTCGGCTTGCCCAGAATATCCGTCTCACAGGCGCGTCCCGTCGGGTCGATCACCTTGACCGCGCCGAGTTTGGCGCCCGCCGCAGCCGCCGCCTGAAGCGCGCGGGTATGGGCGTCCTTGATCGCTTCGGAATAGAGCCAGGTATTTGTGGCGTTGTCGGGCTGGAGATTGAAATTCACCGGCGAGGTCGAGTCCGGCGACGCGGCCAGCGCCAGCGCGTAGGCGCGCTCAAGCTTGCTGACGTCGCGGACCTCGACATTGAGATTGAGGCTGACCTGATAACCGTTGATCTTGTCGCCGCGCTGGTCCTCGATCCTGTTGCCGTTCTTATCGCGATATTGCTCGTAAAGGGTGCGCATCGAAAAGCCGGTGGTGACGCGCACCGCGTCCTTGCCCAGCCCGTCCAGCGCCTGCATCAGCGCCTTGGTCTGGGCGATGGCTTTGGATTGCGCCTTGTCCGCCGTATCGTCGGTGGTCTGGAAGCTGGCCGAGAAGCTGGCGCGGTTGGCGGGCAGTTCGGTGAAGACATAGCCGGTCTGGGTGATGACGCTCTCCTTCATCCACCACGGCGCCTTGTCGTAAGGCGAAGGCTGCGGCGCGGCGGTCTGCGCGAGCGCGGGCGTGGCGGCCAGCAGCAGAAGGCCGGTGGTCAGGATCAGTTTGCGCATGGCGTCTCCCCGTTTCGCGATCATGTCAACGACGCAACAAAATACCACATGCAATTGCGGCGCGACTATGACGCGGCTCAAGACCTCCAGCGCAGATCGAGCGTGCGCGGATAGTCGGGATTGATCTCCACCGGCGGAGTCTTCACCCGCCCCGGCGTGTGGGTCGGGGCCTCGAAGCGCGACAGGCGACGCCCTTCCGCCTCGTTTTCGTTGAGCGGCAGGCTCTCATAATTGCGGCCGCCCGGATGCATGACGTGATAGCGGCAGCCGCCGAGGCTGCGCTCCAGCCGCGCGTCCAGCACGTCGAAGACCAGCGGCGTATTGACCGGCAGATTGGGGTGCAGGCTCGACCACGGCTGCCACGCCTTATAGCGCACCCCCGCCACCTGCACATGGCCGTCGCGCGTCGGCTGCAACGGCAAACGGCGGCCATTGCAGGTCACGACATGCTGTTCCGGGATCGCGCCGGTCAGCACGACTTCCAGCCGCTCGACCGAAGAATCGACGCCGCGCGATGTGCCGCCGCCACTGGTCTCCTCGCCCATGACCGGCCACGGCTCAAGCGCCGCGCGCAGTTCCAGCGTCAGGTCGCCCACCTGCGTCTTGCCGAGCGACGGGAAGCGGAAATCGAAGAAGGGGATGAACCAGTCGGGAGAGAATTTGAACCCGGCGCGCGCCAGATGCGCCAGCACCTCGCCGAAATCCTCATGCACATAATGGCCAAGCATGAAGCGGTCTTGCAATTGCGTGCCCCACCGCACCAACGGCGCGGCATATGGCTTTTTCCAGAAGGCCGCGATCAGGGCGCGGATGACCAGCGCCTGAATCAGATTCATCTGGACATGCGGCGACATTTCAAAGCTGCGCATTTCCAGTAAGCCCAGCCGCCCGCGATCCGAATCGGGGCTGTAGAGCTTGTCGATGCAGAATTCGGCGCGGTGCGTATTGCCGCTCAAATCGACCAGCAGATTGCGCAGCAACCGGTCCACCAGCCACGGAGCGGATTCAGACTCGCCATCCGGCAGGTGTTTCAGCGCGATCTCAAGCTCATAAAGCGCCTCATGCCGCGCCTCATCGACGCGCGGCGCCTGCGAGGTCGGACCGATATAGAGGCCGGAGAACAGGTAGGAGAGCGAGGGATGGTTCTGCCAGAAGCGCAGCATCGAGCCGAGCAGGTCCGGGCGGCGCAGGAAGGGCGAATCGTCCGGCCTTTGCGCGCCCATAACGATGTGGTTGCCGCCGCCCGTGCCGACGCGCTTGCCGTCGATCATGAACTTGTCGGCGACCAGCCGCGCCAAACGCGTCTCATCATAGACGGTGGTGAGGATGGTTTTCAGTTCATCCCAATCCTTGGCGGGCTGGATATTGACCTCGATGACGCCGGGATCGGGCGTGACCGACAGGCTTTCGACGCGGTGGTCGCGCGGCGGCGGATAGCCTTCGATCACCACCGGCGTCTGCGTCGCCTGCGCCACCGCCTCAATGGCGTGGATCAGGTCAAGATAATGCTCGGCATAGGCCAGGGGCGGCAAGAACAGGAACAATGTACCGCCCCGGACCTCGGCGCAGATCGCGCTGCGGATCAGGCCATTGGGCCCAGCCGACACGGGCGCGCCTGACCTGGCCGTCCCATAGGCTGTCACCGCCTCCGCCGCGTCAGGCAAGGGCGCAACCTCGGCGAACGGCGAGCGCGGCGGGAAGATGTGTTCATCCACCAAGGCCGGATCGACATGCGGCAGGGCGCCGAGCGGCAGACGCAGGCCGACCGGTGAATTGCCGGGGATCAGCATCATCTTATCGGTGCGGAACCGCCACGCATTGCTGATCCAGCCATCGGTCTTGGCGGAAAAGGCCAGTGGCAGAACATAGCCAGTCGGCGCGCCGACGCTCTCATCAAGCTGCGCCTGCAACCGCTTGCGTTCGGTCGCCTCATAGAGGTCAGCCTTGAGCATCTCGCCCTCGAGCGGAATGCGCTGCTCCTTCCAAAGCAGATAGGGGATGTCCTCATAGGCGGGCAGCACGTGCTTGGCGCCGACGCCCAGAACCTGCGCCAGCCGCCCAAGAAAGTCGCCCGCCAGATCGGGTTTCGCCTCTCCCTTTATGTCCGGGTTGGCCAGCAAGACCGGATTGAGCCATATCTGCTGACCATCCGTGCGCCAGTAACAATTCATCGCCCAGCGCGGCAGGATCTCGCCCGGATACCATTTACCCTGGGCGTGCTGCATGAGCGCGCCGCCCCCTTTTTCTGACTCGCCGAAACGTGACGATAGCCGCTGAAACAGGTCGTAGCCGAGCCGCTTTTTCTCATCCGACAAGGCGGTGAAATGCCATTCGTCGCCCTTACGATCGTCGAGCGATACGAAGGTCGGCTCGCCCCCCATGGTCAGCCGCACCTGCTGTCGGTCGAGCGCAGCGTCCACCTTGTGGCCGAGCGCGTCGATCGCTGCCCATTCGGAGTCGGTATAGGGCTTGGTGACGCGGCGGCTCTCGTAGATGCGCGTCACGCTCATGTCGTGCGCGAAGGTCGATTCCGCCCTTTCGTGCGCGCCGCTGATCGGCTCAGCGCTGGTCGGGTTGGGCGCACAGCACAGGGGGATATGCCCCTCGCCGGTGAACATGCCGGAGGTCGCATCGAGCCCGATCCAGCCCGCACCTGGCAGGTACACCTCGTACCAGGCGTGCAGGTCGGTGACGTCTTCGGACACGCCTGAAGGCCCGTCGAGCGATTCCAGGTCCGCCTTGAGCTGGATCGAATAGCCGGAGACGAACCGCGTCGCCAAACCCTTGTGCCGCAGCGCCTGACAGGCCAGCCACGCCATGTCGCGGCACGAGCCCTGCAACAGGTTGAGCGTCTCCGCCGGGGCCTGCAGGCCCGGCGCCATGCGCAGCTTGTAGTTCATATCGTCATTGAGCTTCTGATTAAAAGCGACGAGAAAATCGACCGTACCCATCGGCTCGGTGGGCAGGGACGCGACATAGTCCATCAGGACCGGATCGTTGTCCTTGATCTCCAGATAGGGCGCCAACTCCTCGCGCAACGCCTCGTCATAGACAAAGGGAAAGCTTGTCGCCGAGTCCTCAAGGAAGAAGTCGAACGGATTGAAGACCTTGATCTCCAGCACCAGATCGACCGTGACCTTGAAATGGTTGGTCTTTTCAGGAAAGACCACACGCGCCAGCCAGTTGCCGAACGCGTCCTGCTGCCAGTTGATGAAATGGCCCGCAGGCTCGACCTTGAGCGCATAGGACTGGACGTGGGCTTTTGTATGCGGCGCGGGCCTGAGCCGGATGACCTGCGGGCCCAGGCTGATCGGACGATCATAGCGGTAATCTGAAACATGGTGCAGCGCAGCCAAAATGCTCATTCCGCGTGATCTCCCGGTTTTGCTCAGACTAGCATCAATTATCGGTGGACGCCTGTGTTTCCACGCACATTCCTGTTACGAAACCTAAAAAAAAGTGTCATGCTGCCGGTTCACGGAGGCTGGACAACCTCGTTTTTAGAAAGTGTAGTTGCGTCGCAGCATGAGGAAAACCTTTTTGAGCGCGATCTCAAGCGACATTCTTGCGTTCAGCTTCGACGGCCTGAGTTCGCCGTCGATTGATCTCAAGTTTCGTCAGGGGCCGCAAAAGGGCGACCACACCCTGGGCTGGGGCCTTGGCTGGTATCCGGGCGACACCAAGGCCGCCATCGTCGCCAAAGACCCGTCGGCGCGCGATACGAAGTCGCTCAAGGGCGCGATGCACGACTGGGATTCGTTCCGCTCGACCGTCTTCTTCTGCAAGGTGCGCGGCGCCGCCACCGGCTACACCCATCTGGAAACCCAACCCTTTTCGCGCAGCTTCGCCGGTCAGGACTGGCTGTTCATGCACAATGGCGATCTCGACAAGACCGCCATGAGCAAGCTGCATTTCAACAAGTCGATCTTTCTGGAGCCGATGGGCCGCACGGATTCGGAGCTGGCCTTCTGTTTTCTGCTCGGCAAGGTGCAGGATTACGGCGCGCGCGCCCTGGCCGATATCGACCATCAGGTCTTGTTGAGCTGGTTCCTGCAACTGGACGATCTCGGCTCGGCGGATATGGTGATCTCGGACGGGATCACGGTGGCGGCCTTTTACGGCTCCAACTCCGACACCCATCTTTATTATGCGCGCATCAAGCCGCCGCATCTGCCGCACGGCTATCATGCCGACTCGGCGACGTTTGCGCTCAACAATCCGCGCGACACCTTCCGCACCGCCCTCGTCTTCTCCTCGACCGAGTTCGAGCAGGGCGACTGGAAGCCGATGCAGAAGGGACAGTTGATCATCGTCCGGCGCGGGAGCGTGATCTGGACCAACAAGAAAGACACCAAGACCACCCCGCCGCAGCAGGCGGCGCACGAGATGGAAGGCCATCTGCAAGGCGTGACCCCGCAACAGGGCGTTTTGGCCTTCGCTGACCAGCAGGCGCAGGCCCAGCAGCTCTCCATTCTGGAAACCCTGCAACAGGCGCCGCATGTCCAGCACAATGTGCTGAATCTGCGCTCGCAGACCCATGCGCCGGACGGTTCGCCCCTGACCTATCGCCTGTACGACGTCATCCATTCGACCGAATACAGCTATGAGCGCGAGGTCGAACATTCGACCCACGTTTTCCGTCTCGCGCCGGTCGAGGACGCCTTGCAGGAGGTGGTCAACTGCACACTCAGCATCTCCGCCGAAGGCGAGGAGATGCGCGTCGAGGACGTGTTCGGCAACCAGATGCTGCATTACAGCATCAACAAGCCCTATAAGAAACTCACCGTCTCCTGCCGCTCGCGCGTCAGAATCTACGGTACGCCGCCCGACGACCTGTCGCCGGACCGCCGCCAGCTTTCCGCGCCCCTGACCATGATGCCGTGGCAGCGCAAGATGATGGACCCGTATCTGCTGCCGCCGGAACTGCCGGAGACGCAGCTCACTGAGTTGATGACCTATGCGATGAGCTTCGCCGAGCGCAATGGCCGCCATCTGCTCGACACGCTGAACGACATCAACCAGACAATTTACCGCGATTTCCGCTATGTGCCGGGCGCAACCTCCCTGCGCACCACGGCCTTTGAGGTCTACGCCTCGCGCGAGGGCGTATGCCAGGACTTCGCCAATCTGTTCATCTGTCTGGCCCGCCTGCTCGGTGTGCCCGCGCGCTACCGCATGGGCTATGTCTTCACCGGCGCGAACTACGAAAACAAGCTGCAATCCGACGCCAGCCACGCCTGGGTGGAAATCTACATCCCCTATATCGGCTGGCGCGGCTTCGATCCGACCAATGGCTGCCTGACGGCGCAGGACCATGTCCGCGTCGCCTGCGGCCGCAACTATCTCGACGCCACCCCCACGTCGGGAACCATATACAGAGGGGGCGGCAAGGAAACGCTGCGGGTTCAGGTGACGATGAACGAGGTCTTCAACTAATTCAAAAAGGCCCCCGTCCCATACGGAGCGGAGGCGGTCAGGGACTAAAGATTTGACGCTCGAAACTTACGCGACCAACGGATTTTACGACGAGCTTTTCGCGGAGGACGGCAAGGCCCACGCCGCCGCCCGCCCCCTGATCGAGCGTCTGGAGGCGCTCAGCCGCACCGAGCTGAAACGGCGGCAGAAACACGCCGAGGAGATTCTCTATCAGTCCGGCAACACCTTCAACGTCTATGGCGACAAGAAGGGAACGGAAAAGATCCTGCCCTTCGACATCATTCCGCGCATGGTGTCGGCCCGGGACTGGGCCCGGCTGGAGCGCGGCATCGAACAGCGTCTGCGCGCGCTCAACCTGTTTATCCAGGACATCTATAACGACCAGAAGATCATCCGGGACGGCGTCATTCCCGCCGAGCTGATCTTTTCTTCGGCCTGCTATCTCAAACCCTGCGAGGGGTTGAAACCACCCAAAGGCGTGTGGACGCATATTTCCGGCACCGATTTCGTGCGCGACGGCGACGGCGAATTCTATGTGCTGGAGGACAATCTGCGCTGCCCGTCCGGCATTTCCTACGTGCTGGAAAACCGCGCCGTGCTGAAACGGATTCTGCCTGACGCCTTTCACACCATGAAGGTGCGTCCCGTCTCCGACTATGGCGACCACCTGTACCGGACGCTGAAATACATCGCGCCCGATGGCCGTGACGAGCCGAACATCATCGTGCTGACGCCCGGCATCTACAATTCAGCCTATTTTGAACACGCCTATCTGGCGCAGCAGATGGGCGTATCGCTGGCGCAGGGCTCGGACCTCGTGGTCGAGGACGATGTGGTCTATATGCGCACGACCGAGGGGCTGCAGCGCGTCGATGTCATCTATCGCCGCATCGACGACGAATATCTCGATCCTGAGATTTTCAAGCCGGACTCCGTTCTGGGCGTGCCGGGCGTCATGAACGCCTATCGCAAGGGCAATGTCGCCCTGGCCAATGCGCCGGGAACCGGCATAGCCGACGACAAGGCGATCTATGCCTATGTGCCGCGCATCATCAAATATTATCTCGATGAGGACGCCATCGCCAACAATGTGCCGACCTATATCTGCGAAGAAGCGTCCGACCGCGCCTATGTGCTTGAGAACCTCGACAAATTGGTGGTCAAGGCGGTCAATCTCTCCGGCGGCTATGGCATGCTGATCGGACCGAAATCGACCAAGGCCGAGCAAAAGGAATTCGCGGAGCGCATCAAGGCCAAACCCCGCGACTATATCGCCCAGCCGACCCTGTCCCTGTCCCGCTGCCCGACCCTGATCGGCAACGCCATCGAAGGCCGCCATGTCGATTTTCGCCCCTACTCGCTGTTCGGCGAGAACATCTTCACCCTGCCCGGCGGCCTGACCCGCGTGGCGCTCAAAAAGGGCTCGCTGGTGGTCAATTCCAGCCAGGGCGGCGGCTCCAAGGACACATGGGTTCTGGAAGATACCGGGGTATTAGAAGACACGTCTGAGAACGGAGGCGCGTCATGCTGAGCCGCGTCGCCAATTCGATCTACTGGATGTCGCGCTATCTGGAGCGCGCCGACAACGTCGCCCGCTTCATCGACGTCAATACGCACCTGACGCTCGATCAGGCGCTGACACCCGAAGCGACACAGTGGTATCCGCTGGTCGCCACCTCAGGCGATGACGAGGATTTCAACAAGCGCTACCGCACGGCGGACGAGCGTTCGGTGGTGCGCTTTCTGACCTTTGATGCGCAAAATCCCAACTCGATCATGGCCTCGGTCTATCGCGCGCGTGAAAACGCCCGCACGGTGCGCGAGATCATCCCAGTCGAGATGTGGGAGGTGATCAATGAACTCTATCACCTGACCCAGACGCACAGCCGTAAACGCGCCTTGGCCGATCTGCACGACTATTACAAGCAGGTGCGCCAGTGCGGCCACCTGTTCACCGGCCTGATGCACAATACGATGAGCCGCGAACAGGGTTGGCAGTTCGCGCATCTGGGCCAGATGCTGGAGCGCGCCGACAAGACCGCCCGCCTTTTGGATGTCAAATACTTCCTGCTGTTGCCGCGCCACAGAACCGTCGATAGCGCCTATGACGCCGTACAGTGGGGCGCGGTGCTGAAATCGGTCAATGCGCTGGAAATGTACCGCCAGCAATATCATTCGATCAATTACAGCGACGTGACGGGTTTCCTCCTGTTCGCACGCGGCTTTCCGCGCTCGGTGCTGTTCTGCCTGCATCAGGCGGCGCAGGCCATGCGCGCCCTGCCCTCGGATGGCGGGGCGCTCGCTTTCGAGGAGGTGACGCGGCTCAACCGCACCATGGAGACGACCAGCGCCGCCAGCGTCATTTCCGGCGGCCTGCATGAATTCATCGACCTGTTGCAGGCCAATCTCAACCTCGTCGATGAGAGCGTCTATAAGAGCTATTTCGATGTGTAACGGACGCGCGCCTCTTTACATCGGCTTTTGAGACATGACGATTGTAATCGATTACACATCACTTGAAGATCATCTGCGAATATTTAAGCGGCGAATAAATTAATTCATTTTACAATTCGCAACGACAGCGCCTATATAAGCCTGATACGCGGATGGAAAGAGGTGTGCCTGTCGTCAGGTGACGCTTCATCTACGTTATAACAACAAAAAATGCCTGAAAGCCTTGAGTGCTGAAAGTCCTGAGTGCTGGAAGCCCTGTGGCGACAGGACTGGACACGACGGCCAACTGCCCCGGAGGGGGTCTATATGCGCGTTGAAGATAAGGGCGAGCGCCGCGCGGAATTGCGGTCGCACGTTACCAGCGATTCCCAATCCGGCGGAGCCCATCTGGCTGGCACCAATCTTGAGCGCGCCGGCGACCATAATCAGCGGGTCACCTTGCAGGCTGTACGCGCGGCGGGGGCGCCGATCACCCGCGCCGAGATCGCCGAACTGACCGGCCTGACCGCGCCCGCCATCGCCAATATCACCAAGCGCCTGCTTAATGACGGCATGATCATGAAGGCCGGACGTCTGACCGGCGGACGCGGCCAGCCGGCGACCAAGCTGGTGGTCAATCCCGACGGCGCCTTCTCCATCGGTCTGAATATCGACCGCGACCACATCGCCATTGTCGCGCTCGACTTTGTCGGCAATGTCCGCTTCCGCGAATGCCGCGAGGTCCATTTCGCCATGCCGCAGGAGGTCATCACCTTCTTTCGTGAGCAGGTCGACAAGCTCATCGCGCAAAAGGCCATCCAGATCGACCGATTGATCGGCATCGGCATCGGCATTCCCGACGATCTGGGCCGCGTGCCGGTCGCCAACCGTCCCGACGCCTATCAGATCTGGTCCGAAATCGACGTGGCCGCCCTGTTCTCCGAAATCCTGCCCGTGCCCGTCCATGTCGAAAACGACGCGGCGGCGGCCTCGATTGGCGAAATGCAGTTCGGCCACGGCCTGAAAAGCCGCAGCTTCATCTACACGATTATCAGCGCCGGACTGGGCGGCGGGCTGGTGATCGACGGCCACTATTATCGCGGCGTCGGCGGCCAGTCAGGCGAGATCGGCTTCCTGCCCGTACGCGACGAGCAGGGCCAGGAACGCTCGCTGGAAGACATGGTGTCGCTCTATGCGCTCTATGACGACCTGCGCAAGGGCGGCTTCGACGTTTCGACGCCGGATGATCTGGAAAATCTCGACGCCAAAGGTCTGGCGCGCGTTGACGCCTGGCTGGACCGCGCCGCCGAACATCTGGCCATGCCGTTTCTGGTCATGAACTGCGCCATCGACCCGGAGGCGCACTATATTGGCGGACGCCTGCCCGCCGCCTTTATCGAGAAGCTGTGCGCACGGCTGAACGCCCGGCTGAACGTCTATGCCCGGCGCATCAAGCGTCTGGCGCCGATCCGGCGCGCCGAACTGGCCGTGGACGCCGCCGCGCGCGGCGCGGGCATATTGCCGTTCAACGACCGCTTCCTGCCAATCCGTGAAGCCCTGATGAAATAAGGCTCACCAGCGCAGGAAACGCCCGCCGAGCCAGGTCGCGATCCCGGTGAAGATCGCCACCGCGCCGCCATAGACCACCAGCAGATAGATGGGCGCGTCGCCGTCGCAATGCAGCGCATAGGCCGCCGCCATCAGCGAGGCCGCCGCCAGACCGCTCATGGCGCCCAACAATCTTGGCTGAGTCGGCGCCGCGCGCCGCAACCAGAAACGCCACATGACCAGAAGCCCCGCCATGCCGCCGCAAAGTATCGTGGTGTAGCAGACGACGACCCCGCCGCTCAGCCAGGCGGCGAAATCGCGTCCGCCAAAACGCAGCCATTCAAGGCCCAGCCCGATCAGCACCGCCGCCGCGACGCCGATCAGCACGATCAGGCGATCAGGCCTCAGCCGCCCCTCAGGCCGCGACAGGTCGATCATCGCCCGTACGGCGCTCAGGCCCAGAATCAGGAACATCAGCGGCTTGATCACCGCCATCGGGTTGCCGCTCCACTGCCCGTGCATCAGCATACGGACATCGTTGCGCGGGTGGTAGAAGATCAGAATATAGGCCACGGCGACGGCAAGACCCGCCAGCGCGCCCAGCCACAAACGGCTGTTGCGCAGCGGCGCAACCGGACGCAGATTTTTCGTCAGCCGGTCGAGCAGGTCGTCAGTCATCGGCGGCCTCCCCGGCGGCGCCGACCAGGGCGCGCAGGCGCTTCAGTCCGCGATGCACGATCACCTTGACCGACGAGGCCGACCGGCCTGTCTGCGTCGCGATTTCTTCAACGCTCAGACCGTCGATCTTTTGCAGAGCGATGATGCGCGCCTGTTCCTTCGGCAACTGGCTGAGCAGAACCTGCACGTCACGCGCCGCCAGATCCGGCTGCATGCCGTCATCCAGACCCAGAGCCTCGTTCAGTTCGACATGCACATGCCGACCATGTTTGCGCACATAGTCAATCAGCTTATGCCGCGCCACCGCCGCGATCCACGGCAGGAACGGCGCCTCCGCGTCATAGGTATGTCGTTTTTCATGTACGCTCAGAAGGGTCATCTGCACCAGATCGTCACTGTCGCCGCCACGCATGTCCCCTCTCAGGCGGCGACGAAAATAGGCGGACAGCCAGGGTTGCAGCGCGGCCAGCAAACGGCGGTAGGCCGCTGCGTCGCCGCCCTGCGCCGCGCGCATCCATGTCCGCCAGTCATCAGGATTATACGTGACCATGCGCGCTCAGGTTACATCAGCCTTCAAACAGATCGCCCGAAGCCGGTGGCTGCGCGGGCGGATTGAGCCCAAGATGCAGCCAGGCGCGCGTACAGGCCATGCGGCCACGAGGGGTACGCTGGATAAAGCCCTGTTGCAACAGATAAGGCTCAATCATGTCCTCGACCGCGTCCTTGGCTTCGGCGATCGCCGCCGCCAGCGTCTCCAGTCCCACCGGCCCGCCGCCATAGTTTTCCATCAGCGCCCTGAGATAGCGGCGGTCGGAATGGTCGAGGCCGGACGGATCAACCTCCAGCCGCGCCAACGCCTTTGAGGCCGCCGCGCGGTTGATTGTGTTTGATCCATCAGCAGCCGCAAAGTCGCGCACCCGGCGCAGTAGCCGCCCGGCCACGCGCGGCGTGCCGCGCGAGCGCGAGGCGATCTCCAGCGCGCCGTCCTCGGACAGGTCGGCGCCCATCTTGCGCGCCGCCCCCATGACCACGCGCACCAGCTCTTCGGGCGTGTAGAACTCCAGCCGCAACGGTATGCCGAAGCGGTCGCGCAAGGGCGTGGACAAAAGC
This sequence comes from Asticcacaulis sp., assembly GCF_051956075.1. GTDB lineage: Bacteria > Pseudomonadota > Alphaproteobacteria > Caulobacterales > Caulobacteraceae > Asticcacaulis. The sequence continues at coordinate 70,222 of NZ_JBQCGA010000016.1, read as the reverse complement.
CCCGCCCGCGTCGTCGCCCCGACCAGGGTGAACGGCGCCAGGTCGATGCGCACCGTGCGCGCCGCCGGACCGTCGCCGATGATCAGGTCCAGCACATAGTCCTCCATCGCCGGATAGAGGATCTCCTCGACCGCCGGATTGAGACGGTGAATCTCGTCGATGAACAGGACGTCGTTCGGTTCGAGATTGGACAGGATGGCGGCCAGATCGCCTGCCTTGGCCAGCACCGGACCGGAGGTGGCGCGAAAGCCCACGCCCAGTTCGCGCGCTACGATCTGCGCCAAAGTGGTCTTGCCCAGCCCCGGCGGGCCATAGAAGAGCACATGATCCAGAGCCTCGCGCCGCTGCGCCGCCGCCTGCACGAAGACCTTGAGATTGGCCTTGAGCGGCGCCTGACCGACGAAATCGTCAAACACCTGCGGTCGCAGCGCACGGTCCTGCGCCCGTTCCTCATAATCCTCGCTGGCGTCGCCAGAAATCAGTCGCGCCATTTTAGTATCTCACGCGAATTTGGGCTTCGCCCATCGCTCCGATGGGGCGCGCCAACGGGCGCGGCGCCCGGTCGGGTGCTGTGACGATTGAGATCGACAAAACCTGTCCGCATCATCGTCCCAATGCCTTCAGCGACGCCCGGATCAGGGCGGGCAGTTCAACGCCCTCGCCCGCCGCCTTCAGCGCGCTATCGACCGCGACGCGCGCCTGCTGTTCAGCCACGCCCAGCCCGATCAGAGCCGCCACCGCGTCGCCGCTGATCGAGGGCGCAGCGGCCTTGGCCGCGACAGGCGCGGCGGACGGGAGAAAGTCGCCGCTGAACAGAACCTTGCCCTTGAGTTCGATAGCGATGCGCTGCGCCAGCTTCGGCCCGACGCCATTGGCGCGCCCGATGCTGGTCTTGTCCTCATGCGCCACCGCCTGCGCCAGTTGCGACGGCGTCAGCACGTCCAGCACGGCCAGAGCCGCCTTGGGGCCGACCCCCTGCACGCCCAGCAAGGCTATGAAGGTCTGGCGCTCATCCTTGTCGAGAAAGCCGTAAAGCCGCGTGCCGTCCTCGCGCGTCTGGCTGTCGATATGCAGGATCACCTCGCTTCCGAGGTCCGGCAGATCGGCCAGGGTGCGCACGCCACAGCGCACGATATAGCCGACGCCCGCGCACTCGACCAGCGCCTCCTCCTCGCCGCGCTCCAACAGCAGCCCCCTGAGCCGCCCGATCATGCGAGACTCCTTTTCAAGGTCTGCATCTTCCGCTTATGCGCATGGGTGATCGCGCAGGCCAGGGCGTCGGCGGCGTCGGCCTTCATGTCCGGCGCCTTGGGCAGCAGGCGTTTGACCATGAACAGGACCTGCTCCTTCTCGGCGCGCCCGGCGCCGACCACGGATTTCTTGATGTCGAGCGCCGCGTATTCGGCGACCATGATCCCCGCCTTGGCGGGCGCCAGCATGGCGGCGGCGCGCGCATGGCCCAGTTTCAGCGTCGAGGATGGGTTCATATTGACGAAGGTTTCCTCAATCGCCGCCTCGTCCGGCGTCCATTGCGCGATCACCGCGCTCAACTCTTCAAACAGATGCAGCAGACGCACCGACAGGGCCTCGTCCTGCGGCGGCTCGATGACGCCGTGCGCGACCCAGGACAGGCGCGCGCCCTCGACATCGACAAGCCCCCAGCCGAGCCTGCGCAGGCCGGGATCAAGACCGAGAATCCGAGTCATGTTCTTCATATGTTCGGTTCTATCCATAAGCCGCGCGTCACGCAAGCGCGATTGGCCGGAAAGTTGCACGCCTGCATCAAGATACGGGCGAACAGGCCCATTCTGGCGCATCGGCTTGCCATAAGGCCGAAGCTGGGGTTAATGTTTCCTGAACGGCATGCGGGGGCCATAATGAACGCCAAGAGTGCGAACCGGACACAGACTGCGGAGCGGGCGCATCCGGCGGGCTTCGCCGCCCTGGCGCTGCTGGCCCTGGCGGTGTGCGCGGTCGGTCTTTATCTGGGCCGCGCGCCGATTTTAAGCCCTTACCCGGAAGACTGGATCGGTTGGGCGCGCTCGGCCTTGACCTGGTCCGGCGTGTTCGCCATCGGCGTCGTGCTTCTGCTGGTCGGCGTGATCGGCGCTGTGCGCAGCCTGCTGCCTGCGCCGAAGCCGCATGCGGTCGTGGCCGCTCCCGCCGTTGCGTCCGCCGCCGGGACGGAGGAGGCGATGGCCGCGCCCGCCGAGGTCGTCACGCTTGACGAAGCCCGTCCGACGCGCGGCGCGCTGAAATTCGACGCCGATCGCGTCGCCGCCATCGCGGCGGAAACAAACGCAACGATTCCGACGCCGCCCGCCGCGCATCTGGGCGTGGAGTCGCTTGAACCGGCCATCTTCCACGACAACGCCTCTGACAGCTTTATGAGCCAGGCCTTTGACGCCTCAGCGGCGCTTGACGACAAGCATGGCCTGAAGCTGCCGACGCCATCCGCCGAGATCATTCCGATCCGCCCCGACATCAGCGTCGCCCCCGCCGATCCGCTGGAGGCCGCCCTGCTGGCCGAAACGCCGGAGCCAATCGTGCATCGCGACATGCCGACCGATCTCAACGCCGTCATCACCTCGACCCTGCGCTTTGCGCCGGAACACCCGGTGGAGCCTGCTGAGGAGACGGCGACGGCGCCCAATCCGGCGCCCAGCTATGTCGTTGTCGCAACGCCGGAAGCAGAAGCCGCCCCAGAAGCCGCCCCAGAATTCACCCCGACAGTCGCCACAGAAACGCCGATCGTCGCCATAGCTGAAGCCCCCGCCTCTGAAGGCTCCACTCTGGAAGCGTCGATATTGGCAGCCCCGATGTCGGAAATCCCGGCGGCGGACGCGCCTGCCCCTGAAACGCCCACACCTGAAACCCCCGCCGCCGATCCCGAAGCCGATATCCGTCAGGCCGTGCAGATGGCCTTGTCGGTCTGGCCGGACTCGACACGCGCCATCGCCGCCGACGAGCTGAGCGTGCGCATCGCCCACCTCTATTACGATCCGGCGCCGGACAGCGCGCGCGCCTTTCATCTGATCGCGTCCGGCGATCTGAGCGGCGCCTCAAGCGCCCTGCAACAGCAGGCGAACGCCCTGGCCGAAGCGGGCCAGACCAATCGCGCGGCTGAAATCTGGCGCGTGGTCGGCGCACTGCACATGGGCCGCGACGACAGCCGCGCCATGAACGCTTACGAGCATGTCTCGGCGCTCGACGCCGCCGACGCCAATATTCACCTCTATCTGGCGCGCCGCTATCAGATGTCCGGCGAGGTCGCCAAGCAACCCGAAGTGCTGCGCCGCGCCCTCTATGTCATCAGCGACCCGGACACGCGCGCCGAGCTTCTGGCGCCCTATGCCGACCTGATGCTCAAGGCGGGCGAGGTCAAGGCGGGCGGCGACGCGCTCGAAGAACTGAGCCGCCTCAATGAAACCGCCAGCTATCTGAAGCCCGACGACCTTGGCGCGCGCTCGACCTATGCGATCAGCGTGGCGCGACTGGCGCAGGTGCGTGAAATGCAGGGCGCCTATGATCAGGCCGCGCCCCTGTACCAGAAGGCGCACCGCGTCTTCGCCGACCTGTCCGCGCTCAAACCGGAGCATCCCGGCCTGCGCGCGATGGCCGACAAGGCCCGCCAGGACGCGCAGCGTTTCCAGACCGCCTAAATCTTTCTTTCAGAGACCTGCGATTTTTTTCGTGCTTATTGCGATGGCGTCTGTGTGCGCCAACCTTACTATCATTTAATGATATATACCTTGCATAGAAAGGTAGCTTGTCATATTCAATGAACATCGCCGTTATGTGAAACGGTTCATCGGCTCAAGGAAGGGTAAAATGCCTGAAGCCATTGATGTTCAATTGAAAAAAGGCGTTCTCGGCCTGTGCGTTCTGGCCTTGCTGGCGCGCTCTGAGAACTACGCCTACGAAATCGCCAGCCAGATGGCCCAGGCCATCGGCATGGGCGAAGGTACCATCTATCCGCTGATGCGGCGTATGCAGTCCGACGGCCTGGTTTCGACCTATCTGGTCGAAAGCACCTCCGGGCCGTCGCGCAAATATTACCGCCTGACCGAGGCGGGCCGCAGCGCCTTGACGGCGCAGGCCGCCGAATGGCGCGGTTTCGCCGGGGCGGTGGACGCCCTGCTCGACGCGGTTCCCACCCCATCCAACGAGGCTTGATCATGACTCGCACCGAATTTCTGGATCGTCTGCGCAAGGGTTTGAGCGGTCTGCCCACCCTGACCATCGACGATTTTGTCGCCGACTACGCCGCCCATTTCGATGACGCCGCCGCCGCAGGGCGCCCGGAGGCCGAGGTCGCCGCCGCGCTGGGCGATCCCGACCGTCTGGCGCGCGAACTGCGCGCTGAGGCCGGCGCCAAGTCGTGGGAGAGCGCCAAGACGCCGTCGTCCGCGGTCGCCGCCATCCTGTCGGTCATCGGCCTGGGCGCCATCGACATCTTCGTGCTGTTGCCCATAGCGGGCGGGGTGGCGGGGACGCTGATCGGCATATTGGCTGCATCGCTCGGGGTGTTTATCGCTGGCGGCGTCATCTTCGCCATCGCGCCGTTCGCCATGCTGCCCGGCGGCTGGGTCGCCGCGCTGTTAGCGGGCGCTGGCCTGATGGCGTTGGCCGCCGCCGCCGGAGCGATCACCCTGGCCCTGTGCGTCTGGCTGGTCAACGGCCTCGTCTGGTACGCCCGCCTGCATTACCGCGCGCTCAAGCCCGCGCTCGACGCCTGATCAGGAGACAAGATCATGATCCGCAATCTGTTCATCTTTTCCGGCGTCAGCCTCGCCGTATCCCTGTTCGCCCTGGCCGGCGCCGCCGGTCTGGTGCGGCATGATCTGGCCGCACACGACTGGACCTGGACCATCGAGCAGGGCCAGCACACGATTCACTTCGCAAAGGGCGCCCCGGCCAAACCCTATACGCCCGCCACGCGCTCCCTGACCTGGACCGACACGGATAGCCTGATCAGCGACGTCCCCGGCGACGTGGTCTATGGGCAGGGCAAACCTGCAGGGATCACGGTCAGCGGCCCGGCGGCCCTGGTGAGCCGCGTGCGTTTCGAAGGCGGGCGCCTGTTCCTGATCGACGGCGATTCGCACGAAGACTCGGAGATCATCACCTTCCACCTCGGTCCGCACGGCGTCGAGGCGCACGCCAACGATCATGACCGCCTGAAGATTGAGGTCACGGCGCCCGCTGTTACGCATTTCAGCGTCGCCAGCGACGGCGATCTCAGCATCCGCGACTATGACCAGCCCGCGCTCGATCTCAGCCTGTCCGGCAAAGGCGACGCTCATGTCGAAGGCGCGACCAAGGCGCTCACCCTGTCCGTGTCCGGCGACGGCAATGCGCACCTCGACGACCTGCGCGCCGGTGACGCCAGCCTCAATCTGAGCGGCGACGGCGATGCGATCATCGCCGCCACGGGTAAGGTCGCGATCAACAGCTCCGGCAATGGCGACGTGACTCTCAAGGCCAGCCCTGCCAGCCTGATCAGCCATCTGTCCGGCGACGGCAGCGTCAATCAGGAATAGCTTATCCGCCTGAGAGATTCATAATGACGTCAAGGCATGGGGTGTCGCCTCATGCCTTGACATGCCGGTAAGCGGCTGACAATTTCGTCTCCCGGCAACACTCATTTATAGCACCACAGACCTTCGCCGCACTGTGGCCGGCCTCCCTGATACCGAGTTGTCGACTGCTGACCGCCATGAACCTGGACAGAGTGGAACGGTGATATGAGAAAACACTCCGGTCTGCTGGCATTCACAGGCCTTACCTTCGCTGTCCTGTTCGCTGGCTATATGCTCTACCTGCGTTACACGGCCTCTCCATTGATTTTAACTGGCGCGCCCATTGCCAATCTCCTGCTCGTCTTAGCTATCTCTGTGGGCAGCCTGCTTGTTTATGCCGAATACCGGGATAGCCGGATACCCGCCATTCCTCCCGTCAAAGATATGTCCGCCCCGGCATCGGAAACAATTGCCCCCAAACCGAAAATATCCTCAAGAATTACAGGTTTTATCGGACTGATCGTCCTGTCCTTCCTGGTCTATCTCAGACACGCTAACAATAGTCAGGATAGCACAACATGGCTTGACGCCTACTGGCCGATCTTTCTGCCCATCCTGCTTGCAGTTACCTTGGGCTTTTGGGGCTATGACGCCTTGTTCGGTCGCATAATCAACGGTACGCATAGCGGTCGGTCGGCATTTGCCCTGCGCACAGCCCTTATTGCAAAGCGCACGGCCATGCTCTTGCTCGCATTTACGGCAGGCGTGCTGTTCATGGGTAACAATATGCAGGCGGCCTACAATAACGAAACGGCTCAACTTCTGATCGTCGCCATCTATGCCAGCCTGCTAAGCACCATTGTGATTGCACGTTAAGGCACGTTTCGGAACCTCATACCGAGGCGAGGTTTTTGTCCCTTATAACTACGCCGCACGGACATTGCCGAGGAAGCGCTGCATCTCGACACGCAGCTTTTCCGCCTGTTCAGCCAGTTGCGACGAGGCGCCCAGCACCTGTGTCGCCGCCGAGCCGGTCTGTTCGGCGGAATAGGCCATGCTGGCGATATTGGACGACACCTCGCCCGCGCCCGCCGAGGCCTGAGCGACCGCGTGGACGATTTCCTGCGTCGCGCCGTTCTGCTGCTCGATAGTGTTGGCGATGTGGTTGCTGGCCGTGTTGATCTCGGCGATCGTGCCGGTGATACTTTCGATGGCCGAGACGGCGCGCGCCGTGGTCTGCTGGATCTGGGCGATCTTGTCGGAGATTTCGGTGGTCGCCTTGGCGGTCTGACCGGCCAGCGACTTGACCTCGGAGGCGACGACCGCGAAGCCCTTGCCCGCCTCGCCCGCCCGCGCCGATTCGATGGTGGCGTTGAGCGCCAGCAGGTTGGTCTGGGCGGCCAGGCCGGAGATCAGCTCGACCACCCCGCCGATCGAGGCGGCGACCGCGTTCAGCTCCTGCACGACCTGCGCGGCCTTTTCGGCGTCGCGCACCGCTTCGCTGGAGATGGTGGCGGAGTTTTCCACCTGACGACTGATTTCCGAGATCGAAGCGCCCAGTTCTTCGGCGGCGCCAGCGACCGAGGTGACATTGGCGCCGGTCTGTTCGGCGGCGGCGGCCACGGCCTGCGACTGCATCGAGGTTTCGTTGGCGGTGGCGGTCAGTTGCGTCGCCGCCTGCTGCATGTCGGCGGCGGCGGTCGAGACGTGGCTGACAATGCCGCCGATGGAGGTTTCAAACGTGTCGGCCAGATCGGCCATGACGCGGCGCTGCTCGGCCTCGCGCTCGGCGGATTTGACGTCCTGCATGATCGAGATGGTGTGGGCGGCGCCGTCCAGAGTCGCGCCCGATACGGTGAAGCTGACCTCATAGCTTGAGCCGTCGTCGCGGCTTAAGGTTACCGCGCCCGACCACTGGCCGTCGCGGCGCACCGCTTCACGCACCTTCTGCACGACCTGAACGGCGTCCATTCCGTCTTTCTGTTGCGCAGCGAACAGATCGGAGGATTTGCGCCCGATAAAGGCGGCGGCGCTCACGGCGCCCATATTGCGCACAAAGGCGCGGTTGGCGAAGACAATGCCTTCGCGACCCGGCTCAACGCAGGTCAGGAACATGGCGACCGGCATCAGGTCCAGCACTTCGCGCCACACCTCCTGCGCCGCGTTTTTCGTCGTCCGTCCCGCAAACAAGCCCAGCATGGTTCACCCCGTCATCTATGGTCGGCGTGACGCTAGCGGCGTCATGCTTAAGGAGGGGTAAATAGCGGCGCGCTGGGGTCGCAGATGTCGCCTCATGTCGCGCGCGCCACATGAAAAAAGCGCCGGAGTGGAACTCCGGCGCTGGCAAGTTCAAAACTGCAACCGTTACCGGCTGAACTTCTGGAACTTGATCCGGTGCGGGATCAGGCTGTCGGTGCCGAGGCGGCGCTTCTTGTCTTCCTCATACATTTCGAAATTGCCTTCGAACCATTCGACGTGGCTGTCGCCTTCGAAGGCCAGGATGTGCGTGGCCAGACGGTCGAGGAACCAGCGGTCGTGGCTGATGACCACGGCGCAGCCCGCGAACTCTTCCAGCGCCTCCTCCAGCGCCTGAAGCGTCTCGATGTCGAGATCGTTGGTCGGTTCGTCGAGCAGGATGACATTGCCGCCCGCCGCCAGGGTCTTGGCCAGGTGGACGCGGTTGCGCTCACCGCCGGACAGGAGGCCGACCTTTTTCTGCTGGTCGCCGCCTTTGAAGTTGAAGCCGCCGACATAGGCGCGCGAATTGATCTCCTTCTTGCCGACCAGCATGATGTCGGTGCCGCCGGAAATGGCTTCCCAGACAGTGTGGTTCGGATTGAGATCGTCGCGCGACTGATCGACATAGGCCAGCTTGACCGTCTCGCCGAGACGGATCGTGCCCTTGTCCGGCGTTTCCTGACCGGTGATCAGCTTGAACAGGGTCGATTTACCCGCGCCGTTCGGACCGATCACGCCGACAATGCCGTTGGGCGGCAGGCGGAAGGTGAGATCCTTGAACAGAAGCTTGTCGCCATATTCCTTCTCCAGCCCTTCAACCTCCAGCACGACATTGCCGAGGCGGGGTCCGGGCGGGATCTGGATGGTGGCGAAGGTCTGGGCGGCGCGGGCGTTTTCCTGTTCGCGCACCATGTCCTCATAGGCGGCCAGGCGGGCCTTCGACTTGGCCTGACGCGCTTTGGCGCCGGAACGCACCCATTCCAGTTCCTTGGTCAGGGCGCGTTGACGCGCTTCGGATTCGGACTGCTCCTGCACCACGCGCTTCTGCTTCTGCTCCAGCCAGCCGGAATAGTTGCCCTCATAGGGCACGCCCTTGCCGCGATCCAGCTCCAGCGTCCACTTGGTCACCTGATCGAGGAAGTAACGGTCGTGGGTGACCAGGATCACGCAGCCGGGGAAATTTTCGAGGTGATGCTGCAACCACGCCACCGATTCCGCATCAGGGTGGTTGGTCGGTTCGTCGAGCAGCAGCATGTCGGGCTTGGAAAGCAGCAGACGCGCCAGGGCGACGCGACGCTTTTCACCGCCCGACAGCTTGGTCACGCCCGAATCGTTCGGCGGGCAGCGCAGCGCGTCCATCGCCATTTCGATGCGGCTATCGATATCCCACAGATCGCCCGCATCGATCTTTTCCTGGAGGGCGTTCATCTCCTCCATCAGCTCTTCGGAATATTCCTCGCCCATCAGGGTGGCGACTTCGTTGAAGCGATCGAAGGTCTTTTTCTCATCGCACCAGTCGATGACGTTCTCCCAGACGGTCTTGGACTCGTCCAGATGCGGCTCCTGCTCCAGATAGCCCATCTTGGTGCCTTCGGCGGCCTTGGCCTCGCCGGAAAATTCCTTGTCGAGACCGGCCATGATCTTGAGCAGGGTCGATTTACCCGAGCCGTTGACCCCAACCACACCAATCTTGGCGTCGGAATAGAAGGAGAGCCAGATGTTTTCAAAGACCTTCTTGCCGCCGGGGTAGGACTTGGTCAGCCCCTGCATCTGGAAGATATATTGTTGCGCCATGAGGAGGATGCGCCCTTTTGCTGGAATGTCGGGAATTGGCGTTGCGTTTAAACGCCCCGCCGTAAAATCTCAAGGCCAATCGGGCGTCAGCGGCTGAATACCGCCGCCATCAGCGCTTCGAGATGCGCCCGGTCCTCGTCGTCATAGGCGCCGAACCGCTCGGAGTCGGAATCGAACACGGCGATCAGCTCGCCCGCCGCATCGAAAACAGGCACGACGATCTCTGAATTGGAGCGCGCATCGCAGGCGATATGATCGGCGAAGGCGTGGACGTCCGCCACCACCTGCGTGGTCCGGGTCTGCGCCGCCGCGCCGCAGACGCCGCGTCCGAAACGAATGCGCAGGCAGCCCAGGGTGCCGATATAAGGACCGACCACCAATTCGTCGATCCCGTCCGCCTTCTTCGCCTGATCGACAATGTAAAAACCCGTCCAGAACCACGAATCGAAGGCCTGTGACAGTAAGGACACACAGGTCGCCATACGCGCAATGCGGTCCGGCTCGCCGTCCAGAACGGCCAGCACATCCCTTATGACATCCTGATATTTTTCAGCCTTGCTTTGCATTGCATGGGGTGTTTGCACGCTGTAGCTCAACGGGTAGGTCTCCGGAAATTCGCCCGTCAGGGGTAAGAATTGGCCGGAGCGCGCGTCTTGCGCGAATGTCCGGCGGCCGGGAGGTGTTAACACTTTTCACTGGCCAAGGCACGGCTTTTAACGCATGATGCCGGTATGTAACAATGTTGTCGCAAGCGCTGCGTACAAGGCGGATGGCGGCAGATCGTTGATGGCTGGGTGTATTTCAGGGCTGAGCTGGGGGCCATGCCGCGCGGGGCTGCGCGGTAATCCGGCGACGCCCGACGACATTCATATCCGCATGTCGGCAGACCCGCATGTCGGACACCGGGGGGCAAGACTTGACAGTCGTCATATTCCTTAACAACAGTGGCCCGCTACGGTGTTGCGTTAACCATAATTTTGCCGACCTGGTCGGAGCGAAGCGTGATGTTCAGGCGTGACATAGGCAAGGGCGAAACGCCCCAGGGAGCGACCGGCGCGCGTCCGCGCGTTGCGTCCGCGCGCCTGCGTCCGATGATCGCCTTGGCCCTGGGTCTGTTCGCCGCGGTGAGCCTGAGCGGCTGCGACCGCATCGTCGACATCATCCACCATCTGTTTGGCCCCTCCGATCCGCGCGCCGCCGGCCAGTACGCCTGCCCGCGCCCGCCCGATCCGTTCCAGACGCAAGGCTTCAACGGTCAGGAGCGGGAAATCCGCTATTACCGCCACCTCGCCTTCGCCAACGACTTCTTCGCGCAGCTTGAGCTGGCCAACCGCTACGCCGCCATCAACGCCGAGGACAAGAATCTCGAAGATCCGATCGAATCAGCGACCTGGCTGGTCATGGCGCTCAGCAATGCTCAGGGCTATCTGCCGATGAACCGCGCCATCGGGCCGGACGGCGCCACCATGGCGTCGCGCTATGACAAGTGCCGCGCCTATGAGCGCGAGCGCGCCTACCATATGCTCGATCAGGAACTGTCGATGATGGATTCCACCGAACGCGACAAGGTGCGCGACCGGGTGATCTACATTCAGTCCACGCTCGGCGCCGACGGCTTCCGCACCCTGGCGCGACTCTATGACGATCAGTACGGCCCGATGGGCGAGCCCGCCAACGATCCGCAGGCGGTGCGCGCCATGATGCGCGGCGCCAATTACGGCATGTCGAACGTGCGCACCCTGTTCGAGCGCTCGGACGTCGACGCCTATCTCTATAATTATAAGGCGTCCGAAACCGGCGACGTCAGCGCCTATGTGCTGCTCAAGGATTTTGAGAAGTCGGCGCCCGACCGCGCGCAATACGCCGCCTTTGTCGAGACCAAGGCGCGGCGCTGGGTGGCGCCCTACGAATTCTACCCACCCGACGCGCCGGGCGGCGGCGTGCCGCATTCTGACGAAAGCCGCCTGAGCGACGCGCAAAGCTACGCCCTGACGCGGATGGACGAACTGCCCTTTATCCATGTCGTGCGCGCGCTCGACTATCTGAACCTCCTGCACGTCGCCTGTTTCGATCCCAAGGACGTGCCTGAGCAGACCGTCACCGGCCTGCGCGCCATGATCGGCATGCCCAGCCAGCCCGGTTACCTGACGCCGTTAGACCGGGTGCGCGCCATCGAACTGGCCGCCGTCAACGGCGATTCGCGTTCGCAGCTCGTGCTGGCGGTCATGTATTCCGAAGGCGTCGGGGTCGGGGTCGATTACGCCCGCGCCTTCTACTGGTATCAGCAGGCCGAGAAGCAGGGCTCGCCCGAAGCGCGCTACGCCATGTCCACCTATTTCGATCTCGGTCTCAAGGGCGTCGCCGATCAGGACAAGGCGCAGGCCGTGGTCATGCAGCTCGACGCCGCTCTGGAAGGCTTCAAGCCCTCGGTCAACCGCCTGCAGGACGTGCTGGCCCAGGTCTCACAGACCGCGCAGCAGCAATAGTGAAGGATGAGACGCATCATGATGGCCGCTGACCGCACCCTGAAACTGGCCCCCTGGGCTATGCTGGCGCTGGCGGCGTTCGTATGGCTCGCCCTTGCGCGCCCCGCCACCGCCGACGAATGGCGCGGCAACAACGCCGCGCGCGTCGACGCCACCATCCGTCCGTGCTTCGGCATGCTGCTCGACGCGCAGTTACGCACCTGCGGACCGACGCGCCATTATCGCAATGACGGCCGCCGCTATGGCTGGTACGGCAGCCGCGCCGACGCCACCATCGACTGCGACCGCGCCTCGCCCGGCTATGTCGAGGAGGTGGCGCGCCATATCCGTCCCTATGGCGTGCTGTACCTCAAGGCGCGCAACCGCTCTTGCATAGCCAGCCTCGATATCGACCGCTCGATCACCATTGTCGGTCAAGGCTACGGGCCGAACACCATACCTGTGCTGGTGGCGCCCGACGGCCAGAACTGCATCCGCATCTCGCCCAATGCCGACAAGGTGATCCTGAAAAACGTCTATTTCTCCAGCCCGCGCGGCGCCAATACGCCGTGCATCGAAGCGACGGGTAAGGAATTGACCCTGCAGAATTCACTGATCCGGTATCAGGGCGACAACGCCGCCGTGCATGTGGCGGGCGGGCGCTTCAATATGACCGAATCCTCGCACATCATCGCCAAGACGCGCGGCGTCGCCCTGGCGGTGCAGCAAGGCGAAATCTACGCCGAAAACTCCGAAATCGCCTCCACGGCGGGCGGGATTTACGCCACCCTGAGCGGCGATTCGCAGCTTCTGGGCCTGAGCGTGCAGCAACTGGCGGACTGGCATGGCTTTGAGCGCGGCGAAAACGCCGTCGGCCTCGACATCAAGCTGGACAGCGCCGACTCCATCCTGTCGATGAACGATCTGAAGGTCGCCTATTTCGCGCAAGGCATCAATCTCGACGGCGCGGGCGAGGCCCTGCTCTCGCACAGCCTGATCTCGCGCAGCGAGCATGCGCTGACCGTCTCGGTCGGTCGCGTGCGCATTATCGAGAACACTATCATCGCCAATGAGATCGGCGTCGATGTCGAAAGCGGCACGGCCTATATCGGACGCAACCAGATCGCCAATGTGCGCACCGCCGGGATTCTGGCGCAGTCCAATGGCGAGATCCGCGCCGTGGACAACGCCATCGACCCGAACGGCGAAGGCTGTCCGACCCTGCGCTGGGGCAACATCGACCCGTCACAGCGCGTCTGCACCCCGTGGTTCAAGGGCTCCGCCTTCGACGTGCCGGGCGACGCGGCGGATCAGTATCTGTTCGACCAGTTCTGGCCCAAGATGAGCGCCGTCGCCTACAACGCTTCGCCCGACGACCTGGCCAAGCCTGACGCGACCCGGCCCTGAAACGACGACGCCAACGGATGCCATAAAAAAGCCCCGGAAAACCGGGGCTTTTTGTCATCAGTGATAGCCGTTATAGCTGTCCTTGTGATGCGGCGGCGGCGCAGCGGGACCGGCGCCGGGATCGTAGTCGGTGCAGGCGCTTGGTATGCCGCCGCCGACCTTGCCGCCCATGCCGAGCGCGGTGTTATCCTGCGCGTTCTGAGCGGTGACCGCGACATTGCGGCCTTCGGTGTTCATATGGGTTTCGGTGCCGGTGGCGCTGTCATAGGTCATGACCTGCGGCGCCTTGTGCTCCGGGTCGTATTGCGCGACGCAGGCCTCGGCGCGTTGCTTCTGCGTGCTGTTATCGACCGGATAGGGATAATAGTGCGCGCAACCGCCCAGCGCCAACGCGCCCAATCCGGCGAACATCAGGCCAGCTTTCATAAGGATATGCGCTTTCATTCACTCCCCCGGCGAAATGGTTAACGCCGCATAATTGCACATTTCCCGAAGCAAACAAAGCCCCGAAATCGGCGTTACGCACCTGACAATGATAAAGGCCCGGCCTTGACGGGACCGGGCCTTGTCGCCTTATCGCCAGCGCCGCATCAGGCGCCCAGCGCTTCCAGCTCCTCGTCGGAAACATCGAAATTGGCGAAGACGTTCTGCACGTCGTCATCGTCATTAATGGCGTCGATCAGCTTCATCAGGGTGCGCACCGGATCGCCGCTTACCGGGGTCAGGGCCTGCGGCTTCCAGACAAAGCCGGTCGATTTCGGATCGCCCAGCGATTTGGACAGGGCTTCGGTGACCTCGTTGAGGTCTTCAAACGCCGTGTAGATGACGTGGCCGCCCTCCTCTTCGTCCTCGTCCGTCTCGACATCGGCGGCGCCCGCCTCGATGGCGGCCTCCATGACCGTGTCGGCGTCGCCGACCGACAGCGGATAACGGATTTCGCCCAGCCGGTCGAACATGAAGCTGACCGAGCCGGTGTCGGCCATCTGGCCGCCGAACTTGGTGAAGTAGGAGCGCACATTGCCCGCCGTGCGGTTGCGGTTGTCGGTCAGGGCCTCGACGATGATGCCGACGCCGCCCGGACCGCGGCCCTCATAGCGGACCTCCTCCATATTGTCGGCCTCGCCCGAAGCGCCCTTCTTGATGGCGCGCTCGATATTGTCCTTGGGCATGGATTCGGCCTTGGCCATGGAGACGGCCAGACGCAGGCGCGAATTCATCGCCGGATCGGGCAGGCCCATCTTGGCGGCGATGGTGATGTCGCGCGACAGTTTCGAGAAGAGCTTGGAGCGCGCGGCGTCGGCGCGGCCCTTCTTGTGCATGATATTCTTGAATTTACTGTGGCCAGCCATGAAATCCTCTCACGCCGCCCGCATTGGTGCGGCATGTCCTTGAAGTGATCGCGGGTTTCTAACCTCGCAAAGGCGCTTTGTGAAGCCCGTTATCCGGCTGAGGTCAGCGCCTCGACCTGGGGAATCTGCGCCTTCAGCCGTCCGCCAACGCGGATCGGCTCGATGCGCAGGGCAAGGCCGGTGCGGTCGTCGCTTTCAACATAGACGCCGCAGACCGTACCTTCGCCGGTCGCGGGCTTGTAGCGCTCCTTGCCGATGCGGGTGGTGAAGCGGCGCAAAGGCTCTTCCTTGTCCATGCCGATCACGCTGTCATAGTCGGCGCAGGCCCCGGCGTCAGTCTGATAGGCGGTGCCGCCGGGCAGGATTTGCGCGTCAGCGGTCGGGACGTGGGTATGGGTGCCGACCACCAGCGTGGCGCGCCCGTCGCAGAAATGCCCCATCGCCATCTTTTCCGAGGTCGCTTCGGCGTGCATATCGACCACAATGGCGTCGGCGGCCAGACCCAGCGGGCACGACTCAAGCTGACGGTCCACCGCGCCGAACGGATCGTCCATCGACGCCATATGCACGAGGCCCAGCACATTCATGACCAGAATCCGCCTGCCCGTTTGCGTCTCGAACAGATTGGCCCCGCGTCCCGGCGCATCGGCCAGCGGCGGATAGTTGAGTGGCCGGATCAGGCGCGGCTCACGCACAATATAAGTTAAAGCCTCTTTCTGGTCCCACGAATGGTTGCCGAGCGTCAGACAGTCCGCGCCCGCGTCAAACAACTGCCGCGCCGAATTTTCCGACAGGCCAAATCCCGCCGAGGCGTTTTCGGCGTTGATGATGACAAATTCCAGATCGAGGCGCCGACGCAAACCCGGCAGATGCTCCGCAAGGGCGTCCCGACCGGGACGTCCCACCACGTCGCCAAAAAAAGCAAAGCGCATTAATCTTCCAAATCCAGAGCCAGATGACGGCGGCTCATGCCGTGCGGCGCGCCTCGATCACGCCACCTTCGGTAAATATCTCATCCAGACGCTGATCATGCACTTCATAGGGCAGTTCGGCAAGTTCCTGCCCGGAAAAAGCGATACCGCAAACGCGCATATCCCGCTGAAGACGCAAAGATTCCAGCGCGCGGTCATAATAGCCGCCGCCATAGCCGAGCCTGTGACCATCGCGCGTAAAGCCGAGCAGAGGAACCAGAATCACATCCGGCGCGACCTCTCCGGTTTCGGCGCGGGGCTGATGGATATCGAACGGCCCCAGCTCCAGCGCGTCGCCGATCGCGAAGCGGCGGAACCGCATGACGAAACCGTCGCCCTCCGCCATAAGACACGGCAGGGCCAGCTTGTAGCCGCGATCCTCGAAGACCTGCATCAGGGGAAACGGATTGATCTCGGACTGGATCGGATAATAGCCGGCGACGCAGGCGCCCGCCCGCGGCCAGCGTTCCATCGCCGTCAGCGTCTCGGCCACCGCCGCCGCCATATGATCGCCTACGCGCAGATCGGCGGCGGCCAGGGCGGCGCGCCGACGCTTCATCTCATTGCGCAGCAGAGGTTTGGGGGCTTCGACGTCGATCAAGGTCAGGCTCCCGAAAGGCAAAGGGTGGCGGCGCCGCGTAAGAACCGTGTCGAAGGTTTAAATCCTCTCAGACCTGACAAGTCAGGTGGGAACCAGATGACTAGGACCACGGTCCAGATCAGCGCCAGCCCCCGTTCTAAGTGATTAAGGTCAGAAGGATTTGTATCGCCACGCGAGCCGCAGCAAGACCCGCCATTTTTCATAATAATGTCGGGGCGCTGTGAACTCAAGATGGTCGCAAGGACCGGACGATAAAGATTCCGCTTTCCTGAAGCGGCGAAATGCGGCATAGGCGCGTCATCGTCATTGGGGAGTAGCCGCCTTTCTTCGGAAAGGGATCGCGCCAACATACTGAACGCCGCAGCGTTCTGGCGCGCTCATAACTGGCAAGACCTTTGGTCGTGGAAGCGGTTGTCCGGCCGGGCAAGACGCCTCTGCGCGCCATCGGTTGATCGCTTGCCCGGCCCCAATACGGATACATGCTCTTAACAATTGTCCTGTTCCTCGCTTCGGCAGTCGCCATCTATCTGGCCTGCGACTATTTCACCAACAGCATCGAATGGGTGGGCAGGCATATGAATCTCGGCGCAACCGCCGTCGGTTCGGTGCTGGCCGCCTTTGGCACCGCCCTGCCCGAAAGCGCCGTGACGCTCATGGCCGTGGTCTTCGGCCATACGGCGCAGCAGAAGGACATCGGCGTCGGCGCAGCCATGGGCGGTCCGCTGGTTCTGGCGACCATAGCCTATGGCGTGGTCGGACTGGCCCTGTGGCTGAACCGGCGCAAATTGCAGCGCGCCGACGCTATGGTGCAGGTCGAACATGGCCGCCTGAGCCGCGATCAATTGGCGTTTCTGGCGATCTTCGTCGTCAAGGTCGGTCTGGGCCTGGTCGCCTTCGCGTTCAAGCCATGGCTGGGCCTTCTGTTCCTGCTCGCCTACGGCCTCTATGTCTGGCGTGAGATCACCACAGCGGAAACCGACGCCGAGGAAGAGGAGCTGGAGCCGCTCAAAATCCGCCCCGGTCATCCAACCCTGTTCTGGGCCGGTTTGCAGGCCGGGCTCGCCCTGCTGGTCATCGCCTTCGCTTCGCGCCTGTTCGTGACCCAGATCGAACATATCGGCCAGAGCCTCGGCATGGCGCCGCACCTGATCGCGCTTCTGCTATCGCCGGTCGCGACCGAACTGCCCGAAACCATGAACGCCATCATCTGGGTGCGTCAGGGCAAGGAGCGGCTGGCCCTGGCCAATATTTCCGGCGCCATGATGATTCAGGCCACCATTCCGTCGGCGCTGGGGATCGCCTTTACGCCATGGCGCTTCGATCATGCGCTGCTGGCTTCGGGCGTGGTGACGGCCCTGGCCATTATCGCCCTGTTCCTTATGTTCCGGCGCGGGCGGGTCGATGCGCGAGCATTGGCGGGCGTGGCAGGGCTTTACGGAGTCTTCGCACTATGGCTGGTGCTGACCGGCGCGGTTTGATAAACAGCCTCATGAGCGAACCCTGCCAGCAACCGCCCGGCGCCTTTGCGCCGATCATCGACCGCGCGCGTTGCGAGGGCAAGGCCGACTGCGTCGTCATCTGCCCCTATGAGGTGTTCGAGCTGGACATCCTGCCGCCGGAAGACCGCAAGGCTCTGCCCTTCGGCGCCAAGGTCAAGGGCTTCGTCCACGGCTGGAAACAGAGCTTCGCCGTCCGCGCGGACGCCTGCCGCGCCTGCGGCCTGTGCGTCAAGGCCTGCCCGGAAAAGGCGATCACCCTGCAACGCGCGCAGGACTAGCCTCGCCTGCAACAGCGATTTTTTGGCCTTTCTTGGACCGGTTTCATGTGCAATGACTTGCCCTGAAACATTCAAGGAGGTTGTCATGAACCGAACCCGCCGTTTTTGTCTGGGCGCCACCGCGCTGGGAGGCGTCGCCCTGACCGCGCTGGCGGCAGGCGCGCCGCTGTCCGCCCTTGCAGGCCCTTCCGCCGATGAGACGTCCGATATGACCAGCAACCCGTTCGCCCAGCCGAGCGACCTGCCCTTGCAGGCCCCGCCCTTCGACAGGATCAAGGACACCGACTACCAGCCCGCCATCGAAGAGGGCATGAAGCAGCAACTGGCCGAAATCGACGCCATCGCCAACAACCCGGATGCGCCCAGCTTCGAGAACACTCTGGTCGCGCTGGAAAAGTCCGGGCGGATGCTGGACCGCGCGACCTCGGCCTTCAACGCCGTGGTGCAGGCCAACACCAATCCGACGCTCGATCAGGTGCAGACCGAAGAGGCTCCGCGCCTCGCCGCCCAGAACGACGCCATCTATCTGAACGACAAGCTGTTTCAGCGCGTCAAGGCGGTCTATGACCAGCGCGATACACTGAAACTCGACCCAGAATCGCAACGGCTTCTGGAGGTCAAATACAAGCAGTTCGTCCATGCGGGCGCCAACCTGTCCGAGGCCGACAAGGCGCGGCTGCGCCAGATCAACCAGCAGGACGCCTCGCTGGAAACCGAGTTCCAGCAACGCCTGATCGCCGGGTCGAAAGCCGCCGCCTTCATCACCGCAGATAAGGCCGATCTCGACGGTCTCAGCGATGAGGACATCGCCGCCGCCGCCAAGGCCGCGCAGGACCGCAACCTGCCGGGCCAGTATCTGATCCCGCAGCAGAACACCACCCAGCAGCCGGTTCTGGCGCAACTCACCAACCGCAAGGTGCGCGAGCAGATCTACACCAACTCGATCACCCGCAATGAAAAGGGCGACGCCAACGACACGCGCGCCATCATTCAGCAACTGGCGCAGCTCCGCGCCGAAAAGGCCAAGCTGCTCGGCTATCCCAACTACGCCGCCTATGTGTTGTACGACCAGATGGCGAAGACGCCTGAAGCGGTCGAAACCTTCATCGGCCAGCTTGTCCCCGCCACCGCCGCCAAGATCGCCGACGAAGGACAGCAGATTCAGGCGATGATCGACCAGTCCGGCGCGCACTTCGATTTGCAGCCCTGTGACTGGGAAATGTATTCCGACAAGGTGCGCAAGGCGAAGTACGACCTCGACCAGAGCGAGCTGAAACCCTATTTCGAACTGAATACGGTGTTGCAGGACGGCGTCTTCTACGCCGCCAACCAGCTTTACGGGATCAGCTTCAAGGAACGCCACGACCTGCCGGTCTATCAGCCGGACGTGCGCGTCTTCGACGTGTTCGACAAGGACGGCTCGCAACTGGGCCTGATCTATGTCGACTACTTCAAGCGCGACAACAAGGCGGGCGGCGCCTGGATGAGCAATTTCGTCAACCAGTCGCATCTCCTGGGCACGAAGCCGGTCGTCTATAATGTCGCCAACTTCACCAAGCCGGCGCCGGGCCAGCCTGCCCTGATCAGCTTCGACGACGTGACGACCATGTTCCACGAATTCGGCCACGCCCTGCACGGCCTGTTCGCCAACAGCCAGTACGCCAGCCTGTCCGGCGCCAATACGGCGCGCGACTGGGTCGAATTCCCGTCGCAGTTCAACGAACACTGGGCGCTCTATCCCGACGTGCTGAAGCACTACGCCGTCAACTACAAGACCGGCGAGCCGATCCCGCAGGCCCTGGTCGACAAGATCAAGGCGTCGGCGACCTGGGGTCAGGGCTATGATCTGGGCGAACTTTTGGCGGCGTCCGATCTCGACATGCAGTGGCACATGTTGCCCGCCGACGCGCCGGTTCAGGACGTCGACGCCTTCGAGACGAAGGCGCTGGCCGACACCCACACCAACTTTAAAAACGTGCCGCCGCGCTATCGCTCGACCTATTTCCTGCACATCTGGGCCAATGGCTATGCAGCGGGCTATTACGCCTATCAGTGGACGGTCATGCTGGACGACGACGCCTTCGCCTGGTTCGAAAAGAATGGCGGCCTGACCCGCGCCAACGGTCAGCGCTTCCGCGACATGATCCTGTCCAAGGGCCAGACCGAAGACTATGGCGACATGTTCCGCGCCTTCTACGGCAAAGACCCTGACATCGGCCCGATGCTCGAACATCGCGGTCTGGCGGCGCCGAAATAAGACATTGACGAACCCTCCGGCGCCTGCGCGCCGGAGGTTTTTTCCTTCACCACGCGCCCTGACATGACTTGACGCCCCCCGCCCGTCCTGAAACATAGGCGGATCAAAAAACACCGGGAGGCCGTCATGTCCGTTCGTCATACCCTGCTTTGGGACACCCTGCTTCTGGCCACAGCCTTCGCGCTGGCGCCGCTGGCTTCGCATGCGCAAGATCTGATGTCGCGCTCCCTGACCCCGCCTGCGGCGGATCAGTGGCAGTCCTTCGGCGACGGCGAGAGCCACAAGCTGGTCAAGGATGACGGCGTGCGCGGCGGCTGGGCTTATCAAGTGACCGCCGCCAAGGCCGGTCAAAATCCATGGGACGTGCAGGCGGGCGTCAGCACCGACCGTCCGGTCAAGACCGGCGACGTGATCCTGCTGGCCTTCTGGGCCAAGGCCGTGACCCCGCCCGCGAACGCAACAGCGATCTCAGCGCCCGTCGCGATTCAGGAAGCCGCCGCCCCCTATACCCGGCTGGGCGAGGCCACGCTCAACATCACCCCGGACTGGAAGCTCTATTACGTCACCGGGACAGCCACAAAAGACTATGTACCGCAGGCCCTGGGCGTCAGCGTGCAACTGGCCTCGGCGGCGCAGACCGTCGATCTCGGCCCGGTCTTCCTGCTCGATTACGGCGTCGGCTATAACGTCACGCATCTGCCGGTCAACGATCCCGAAGCCGCGCGCGCCGCCGAAGACGCCGCCAAGGGCAAAAAGAAGAAGTAAGGTGACACGGGTGCGTGGACGCGGTCCCACGGCCGTCGTCCGCGCTTTTTCCGCTTAAGAAGGCGCGGAATTCGTCTATAACCGCAAGATAACCGATACCCAGAAAGAGACGTCGTCAGGACGTCCAGATTTGAGCAAGAAACCGCAACCGGGAGACACCCTGATGATCTCAAGCCATGCCGTCCGCCTGACGGCCACGACCGCTATCGCCGCCATACTGGCCTGCGCCCCTTTCACCATCGCTCAGGCGCAGGACGCCGCCCCCGCCGCGCAGCCCTGGCTCAACAAGGATCTTTCGCCCGACGCGCGCGCCGACGCGGCGCTGGCGGCGATGACGCAGGAAGACAAGCTCACCCTCGTCTTCGGCTATTTCTCGACCAATGCGCCCTGGTTCACCGCCGGTACGAAGCGGTTTGAGTTCCCCAAGGACGGCCTGCCCAATTCGGCAGGCTATGTGTACGGCATTCCGCGCCTCGGCATTCCGGCGCAGTGGGAAACCGACGCCGGGGTCGGCGTCGCCACCCAGCGCTCGCCGACGCCGCGCCTGCGCACCGCCCTGCCGTCCGGCATCAGCACCGCCGCCACCTGGGACCCCGGCATGGCGTTCGCGGGCGGCCAGATGATCGGCAATGAGGCCAGACTGTCCGGTTTCAACGTGCAACTGGCGGGCGGCGTCGATTTGCTGCGCGAACCGCGCAACGGCCGCAACTTCGAATATGCTGGCGAAGACCCGCTGCTGGCCGGCGTGATCGACGGTAATGAGATCAAGGGCATCCAGTCGAACCACATCGTCTCGACCCTGAAGCATTACGCCTTCAACGATCAGGAAACCGACCGCAACATGATCGACGTCAAGATCGACGACAAGGCGGCGCGCGAATCCGATCTGCTGGCCTTCCAGATCGCCAATGAGGTCGGCCAGCCCGGCTCGGTCATGTGTTCTTACAACCGCGTCAATGGCTACTATGCCTGCGAAAACGACTGGCTGCTCAATCAGGTGCTGAAGCAGGACTGGGGCTTCAAGGGCTATGTGATGTCCGACTGGGGCGCGACCCATTCGACGGTCGCCGCCGCCAATAACGGCCTCGATCAGGAATCGGGCTGGGCCTTCGACCGCTCGGCTTACTTTGAGGGCGCCCTGCGCGAAGCGGTCAATAACGGCTTCGTGCCGCAGTCGCGACTCGACGACATGGCGCGCCGCGTCCTCTACGCCATGTTCGCGCATGGCCTGGTGGACGATCCGGTGCAGGGCGACAAGGCGGATACGATCGACTACGCCGCTCACGCCAAGGTCACACAGGCCGACGCAGAGGACGGCATCGTCCTGCTCAAGAATGACAAAGGCCTGCTGCCCATCGCCAAAACTGCGAAAAAGATCGTCATCATCGGCGGCCATGCCGATTTCGGCGTACTGTCGGGCGGCGGCTCGTCGCAGGTCTATGCCGAGGGTTCCAAGCATTTCGACGGCGAAGGCCCGGACGGTTTCCCCGGCCCGCTCACCTACTACGCCTCCTCGCCGATGAAGGGGATCGAAGCGCGCACCTCGGCCAAGGTCAGCTATCTTGACGGCAAGGACGTCAAGGCGGCGGCGAAGGCGGCGCGCGGCGCCGACATGGTCATCGTCTTCGGCACGCAATGGACCGGCGAAGGCATGGACGTGCCCGACCTCAACCTGCCGGACAATCAGGACGCCCTGATCTCGGCTGTGGCCAAGGCCAATAAGAAGACCGTGGTGGTGCTGGAAACCGGCGGCCCGGTCGTCATGCCGTGGCTGAACAATGTCGGCGCCGTGCTCGAAGCCTGGTATCCGGGCTCCAGCGGCGGCGAAGCCATTGCGCGCGTGCTGACCGGCGAGGTCAATCCGTCCGGCCACCTGCCCGCCACCTTCCCGGCCAGCGTCGATCAGTTGCCGCGTCCGAAACTGGACGGCGACCCCAAGCTTGGGCCCGACACCCATCCGCACACCGATTACGACATCGAAGGCGCGGCGGTCGGCTATAAGTGGTTCGACAAGAAGGGCTTAAAGCCGCTGTTCCCGTTCGGCTATGGTCTCAGCTACACCGCGTTCCAACTGGGCGGCCTGTCGGCGCAGGCTGACGGCAAGGGCCTGAAGGCGTCGTTCAGCGTGAAGAACACCGGCGCGAAGGACGGCAAGGAGGTCGCGCAAATCTATGTCGCGCCCGCTACGGACGCCGGCTGGGAAGCGCCCAAGCGCCTCGGCGGCTTCGTCAAGGCCGACCTCAAGCCCGGCGAAAGCCAGACCCTGACCGCCAGCGTCGATCCGCGCCTGCTCGGAACCTACGATTCCGCCAGCAAGACCTGGACGATCAAGGCGGGTGATTACAAGGTGATGCTGGCGACCTCCGCCGCCGACATCGCGCAAACGGTCACCGTCCACCTCGATCAGCAAACCCTGAACGTACAGGGTAAGTAAGCGTCTGAAAGCCCCCTCTCCCCATGACCACGGGGAGAGGGGACATATCCAAGACATCGCCATGTTCCGCCATCTGGTCCTCGCTCTCGCTCTCATCGCCTCGCCTCTGACGGCCCATGCGCAGGACTACCAGTCCTCGCCGCCGCGTCAGGACGCCACGGCGCGCGACTTCGGACCGTATCTTGGCCCCTATCGCGCCAAGGTGACGGCCAAGATGCTGGAGGATTTCGGCGAGCAATATCTTTACGCGCCCCTGAACGCCGCCCTGCCCGCGCTGAAACCGGATGAGGACCGCGTGGTCTTCCTCGGCGATTCGATCACCGACCGCTGGAATCTGGCGCAGTTCTTTCCCGGCAAGCCCTATATCAATCGCGGCATCGGCGGTCAGGTCACGCCGCAGATGATCATCCGCTTCCAGGCCGATGTCGTCGCCCTGCATCCGAAGGCCGTGGTCATTCTGGCGGGCATCAATGACGTGCAGGGCGTGTTTCAGGTCGAGAGCGAGCCGCAGATCGAAACCAATTATCTGACCCTGGCCGAACTGGCGGAGGCCAATGGGATCATTCCGATCTTCACCGAGATCACCCCGATCAACAACTATACGCCCAACGCCGCGACGGTGCTTGAGGACCGCCATGCCGACGAACTGACGCGGCTCAATGGGTGGCTTGAGGCCTTCTGCGCCGGACACGGCTATACGCTGATCGACTACGGCCCGATCTTGCGCGACGATAAGGGCCTGATGCGCGCCGACTTCACCACCGACGGCATTCATCCGACCGATTCGGCCTATGCGGTCATGGCGCCGGTGGCGGAAAAGGCTATTGAGCAGGCTCTGATGTCAGCCGCCCCCCGTCCTTGATCGCGCGCATGGCCAGGGTCGTGGAAAAGCGCTCGACTCCCGGCAGCCGCCACAGGCTCTGGCGCAAAAAATCGTCCAGCGCCGCCATGTCCGGCATGATGACCTGCAACAGATAGTCCGTCGCCCCGACCGTGGCGTGACAGGCCAGCACCGACGGATGCGCCGCCACCGCGCGCTCGAACGCCTCATGCTTGTCAAAGGCGACGCTGACCTGCACGAAGGCCAGGGTGGTCAGGCCCAGAGCGGCGGCGTCCAGTTCGGCGCGATAGCCCTTGATCACCCCTTGCGCCTCCAGCGCCTGCACGCGCTTCCAGCACGCCGCCTTGGACAGACCCGCGCGTTCCCCCAATTCGGCGAAGGACAGCCGCCCGTCGCCTTCCAGAAAGCGGATCAGCATCCGGTCAACTTTGTCCATTATTCATCTCGCACTGAGAAACATTGTTTCTCATATATCGCCATAAATACGAACAAACAAACAATGTTTGCGAATTTTGCGGCTAATCTGGCGCTACACAGGGAGGCCACGATGAACCGCAACGCCTATTAT
This sequence comes from Asticcacaulis sp., assembly GCF_051956075.1. GTDB lineage: Bacteria > Pseudomonadota > Alphaproteobacteria > Caulobacterales > Caulobacteraceae > Asticcacaulis. Next base: position 45,233 of record NZ_JBQCGA010000016.1, on the reverse strand, counting down.
GATCTGCTCGCCGCCCCGGCGAAGCTTGACTACGAACTCTATCTGAAAACCGACCGGCTGCTGTCGTGCCAGAAGCCGCCCGCCGACCTCGTCAACAGCGACGAGATGCAGTTCCTGATCGTGCATCAGGTCGAGGAATTGTGGATGAAGCTGCTGGTCCACACCCTGCTCGACATCGACGACCACATGGCCGCCCGCCGGGTGCATCGCGCCCTGACCCTGTTTCAGCGCGCGGCGCAGATCCTGAAACTGATGAGCGAACAGCTCGACCTGCTGGAAACCATGTCGCCGCATGACTACCAGCAGATTCGCCTGCAACTGGGCAATGGTTCGGGGCAGGAATCGCCGGGCTTCCGGGCGCTGATGCGTATGCCGCCGGAGCTGTGGGCGACCTATGAGGCGCATTATCTCAAGGATCGCAGCGTGCGCGACATCTATGATGCGGGCTATGTGCACGACGACGCCTATATGCTGGCCGAAGGTCTGATGGAGCTGGACGAACGCCTGTCGAAATTCCGCGCCAACCACATCTTCCTGATCCACCGTTCCATCGGCATGAGATCGGCCTCGCTGAAAGGCCGTTCGGTCGAACTGCTGGAGTCCGGCGCGCGGCATCACTTCTTCCCGCAACTCTGGGCGGTGCGCGCCGAAATGACCGACGCCTGGGGCGGCGCCTATGGCCGGGTGCGGCCCAGCCTGTCGGAAGCGGCGGAATGAGTTTCATCCTTCCCAAAGGCGGGCCTTACCTGATGGCCCATTCGGTCGGCTGCCTGCCCGCGGGCGCGCAGGACGCACTGGCGCGCGCCGTGCTGGACCCGTGGGCGCAGGGCGATCCGTGGCCGCACTGGCTGATGGCGATTGAGGATTTCCGCAGCGCGCTGGCGAACCTGCTCGGCGGCGCGCCCGACGACTATTGCCCGCAGCCCAACCTGTCGGCGGGTCTGTTTTCGCTGCTGAGCGGCCTGCCGCACACCAAAAAGCGCGGCGCGGTGCTGGTTTCGGCCCACGCCTTCCCGTCCCTGCTCTATGTCATCCAGCAATTGCACGACAGCGGCCTGACACTGAAAATCCTGCCGCCGAACGCCGACCCCGGCGATCCGCAGCTCTGGGCCGACGCCATGAGCGACGAGGTCTGCGCCGTGGTCATGATGCACGTCCATTCCAATACCGGCGTCGTCACGCCCGTGGCCGATGTCGCCGCTATTGCGCAACAGCGCGGCGTGTTTTCGATTGTCGATATCGCCCAGTCCGCCGGGATTCTCGATGTCGATCTGCCCGGCATGGGGGTGGACGCCGCAATCGGCTCCTGCGTCAAATGGCTGTGCGGCGGACCGGGGGCGGGCTTTTTATGGGTACGCCCCAACGCGATTCACGCCCTGACCCCGCCCAATATCGGCTGGTTCTCGCACGAAGCGCCGTTCGCCTTTCAGAGCGGCTTTCGCTATGCGCCCGACGCGCGCCGCTTCTGGGGCGGCACACCCTCCGTCGCGCCCTATGCGCTGGCGAAGGAAGGTCTGCGCCTCATCTCGGACATCGGCGTCGCCACGATCCGCGCCCATAACCGCGGCCTGATCGCGCGTCTTAACGTCTCGTTCGACCCCGACCGCAGCGGCGGCACGCTCTGTCTGCGCCTCGGCGACGGAGCCGTGCAGCGTCTGAAAAACAAAGACGTGAAATTCGATCAACGCGACGGCCTCAGCCGCCTGTCCTTCCACATCTGGAACACGGATCAGGACGCCGATCTGGTCGCCGCTGCCCTGGAGCGCTTTTCCTAGCCCAAAAAGTGGAACCACGTATTGGGGAAACGCCCTAAGCGCCTAACAGCTTCTCCAGCCGCTCCGCTGCGTCCGAGATCGCAAACGCCGCCTTGCGCTCCATTTCGTGCGCCCCGGCATTGATGCGGGCATTGGCCGAATGCGCCTCGGCCAGTTGCGCGCGCAAGTCCTGCATCTCGTCGATCATCAACAAGGACGCCATCAGGAACAGCCGCACCTCGCCGATGGCGCCGACATCGGCCACCACCATTTCGACATGCTCGTTGAACAGGCGCGCCAGTTCGGTGACGCGGCCTTCCTGACCGTCGGCGCAGCCGACCGTATAGGGCTTGTTGTTGACGCGAACCGTGACCTCAGCCATTACGCCGCCTCCTCGCCCAGCAATTGCCGGATATCGGAGGCCGCCGCGCCCAGCGCCGCATAGGCGCTTTCCGCCGCCATGGCCAGTTCGGCATTGTGCGCGCGCGCCACATCCAGCTCTTCGAGCAGTTTCTGGTAATCGTCGTGGCGCACACCGTCGGCGGGACCGTCATAGGCGGGAACCGGCTCGCCTGCCTGCAAGGCGCGCACCCTTGATTCGAGCGCGGCCAGCGCCTTGTCGAGACGGTCCACGGCGACGGCCAGATTCCCGCCCGTTGCCAACGGCGCCGCATTAAGCCCCGGCTGTCCCTGCTCCATCACGACCTCCTTGCGTCCTGCGGCCTATTTTCAAGACCGCGTGGCGCGAAAAAACCTACACTTGCGCGGCAAGTTCCGCTAAAGGCAGCGTCAACTCATCCGTTAACAGACAGTGTAATAGAGACTCGCCCATGACCACAAGCGCCGCCGTGACCTCCGGGAGCAAACCGTCACCGGTCCTGATGGCCGACGCCATCCGCGTCCTGTCCATGGAGGCCGTCCACCGGGCGAAATCCGGCCACCAGGGCATGCCGATGGGCATGGCCGATGTGGCGACGGTTTTGTGGACCAAGTTTCTCAAATACGATCCGAAAAAGCCCGACTGGGCCGACCGCGACCGTTTCGTGCTGTCGGCGGGCCACGGCTCGATGCTGCTCTATTCGCTGTTGCACCTGACCGGCTTCAAGTCGGTGTCGATGGAAGATATCAAGAACTTCCGTCAGTGGGGATCGACCACGGCGGGCCACCCCGAATACGGCCATACGCCCGGCGTCGAATGCACGACCGGCCCGCTGGGTCAGGGTCTGGCCACCGCCGTCGGCATGGCGATGGCCGAGCGTCATCTCAATGCGCGCTTCGGCGACGACCTGGTCAACCACAAGACCTGGGTGATCGCGGGCGACGGCTGCCTGATGGAGGGCGTGTCGCACGAGGCGATCTCGCTGGCCGGGCGCTATAAGCTCAACAATCTGATCGTCCTGTTCGACGACAACAATGTCACCATCGACGGCTGGGCGACTCTGGCCGAAACCGGCGACCAACTGCTACGCTTCAAGGCGGCGGGCTGGGCGGTCAAGGCCGTGGACGGCCACGACCACGCGAAGATCGCCGCCGCCATGCGCTGGGCTGTCAAGCAGGACAAGCCGGTGATGATCGCCTGCAAGACGGCGGTGTCGAAGGGCGCCGGTCCGCTGGAAGGCGACAAGAAGGGCCACGGCTACAACCTGATGGACGACGAGATCAAGGCCGCCCGTCAGCATATGGATTGGCTGCACGACCCCTTCACCATCCCCGCCGAGATCAAGAAGGCCTGGGAAGCGGCGGGCCGCAAGGGAACCCGTGTCCGCAAGGCCTGGGAAGCCGCCGCGAAAGCCAAGCCGAACTATACCGCTTTCGACGCCGCCATGCAGGGCAAGCTGCCCGAAGGCGTGTTTGCGGCGCTCGACGCCCATATCGCCGACGCGGTGGCCAACAAGCCCGCCGATGCGACGCGCTCCTGTTCGGGCAAGGCTCTGGCCGCTCTGGTTCCGGCGCTCGATACGCTGGTCGGCGGCTCGGCGGACCTGACCGGCTCGGTCAATACGCTGGTCAAGGGCATGACCAGCTTCGACGTCGATAATTATGGCGGCCGCTACGTCCATTACGGCGTGCGCGAATTCGGCATGGCGGCGGCGATGAACGGCATGGCCCTGCATGGCGGCGTCCTGCCCTATGCGGGCACCTTTTTCGTCTTCTCTGATTACAGCCGTCCGGCGGTGCGCCTCGGCGCCCTGATGGGCGCCAAGGTCGTGCACGTGATGACGCACGATTCGATCGGCGTCGGCGAAGACGGCCCGACGCACCAGCCGGTCGAGCATCTGGCCTCGTACCGCGCCATGCCCGGCCTGCACGTCTTCCGCCCCGCCGACATGGTCGAGGCCGCCGAATGCTGGAAGGCCGCCCTGACGCTGGACGGCCCGTCCATGCTGGTGCTGTCGCGCCAGAAGGTTCCGGCTGTGCGTGAGGCCGCTGGCGATCTGGCGCTCAAGGGCGCTTACGAACTGAAACCCGCTTCGTCAGACGCGCAGGTGACCATCTTCGCCACCGGCACCGAGGTCTCGGTCGCGGTTGCGGCGCAGAAACTGCTCGAAGCCGACGGTGTGGCCACCCGCGTGGTGTCGGTCCCGTCCTGGGATCTGTTCGCCGCGCAGCCGGAAAGCTACCGTAAGGCCGTGATCGGTAAGGCGAAGGTCCGCGTCGCCGTCGAAGCCGCCGCCAAACTCGGCTGGGAACGCTTTATCGGCGAGGACGGCGTCTTTGTCGGCATGGAAGGTTTCGGCGCTTCCGCCCCCGCCGACCGCCTGTTCAAGGAATTCGGCATCACGGCGGAAAACGTAGCCGCGAAAGCCAAAGCCGCGCTGTAAGACTTTCTCCTCCCCATCTTGATGGGGAGGAGCGTGTTGTGTTGGCCACCTGTTTGCATTTCCCGCTCTGACCGGCTAGGCAGGGCGAAAGCAGGGGCCAGCCATTTCCATGAACGACACCGCCATCCATCCGCCCAAGCGGGCCGACATTCAGGGCCTGCGCGCCCTCGCCGTTCTGGCGGTAGTCCTGTTCCACGCCGATCATGCGCTGCTGCCCGGCGGCTTCACGGGCGTCGATGTCTTCTTCGTGCTGTCGGGCTTCCTGATCACTCAGGTGCTGCTGCGGCCAATGAAGGCGGGCCGGTTTTCCATTGTCGACTTCTACCGCCGCCGCATCCGCAGGCTCTATCCGGCCCTGTTCGCCATGCTGGCCTTCGTGATGGCCGCGGGGCTGATCTTTTTTCCGCCGCCCCTGCTCAAGGCGCTGGTCAAGAGCCAGTTCTTCACCACGCTTTATCTCTCCAACTTCGCCTTCGCGCGCGAAAGCGGCTATTTCGATTTGCAGGCCGAATTAAAGCCTCTGCTGCATACCTGGTCGCTGGCGGTCGAGGAGCAGTTCTACCTGCTTTATCCGCCGATCCTGTACGCGCTTCACCGTTGGGCCAAGCCGCTGCTGTGGCCCGCCCTGGCTTTGATAGCGCTGGCGTCGCTCTATGTCTGCCAGATCAATCTGGAGCGCTATCCGGCGCCCGCCTTTTACTGGCCGGTGTCGCGCGCCATGGAGCTTCTGATCGGCGCGCTGGCGGCGGGCGCCCTGCCGCGCCTCAACCTGAGCCAGCGCGCGCAAAGCCTGCTGGGCGCCGCCGGTCTGCTCGCCATCATCATCGGCTATGTCGTCATCAATAACCAAACACCGTTTCCGGGCCTGTGGGCGCTTTTGCCCTGCCTCGGAACCGCCGCCCTGCTGCTGACGCCGCAGGGCCTGCCGAACCGCCTGTTGAGCGCAAGGCCGCTGGTCCGCGTCGGCGACGTCTCTTACTCGCTCTATCTGTGGCACTGGCCGCTGCTGGTGTTCGCGCGCTTCCTGTTCCCCGATGCGGTCTGGCCGGTGATCGCCGCCCTGATCCTGTCCGGCGCGATGAGCTGGCTGTCCTGGCGCTATATCGAAGCGCCGTTTCTGCGGCATCCCGGCAAGCCAGTCCTCTGGTTTGCGCTTGGCTGCATGGCCGCCTCGATCGCCGCCTGCCTGCTCATCTATTACAATGACGGCCTGCCGCAGCGCTTTTCGCCGCAGGCCCGCGCCTATCTGGAGGCCAGCAACGATTACAACCATGACCGCAAGACCTGCCATATGGAGTCGAACAAGCCGATTCCCTATGCGCAGACCTGCATTTACGGCGATAAGAGCGTCGCGCCCGCCTATGCGGTCTGGGGCGACAGCCACGGCGCCGAACTGTCGCGCGCGCTCGGCGAAAAGCTCGGCGGCTACGGGCAGTCCTTACGCGAACTGACCATGTCGGGCTGTCCGGCCACGCTGAGCGGCAAGCCGGTCTGCCGCCAGCACAATATCGACATGATGGCCGCCATCAAGGCCGATCCGAACATGCAGACCGTCATTCTGGTCGGCAATGTGCATGACGACGATCAGGCGGCGCGCGCGGCGACGGCGGGCATGGAGCAGACCGCGCTCGACCTGCAAAAGGCGGGCAAGACGGCGATCCTCGTCTATCCGATCCCGATCTACACTTTCGACCCGCCGTCGCAACTGGCGCTGTCCATCCGCACGCATCAGCCGCAACAGGTCGGCCAGCCCCTGTCGGAATATCTGGCCCGCCATCAGGCGATCATCGACGACTTCGACCGCTTCACGCAGAAGAACCATATCCAGCATGTCGAGCCACAGAGCCTGTATTGCGACGACGCCCTGTGCCACGTCTATCAGCCCGGCGTCGGCGTGCTGTATTTCAACGCCGGTCATCTGAGCCTGACCGGGGCGGGCGTTCTGGCGGATAAGATCCTGTCGCAACTGTCGCTCAATACACAGCCGGAAAAATAAGCAAAAGGCCGTGACAGCGGCGGCTGTCACGGCCTTTCCGTCGCCCGACGGCTCCGGGGAGATACCGGCGGGAACGGGCTCTTACGTCGTGGTCACGACGTCCGCATCTTCAACGCGCCGCAAACAGGCTTCCGTCGCGGCATCACCCGTTTTTTTCAGTTTTGCGGCGATGGATCGCCATCCGGGCCGACCGGCGTCGCGCCCGTCTGTTGCTGGCGACTGCCAAAGAAAAAGCCAATTGGGGCGTAAGCGGCTTCCGTGTTACAAGCGCGCAATCAGACCGCCGCAACCTTCGGTGATAGGGGGCTGTCTGTGTTTGTTTCCCGGAGCGTTTCATGTCTCTCGCCAGCCCTGCCCCCAACTCCGCATCCGACGCCGCCAAAACGACCCGCGCGCTGATCGTCGACGACGATCCCGATCTGCGCGAGTTGATCAGCCAGTTCCTGTCCAATAACGGCTTCGTCGTCGATACCGCCTCGCAGGCGCGCGACATGGACAGGCATCTGGCGCGCGGCGACGTCGATATCGTCGTCCTCGACTACATGATGCCTGGCGAGGACGGCCTGTCGGTTTGCAAGCGCCTCAATGAGGCGGGCGGGCCGCCGGTGATCATGCTGTCGGCGCGCGGCGAGGAAATCGACCGCATTGTCGGTCTGGAGCTGGGCGCTGACGATTATATGGCCAAGCCGTTCCACCCGCGCGAGCTGCTGGCGCGCATCCGCGCCGTGCTGCGTCGCCGCGAGGCGCGCAGCGGCGGCTGGGACGCCAAAAGCCCGATCGCCCACTTTTTCGGCTGGCAGCTCGACAATATCAAGCGCACGCTTGTGCGCCCCGATGGCGTTCAGGTCGCCCTGTCCAATGCCGAATTCGAGCTGTTGCGCGTCTTCCTCGACCGACCGGGCCGCGCCCTGACGCGCGATCAGATCCTCGACCACCTGCACGGCCCCAACGCCGACTCCTTCGACCGCGCCATCGACGTGCAGATTTCGCGCCTGCGCCGCAAGCTCAGCGACGACCACGCCGAGGACATTATCCGCACTATTCGCGGCATCGGTTATATGTTCAAGCCCCTGAAGTAATATCCCGCAAATAATGCCGTCCACGCCGCGCGCCGCGCATCCCTTGTTCGTCTCCCTGCCGATCTTCTGGCAGGTGCTGGGCCTGTCGCTCAGCGTTCTGGTGCTGGCGCTCGGCGTCAACACCCTGGTCGTGCTCAAGGCGCCGGCGCCGCAACCGTCGGGCTACACGATTGGCGAGGCCGTCACCGCACTGAAGGGCGGCGAGGTCCGGCTGCAGAACGGCCACCGCCTGCGCGGCGCGACACATGATGCGGCGCCGGATTTCGTCGAGCATCCGCCGCAGATGGGCGGGCTGTTCCGCGATCTGCAACAGGTCATCCGCGAGCGTCTGTCGCAACAGCTTGGCGCCCCGGAAAACCAGATCTGGGTCAGCTTCAGGCCGCGCCATGAATTTCCGCGTTCGTGGGACCATCAGCATGGCGGTTTCGACGACCACGATCCGGCGCATTCGAGCGGCGGCGGTCTCAATTTCGGCTTCCCCCCCAAGGACGCGGCGACGTCTGCAAACCCCGCCTTGCATGGCGACTGGACTCTGCGCCGCGATCCCGGCGAATATGGCATGATGAGCGCCACGGCGCGCGCCAGTCTGGTCTATCCGGCCTTTGACGCCGCCTGGCGCACGCCCGACGGCGCCTACCGCGTCATCCTGGCCCCGCGCTCGCTGATCGAGCCGTGGCAGGCGCGGCTGCTGATCGGTTTCGGACTGGCGACGCTGCTGATCATCCCGCTGGCCTATCTGCTGTCGCAGCGTCTGGCCCGTCCGATCGCCGCCTTTTCCGAAGCCGCCGCCAAGCTCAGCGTCGAGGACAACGCCCCGCCGATCCTGGCCGCCGGTCCGCGCGAGGTGCGTCAGGCCGCCGAGGTCGTCAACGCCATGCAGGCGCGCATCCGCAAACAGATCGAAAGCCGCACCATGCTGATGGGCGCCATCGCCCACGACTTGAAGACGCCTCTGGCGCGCATGCGGCTGCGTATCGAAGACCTGCCCGCCGCCGTGCGCGACAAGCTGTCCCAGGACATCGCCCATATGGACGCTCTGATCCGCTCAGCCATGAGCTTCACCAGCGCGCACAAGCTGGCCGATCAGATGCGTCCGCTCGACCTGTCGGCCCTGACCGAAAGCCTGATCGACGATATGAGCCCGGTGTGTGAGATCGGCGCAGCGCAGATTGCGCCCAATATCCGTGTGCTGGGCGATCAGGTCGCCTTAACGCGCATCCTGACCAATCTGATCGAGAACGCCGGGCGCTACGCCTCCGGCTGTCGTGTGCAACTGCGCGCCGAAAACGGCGACGCCGTCCTCAGCCTGATCGACGACGGGCCGGGCCTGCCGGAGGAGACGCTGGAGGCGGTGTTCGAGCCCTTCTTCCGGCTGGAAAGCTCGCGCAACCGCGACACCGGCGGCACGGGGCTGGGCCTGTCGGTCGCGCGCGCGCTGGCCGAAGCGCAGGGCGGCAGCCTGCGCCTGCACAACCGCTATGACGGCGAGCAGGTCACCGGTCTGGAGGCGCGCCTGAGCCTGCCGCTGCTGCGCCCGAAAGCCGCCCGGAAAGTTGCAGCCGCAACCCTTTAATCCTCCGCTTTTCTCAGGCGAAATAAGGGCTTGATCTGGAAATTCCCTGATAGCGTTACCATATTGGGTGCGGCGCGAAATAGGGCTTGACTTGCAGGCCCTCAGGTTGAAGAACCGGCGCCAAAGTCAGCAAAATGACGCCGTCATCGAAGAGAAGGATTTCCGCCCATGGCTTTACGTGTCGCCATCAATGGTTTCGGCCGCATTGGCCGCCTGGTTCTGCGCTCGATCATCGAGCATGGTCGTAAGGACATCGAGGTCGTGGCCATCAACGATCTCGGCCCGGTGGAAACCAATGCGCACCTGCTGCGTTACGACAGCGTGCATGGCCGCTTCCCCGCCGAGGTCAAGGTCAATGGCGACGAACTGACGATTATAGCCAACGGCGCGACCTACGGCCCGATCAAGGTCACGGCGATCCGCAACCCGGCTGAGCTGCCGCACAAGGCGCTGGGTGTCGACATCGCGCTGGAATGCACGGGCATCTTCACCTCGAAGGAAAAGGCCCTGGCCCATATCGAAGCGGGCGCGAAAAAGGTCATCGTCTCGGCCCCGTCCGACGGCGCGGACAAGACCATCGTGTTCGGCGTCAATGACGATACGCTCACCAGCGACGACGTGGTCATCTCCAACGCCTCCTGCACCACCAACTGCCTGGCCCCGGTCGCCAAGGTTCTGTCGGATCTGTGCGGCATCGAGCGCGGCTATATGACCACCATCCACTCCTAGACGGGCGACCAGCCGACGCTGGACACCATGCACAAGGATCTCTACCGCGCCCGCGCGGCGGCCCTTTCCATGATCCCGACCTCGACCGGCGCGGCCAAGGCCGTCGGCCTCGTCCTGCCGCACCTGAAGGGCAAGCTGGACGGCTCCTCGATCCGCGTGCCGACCCCGAACGTCTCGGTCGTCGATCTGAAGATCGTGCCGACGCGCAGCGTGACCAAGGAAGAGGTCAACGAAGCGATCATCAAGGCCGCCGACGGCCCGATGAAGGGCATTCTCGGCTACAGCGACGAGCCCTTGGTGTCGCACGATTTCAACCACGACGCCCACTCCTCGACCTTCGCGCTCAAGCAGACCCAGGTGATCGAAGGTCAGCTCGTCCGCGTCCTTAGCTGGTACGACAACGAATGGGGCTTCTCCACCCGCATGGCCGACACGGCTTTGGCGTTCGCGAAGCACCTGTAAAGAAGAAGGGCTCCTGGCGACAGGAGCCTTTTCACTATTCAGAGGGCCTCCCCCCTTATGCCTCCCCAGCTCGCTGGGGAGGGGGACCGCGCCCGCAGGGCGTGGTGGTGGGGTTTCTTCCTCGGTTAAGTCCATTGTCATGACGAGATGAAGATCATAGTATGTTAAGATATTGCTCTAGCACTTAGGCGGAATTTTGCTTTTACATCGGGGGAATGTAATGATCAGGATATTCAACTTTACACTGTCGCTCATCATAGTGATGAGCATTACAAGCTGCGATCGCCTTCCCATTACTCCGGAAGGTAAAGCTCGTAGTGCAATATCTAAGATGCTAATTGACCCATCTTCTGGAAAATTTACTTATATAAATAAATCAAAAAACGCTATCTGCGGTACTGTGAATGCGAAAAACCGGATGGGAGCCTATACAGGGTCAAGTTTATTTATATATGACGCTATTTCAGGTGAAGTGGAACTATATGATGGCCCCCCAGATATCAGTGATTACGAATCATGGAGCTATCACACTAAAGATGGCATGAGTGGTGGTGATGAATATTACAATAAAATAGAAACAGGTTGCCAATTCCCGGAAGATTGGAAAAATAAGTGTTCCAGTGTTTCTGCCACTGCTATTCCGAGAAATGAAAAGTTTTGTACTGCGTGGAAAAAGAACGATTATTCCACCCTCTACGAAATGTCACACAATTACTAGAACTTTTTAACCCCCGAATATACCCATGACCTTCAAAACCCTCGACGACCTGTCCGACCTCACCGGCAAGACCGCCCTTGTGCGCGTCGATTTCAACGTGCCGGTGGATAACGGCGCGATCACCGACGACACCCGCCTGCGCGTCGCCTTGCCGACCATCGAGAAGCTCGCCGCCAAGGGCGCGAAGGTCGCCCTGCTCGCCCACTTCGACCGCCCCAAGGGCAAGGTCGTGCCGGAGATGAGCCTAAAATTCGTCGCCCCCGCCCTGTCGGCCCTGCTCGGCGCCACCGTCCCCTTCGCCAGCGACTGCGTCGGCGACACGGCGCAGTCCGTGATCGACGCCCTGCCCGCAGGCGGCGTGGCCCTGCTGGAAAACGTCCGCTTCCACCCCGGCGAGGAAAAGAACGACCCCGACTTCGCCAAACAACTGGCGGCGCTCGGCGACCTCTATGTCAATGACGCCTTTTCCGCCGCCCACCGCGCCCACGCCTCGACCGAGGGCGTCGCCCACCTTCTCCCCGCCTATGCCGGCGAGTCGATGAAGCGCGAACTGAACGCGCTCGACGCCGCGCTCGGCAATCCGCAACGCCCGACCCTCGGCATTGTCGGCGGCTCGAAGGTCTCGACCAAGCTCGACCTGCTGAAAAACCTCGTCGGCAAGCTCGACGCCCTGGCCATCGGCGGCGGCATGGCCAACACCTTCCTCTACGCGCAGGGCCACGATGTCGGCGGCTCTCTCTGCGAAAAAGACCTGAAAGACACCGCGCTCGACATCCTCAAAGAAGCCGAAGCCAAGGGCTGCAAAATCCTGCTGCCGCTCGACATCGTGGTCGCGCAGGACTTCAAGGCCCACGCCCCCAACCGTACGCAGGACTTAGGCGCTTCGCTCTCCGCTGACGACAAGATTTTCGACGCCGGCCCAAAGACGGTCGCGCAGCTCACAGAGGTCATGGCAGCCTCGAAAACCCTGATCTGGAACGGCCCGCTCGGTGTGTTCGAATTGCCACCGTTCGACGCGGCGACGGTTGCCGCGGCGAAATTTGCTGCATCGCAAACCAAAGCCGGTAAACTGGTCGCGGTTGCGGGCGGCGGCGACACGGTCGCGGCGCTCAACCATGCGGGCGTCGTCGGCGATATGACGTTCGTTTCGACGGCGGGCGGCGCCTTCCTCGAATGGATGGAGGGCAAGCCTCTCCCCGGCGTCGAGGCTTTACACGGGTAAGGAAACCTATTTAAAATTTATGGCTTCGGACGCTTCAAACAGAACACAACCGGCGTCCAAGCCATCGCCGTCACCGGGCCACCGGCGGCGGCCTTTACGAAACAGAGCATGAAAGAGGGACAAGATCATGGCTCGTATCAGTTTGCGGCAACTGCTCGACCACGCGGCCGAGCAGGACTACGGCATGCCCGCCTTCAACATCAACAATATGGAGCAGGGCCTGGCCATCATGGAGGCGGCGCGTAAAACGCAGTCGCCGGTGATCATTCAGGCCTCGCGCGGCGCACGCGCCTATTCCAACGACCTGATGCTGAAGCGCATGATCAATGCGCTGGTGGAGATCTACCCGGAAATTCCGCTCTGCATGCACCAGGACCACGGCAATTCGGTCGGCACCTGCGCCTCGGCGATCCAGCACGGCTTCACCTCGGTGATGATGGACGGATCGCTGAAAGCCGACGCCAAGACCCCCGCCGATTATGACTACAATGTCGATGTCACGCGCCGCGTCGTCGAGATGGCGCATGCCTGCGGCGTCTCGGTCGAGGGCGAGCTGGGCGTGCTGGGCAGCCTTGAAACCGGCATGGGCGAGGCCGAGGACGGCCACGGGGCCGAAGGCGTGCTGTCGCACGACCAGTTGCTGACCGATCCCGATCAGGCGGTCGATTTCGTCGCCAAGACCCAGGTTGACGCCCTGGCCATCGCGATGGGCACCTCGCACGGCGCCTACAAGTTCACGCGCAAGCCGGACGGCGAGGTGCTGGCCATGCACGTCATAGCTGAAATTCACAAGCGCCTGCCCAACACCCACCTGGTCATGCACGGCTCATCCTCGGTGCCGCAGGAGCTTCAGGACATCATTAACGAAAACGGCGGCGAAATCCCCCAGACCTGGGGCGTGCCGGTCGAGGAGCTGCAAAAAGCCATCAAGATGGGCGTGCGCAAGATCAATATCGACACCGATTTGCGCCTGGCCATCACGGCGGGCATCCGCAAGACCTTCGTGGAAACCCCTTCGGTCTTCGACCCCCGCACCTATTTCAAGCCCGCCTACGCCATGATGCAGCAGGTCTGCGAAGACCGCTTCGAACAGTTCGGCGCGGCGGGCAATGCGCCGAAGATCAAACCGGTCGGCCTAAGCGCGATGGCGCAGTTCTACCTTTAATCATGGGGGAAACAGGTTTCCCCCATGCACCCCCTTCTATGTGAAAACACCCTCAGAGCGCGGCTCTGAGGGTGTTTTTCTAGGCCGATTTACGTTCGCCGGATTTGGGTCGCCCGCCTTTTGCGCCATTGCTGCGGCTGGCCGCCAGCCTGCGCTCCGATTTCGCCATTACGGTTGAACCGAGCAAATCCTCGAACAGTTGCGAAACCGAAATATCGGCGTCGATCTGCGGCGCATGCAGACCGAAGCCGCGTCCCTGCACCTCAAACGTGCGCAAATCCTCCGGCGCGGCGTCCTCAAGCCCCTTGATCATCCCGACGGGAAACGCCGCCTCCACGCCATTGCTGAGCTGCACAATAAGGCGCTTCGTCCGCGCATCGAACGTCGCGCTCTCGGCCCGGAACGCCGCCGTCGCAGGCCGTTTCTTTTTGGCGAACGCCGCCTCCGTCACCATCGTGAATTCAGCCATGTATCTCACTCCACTTCGCACAGATCGCCGCGAGATTGTTCGCAACCTGCGCGCCAATCTCATTCAACTCTGATAACCGGAACCCGTCATGATCCCACAGCTCAACAGGCCCGTCCGGGCAGTTGAGCTTGAACCGCGCCGCCGCCTCATTGCCCTTCACGGCATGAACATGGCTCGGCGGATGATCGTTCGTATAAATGGCGACACGAATGTTTCTGAGGGTCAAAACCGTCGGCATGGATGGAGGATAGCAAAAACCTAGATGCGCGTCTAGGTTTTTGGGTCTTTCTTGCCAAAGAGACGCCTTAGGTATATACTTTCTATATACCGGAGCGTCGCCATGTCGAAACAATCCCTGTTCACCATGAAGCTCGAACCCGATCTGCATGCGGCGTTCAAGGCTGAGGCGGAAGCCGCGCATCGCTCGGCGTCGCAGGTGGTGCGCGACATGATGCGCGACTTTGTCAAGCGACAGCGCGAGATGCGCGACTATGAGACGTTTCTCCAGCACAAGGTCGAGGCCGCAAGATCGTCTCTGGCGTCTGCCAAGGGCCTTACGCATGATGATGTGGAGGCGGTCATGGCGGCGCGGCGTCAGCCGTTTCTGGATAAGCCGTGAAACTGGTCTGGTCGCCGGAGGCGCTCAACGACCGCCTGGCGATTTTCGACTTTATCGCCGCCGATAATCCCCGCGCCGCCTTAGGCATGGACGAGTTGTTTCTGCGCGCGGCCAACAACCTGTTCGAACTGACCCAACGTATGTCTGCGGCGGCTGACCGGTCGAAACTTAAATGTGCAACAGCGCACATGAATCCCAACCGGCTAGAGCGTTCCCCCCCCCAAAAAACGGCTCCACTTTTCGGATAAGAAAGAGCGATAAAACAAAGAATTAGAGCGCCGATCTGATTCCATCAGATCGGCGCTCTAAGATCTCAACGCTACGACATTTAAGTTCCGGCTTGTCGAAATCCAAAAAACCATGACCATGCCAACTACCGCAAGAGATGGCACATGCTCCACGATGGGTAAGAAATAGCTGGTCAGCTTAACTGCAACGAGAAACCCGAGGCCGCCTAGTGCAGCTTTGGACATGGCGCGATATTCCAAAACCTTCTGATATTCATCAGCCCCGCGCCACCACAGAGCGTAGATGATACCGCAAAAAATTAGCGGCGCTAGTGTAATTGCCATCACGGCAAACCCAAGCATTTCAGGCGGGGCAGCGACCAAGTGACCATTTTCGGCAACGGCGCAGATAGCCGTATAGCCTATGGCTAAGACAATCTTAAACACGAAAGCGCCTCGGCTAGGCATTGCATGTTTCATTACGTCCCCCTTTGCTTGACAAGCGTCCTTTACATTTCCAAAGTATGCATGTCAAGTTTCTTTGTCATCACCTCCCATAAATGGCGTAATTGCGGCGCTCCAGGTGAGAAGGCGGCGATGTCGATTAACGGGATATTTCGGCAATCGTCAAATGTCTGCAAAGGGCGCCGGGCGGTCACGAGCCACATTTAGCAGACGATGGATTTGACGATGAGGTGTGGAGCTTGCGAGAGACTTTTGGTCTTTAACGCGGACTTCTGCTCTATACGCAGATAGTTGCCGAGCATGGGGCACGTCTGGTTTCAGGCGGTCCACGCAGTTTTCGATCAATGTCCGCAATGGGCGCGATCCAGACCTCAACTTATCCCCCTCCTCAATTTCTGCCGCATCCTATCCCCATGTCATCGGATGCGCGCACAGACCAGCCCCACCTGACGCCGGAACAAAGGCGCGAGATGCTTCGCGCCTTCGCCGACGGGATGCTGGTGAAGATCACGCAGATGGACGATCCCGAAGACCTGCCGGGCGTCGAGCGCGCCGTGCGCGTGGCGGCGGTGATCGAGCGACTCTACAGCCGCTGCGACCGCGCCGAACATCAAGGGCCCGATCCGCGCAAGGTCCGGGCCGAGCGCGCGCAGAACGAGGGCGAAGCCCTCAAGGCGCAGGTGTCGCTGGCCGGGACTCTTAAATGGAGCGAGGAGCGCCGCCGTGACCTTGGCCAGTGGTGGGACGCCGCCGGAGACGCGATCAAAACGCCCGAACCCGGTTGCGACATCGAGATTAAGCTGCCCGTCAGAACGGCGAAGGCGGCGGATGCCGGCCATGCTCGCGATGCCGATCCAGGTCATCCCGCCCATAAGCCCATTGTTTCAGGGTCCGGCAAAGCCCCCCTCCCACCGCCCTGAAGCGCGCTGACGCTTCGCTCCTTGAGCACGATGCGGTCCCCCTCCTCCGCCACCTCCCGCATTGACTCCGCCCGCGCTTTGCTGTTGAAGGCCCGCATAGGGTTTCCAGCATGCTGATCCAGTTCAAACGCCGCTTTTCGATGGCCCACCGCCTGCGCTTCGACCGCGATTCGAAGTGCGCGACCCCGCATGGCCATAACGAATTTGTCTGCGTCGATCTTCAGGCAAAACCCGGCAAGACCTTCGACTGGGGCGGCGCCAACTATGCCGAAAACTTCTCCAATCTGAAAAAGCAATGGCACCGCTTCGTCGATGTCAGCCTCGACCATGCGTTTCAGCTTGGCCACGACGATCCCATGATCGGCTATTTCCGCGACCACGAACCCGAAATCCTGCCGCGTCTCCTCGTCATTCAGGGCGATCCGACCACCGAAGCCGTCGCCGCCGCCCTCTATATGAAGCTCAACGCCATCATGGCCGTGCATGTCCCGGACTTTGAGTGCGTGCGGCTGGAGATCGAGGAGACGCCGACCAACAGCGTCATCCTGACCCAAGCCGATCTGGCGACCTGCACGGTAAACCTAGGCGACTGGTGCCATCGCGCCGATATGAGCATGAACGACCTGCTGCCGGTCGATAGCTGGGAAAGGTTGTGACATGCTGACCCGCCGCCGCGTCTTCGTGAAGGGTCTGAAGGTCTTGGCGGCGATCGGCGTCTATGACCACGAACATGGCCGCGAACAGCCGCTGATCATCGACGCCGTCTTCGACCTCGGCCTGCACGAGATCCGCCTGCTCAAGGACACGCTCAACTACGAAAAGGTCGGCGAAACGGCGCGCGCCATCATCGCGCGCGGCCATATCAAGCTGGTCGAGACCCTGGCCGAAGATCTGGCGCGCGGCCTGCTCGGCCTGCCCTACGTCACGCGCATAGAAGTCACCATCCACAAGCCCGAAGCCCTGGCCGACGCCGAAGCCGCGGGGGTCTGCGTGGTGATGGAAAGGGACTAAACATGCTGGCCTACAAAGAGCATCTGCGCCTGATGGCGCGCTATAACCAGACAATGAACGCCAGACTGATCGCTCTGGTCGAAGGCCTGCCCGAAGAGGCCCTGCTCGAAGACCGCGGCGCTTTTTTCGGCTCGATCCTCGGCACCATGAACCATCTGGTCGTGGCCGACCTGATGTGGCTGCGCCGCATCCGCCCGTTTCCGTTCGGCGAAACGCTGGCGATGATCGACGACCTGCCCAAACCCGCCGCGCTCAATGAGCTGCCCTACCCGACGCTGGACGCTTATAAGCCGGTGCGGGAGCGCATCGACGCCGCCCTGGTCGTCTTTGTCGAGGCGCTGAGCGACGCCGACATCGCCGGGCCGCTCAGCTATCACAACACCATAGGCCTGCCCTTCACCAAGACGCTCGGCCTCGTCCTCAGCCACGTCTTCAACCACCAGACCCACCATCGCGGCCAGATCACCACCCTGCTCAGCCAGACCGATCTCGACATCGGCGTCACCGACCTGATCGCCATGGTTCCCGACCTCGATGCGTAGTTTTTGCTATGCAGCATGAAAAAGCCGTACTAGGCTGAGCAGGTTAAAGGGGACAGGCATGGCCGAAAAAACGCTGACCGAACACATCAAGAGCTTCGCCTCGGACGCGCGCCTGCCCGCCTTTTTGAACTATATCCTGATCTTCTTCATGGTGCTGACCTTCGGCCTGACCGGCGTGCTGGCCCTGCTCATGGCCAGCTTCGCCGAGGACAAGGCGCCCGACTGGATCAAGAGCCATTACCAGTTTCAGGTCCGCTCCTTCTGGTTCGCCATCGTCCCGGTCGTGCTAAGCGCCGCCCTTTACACCGTGGTGCAGAAACACGGCGTCACCTCGCCGACGGTGAACATCGTCATGCTGGGTCTGGTGCTGATCTGCCTTGGCTATACGGTCGGACGGGCGATCATGGGCTTCAACCACCTGCTCTATTTCCGCCCCCTGCCCAATCCGAAGACGTGGTTGGTTTAGGGTTGATTAGTCGCCGCCCTCCGGCGCAGCGGCGGACTTATCCTCTTCGGTGGATTTACCCTTATCCTTACCCAGTCCGGCGCCCAGTCCAGCCATGTCGAACAGATTGACCTTGACGCCGTCGCTGATTACGTCGCCCGGCTTCTGACCGGTTGCGCAGGCGCCGATGCGTTTGGAGGCGATGTCATAGGTCGCAACGCGATTCAGATTGGCGCCGGTGGTCTGAAGCCGCACCTTCATCATGTAGTCATGCGTATAGTCGCCGTCGATCGAGCCGGAATATTCGGTCACCACGCCTTCGCCGGTGTGGCATTCGGCCAGAAAGCCGAGGCTGCCGTCGCCCTGCGGTCGATACCCCTTCTCCGTGCAGGTGTCGCCGCTGAGATCGTTGCCCAATACGCCCAGATGTTTGTCCACCTGCGCATCAATGCAGATGTCGAGGGTCTGCGGCGCCTCGGCGCTGCCGGTCTCTGTGAGTGTGGTCCGCCACAGGCCAGGCGCGCGCGCGGGCAGAGGCTGCAAGGGCGGCGGCGGAGGCGGCGGGGGTATGACCGGCGCTTCGGCGGGCTTTGTCGGCGCCTTGTGACAGGCCGCCAGAGCCGCGCTCAGACTCAGCAGGACGATAAAGGCTGACTTTCGCGCCATGCGCTATCCTCGCACACGCAGGCGCGACAAGCGCTTGCGCGTGGAAAACTAAGGGAAATCCGTCAGGAGCGCCAGTTTTAAATATCGCGCGTCAGGCGAGTCGCGCCTCAGCCGCTCTTTTTGACCGCCTCCGCGAAATTGGTCGTCTTCTTGGTGATGACCTGCAGGGTTTGCAAGGTGCGCGGCAGCTCCTCGGCCAGACGACGGCAGATTTCACGCGCGCCGACGCCATAAACCTCACCGCCATCGGCGATCTCGACCGCCATCCGGGCCGTAGCTTCAAGCAGGGTCTCAAATTCGCTGATCTGCTCGGCGGCCAGTTCACGGGCTTCGGCCTGCAAACGACGGACGCGCTGGGTGCGGCTTTCGCGCACAACTGTGGCGGCCTCGTCCGCGAGATCGGTCTTGTGCGTCACTTGGGTCGGCAGGCTCATCACCTTGTCGCCGTCGATAACCTGTCCGAGCGCCACTTCCTTGGAAGCGGGCGGCACCACATTCAATCGAGTCCTACGCATCCTCAAACCCCGCTGCGAAACACCGGCCCACATCGCATGAACCGTCGAACGGCGCGCGCCACCTGAGGTGGAAATTGTCCGGCGAGAGGGTTAAAAAGCGCTTAAGACTCCCCCGGACGGCGCCTTACCGTAATGACAGGGTCTCGCGTTTCAAAATAAAAATCCAGAGGAAATGTGGCGCGATTGCGTCAAAACTTGCGCTTTTATCCACAGGTGTGTGGCAAAAACGACGCTTCTCGTGCGACTTGTATGTCAAAGCGCCAGATTCAACCGCGAGATTCCACCGCCAGAATCAACCATCAGAATCGAGCATGTCTTTGGCGAAGGCCAGATCCAGCGTCTTGAGCCGCTTGATTTCGTCGCGCAGCCGCGCGGCTTCCTCGAACTCCAGATTGCCCGCCGCCTCGCGCATCCGGCCTTCCAGATCCTTGAGCGTCGCCTGGAAGTTGGAGCCAAGAAACGGTTTGGCGTCCTTTTCAGCCACGCCAATCGGAACCTGCACGCGGTCCGACTTCTCATAAGGACTATCGAGAATGTCGCTGATGCCGCGCTTGACCGATTCGGGCGTAATGCCGTGCGCCTCATTATAGGCAAGCTGCTTTTCGCGGCGGCGCGTGGTTTCAGCCAGAGCGCGCTCCATCGAGCCGGTGATCCTGTCGGCATAGAGGATGACGCGGCCATCGACATTGCGCGCGGCGCGTCCGATGGTCTGGATCAGCGAGGTCTCCGAGCGCAGGAAGCCCTCCTTGTCGGCGTCGAGAATGGCGACGAAACCGCATTCGGGAATATCGAGCCCTTCGCGTAACAGGTTGATGCCGACCAGCACGTCGAAGGCGCCCAGCCGCAGATCGCGGATGATCTCGATCCGCTCCAGCGTGTCGATGTCCGAGTGCATGTAGCGCACGCGCAGCCCCTGCTCGTGCATGTAGTCGGTCAGGCTCTCGGCCATCTTCTTGGTCAGCACCGTGACCAGCGAGCGATAACCGTTCTGCGCCACCTGACGCACCTCATTGATGACGTCATCGACCTGATTGAAGCCGTCCTTATGCTCGGGCCTGCTCTCGACCGGCGGGTCGTTCAGGCCGGTCGGGCGAATGACCTGCTCAGCGAAGACGCCCGCCGTGCGCTCCATCTCCCACTTGCCGGGCGTCGCCGAGACGAACACCGAATCGGGCCGCATCGCCTCCCACTCCTCGAACTTGAGCGGGCGGTTGTCCATGCACGACGGCAGGCGGAAACCGTATTCGGCCAGCACGCTTTTACGCGCAAAGTCGCCGCGGTACATGGCGCCGATCTGCGGCACGGTGACGTGGCTTTCATCGACGAACAGCAGGGCGTTTTCGGGCAGATACTCAAAAAAGGTCGGCGGCGGATCGCCCGCATTGCGCCCGGTCAGGTAACGCGAATAGTTTTCGATGCCCGCGCAGGCGCCGGTCGCCTCCATCATTTCCAGATCGAAGGTGGTGCGCTGATCGAGGCGCTGCGCCTCCAGAAGCTTGCCCTCGGCGTGAAGCTGGGCTAGGCGCTGTTTCAGCTCGATCTTGATGCGATCTATGGCCTGGCGCAGGGTCGGACGCGGCGTAACATAGTGGCTGGCGGCGTAGATCTTGACCTCCCCGAGATCGGCGGTCTTCTTGCCCGTCAGCGGGTCAAACTCATGGATCGACTCGATTTCATCGCCGAACATGTTGATGCGCCAGGCGCGGTCCTCGTAGTGGGCCGGGAAGATTTCGATGACGTCGCCGCGCCGCCGGAAGGTTCCGCGCTCGAAGGCCTGATCGTTGCGCTTATATTGCAGGGCCACGAGATCGGCGCGCAACTGCGCCTCGTCGATGGTCTGGCCCGCCTTCAGTTCGAAGGTCATGGCGGTATAGGTCTCGACCGAGCCGATGCCGTAGATACACGACACCGAGGCGACCACGATCACATCGTCGCGCTCCAGGATCGCCCGCGTGGCGGCGTGGCGCATGCGGTCGATCTGTTCGTTGATCGAGGAATCCTTCTCGATATAGGTGTCGGTGCGCGGCACATAGGCTTCGGGCTGGTAATAGTCGTAATAGGAGACGAAATACTCGACCGCATTGTCGGGAAAGAAGGCCTTGAACTCGGAATAGAGCTGCGCGGCCAGCGTCTTGTTGTGCGCCAGAATCAGCGCCGGGCGCTGGGTCTGTTCGATGATCTTCGCCATGGTGAAGGTCTTGCCGGAGCCGGTGACGCCCAGCAGCACCTGATCGCGCTCATGGCCTTCGAGCCCCGCCATGAGATCGGCTATGGCCTGCGGCTGATCGCCCGCCGGTTCATAGGGCGCGGCCAGACGGAATGTGCGCCCGCCCTCCGACTTGTCAGGGCGCGCGGGCCGGTGCGGCGTCCACATCATCGGCGACGCGTCATAATCCGTCACGAAAGCGCCGGACGCTTCGGAAACACCGGCGGGAGGGGCAGAACGAGACATGAACACAACATAGTCAGGGGTGAAAAAATTGAAAGGGGCCGATAAAATTTGTTTTCAACCCCGCCGCGTGGGCCATTTAACCTCCGTTTAGCGTCAAAACTTGTCAGCGGGCGGAGAACCGATCGGCAAATAATGCCGGGATTCCAGTCGTTTAAAATCAGGTATCGGCGTTATGGTCCGCACGGACGCCATTTTTGTCTTGTCGGCGGCATTTTAACAAGGGGTTAAAACTTGGCTTTTCTATAAATTTTTGACCTCATAAAGAAATCATAAATAATATCCATCAAGCGTATCGTATAGTTTATGACGCAAATACTCAAATTTATATGTCAATAAAAAGATTGTAACCTAGGGGCTGCTGACGCCGTTTTCTTGGCTTTGTCCCTGTATAGAGACGTAACACTAAAGCCTGCCTAAGTGTTAACCAGGCAATAACACATTTTCGCCACAATTCGCCCCTAGAGAACGCCCTCAGCCAGCGGGCCCTATCTCCTCGCTGGCTTTTGTTGTGGACGCGGCGCGAAGTCGCCACCCGTCCCGACAGACCTTCCGGGGGGCGCCTGCGCCCTCGCCACAGAGGACCAGATAGTCTTGACTTCAACCCCACTTGCGCGCCACCGCATGCGCGCGCTCATGGCGGCCAGCTCCGTCGGCCTTCTGATCGGCGCCGCGTTCGGCGCGGTCTGGCTCGGCGGCACACTGGCGCATGAGGCCAGCCTTCGTGAACAGGCGGACCAGATCCAGAAACTGTCCCATCAGGATGGGCAAACCGATCTGGCCGATCTCGACGCCGCTGATAACGGCGCCCTGAATTCTGCTGCGATGAGCATTGCGAGCCGCTTTTCGCGCTTCAACGATCAGGGCGCCGACAACGCCCTGCAGGCGCAGAATATGAACGCCCTGCGCACCTCCAGCTATGTGCGCGGCGAGAAGGTCCAGGCCCTGCAACTGCGCGCGACGCTGATGGACGATACGGCCAATGCGACCGTCTCCGACCACCCGGTCGCGGTGCGCGCGGCCTCCAGCTTCAAATTCGCCAAATCCAACCAGAACGATCTCGATTGCCTGAATCAGGCCGTCTATTATGAAGCGCGCGGCGAAGGCCAGGACGGCATGCGCGCCGTCGCTCAGGTCATCGTCAACCGCGTGCGCAACCCCAGCTATCCGAAAAGCGTCTGCGCCGTCGTCTATCAGGGCGCCGCGCAGGGCGCGTGCCAGTTCAGCTTCGCCTGCAACGATTCCATGACCGCGCCGGTCGAGCGCAGCGCCTGGCGGCGCGCGCGCGACATCGCGCGTTCAGCGCTGAACGGCTATGTCATGAAGGATGTCGGCACGGCGACCAGCTTCCATACGGTCAGCGTCCATCCGGGCTGGTCGGCGACCATGCAGCGCGTCGCCACCATCGGCAGCCATATCTTCTATCAGTTCCGCGGCCACGGCGCGCGCCTGAGCGACGATGTGCAGCCGTCATCGACGCCCGCGCCGCAGATGATCGCCGACCGCGATCAGGCGCACGACGACGCCGCGAATAAGACCGCCCTGCTCAACGCCCTGTCGCTCAATGCGGCGCAGGCGGAACCGAAGCCGGTCGCCGCTTCGGCGCAGGTCGGCGGACAGGCGGCGCGCGACATCGCCGCCACCGTTGCTGCGGATAAGCCCGTCGCGAAAGCGGCGGCCAAAATGGTTCCCGGTAAGGCGCCCCCCGTCAAGGTGTCGGAGCCGCTTCAGGCGACGCCCCCGGCGCCCGCCAAATCCTGAGCTTAACCCTTCGTGGTTATCGTGGCGCCCGCCGGTTCTCCGGCGGGCGTTTTCACGCGCGCATCGCCCGGACGACGCGCCGTTCGCCGCGTTAGGAATTCAACAACCTTAATCTGACACCTTGGCCGCAAGCCGTCTTAACCCTCGGCGCGGAATGATTCTGCGCGCCGTCGGAAAGACGCATAGGACGATAACTTTCAGTCAGGTATCTTTCAGGGGCTAATTATGCTGAAACCCAGCGCTTCTTCGGGTGGTTTGAAAATTTCAAACTGGTCGTTCACCATCAAGTTCATGGCGCCCGCCGCCATTGCGACCGCCATGATCGCTGTTCTGACCGGCGGCGCCGTTATGGTCATGAACGGCCAGGGCAAGACCATCGACCGCATCAACAATGTGGTGCTGCCGCAGGTGCAGGAGCTGGGCGACATCAAGGCTGGGATCAAGGAAGAAAACGGGCAACTGTTCCGAGCCCTGACGCTGAAGGCCACCGACCCGACGGCCAACGCCTCTGACAAGGTCAACACGGTCGCCGCCGATCTCGGCAAGATCGGCGACCGCGTCAAGAAGGACTCCGCCGCGACGCAGGATCCGGCGCAGAAGAAGCTGCTGACCGACCTGGGCAAGGAGATCAAGACCTATAAGGAAGCCGTCGAATTCGCCGGTTCGGTCATGGATGTGGACTTCACCTCGGTCCCGCCGCTGATGTCGCAGTTCGACGACGGCTACGCCAAGATGTCGGCGCTCAGCGATCAGTTGATCAAGGCCAATATCGCCGCTGCCTCGAAGGCCGCCGAAGACGCCAAGGCCGCTCAAACCACCGGCGTCAGCCTGCTGACCACCTTCGCCATCCTGATGGCCCTGGTGTCGGGCGCCATCGCCTTCCTGTTCTCGCGCGTCACCGTCACCGGCATCAACCGCATCGCCAAGACGACCGAGGAACTGGCCAAGGGCAATCTTGAGGTCGATATCTCCGCTCTCGCCCGCCGCGACGAACTGAAGAGCGTGGTGGACAGCCTCAATGTGTTCAAGTCGAACGCCGAGGAAAAAGAGCGCCTGATGGCCATCGAGGCCGCCACCAACAAGACCCGCGAGGAGCGCGCGCGCCAGATGGCCGAACTGGCCGAACGCTTCCGCCACGAAGCGCAGGACATGCTGGACGCCCTGTCCTCCGCCGCCTCGGACCTCGACGCCAACGGCCGCACCCTCCTGACCATCGCGCAGGAAAACGAGCGCCGCTCGCAGGACGCCGTGGGCTCGATCCGCAATTCCGCCGACAATGTGCAGAACGTCGCCTCGGCGACCACCGAACTGTCGGCCTCGATCGGCGTCATCGGCGACCAGGCCGTGCGCTCGGTGGAGATCGCCGCCGAAGCGGTGTCGGAAGCCGACCGCACCAATGACTCGATGGCCGAACTGAGCCGCGCCGCCGACCAGATCGGCGAGGTCGTGGACCTGATCAACGCCATCGCCCAGCAGACCAACCTGCTGGCCCTCAACGCCACCATCGAATCGGCGCGCGCCGGCGAAGCGGGCAAGGGCTTCGCGGTCGTGGCCTCCGAAGTCAAATCTCTGGCGCAACAGACCGCCAAGGCGACCGATGAAATCCGCGAGCGCATCAAGGACATCCAGGCCGCCGCGCAAAACGGCGTCGGCGCCATCCGCGGCATCGGCGAGACGATCAAGCACATGAACGAGATCGCCGCCTCGATCGCCGACTCGGTGCATCAGCAGGGCGACGCGACCAACGAAATCGCCCGCAACGTCAACGAAGCCTCGGACGGCACCTCGATGGCTTCGTCGTCGGTGTCGCAACTGTCGGCCTCCGCCGCCGACACGGAAAAGGCCTCGACGGAAATGCTGGCCGCCGCCACGCAACTGACGCAGCGCACCGAAGCGATGAGCGAAAACATCCGCCGCTTCCTGGCGGAACTGACCGCCGCCTGATTGCGGCCTTCACCCTGATCCTGATGAGAGGCGTCTTCGGACGCCTCTTTTTTTGCGCGCGGCCCGCTTCCGTAACTGTCGAAACTTTTTTTATTGCGGCGCCGTAAATTGTGACAGCGATTCACGCGGCATTAAATACATGCGCGTATAAGCTTCATTCAGGCCAGAACAACGTCGGGATGGATCGCGACGGGCCCTTCTTTCAATCGTATCCAAATGCGTAAATATCAGGAAAGTTTGCAAAATGCAGAAGTCCGTTTCCAAGACCTGGCTCGTCGCCGGCGTACTGGGTCTCTCCGCCGCTGTTTTCGCCACCCAGGCGCTGGCCGATTGCGATGACGGTCAGGAAAACATGGTTGGCAAGGCGATCGCCGCCGCCGCCTCGGCCAAGATCTCCAGCATGATCCCGAACCCCGGCAAGCAGATGATCAACCTCGACACCTGCGACGTCGGCGGCGGCGGCCTCATGGCCGACTTCAAATACAATGTCATCGGTTCGGACGGCCTCTACTGGGTGTCGGGCCACGCCAAGGTCGCGGGCGGCTCGGTCACCGAACTGAAGCTGACCTCGCTCAGCTCCAACCTGGCCGCCGCTTCGGCCAAGGCGGGCGTGAAGCTGGCCTCGAACTAAGCTTTCCTGTACCGGATATGAGAAAAGCGCGGCCCCGTCCGCGCTTTTTTTATGTTTTTATCGTTTCAGATGCGACCTTAACCTGCGCTCGTAGCTATGTAAGGGTTTCAGCCTACTGCATTTACCTTGTTTAAAATTATGTATCCTTTGAATTTACTGAATATTTTTCAGTTTGTCCTAGGATAGGCCCATCCTGAAGAAATCAAGGAGGGAAACATGATCAAACAGGTTCTTATCGCGGGCGTCGCCGCCCTGGCCCTGAGCGCCGCTGTCGCCCACGCCGGCGAATGCAGCGAAGATCAGGAATCGACCGCCGGCATGCTGGCCGCAGGCGTCGCCAAGACCGCCGTCAGCAAGGTCGTGCCGGTAACCGGCAAACAGATGGTCAATGTCGAAAGCTGCGACTTCCGCGGCGGCGCCTACAGCGTCGATTTCAAGTACAATTTCCTGGCCGCCGACGGCCTCTACTGGATCGAGGCCAACGCCAAGTTCAATGGCGACGGCTCCGGTTCGTCGATCAAGGTCAATGGCAAGAGCCCGAACATGGCCGCCGCCGAAACCAAGGCTGGCGTCAAGCTGGCCTCGAACTGAGCCCGTCCGGCGCCCAAAAACAAAGCCCTCCGCGATGGATCGCGGAGGGCTTTTTCGTGTTCGCAAGCGTCAGCTATTTGCGCTGAAACGGGCGATAGTCCTGAGGACGACTGACGACGCGCTCCTCCCGGCTATGTCGGGGACTGCCGAACAGGCCGCCGAACAGGGCGAAGGACGTCATGGCGTGTTGTTTCTTGTCTTGGTCTTGCATGGTTTGCGCCTCCTTTTCCAAATGCGTTGGACAAGAAGACGCGTCGCGGCTCGCAGGGGTTCTCACCCTCTCAGTCGTCGTCGCGTCGATAACCATACTCTCCCCAAACAGGGGAAATTGCAAGAATTAATCCGAATACGGACCAATTAATTTTTACATGAAATTATATTGTGCTGTTTTTAAACATTTTATTTGAGTTCAGGCTCGCATCAAAATCATAAAACGCCGCACAATAGGAATCTCGCCCGCGATTCACCGGACGGCAACCCTCCTGTGTCATAACGGAGATGAGGCCCAAAACGGGCGGCCCCTTAGGGCGTATGCACGGAGCGTCGCATGATCAAATCGGCCATTGTCCTGGGCAGCGCGATTTTCTGCGCCGTTCTGGCCGGGACCGGCGTGCTGTCGCTCGACCCCCATCCCGAAATTCCGGCCAGCGCGGCCAGCGCCAGCGTCGCAACCGCCGTGACCAATCTGTCGGCCACGGTCAGCGACAGCCACATTACCGCCATTCCCAAGGCGGCGGACGGCCACTTCTGGGCCAACGCCTCGGTCAACGCCCATGCGGTGCGCTTTCTGGTCGATACCGGCGCCACAGTGGTCGCGTTGACGCCGCAGGACGCCCAGCGTCTGGGCTTCGATCCGGCTTCACTCGTCTATAACCGTAAGGTCACCACCGCCAACGGCGCGACCGACGCCGCCGCCGTCACCTTGAGCAGCGTGTCCGTCGGCCAGAGCGCCGTGCAGGACGTGCAGGCCCTGGTGCTGAAGGACGGGCTGACGACCTCCCTGCTCGGCATGAGCTATCTGGGTCGGCTGTCGCGCATCGAAGCAACGCCGTCCAGCCTTATCCTGCACCCATAGTCGCGGCGTAGGCCTCGCGACGCGCCTCGGCGGCGTCCTGCGCCGCGCGCACGGCGTCCACGGCGCGATCCAGCACCTCAAGGCCCGCCCCCGGCGCAATCGAGTCCACGGTCAGGATGCGCCGGAACGCCCGCGCGCCGGGCAGGCCGTGCATCAGGCCCAGCATGTGCCGCGTCATGTGCGCCATCGGCGTTCCGGCCTCAAGCTGCGCCTGCATGTACGGGCGATAGGCGTCCAGCGCCGCGAACGGCCCGACATCGTCGCCCGCTTCGCCGAAAATCCTGCGGTCCACCTGACCTAGTAGCGCCGGTTCGTGATAGGCCGCGCGCCCCAGCATGACGCCATCGACCTGCGCCAGATGCCCCTCCGCCGCCTCCAGCGATGCGACGCCGCCATTGATGATGATGGTCAGATCGGGCCGCGCGCGCTTCAGTTCATACACCAGTTCGTAATCGAGCGGCGGAATGTCGCGGTTCTCCTTGGGCGACAGGCCTTGCAGCCAGGCCTTGCGCGCATGGACGATGAAGGTGGTCACCCCGGCGGTCGCGCACGCCTCGACCAGCGCGAACAGCGCCTCGCGCGGCGCCTGATCATCCACGCCGATACGGCATTTCACCGTCGCCGGAATGGGCGCAGCCTCGCGCATGGCCTGCATACAGTCGGAGACAAGCTGCGGCTCACGCATCAGACAGGCGCCGAACGCCCCCGACTGCACGCGATCGCTGGGGCAGCCGCAGTTGAGATTGACCTCGTCATAGCCCCAGTCCGCCGCAATCCTGGCGCACTGCGCCAACTCATCAGGATCGGAGCCTCCCAGTTGCAACGCCACCGGATGCTCAACCGGATCAAAGCCGATCAGACGCTCCCGGTCGCCATGGATCACCGCCTTGGCGGTCACCATCTCGGTATAAAGCAAGGCCCGCTTCGTCAGCGCCCGATGAAACGCCCGACAATGCCGGTCCGTCCAGTCCATCATGGGCGCGACGGAAAACCTTGAACTTATATTATTTCGACTTTTTTGTTCTTTTTCAATCATTTTGCAACTTATCAACAGTATCGGTTTTTGCTCGTGCTGTACCATTTCCCCCTATTTTCTTGCCAAAAGTACAGCAATGCTGTACCTTTGTTGCTCATGCTGTACCGCCAGGAGACGACATGGGAACGATCGTTCCAAGAAAACGGAAAAACGGCACCACCGCCTATCACGCTCAGGTCCTTATAAAGCGTGATGGCAGGATAGCCTACCGTGAAACGCGCACCTTCGACCGCAAGGCTGCGGCAAGCG
The DNA here is from genome assembly GCF_051956075.1 of Asticcacaulis sp. Taxonomy (GTDB): domain Bacteria; phylum Pseudomonadota; class Alphaproteobacteria; order Caulobacterales; family Caulobacteraceae; genus Asticcacaulis. The sequence goes on along the minus strand of NZ_JBQCGA010000016.1, from coordinate 16,098 downwards.
CCTGGATCGATAAGACTGAAGAAGCTCTGCTGAATCCACGAGCCCTTGACGAGGTGCGCCAGGATGACCCGCCCCTACGCTTCGTCATCGACCGGTACATGGCAGAATCGAAGAAAGCGATGGGGCGGACCAAGACGCAGGTCCTCAACACATTGAAGGACGAGTACGAGATCGCCGACCTTGCATGCAGCGCGATCAGCAGCGCGGACATTACCAGCCTGGCAACCGACCTTGGCCGAACCCGCCAGCCCGCGACCGTCGCTAACTACCTGTCGCACCTGGGCGCCGTATTCGCCATTGCGCGCGCGGCTTGGAGATATCCGCTTGATCCCGCCGTCATGAAGGATGGTCATCTCGTAGCAAAGAAACTGGGACTGACCGGTAAGGGCAAGGAGCGCGACCGCCGCCCCACGCTGGCCGAACTCAATGTCATCCTCACCCACTACCAAACAAGAGAGCGGGAGGTCGAAATGCTGCCGATGACTAAAATCGTGCCTTTCGCTATCTTTTCCACACGGCGCCAGGAGGAGATCGTCTCGATCCGATGGCCAGACCTGGACGAGGACCACAGCCGAATACTGATCCGGGATATGAAAAATCCGACTGAGAAGGTCGGGAACAACGTCTGGGTCGATATCCCACCGGAGGCGATGAAGATCATCAAGTCCATGCCAAAGATCGAGGATCGCATCTTCCCCTACACCACCGACGCCGTCAGCGCGTCCTTTACGCGCGCCTGCCAGTTTCTTGGTATCGAGGACCTGCACTTCCACGACCTGCGCCACGACGGGATTTCGCGCCTGTTCGAACTGGGCCTCAATATCCCGCACGTCGCGACCGTCAGCGGGCATAGATCCTGGCAAAGCCTGAAACGCTATACCCATATCCGCCAGCCGGGAGACAAGTACAAAGGATGGGAATGGCTCAGCATCGCTACGGCGCCGCTCAAAATTAAGGGCGAAAAGCCTTACGCATTACCCCGGTTCAAACCCACCGCGCCGCCCCCCCGCCTTCCGCCGGAAACCAAAACCCGCTCCAAGCCAACCAAGGCCGTCGCCGATCCGCCTCGCAAACGAGGCAGACCCCGGAAAGAGCGTACCTTCAGCTGATAACCGGCGTAAGACGGCGGCAGCCTTGCATTCCGCTGACAAGAACCTCAAATTAGGCAGCGCGGTGGCGAGCGTCGTCATTTTTATGACGATCCTGGTCTTGCGGCATCTGTTCAATTTATGCGCAGCGCGTCAGGAATGGACAGAAGCAACAGTTGCGGGAAAGTCGACTCACTATCGCCCTGAGCTAAGGGCACAACCCACACAATCCAATGATTGCCCCCTATGCCGGCCCTGCCATTGACCTATAAGCTTGCCCATCTTTGAGCATATGGGTCGGGTAGAAGTTCCGTCCTCGGTGTCAACGTCATATCAACCCCAGCGTCCGCAAAAGAGACATCTGACACCTGAAGCCCCGTCCAAAACAGCGCCAGATCTTTGTCGGCGGTGCAGAGTTGCGTATTCTCATTAGGGAACTGGGCAAATGCCTGCACCAAAATTTCGAGCGACTTCAGATCGCAAACCGCATTGTAGGCATCCTCGACTCGGTATTTCGGCCTGAACTTCAATAATCGGCGCGCGGGGCTTTTGCCGTTCGGCACCACCAGGGCACTCAGGCATGCCAGCACTATCAGGCGCTTACGTTTTAAGCCATTGCGATCAGCCGCAGCCAATATATCCTCCCATCGGGCATCCATACGCTGGCGTCCGACCGGAGCGGAAAGCCAGGGCGCAATCTCGGTCAAGAAGGCGATCTCGTTTGCGATCGGCACCCGTAGGTCGTTGATTAATCCTAACACGCCATGGAGCGTGTGAGGGCCAACCATAAGCTTGGCATTCGGAAGCGCCGCCTGGATTTTCGACGTCGCCTCCAAGAGCTGCAGCTCGACTAGAGGCGGGGTCGGCACCGATCGCGTATTCCCTTCGAAGGCATAAAGCACGGGGTTCAGACGAACAGGCAAACCTTCGTATAGGTCCAAAAAGTCGGCAGCCTGGCTGACCGCCCGACCACCGGCAAAACGCCCGACCAGCAAAGTTACAACGTTCCGGTCTAGGAAAACCATGGCATTTTCGCGGGTACACGCCAGCGCCGAGGGCAGCCACCCGCCTCTAACCAAAGCAATCGCCTGCGCCGTAAAGTGTGTATCCATAGTGCTCGACAGGTTGGCGAACCCGTCAATATTCAAGTCCTTCGCGTCGGTCTCAAGGATCTTCGCATTCACCATCCGTAGAGGAACAACCAAGCGACTGGCGGGCCTGGCGGCCTTCAATTCGTCGTAGCCAAGCGGCACCACATCGACATCGGTCAAGCGCAATGTCCGGCCAGGACCGCCATCGGGCCCAACATGCTCCTTGAACCCAAAAGCGACTATGCCCTTTGGGCGGGCATCAGAGGCTGGAGTCGGATTACTGTGCATTATCTATAACCGCTCCACGGTCGATATTGATGAAACAACCCCCAAGTCGTACCGTGCCGATGCTCGCATTGGGGTGGGACCAAATGGCCTATGTGATAGATGATGCCTTATGGAGATTAATCAACGCCGCCTATAGTCATTTGCCACCCGATGGCGACTGGCTCCCGATCCTCGCTCGGCCGGTTACAAAGCCCGGCGCCGGCTTAAAAAAGCACGTCGGCAAATTGGTCGACGCCGCAGCAGCAGCCGTACACGACGGGGAGACCAAAGCCGCTCTCAACCTGCTGGCTCTCGCCTTCCATGTAAACGCGGAAGAAGCGCGGGCGAAGACCGGCGAAAACGGGCTGTTTCGGGCATCAAAAAGCGATTTCAGGGCCACGCATATTGCCACGGTCGTCGCCGGACTGCTCGGTCATGCTCGTGCAACGGAGCTGCCTGACCCCATTATTGAATACCTTCGATCAACAGGCAACCTGCTGAAGCTCGGCGCGGCCGTCAGCCGTCTGCATAAATCGCTCATCCAGTTTTTGAGCCGCAAGAAGTTTTTGGGCGTGAAATCCATCCTCGCCTATGCCGATGCCCTGTTCATGTTAGAGCACTCCGGGAAGTTCTACGCCGACAAGAATACTGTTCAGGGCTATACCAAGGAGGATATCGCTGAAGCCGCGTCGTTTATCCTCCACTTGCAAGATAAGAGAGGTGGTGTTGGCGACGTTGATTTCGGCTTTTCCGACGATGAAGCGATAAGCGACGGCTTATATGCCAAGATATTGATCAAAGCCTGCAAGATCAGACAGTATTGTGAGGCAGAGATTCTGATCGATGCGTTTGATTATCGCTGTGAATTAAAAAAGCGCGCGGCTTCAATATCCGCCCCTTACCCAGAGTTAGAGCAAAGCATTAAGCTTGGATACATCCAGGCTGAAATGGCCAAGGCGGCCGCTCCTTTCATCCGAATACAAGGCATTCGGCAGGGGGAGGTTTCTCTCATCTCGGTCGCAAATGAGATATATCAACGGTCGTCTGACCAGATCGTCGAAAGGCGCGATTTTCCTACCCCCCGATATGTGTTTACGTTTCCGGATGCGCCCGCATTCCGCGACATGATCAGGTATGACGGTCTAACGATTGAAGAGAAGATCTACGTCCAAGAGATAACCTCCGACGAACACACCAATTGGGAAGAATTGAGAGATTTTGAGCTAGTCCCCAACCTCACCTTCCTCGACCTGCTCAAGGTTCACCGACTTTTCAGCTTCATCTCCCGCTTCAACGCGAACACATTCAAAGCGAACATCGCCGAGGAGCCGGACGTTGTCTATCGGTCCCTGATCCCTGTATTCAGAAATGAACAGTTCAGGCGCGTCCTCGAAATCGCGCTTCCGGCTGAAAAAGTCGACGACGCCTTGCGTCTTTTGACTTGGAAAAGCGGCGATGTCGGCGTCCTGGATATCCAGTACCGCCCCATCATTGAAGGCCCGACACACCTGATGGTTCCGATGAATATAGCCGGGACCGCCAACTGGTATCGCAACCTGACCTATACGTCCAAGCGACGCGTGATAGAAGATGCGAAAGAAGAAGGCGCGTCGAAGGCTTTGGCTGCAGCGTTAGCCGGCGAAACAAGCTGGGTGCGACGGGAATACAAGACCAAATTGAACGGCAAGACAATCGAAGTCGACGTTTTGTGCCGCTTGGAAGATACGCTGTTCGTATTTGAATGTAAGCACGCGTTTTTTCCATGCAACAGATTCGAGTTGCGTACATCATATAAGCATATTCAAACCGCGTCGAAACAGCTGACACGAATTGTCGATCTGTTGCAGGCCCCCAAGACGGAACTTGAATTGTACAAGCGTCTCGGCTGGCCGGCGACACCCGCCAAGTCTATCGTCACCTGCATCGTTTCCTGTAACGGTATGTTTCCTGGGCTTCGCTTAAATGGTCATCCGGTGCGACGGATCAGCGAACTTGTGAATATGATCGAAACCGGAGACATAAAATTCATGCAGGCGCGAACGATTGACACCGACACCGGCCCCGACGCCGAGGTCTCCGATGCGTTTGTTCACAGTATGTGGGACAGTGATAAGCTCACGGCGTCATTTCTAATTGACTATATTAAGAACGATAAGCTCAACAACATTCATTTTGATTCATTGATTGACGTTGATATCCAATGGCAGATCGATGACTTCACGCTGACCCTTCACACCTATGCGATGGACCCCGAGAAAGCGGCCACCGCTTTCCGTCCCGCGGGCGAATAGGCTCCCGATCGCAGCCCCTGGCGCTCATATTGCCTCGGTATCTCCGAGCGGAAAGATGTGCATGACCAGCACTGAATCCGACCGGCCTATTGACATTTTCCAAATATTTAGAACAAAAAGGGAACATATTTTCATTTTGCCCGAGATGATATGCTTCAGAAGGAACCATACCAGTGCCCGCGTCCGTCAAGCCCTCCATTGCCGAAATGCGCGACCGGATTCGCCGGATGGAAAACGGGGCTGCGCGCAACTGGCCCGCACTCCCTTTTGGTATCGCGGAAATTGACCGGCGGCTGCCGGGTGGCGGCCTGGCTTTAGGCTGCCTGCATGAGGTCGCTGGCGGAGGGTCCGGCGCCATTGATGGCGCCGCCGCGGCCGCGTTCGCCGCCGGCATTGCCGCCCGAACAGAGGGTCAAGTCATGTGGTGCCTGACCAAGGCCGACCTGTTCCCCCCAGGGATTGCCGATGCAGGTCTAGGCCCTGAACGATTGCTGCGCGTAGTCGTCGACGACGACAAAGCGCTCCTTCTCAGCATGGAGGAAGGTTTACGCCATGGCTCGCTTTCCGTCGTCGTCGGTGAGGTGACACGCCTGGACATGACCGCATCACGCCGCCTGCAACTGGCCGCCGAAAGCACAGGCACCATGGGCATTGCCCTGCGCCGCTGGCGCCGCGAGGTTGACGCCGCCGATTTCGGCCAGCCCACCGCCTCCCGGACCAAGTGGCGCGTGACGGAGGTCCCCCCGGAAGCCCTGCCCGTCAATGGCGTGGCCCGAGGCCGATGGCTGCTGGAGTTGTTGCGAGTTCAAGGCGCCGAATGCGCCGATTTCTACGTGGAGGCATGCGATGAACAGGGTTCTGTCGCTCCATCTCCCGTTCTGGCCGACCGATCGGCTACGACGGGCTATGGGGCAGGCCGCGCCAGCGCGTGACCTCCCCCTGGCCCTAAAGGGAACGGATCGCGGCAAGCGCATCATCACCGCCGCCGACGATCTCGCACACCACATCGGTGTCCGCCCCGGACAGGCCGTCGTGAAAGCCCAAGCACTCTATTCCGATCTTTTGCTGATGGACGCCGAGCCGGATGAAGACCGGGAGGCGCTGGAACGCCTGGCCATTTGGGCCCTTCGTCTCTCCCCAGTCGTAGCCGCCGATCCGCCCGACGGTCTGGTCATCGACACCACCGGCGCCGACCACCTGCACGGGGGTGAAGATAAGATGGTGGACGCCATCGTTGCGCGTCTGGCCGAGACCGGGATTACGGCCATCGCCGCCCTGGCCGACACCCACGGCGCCGCCCATGCCCTCGCCAGATTCGGCGGAAAGGCGCGACTCATCGTGCCCGCAGGCCAGACGGCGGACGCGATTCTGCCCCTCCCCGCTGCCGCTTTACGCCTGCCACCGCCACTGATCGATACCCTGAAAAGCTTAGGCTTCGATCGGATTTCGGATCTGGCCTCGAAACCGCGCGCGCCGCTCACCCTGCGCTTTGGGCCCGAACTCGGCCGGCGTCTGGACCAAGCATTGGGCCGTTTGGTCGAGCCAATCAAGTCGGCGCGGGAAGTGCAGTATATCGAAATGCGCCAAATCTTCGCCGAGCCCATTGGCGCCCCCGAAACTATCGAGCGCTATACGCGGAAGCTGACGGTCGATCTCTGCGATGCGCTGGAAGTGGCCGGCCTCGGCGCGCGGATATTGGACCTTCTGTTCTATCGCGTCGATAACCGGATTGAGTCCGTTCGTGTTGGAACCGCCAAACCGGTCCGCGACGTCAAGCAGCTCTCCCGGCTGCTGTGTGACAAGATCGAGACCGTCGATCCCGGATTCGGCATCGAGGTGATGACCTTGACTGCAACGGCCGCCGAGCCACTCTTAGTCAAACAGGTGGGCGCCGCCTTCGCTGGCGCGCCCAAGCCGGAGGTCGGCGGGCTGGTGGATATCCTGACCAACCGACTGGGGCAACGTGCGATCGACCGTCCGATGCCGGCCGCAAGCGACCTGCCTGAACGCTCGGTCGCCTGGGCCGAACCCAACTCGGAAATCAAGCAAGGCTTTCCCAAGGAATGGAAGCGGCCGACCCGCCTGCTGACTCGCCCCGAACCTATAGAGGTCCTGGCCCTGCTCCCAGACCATCCCCCGCGCGCCTTTACCTGGCGCGGCCTGCGCCATCGCGTTGCATCCGGCGATGGCCCGGAACGCATTTTCGGGGAATGGTGGAAAAGCGACCCTGAGCTCGAAAGCGTTCGCGACTATTATTACGTCGTCGACGATACCGGCAAACGCTACTGGGTGTTCCGCGATGGCGACGGCGAATTCGATGATACCGGCAAACAGGGCTGGTACATGCACGGCATATTCGCATAGAAACAACCGCTCGACAGACTCGCACTCAAGTCTATCGGCTAGGCATTCGCATGAACGGCGACGATCGGTTTCAAAGCCACACGATTGAAAACTTGGGTGTAAATCTGATTTTCGCCCTCCATTTCAAGCGTGACGACAAGAGCAAAGGCAGCGTTGTCTTCAAGCCCGTCCGCTTCCCTCTGCACTTCGATCTCGAAGTAGCCATCGGCGGCCAACCCGGCCGCCTTGTCACCGTCCCAGCGCCGATGCACAACGGTGCCCTTGTGGGCTTGCTTCGGGTCTGGCTGAGCCCCTGTAGCCTTCATCCCGGCCGCCCCAAGCTGGCTTGGCTCGTTTATCTTCATCCGCACTGCCCGGTAGGCGACGGCTCCCGGCTTCGGGGGGGAAAACCAAGCCAAGGTCGCACTTAAGCCATGAGCCTGCGCCTTACCGGACATGGCGCCCGGCCACGGAACTCGGAATTTAACACCCTGGTCCTGTTGAAGCCCGCCAACCGCCCAAAGCGTCGCCCGATCATCGGCACAATCTATCAACCGCTCAGGATCATAGGCGCCAAATCCCAGATATCGGCGGATATTATCCTTCTGCCGGTAGTGCTGCTTTGCGTCGGCGGGCCCAAGAACCTCAAGGATCAGTTCCCGCGCGTGCGTCCATTTTGCACCATGCACCAGCAACGCCTTGAGAAGCACCGCCCGTTGGACACTGGGTAAAGTCACAAAATTTGGATACGCCGCCTCTAAGGCTTCATGGGCGCGGGCGGCAACACCTGTCACCTGGGCTGCGGCAACACTTGTACCTATCGAACGCGCCACGGCATTGGGCCCCAGGGCAGCTGGTGGAGGCGGCGCCGCCACAGAGATACCGCCAAAAGCGGCCGCGTTCGTCGTTAAGGGATGCTGACGATGATGCGCACCGGCAGACGCAACGCGGATATGATGTCGGCCGCCTGGCGCCAGTATTTCAGGCTTTGTAGCGCCGTTCATTCCTGGACCGAGGCCGCTCGAAATAGTGCAGAGCCCTGAATCAGCCAAGACATCAAACGTGAATGCTGGCAGGGGGTGCGGATGTGTGTATTCGTCCGAATGCAAGGCCCCCACCGTCACCGCGTTCATCGCCTCAGCGGGCGCGAGGATGCGCCTCAGGGCGATTTGCGATGCGCTTGCCCCGAGCGTCACCCGAAGCTTTTGATCAGCGTGCAGGTCCTCGTAGGCGACAGCGGTGATATCTGGCACATCCAGATGATCAGCGTGGTTTCCTGCACTTATGACAAACAAAACTCCATACCGATTGGAAAGATAGTCGACCACACGAGCCCAACCAGACATTCGACCCGAAAACGGTTTGTTCGGATCGCCCAATGAAGCATTGATCAGAATCACATGGGGGGCAGTGGGCGCGTTCGGGCCCTTCATACGGGAAAGCGCAATCTCGAATAGATCGGCAGGCAATCGATCCGGGAACCTTTCCTGCACATCCGGTTCAGCCGGCGCGTAGAGCATATTCAAAAAATACACCGGCCGTTCCAGGGCACGTTGCCAAGGCTGGTTTAGGTCGCCGTGGACCACAGCGGACGCCATTGCCGTACCATGCCGCCTGGCGCCGACCGACAAAGGCTCAAGGTCGAATGGGTCATCGAGGCTCAGTTTCCCGACCAGACGCGGATGCCCCGACATTGGGACCGCATCAAAAATCGCTGCAATTGGGTCACCGTTTAGCGCGGTCCCCGGCTGACCAGGCCCCGCCTCCACGGCTTCGAACGGGGAAATGTGGAAAATGCTTTGCGGACGAATCTGAAGGATCGCCTCAGAACCAGCAAGGCCGGCAGACGCCTGTTCAGGTACTTGCCTGCTTTCTTGAAGGGCCTGCACCAAGGCGGCAGCAGGAACATCTGCCAAGAGCGCGTGATACCCCGCGCCCGCTATACGCTTCGCGGAAAGAACCGTCCCCCCGACCGCTTGGATGCGATTTCTCGCCGCGGTCTCGACAGGATCACCAACCTGGCGAAAGACCAATTCAACTTCGACCCGTATTTCTGCTCTACCAGATTGCGCCTCTGTCTCAAGGATATCAAAATCTGCTGCACTAATCCGGTCCTGCGGTCCCCATGGTCTGATATCACGCAGTTGCGACAAAAGCAGCTTCCAGGCACTGAAGCGTGGCGGAACTTGGCCCGTCGCCCGCCAATTGCGCCAGAGGGTGACCAGGTTCCGCAACGCCCCTTCAGAGGGGACCATGAGATACATGGCCGGGCTCTTGTCGAGTTCATCGGGGTCGAGATCTTCCGCCCCCAGAAACTCTAATCCCGGTACGAGACGCACTGCCTGCTCGAATTTCAAGACACTACCGGTGAGTTCAAACACAAGTAACCGCTCAGGCGCCAGAGCCGAGGGATCTGCGCGTATCTGAAGGACAGGTGTATTGGCATCCAGTTGTTGACTGAGTCGCGTCAACCTCAGCCCGCCCGGCGTCTGTGCCTGAGCGTCAGGTCCTAGCTTACGCGGAATCGGTGCGCCGCCGCCCGTTTTCCGCTTGATTGGATTTCCCGCGTCGAGCCGCAGGAGCGGTTGCTTCGATGGATTCGCCATTCGTTTCAGGCTTAATGCGCGTCTTCCAGAGCTTGAGCTCTTGCGCAAGCACGCCTTTCAGCGTCTCGCCCCCCTGAGATAGTATATGTCTACGCCGGATATTCTGACAAAACTCAAATACTTCCGCGAAGCTTGTCTTACCCAAAGCTTTCGCAACGCTCTCAGCGGTCATACCAGGATTCTCGGCCCACGCTTCAAAAAAACGATCAACCAATACCGCAACTGCGCTTTCTGGTGGGGTGGGCATATCGATGCGCAGCTGAAAACGCCGCCAAACGGCGCGGTCCAGCAGTTCGGCGTGATTGGTCGCCGCCACAACTACCACGTAACTGGGTAGCTGATCGATCTGCATCAGTAGGAAGGAAACCACACGCTTAATTTCGCCGGTCTCGTGAACGTCACCGCGCTCCTTCCCAAGCGCATCGAACTCGTCAAAAAATAGGACACACGGTGTTGCCCTGGCATACTCAAACAAACGCCCCAAGCGCGCGTTTGTCTCACCAAGATAGGACCCGACGAGTGCGTCATAACGGACAGTCAGCAGAGGCACAGATATGGCCTCAGCCATGGCTTCAGCCAAGGATGTCTTTCCATTTCCAGGCGGTCCGGACAACAGCACGCGATGCCGCGGCTGCATCCCTTGAGATCGCAGCAAATCCGCGCGGTGTTGTTCCTGAATCAGCTGTCTTGTTAGTTGCTCCGCAGGAAGGGTCAGCAGCAGGCTGTCCAGATTGGCGCGAGGTTCGGTCTCAATTACGAAATCACGTCCACCCGTGTTCGGACGCTTCAACTCGCTGGACGCCGTGACGGGCACAGACTGCAAGGCGCGATGAAGCCTGTCCGCCAGGACATGGTGGCTCTTGGCACGCTCCTCAGCGACAATAGCCTCGACCGTGGTCATCAGGGTCGATTTATCGCCGGAAGCGCCTGCCTTGACCAAAGATACAAGGAGATCACTTCTCGCCATCAGCCGCTCTTTTTCCTATCAATTTGGAATCATTATCATACGTCGGCAAACTTGGGAATCCCCACCAAGCATCAACTTGGACCGTCTCCCTCTGTGGTGGACTCGCCGCGCGTTGAAACGAGTAGGTTGACTCTTTATCCCATAAAGAACAAAAAGGGAACATTATTATCCAAACTTGCCATTGCGGGCGCAAATAAGCCGAGCACATTCGTTAGCTCACTGCTTATTCCGCAACCAAACCGATATGCAAATAGTATGGTGACGAGATGTGTGGACGCTACGGAGGACCGAAAAGCCTGGAGGTCTATGCCGGTTTCCAGCCGATGAAAGCTCCTTTCGACGGTGTGACACTTCAGCTCGAATATTCGATCGGGCAGATGGCCCCGGTCTTTGCGCGCGACCGCGATGGGCAGGTCGCGGTACAGCTTATGCGTTTCGGGTTGATCCCCCACTCCTGGAAATCCGCCGCGAAAGAGTGGCGATATTCCACCCAAAATGCGCGTCTGGAAACCGTCGCGACGAACGGCTCCTTCGCCCGGTCCTGGGCGCGCGGTCGCCGTTGCATCGTTCCGGCCCAATGGGTGGCCGAACGCCTTGGTGTCGTCGACATACCCGGCGGTAAGTTGCAGGCGGACTTCCACGACAGTCAGGGCCGCCCTCTGGGTCTCGCTGGCCTGTGGGATTGTGCGGATACGAGTGAAGGGCACCTGCTGTCGTTTGCCCTGATCACACGTGAACCGGGTCCGCGGATGGCCAAGGTTCACCCGCGCGAGGTCTGCATCCTGAAGCCAGAGCAATGGGCACCATATCTGGCGGGCGATCAAACGGTCGATCTCGCCGCACCCTGGCCAGATGACGCCTGGACTGTCTACCTGCCCAACGCCTCGCGCAAGCGTATCGAACAAGCCTCCCAGGATCTGTTTGCGCCACAGAGCGCGGCCTAATGCGGGGCGAAAATCATGATCGAAAATAACCGCGCCGCCCGCCCCCATTACGGTCTCGTCTTCAAATACATCGAAGGCCTGCGCGCCGGAGATATGACGCGCAGCGCCGTCGAAACGGCCTTGCTGGCGATGCGTCCTGATCCGACCCTGTCTTCGTCCTGGGCCGATCTGCCTGACTGCCTGGCCATGGCGCTGAACCGCGCGCGTTCGGGAGCCATCGAGTTGTCCGAGGCAACAGCCCTGGTGCTTCGCATCCTCGCGGCGGGATAGCCGTGGCCGTCGCCTACGCAGAACTTCAGGTCACCACGCAGTTTTCGTTCCTGCGCGGTGCGTCTTCGGCGTCCGAACTGTTTACCCGAGCCAAGGAACTCGGCATCGACGCCTTAGGCGTGGCCGACAGAAACACCATGGCCGGAATTGTGCGCGCCCACGTCGCCGCAAAGGAGGCCGGCGTGCGCCTGGTGGTCGGATGCCGCCTTGACCTGACCTGTGGCACCTCCCTCCTCGTCTACCCGATTGACCGTGCAGGATATGGACGATTGTGCCGGCTTCTGAGCCTGGGCAAGGGCCGCGCCGGGAAAGGCGAATGCGACCTCGGCTGGGAGGATGTACGTCATTACGCCGAAGGCCTGATCGCCATCCTGGTTCCCGATTTGCCGGACGCCGTGACCGCCGCCAATCTGCGACGTCTGAAGGAGATATTCGGCGATCGGGCCTATCTGGCTCTGACCCTGCGACGGCGGCAAAACGACCAGATGCGATTGCTGGCCTTGTCGAACCAGGCGTCGCAGGCCGGTGTCCCTACCGTGATCACCAACGATGTCCTCTTCCATGACCGTGCGCGACGCAAACTTCAGGATATTCTGACCTGCATCCGCCACGGTACGACCATCGACGATGTCGGCTTCGCACGTGAGCGCTTCGCTGATCGCTATCTGAAACCGCCGGAGGAGATGGATCGCCTGTTCAACACCTACGACCACGCCCGGCTCCGCTCGCTCGAAATCGTCCGGCGCTGCACCTTTTCAATGGACCAGTTGCGCTATCAGTACCCCGAGGAAAAGGTACTGAAAGGCATGACCGCCATGGAGGCGCTGAAGCGCTATACATGGGAAGGCGCCAAGCAAAGATATCCCGAAGGCGTACCCGACAAGGTCATAGGCCTGCTGAAACACGAGCTCGCCCTGATCGAAAAGCTCGAATACGCGCCCTATTTCCTCACTGTCCATTCCATCGTCCGATATGCCCGATCGGAAGGCATCCTGTGCCAGGGTCGTGGCTCCGCGGCGAACAGCTCAGTGTGTTTTTGCCTGGGCGTCACCTCGATCGACCCGGAGCGCAACGACCTGTTGTTTGAGCGGTTTATCTCCGAGGAACGGAATGAGCCGCCCGACATCGATATCGACTTTGAACATGAACGTCGCGAACAGGTCATTCAATGGATCTACGACACCTATGCCCGTGACCGGGCCGCCCTGTGCTGCGCCGTCAATCGGTTCGGCACCAAGCAGGCCCTGATCGATGTTGGCAAGGCCCTGGGCCTTCCGGGCGACCTGATCAAAACCCTATCTTCAGTGGTCGGTAGCCGGTGGGGCCAGGACATCCGCGATGAGGATCTCCTTCAGGCCGGCGTCAACATCAAGGATCGCCGCATACGTCTGACTCTGGAACTGGTGGCCGAACTTCAGGGCGCGCCCCGCCACCTGTCCCAGCATCCCGGCGGGTTCGTCCTGACCGAAGACCGCCTGGACGAGCTGGTGCCGATCGAGCCGGCGCGCATGGAAGACCGCCAGATCATTGAATGGGATAAGGACGACATCGACACCCTGCGCTTTATGAAGGTGGATATTCTGGCCCTGGGCATGCTCACCTGCATCCAGAAAGCCATCGACTATATGCGCGACCGCAAAGGCTTGGGCTATGACCTGGCCACCATCCCGGCGGAAGACCCACGCACCTACGCCATGATCCGCAAGGCCGATACCCTCGGCACTTTCCAGATCGAGTCTAGGGCGCAGATGAATATGTTGCCGCGCTTGAAGCCGCGCAGCTTCTACGACCTGGTCATCGAAGTGGCCATTGTTCGCCCCGGCCCGATCCAGGGCGACATGGTGCATCCCTATCTGCGGCGCCGGGAGGGCAAGGAGCCGGTCGTCTTCCCGAAACCCGAGCTGGAGAAGGTGCTTGGGAAGACGCTCGGCGTCCCGCTTTTTCAGGAACAGGCGATGCGGGTGGCGATCGAATGCGCCGGCTTTACGCCAGGCGAGGCCGACCAGCTCCGGCGCAGCATGGCGACTTTCAAATTCACGGGCGGCGTCTCGAAATTCAAGGACAAGCTTCTCGATGGTATGGTGGCCAACGGCTATGACCAGGAATTCGCAGAACGTACCTTCTCGCAGCTGGAAGGCTTTGGCAGTTACGGCTTCCCCGAAAGTCACGCCGCCTCCTTTGCTCTGCTGGCCTATGCCTCCTGTTGGATTAAGTGCTGGCACCCCGACATCTTCTGCTGCGCGCTTCTGAACTCCCAACCCATGGGCTTTTACCAGCCGCCGCAGATCGTCAGGGACGCCCAGGAACATGGCGTCGAAATCCGCCCCGTCTGTCTCAATGCGTCCCGGTGGGACTGCACCCTTGAACCCACGGGGCGGGAGGACCGCTTCGCAGTCCGCCTGGGTTTTCGCATGATCAAGGGCCTGAAGAATGCCGACATGGCGCGCCTGGTCGCCAACCGTATGGAAACCCCCTTTGTCAGCATCGACGACCTCTGGCGACGGGCGAAGGTGAAGACGGCCGCTCTCGTCAAGCTGGCCGATGCCGACGCCTTCGGTAGCCTGGGCCTGAACCGGCGCGATGCGAAATGGGCTATAAAGGCGTTACGCGACGACCCTTTGCCCCTGTTTGCCGCCGGCGGGCTGCTCCAGGATGAGGCCGTACCGGAGTTTGACGAGCCCGCGATCGAACTGCCGCGCATGACGCGCGGCGCCGAGGTCGTGGCCGACTACAACCATGTCGGCCTAACCCTGCGGGAACACCCTGCATCCTTCCTTCGCGCGGACCTGGCGGCCCGCAACATCAAGTCCTGCCGCGAAGCCGCCAACCTGCCCGATGGCCGGTACGTCCAAGCGGCCGGCATGGTTCTGGTCCGGCAACGGCCAGGCTCTGCCTCAGGCGTAGTATTCATCACCGCCGAAGACGAAACCGGTATTATCAACATCATCGTCTGGCCAAAAACCTTCGATCTCTATCGCCGCGCCGTGCTGGCATCGAGCTTCCTTCTGGTGACCGGCACCATCCAGAAGGAGGGCGAGGTCGTTCACCTGATTGCCCGCAGCCTGACAGACCTGTCTCATGAACTGGCCGCGATCGGCGAACGTGAAACGCCCTTTCCCGCTAAGTTCGGCCGGGCTGACGAGTTTGCTCACGGCAGTCCGGGTGTCGATCACCGCACTAAGGTCGCGCCGGCCGCCCTGCTCAGGGCGCGGAATTTCCACTGAACCGGTCCGTGGACGTAAATACGGGCGCCAAACGGCGCAATTGAGGTCATATTTATTCAGATTAAGTATGTGTACTGCGCGGGACCGCGCGTTTCAGTGTCGTAAGTTTCTAGAGAATCCTTGAGGTTTTACAGAAAATGGCGCATATAAGCGTGGTTGCAGAGACGGACCTTAGGCAACAGCTCGCCCGGAAACGGGTTCACACCCAAGTGTGGAATATGCAAGAAGCGTCCGATTCAGACTGAAAAAAAGACCCCGGAAATGTTGCGTTTTTGCTACCCATGCGGCGGGCTTCAGCGCTCTATCCACCAGACGTCGTGGACAACGACGCTCACTCTCCAGTCCCGGTCAAACCACCCCGTTTGATCAGGCCGATCAGCTTGCATACAGACCATCGCTCATGAGGTTAGGCGTAGACCCGGGTTTCGATCGCCGTGCGGAAAAGGCCCTCGGCGGTCGGTGTCAAAAGTCCAGGCATGGGCTCGCAATCCAGCCAGGGCCGCCATTCTTCAGGATGCAACATGATCGGCTCCCGCGTGTGCAGCCCCTCCATGTCGGGGCCGTTGCCGCGCGTGAGAACCGTGAAGGATATGACCTCGCCCTCCGCCGTCGTAGCCCGGTCCCATAAACCGGCCAGCACCATCGGATGATTGTCGCCACGCCGAATGCAATACCTGTCCTTGACCTGCTTGGACTTCGGAGCTTCAGGATTCAACAGCTTCCATTCCCAGAAGCTGTCCACCGGCACCAGGCAGTGTTTGGACTTCCAAGGGCTGCGGAAGCTCGGCTTTTCAAACGCCTCCTCAATCTTGGCATTGAACGTCGTGGCCTTCCATTCCTTTACAGCTCCCTTGAAGAACCCCGGGTGTTGATTTCCACTTAGAACTGACCCATTAGGCGGCATAATTTCCACTGAGAATTGACCCATGTGAAACTCTCCTCGTTGTCAGACAGCGAGGGCCCTCGGAGTGATAGACATGGCATTATTGAGCGTTATCAGGCGCTGG
>NZ_JBQCGA010000015.1:0-47257 GCF_051956075.1 Asticcacaulis sp. | reverse complement strand
GATCGGCGCGGCGGGGCCTTCGTCCTTGCCGACGGCGATGACCGGCGAATCGCTGGCCGCCATGGCCAGGGTCGGGGTCTGCTGATTCATGAGCTGGCGGTAGATCCAGTAGGAGGCGGCGACCTCCTCGACATATTGCCGCGTCTGGGCGACCGGGATCGACTCCATGACCAGCAGCGAATCCGAGCCGTCGCCCAGCGAATCGAGCGCGTCCTTCACCGGGCGCGGCCCGGCATTATAGGCGGCGATGGTGCGCAGCAGGTCGCCCGACACGATGCTCGAATCCTGCAGGCGGTTGATATAGTCCTGACCGACCTTGAGATTGACGTCCGGGTCGAGCAGCTTTTTCGGACGTTTGGCGTAGCTGGAATCGTTCTCGACCAGCGCCGCCGTGGAGGGCATCAGTTGCAGCAGGCCATAAGCGCCCGCATAGGAATAGGCTTTCGGGTTGAACTTGCTTTCCTTGCGCGCAAAGGCGAACAGAAGCGCCTTATCGACCTTGAGGCCGCTGCTGGGGCCGTAGTCGGGCATCGGATAGCTGGAGGCGTCAAACAGCCAGTCCGAGGTCGTCAACTGGTTGAACGGCACATGGGTCTTGGCGGCCAGGGCCAGCCAGTTGTCGCGGTCCGCCGCGCCGCCCGCATGTTGAATCGCCGATTTCAGTTCGTCCTGCGCGTCGTCGGTGCGGCCGATCTGCACCAGAGCGTCGAGACGGCGCGCGCGCGGATCGGACAGGGCCCAGGCGAAATTGCCGCTCAGGCTGGCCTTGAGCGCGTCGCGGGAATCGACGTTGAAGCTGGGCGGCAGGCCCTTTTTCGCCAGTTCGACGGCGGGCGTCACGCCCAGACGCGCCTCGGCGACCAGACCATAGAAGGTAAAGGGGAAGCTGGCCGCGATCTTGAACCACGATTGCGCGTCGTCCTGATCCTTGAGCTGCAAGGCGCAGCGGCCCGCCCAATAGGCGCCGCTGGACTGGCTCCACGAATTGCGGCTGGGATCGGTGGCGACGAATTTGAACTCGGTCAGAGCCTGATCAAAGCGCTTCAGCCGCCACAGGGCCAGACCGGCCACCCAGTGATCGCCGATCTGACGACCCAGCTTCACCGCGCCTTCGAGGTCGCCATTATTGTAGGCCGAGCGCGCCGATTTCGGCGTCAGCGGCGAGTCCAGTTCCGGCGCCGCATCATCGCCGTCCGGCGCGCCTATATGCGGCGTCGAATCCGTGAGCGAAACCTTGGCCGACAGGGCGACGGCGGCGGAGTCCGCGCCCGTCGCGGCGGTCAGGGGCGGCGCGCCGTTCAGCGAAGGGAAGGCAGGGTCCGGCGCGCCATCAGGCTTTTTACGCTTGGCCAGATTCCAGACATTCATCGCCATCGGCTGGTCGCCATAGGTGTTGAGCCATGCGATCAATTCATCATAGGTCGAGGTGTATCCGCGGCTGAACAGCTTATGGTATTCGGCATAGCCCATCAGGCTCTTGTCGCTGACCTGCGCCAGTTGCGCCTCGGCGTCGTCATACCTGCCCTGGTCGATCAGCGTGAAGGCGGCCTGATAGAGGCTGGCGTCCTGATCGGACAGCGGGGCGACATAGGGCTTGGCGCTGACCGGCGCCGAGGTGGCGATCAGGCGGTACGGGACCGGCGCGGCGTTCATGACGACCGGCGCTTCGGTCGTGGTATGATCGGACGCCGCAGTGGACTTTTCCGGTAAGAATGTCTTCGGCACGGCCGCCAGCGCGCGCGTCAGGGCGTCCATGCCGTCGGCGGCGAACGAATCGGTGGCGAGCAGCTTCTTGCCGGACACCTGCGCTGAGGTCTTGACCGGCTTGACGCTCTTTTTGCCCTCGGCCTTGAGCGCTGTCTTCAGCGCCGCCGTGTCGGACTTGCCGTGTTTTGTCGCGACCGGGATCTTTTTTGCGCTGGACTTATCCGTATGCGCTGAAGTCCTGACCGCCTTGGCGCCGTGCGTGGATTTGGTGGATTTAGAAGCTGTTGACGTCTTGTGCGTCGCGGTCTTGTGCGTCGCGGTCTTGTGCGCCGTCGCCATGGCGGGCGCCGCTGTCATCAGGGCGAGGCTCAACGCGGCGGCGTTGATCAACCCGAAGCGGGCGCGAACGGAGCGGGGGGCAAAACGCTTAGACGTCAAAACGGTGTCCTTGGTCAGAGGGCAGGCCGGTGGCGCTACGGAAAGAGTTGAGACTAATCGGATATTGATGAGCTGGCAAGCCATATGGCCTTGCCGCCTTATGTCGCAGCCCCTTTAACTCGCTGTCAGATGTGGCGAAAATCGGACCGAGCCGACTGTTCAGGCAAGGCTCACTTAAATGTGAGCGATCAGAGGCCGGCCTTGACCTTCAGTTCCAGCAGGTCGCGCCAGAACAGCGCCTTGGCCTGCGGCTGGCTAAGCAGCAGGCGCGGCGGATAGGCGGCGACGACCGGGATTTGCAGGCCGTTTTCATGATAGCTGACCACGCGCCCGCGCAGTTTTGACAGGCTCTGGTCGAGATTCAGCGCGCAGGCGACGGCGGGGGCGCCCAGCAGCAGCAGCGCCTTCGGCTGCGCCAGCCGGATCAGGGCGTGCAGGAAGGGCGCGCTCAGGGTCACGTCTTCGGGGGTGAGCGGGCGCCCGCCCGCCGGACGCCACGGGACGCACGGCGCCAGCAGGCTTTGCGTCTCCAGCCCCGCCGCCTTCAGCGCCTTGTCCATCAACTCGCCCGGCTTGCCCGCAAAGGCGAGGCCGCTGTCGTCCTCATCGGGGTCGGGCGGTTCGCCGATCACCATCAGGGCCGGGGCGGGGGCGCCGCGGAATTTCACCAGCGCTTTCGCGCCCTCGTGGCGCAGCGGCATGTGCTGGAAAGCGTCGAGTTCGGCGTACAACTCGTCGAAGCTGCGCGCGGCGGCGGCGCGCTGTTTCGCCTCATGCTGGGCCGCGGCGATGTCGAGATGCACCATACCTGGCGGCCGCAGGGCGTTGACCGCGCCGCCCGCGGGCGGCGCCGTCACCTGAATGTGCGCAGGCGCCGCTACGGCACGTTGAATCCGTTGTTTATTTTCACTGAGAGTCCGATTAAGAGGCTCAGTCTCATAGGCGTCGTCCAACTCATGGTCGATCAGGAAGCCCAGATAGCTTTCGATCTCCTGAGAAATGTCGTCACTGTACGGCATATATGGGACGGGGGCCTTGTCGATAGAAGCGTCTTTGGTCAGTCATAGGATGACTTGCCGGGAAGTTCAAAGCAAAACGGCGGCGAAAAAGGGTTAGAGGCTATGGCGGACAGCGAACAAGCAGCGATGCGCGAGTCGATGGATTATGACGTCGTCATCGTCGGCGGCGGTCCGGCGGGCCTGTCGTCGGCCATCCGTCTCAAGCAGCAGGCGGCTCAGGCCGGTATCGAGGTCAGCGTCGCGGTGCTGGAGAAGGGCTCTGAGATCGGCGCTCATATCCTGTCGGGCGCGGTCATTGACCCGTCGGGTCTGGCCAAACTGTTTCCGAACTGGAAGGACTTGGGCGCGCCGCTGGAGACGCCGGTGACGGACGACAAGTTCCTGTTCCTGGGGCCGCAGGGCGCGATGGACATTTCCTGGCTGCCCAAGCCCGACTATATGAGCAATCACGGCTGTTATATCGCGTCGCTGGGCAATATCAGCCGCTGGCTGGCCGAGCAGGCCGAGGGCCTTGGCGTGGAAATCTATCCGGGCATGGCCTGTTCGGAAGTGCTGTATGACGAAGACGGCGGCGTGGCCGGCGTGGTGGCGGGCGTGTTCGGCGTGGCGAAGGACGGCCATCACAAGCCGGACTATCAGCCGGGTCTTGAACTGCGCGCCAAATACACCTTCTTCGCCGAGGGTGCGCGCGGCTCGCTGTCGCAGCAGGTTATTCGCAAGTTCGATCTCGACCGTGACAGCGACTGTCAGAAATACGGTCTGGGGATCAAGGAATTGTGGAAGGTCAAACCGAAGCAGTTCAAGCCGGGGCTGGTGCAGCACACACTGGGCTGGCCGCTCGACGACCGCACCGGCGGCGGCTCGTTCCTGTACCATTTCGGCGACCATTATGTCGCCATCGGCTTCGTCACGCATCTGAACTACGCCAATCCGTATCTGTCGCCCTATGACGAATTCCAGCGCTTCAAGCACCATCCGGTGATCCGCGAAACGCTGGAGGGCGGCGAGCGCGTCGCCTATGGCGCGCGGGCGCTCAATGAAGGCGGCTTTCAGTCCGTGCCGCGGCTGGTCTTCCCCGGCGGCGCGCTGATCGGATGTTCGGCGGGCTTCGTCAATGTGCCGCGCATCAAGGGCAGCCACAACGCCATCAAGAGCGGTATTTTAGCGGCGGACGCGGCGATCAAGGCGCTGCAAGGCGAGGCGCCGCGCGTGCTGGAGGGCTATCAGACCGCCTATGACAAATCCGACATCGCGCGCGAACTCAAACTGGTGCGCAACGTCAAGCCGCTTTTGTCGCGCCTCGGCACAAGCCTCGGCACGCTGGTCGGCGGGGTCGAGATGTGGTGTACGAAACTGCTGGGCGGTTTCTCCTTCCTCGGCACGCTGAGCCACGGCAAGAGCGACGCCCATTCGCTCAAGCCCGCCGTCGAGTTCAAGCCAATCAACTATCCCAAGCCGGACGGCGTTTTGTCCTTCGACAAGCTGTCCTCGGTGTTTTTGTCCAGCACCAATCACGAGGAGGACCAGCCGGTCCACCTGCGGCTGAAAGACCCGCATATTCCGATCGACATCAACCTGCCCAAATACGCCGAACCGGCGCAGCGCTACTGCCCGGCGGGCGTGTATGAGATTGTCGGGCTGGAGCAGCACCAGCCGCGTCTGCAGATCAACGCGCAGAACTGCGTCCACTGCAAGACCTGCGACATCAAGGATCCGACGGGCAATATCGTCTGGACCTGCCCGGAAGGCGGCGGCGGGCCCAACTATCCGAATATGTAGAGACGCGCCGCAATGCTGACGTCTTGTCAACTTTTGCGTGACAGGTTTTGACTTTATAGGATTGCAGCTTACTTTCAGGCTGTCGTCTGTAAAAAGGTCATTCGCCTCTCATGCGTGCTTTCTCTGCTTTTCGCGTCGCCCTGCTCTTTTCCGCCTTCGCCCTGCCTGCGGCGGCGACGCCCATTATGGGCACGGCCTCGGCGGAGCTGGGGACGCCGCGCTCGCCTTACGCCAATTTTCTGATCGGTCGCTACGCGATTGCGAACGGCGATGTCGCGACCGCCGCTGAGGCGATGAACGCCGCCGCCGCCGCCGATCCGGGCAGTTCGGACCTGCGCGAAAGCGCCTTTCTGATCGGCATTCTCAACGGCGATATCGACAGCGCCGCGAAGATTGCGCCTCAGGTCAGCAAGGGCTCGGACACCGCGCAACTGATGGCGCCGCTGGTGCAGGCCGTGGTCGCGGTGCATGACGGGCGCAAGGGGCTGGCGCTCAAACAGATCGACGCGGCGCTCAAGGTGCGCCCGCAGGACCGTAACGCCGTTTTGATGCGGCCCTATGTGCTGGCCATGAATGGCAAATGGGATCAGGCGTTTGACGAGTCCGGCGATGCGGCGCTCAACGGCAGCGACAGCGGGCGGCTGCTGGTCTATCTGCTCAAATCGGAACGCGCGCGTCTCTATGAGCTGCGCGGTCAGAATGACAAGGCCGAGGCGATCTATAAGGCGCTGTGCCAGCCCGGCGCCGCCAGCTATATTTTTGGCCCCGACTATGCGGCCTTTCTGGAGCGTCGCGGGCGCGCCGATGAGGCGAAAACCCTGTGGAGCGGCATCGCCGCCCAGACCAACGACGCCGCTTCGCGCGCCGCTTTGAAGCGGCTGGCGGATAACGGCCCGGCGCCGGCTTTGCCGGATCTGAGGGCGTCGCTGGCGCAGGGCCTGTTCGTGTCCTCGACCATCGCCTTCAGTCAACGCGATTCGGAGATGGCGCTGGCCAGCGTGCGCCTGTCGCTCTATCTCGACCCGACGCCGGATCGCGCGCGCATCTTTTTGGGCCAGGTCGAGCAGTCGCTGGACGATGACGCCGCAGCCGACTCGGTGTGGGCGGCCATCGGCAAGGATTCGCCGTTCTACGCCGAGGCAAGCTTGCGCCGGGCCGGGCTGCGTCGTGACAATGACGACAATGCGGGCGCGCTCGATCTCCTGAGCCAGGCGTTGCAACAGGAACCTGACAATCTGGCTCTGGTCAGCGAGCAGGCGGGGCTGCTGCACGCCGATTTCAAGGATCAGGCGGCGCTGGACGCCTTGCAGGCGCGCGCCAAGCGGGCCGGGGACGCCGACTTCACCTGGCAGACCTGGTTTCTGAAGGCGATGATCTACGATTCGCTCGATGACTGGCCGAACGCCGAAACGGCGATCAAGAAGGCGCAGGCGATGAATCCGGGACGTCCAGAAATCCTCAACTTCCTCGGCTATGGCTGGATCAGCCGCGGCCAGCATGTGCAGGAGGGCATGGATCTGGTGCGCTCGGCGCTCAACATTACGCCCAAATCCGGCGCGGTCATCGATTCGCTCGGCTGGGGCTATTACAAGCTCGGCGACTATGAGCAGGCGCTCAGCTTTATCGAGCAGGCCGTGCAGCTTGAGCCCGCCGACCCGGAGATCAACGAGCATCTGGGCGACGTCTATAAGGCGATGGGCCGCAATGTCGAGGCGGGCTATGAGTGGGGCCGTGTGCTGACGTTGAAGACCAGCGACAAGCAGGCCGCCGAGGTGCGGCGCAAGATCGACGAGAACGCCGCCGCGATCCGCATGGCGTCGGCGCCCCCCGCCGCGCTCAATCCTGGGCCTGCGCGCGCGCAGACCACGGCGCTCAACGACGCGCCCAAACCGCGCCGACGGTAAGCCAGCGCATATTTCCCCCTCTCCCCATGCACATGGGGAGAGGACGAGGAGCAAGGCGAAGCCGCCGATCCTCGGGTGAGGGGCTGCCCATCCTCTGCGCTCAACCGGCTGGCGGCCCCTCACCCGATCGCCTTCGCTTTCGCTCGGCTCTCGTCCTCTCCCCATTTGCATGGGGAGAGGGGGAGGCAAGACATAAGAGCCAAAACATAAGAAGTATTGTTCATGACTTCCGAACTGGCGCGCGCCAAGATCAATCTGTACCTGCACGTTGCGGCGCCCGATGCGCGCGGCTGGCATCCGCTGCAAAGCCTGGTGGCCTTTGCGGACATAGGCGATCAGGTATCTCTCACCGACGCGCCGGGACTTACCATCGACGGGCCTTTTGGCGCGGGCCTGAGCGCGGGCGAGGACAATCTGATCCTCAGGGCGGCGCGGCGGTTTGAGGCGCTGGCGGGCGTTGAATTGCGCCACGGTCTGCATCTGGATAAGCAATTGCCTTTGGCGTCGGGCATTGGCGGCGGCAGCGCCGATGCGGGGGCGACTTTGCGGTTGTTGAAGGCGACCTACGCGCCGCAGATCAGCGACGAGCTGCTGGACGAGATGGCGCAGGCTACCGGCGCGGACGGCGTGATGTGCCTGCGCAGTCAGAGCGCCTTCGCCGAAGGCTATGGCGAACTGCTGACGCCCGTGAAACTGCCGTCCATGCCTTGCGTGCTGATCAATCCGGGAGTCGCCTGTTCGACGCCGCAGGTATTTGCGGCCTATGACGCGCTCGGGTGCTTTGAAGCAATCGAGGCGAAACAAGGCTTTGCGGATATTGTCAATATTGACGGACTGGTCGCCGCACTGAAGGCGACGCGTAACGATCTGGAGTCGCCCGCCATCCGGTTGCAGCCGGTGATTGTCGATGTACTGACCTCTCTGCGTGATCAGCCGGACGTCTTGCTGGCGCGCATGTCCGGGTCCGGCGCCACCTGTTTCGCCCTCTGCCGCGACGAACAGGCGTCAGGAGACGTGGCGGAGCGGATGCGCGTCCTGTGGCCGACGGCCTGGGTGCGCGCCTGCCAGCTCGGCTGAGGCGCGCTTGTTGCGCATCGCCTTTTCGACCCTGTTGTCAGGATCATTGAGCAATTTGCCATAGGCGACGGAATCGACGGGATAAATCGCGATCTTGCCTGAGGCGTTATAATGGGCGCCATAGCCATATTGTTTGGTCAGGGGCGAGGCGCGCATGCACGGATGGCCCTTGCTGAAAAAGGCGTCGCGATGCTGTGCGGCCTCGACCTCGGACAGGCCGTTGCGCAACCGCCAGACCTCGAAATTGAGCGCGTCGATATCGTATTCATACGGATGGTCGTTCAAGAGGTCGAAATGCAGCCGCGCGATGCTGCGGGCGCCGTCGCGCTCGGGCGGCGGGACGCCTTGCCGGTTTGGACAATCGTCGGCGATGGTGATGAAGGTATTGGCGATTTTTTTCACGGCTTCACCCTGTTTTTGCAGCCATAAATGCGCGCATGGCCATAAAAACGCGATGCGATTTTACGCCGTTTCAGCCCGCCGTAAAGACGCCGTTTCGCCGCAGTCGCCAGCACAGGATCAAGGTTGGAATCGCCAGCGCCGCCGTAAAGGCGAAGAAGGCGGCATAGGCCGGAAACAGGCCGATAGAGGGCTTGACGCTGTCGATCAAAAGGCCGGAAAAGCCTTTGAAAAACTTGCCCGTCAGCGCCGCCACCGAATACATCAGCGCATAATGGGTCAGGGTGTGGTCGCGCCCGGTCATCTTCGTCATAAAGGCGACGAGCGCCGTCTCAGCGACGCCGTCGCCGATATCATCGACGACCAGAGCCGCGCCGAACAGGGCGACGGAGCCGTGGACCAGCGACATCCAGCTAAAGAACAGGTTGGAGGCGGGGCCGACCAGTGCGCCGAGCCAGAAGGCGCGTTGCAGGCCCAGAAAATACAGACACGCTCCGCCAATGCCGATGCCGATAAAGCCCGCCGCCAGCCCGACAGTGCCGCGCAAGGCCCCGATGGCGTCAAGATCGAGGCCGGTGTCCTGATACATGGGCGTACAGACCGGCCCGATCAGATAGTCGCCGAGTCGGTAAAAGGCGAGGGTGAGCAGGATCAGCCCGGCGGTTCCGGCATGTTCGGCGAAGAAGCTCTCAAAAGGCTCGACAATCAGTTGCCGGAACGATTTCGGCGCGGCGTCATAGCGCTGCTCCGCCTCGGTGCGGTGAGCGGCTAAGGTGGCGATCACCCCGATAATCAGCGCCCCGGCCATGATCTCATAGGTCAGCGGCCAGCCAAAATGATTGCCCGCGATCAGGATGATCGAGGAGGCCGACCACAGACCGATCTTGACGCCGAGGCTGTAGGCGCTGGGGTTAAACGCCTGATCGGTTTCGGTTTTCGTCTCCTCGACGCGCCAGGCGTCCACCGCGATCTCCTGCGAGGCGGCGCAGAAGGTGACGAAGACCGCCGCCGCGACGAAGGCGGGCAGGTGCGCCGGTCCGATCAGGGCCATGGCGCACAAACCTATCGCGACGCCGATCTGGCTTAACAGCATGTAGGAGCGGCGCTGGCCCAGCAGGGCGTGCAGGAACGGGATGTGCGCCTTGTCCATCCACGGCGCCCACAGGATTTTCAGGCCGTAAAGCAGGCTCGCCCAGGACACGAAGCCGATCACGCTCAAAGACACGCCCGCCCCGCGCAGCCACAGGTTCAGGGTCGATCCGACCAGCAGAAACGGCAGGCCGGACGAGAAGCCGAGCGCGATCAGCAGCCACGAGGTCGGGCGTTTCAGGCTGGCGCGCAGGGCCGACAGATTGGGGGATAGGGTCATTGTCTTCTCACCGGATACGATCAAGGCCGATTCTGCGAAGAAAGCGAAGGCTTTGTGTGGTCTTAGCGCTTGCGGCGGAGGGGGCGGGCCAGTATGTTCGCGCCAAATTTCGACCACCGGATACGCCGTTTTTATGTCGTCTGAACCTCTGAGCTTTCAGGATTTGATCCTGACCCTGCACGCCTACTGGTCCGAACAGGGCTGCGCCATCCTGCAACCCTATGATGTCGAGGTCGGGGCGGGCACGCTGCATCCGGCGACCGTCCTGCGCGCGCTGGGTAAGAAGCCGTGGCGCGCCGCCTATGTACAGCCGTCGCGCCGCCCGGTCGATGGCCGCTATGGCGAGAACCCGAACCGCTTGCAGCACTATTACCAGTATCAGGTGATCCTGAAGCCGAACCCGGAGAATTTGCAGGAATTGTATCTCGGCTCGCTCAAGGCGATCGGGCTGGATACGCATCTGCACGATATCCGCTTCGTTGAGGATGACTGGGAAAACCCGACGGTCGGGGCCTGGGGCCTTGGCTGGGAGGTATGGTGCGACGGCATGGAGGTCACGCAATACACCTATTTTCAGGGCGTCGGCGGCATCGAGGTCGATGTGGTGTCGGGCGAGCTGACCTATGGCTTAGAGCGCCTGTGCATGTATCTGCAAAACGTCGATAACGTCTATGACCTGAAGTTCAACAAGGCAGGCGTCACCTATGGCGAGGTGTTCAAGGAGCAGGAGCGCCAGTTTTCGGCCTTCAATTTCGAGGCGTCGGACGTGGCGACGCTCAAGCGCCAGTTCGAGGATATGGAAATTCAGGTGAAGCGTATTCTGGAGACGAAGAACAGCCTCGGCTATCCGCTGGTTCTGCCCGCCTATGACCATGTGCTGAAGGCGTCGCACCTGTTCAACCTGATGGATGCGCGCGGCGCCATCGCCGTGGCCGAGCGCCAGAGCTATATCGGGCGCATCCGCGATCTCTGTAAGGCGTGCGCGCAAGAGTGGGCGCGCCAGGAGGAGGTGCGTATGCCCTCAAGCAACGAAGTGGTAGGGCAATAAACATGGCCCAGCTTCTGATCGAACTGTTCTCCGAGGAAATTCCCGCGCGTATGCAGCTTGGCGCGGCGCGCGATTTCGAGCGGCTGATGGGGGCGAAATTCGCCGCCTCCGGCCTGAGCTTTGCGGGTATGCAAGCCAAGGTCAGCCCGCGCCGTCTGGCTCTGGTGGTCGATGGCCTGCCGGTCGAGCAGGCCGCCGTCACCGAGGAGGTCAAGGGGCCGCGCGAGGGCGCGCCGGAACAGGCCATGGCCGGGTTCCTGCGCAAGGTCGGCCTGACTCAGGACCAGCTTGTCGTCGAAAACGGCGTGTGGATGGCGAAGATCGAAAAGCCCGGCCGCCGCACGGTCGATGTGCTGCCCGACATGCTGCGTGAGGTGATTTTGAGCTTTCCGTGGCCGAAGTCGATGCGCTCGGGCACGTCGAGCTTCCGCTGGGTGCGGCCGTTGAAGCGCATCCTGTTCCTGTTCGACGGGCAGGTCGTGCCGTTCGAGCTGGAAGGGATTTTGGCGTCGAACCTGACGCAGGGCCATCGTTTCCTGGGGTCGGGGGAAGCCTTCGGCGTGAGCGATTTTTCAAGCTACGTAAATGGCTTGCGCGAGAATTTTGTCATTCTGGATCATGCAGAGCGGCAGGCGGTCATTCTCGATAAGGCGCGCATGGTCTGTGACATTGCGGGTTGCGAACTGATCGAAGATCAGGGCCTGCTTGAGGAGGTCGCGGGGCTGAACGAATGGCCTGTGCCGATGCTCGGCGATATGGACCCGCAATTCCTGACCCTGCCGCCGGAGGTCATCAAGACCTCGATGCGCACGCACCAGAAGTATTTTGCGGTTCGTGACGCTAAAACCGGCAAAATGGCCCCGCATTTCGTGCTGGTCGCCAATATTGAGCCGACGGATGACGGCTCGGAAATCCGCCGCGGCAACGCCAAGGTCTTGTCGGCGCGGCTGTCGGACGGCGTCTTCTTCTGGAAGGAAGACAACCGTTCGGGCAATTTCGATCAATGGTTGACGAAGCTGGAAGGCACGACCTTCCACGTCAAGCTCGGCACCATGAAGCAGCGCGTCGAGCGTATCGTCGCTCTGGCGAAGCATCTGGCGCCGATCACGGGCGCGGATGTGGGCAAGGTCGAGCAGGCCGCGCGTCTCGCCAAGGCCGATCTGGCCTCCTACATGGTCGGCGAATTTCCCGAATTGCAGGGCGTGATGGGCGGTTATTACGCCGATGCGGCGGGGCTGGATCGTGAGGTCGCCGACGCCATCCGCCAGCATTACAAGCCGCAAGGCCCGTCCGACAGCCTGCCCGAAGGCAAGGTCGCCGCGACCGTGGCGCTGGCGGACAAGCTGGATACGCTGATCGGCTTCTTCGCCATTGGTGAAAAGCCAACGGGTTCAAAAGATCCTTATGCGCTGCGTCGCTCGGCGTTAGGGATTTTGCGAATTGTACGCGATCAAAATGTGAGAGCGTCGATTAATGATCTCGTTCGAGCTTGGTATCTTTCAATTATAAATTATTGCCATTCAAAATTGTCAATTATTGTTGAAAATGGCGATGGTTTTGTAGCGCTAGGCCCGTCGTATGAGCTGCATGAATTAGAGTTTCCTGAAGCCAGTAAACGTATCTTCTTTGATGGATTGCTTAACGGGATAGTATCTGTTGCAGAAGGAGGGGAAAATTCAGCGCTCACATTTGGTCTGAATAGAGAGAGGCTTTATGGCGGCAGTGGCGTATTTTCCGCGCCCAAATTCCAATTTGCTGCGTTTAATGATGTTCGTCCGGACATTCTCGACTTCTTCAACGACCGCCTGAAGGTGCAACTGCGCGAGGAAGGCCATGCGCCGGACGTGCTGGACGCCGTGTTTGCGCTGAAAGATGACGATATTCTGCGCCTGACGAAGAAGCTTGATGCGCTCGAAGCCGTGCTGGCTGAGGGCGACGACCTGATCCAGACCCACAAGCGCGCGGCCAATATCCTCGCCGCCGCCAAGTGGAGCGAAGCGGCGGGCGCGCCTTTGGCCTCAAGCGAAGCCGAAGCCGCTGAAACGGCGCTGGTGGACGCGCTGGTCAAGGCGCAGGGCGTTGTGCAAAAGGCGCTCGCCACGGAAAATTACGCGGAAGCCTTGCAAGCCATTGCTGCATTGCGGCAAAATGTCGATGGCTTCCTCGATGAAGTTCTGGTCAATGCCGAGGATGCGGGCGTCAGAGCCGCGCGTCTGAATCTGCTGGCCGGGGTGTGTGCGTTGTCGGCCGGAATTGCGGACCTGTCCCGCATTGCCGGATAGATTTTTTATAATCGACAAGAAAATCATGGAATTGCGAGCCAACGCGATCCTGAAACATAAACTGCTTGCGAAGTGAAAAAGGGAACATTCATGTCTAAGCAATGGGTATACGCTTTCCGGGCCGGTCAGGCCGACGGAAACGCCGGTATGAAAGACTTGCTGGGCGGCAAGGGAGCGAATCTCGCCGAAATGTCGTCGCTGAACCTGCCGGTCCCGGCGGGCTTCACCATCACCACCGAAGCCTGCGTCCATTATTTCAAGAACAATTCGGAGCTGCCGCAGGGCCTGGAGGCTGAGGTCGAATACGCTCTCTGCGATCTGGAAAAGGTGACCGGCAAGGGCTTCGGCCAGGTCGAGAATCCGCTGCTGGTGTCGGTGCGCTCCGGGGCTCGCGCCTCGATGCCGGGCATGATGGACACGGTGCTGAATCTGGGCCTCAACGACGCCACGGTTGAAGGTCTGGCCAGCCTGACCGGCGACCGCCGCTTCGCGCTCGACTGCTACCGCCGCTTCATCACCATGTACTCGAACGTCGTGCTGGGCGTGTCGCACCACAGCTTCGAGGACATTCTCGACGATCACAAGGACCGTCTGGGCGTCAGCGTCGATACCGATATTACGGCCAAGGACTGGGAAAAGGTCATTGCCGATTACAAGGATATGGTGAAGTCCGAACTGGGCCGCGACTTCCCGCAGGAGCCCAAGGACCAACTCTGGGGCGCGGTCAAGGCGGTGTTCGGCTCTTGGATGAACGACCGCGCCAAATTCTATCGCAAGATGCACGACATCCCCGAAGACTGGGGCACGGCGGTCAATGTGCAGTCGATGGTGTTCGGCAATATGGGCGACACCTCGGCCACGGGCGTCGCCTTTACGCGCAACCCTTCGACCGGCGAGGGCGAGCTGTACGGCGAATTCCTGCTCAATGCGCAGGGCGAGGACGTGGTGGCGGGCATCCGCACGCCGCAGGCCCTGACCAAGAAGGCGCGCGAAGATATGGGCGAGCGCAATCCGTCGATGGAGGAGCAGCTTCCCGAGGTGTTCGCGCAGTTCAAATCAACGGTTGATACGCTGGAGCGCCATTACCGCGACGTGCAGGACGTCGAGTTCACGGTCGAGCAGGGCCAGCTCTACATGCTGCAAACCCGCAACGCCAAGCGCACCTCGCGCGCAGGCTTAAAGATCGCGGTCGATATGGCGAAGGAAGGGCTGATCACGCCCGCCGAAGCCTTGATGCGCGTCGATCCGGCCTCGCTGGACCAGTTGCTGCACCCGATGATCGACCCGGCGGCGGAAAAGATCGTCATCGCCAAGGGCCTGCCCGCCTCGCCGGGCGCGGCCTGCGGCAAGATCGTCTTCACCGCCGATGACGCCGTGCGTCTGGCCGCGGCGGGTGAAGACGTGATCCTGGTGCGCGATGAGACCTCGCCGGAGGATATTCACGGCATGCACGCCGCCAAGGCCATCGTCACCGCGCGCGGCGGCATGACCAGCCACGCCGCCGTCGTGGCGCGCGGCATGGGTCGTCCGTGCGTATCGGGCGCCGGTGAGATGAACATCTATGCCGAGCGTGGCGAATTCACCGCCCGCGGCCAGTCCTATCGCTTTGGCGACCTGATCACGCTCGACGGTTCAAGCGGCGAGATCATCAAGGGCGCCGTGCGCATGATCGAGCCGGAATTCTCCGAAGACTTCCATCAGATCATGAGCTGGGCGGACGAGCATAAGCGGCTTGCCATCCGCACCAATGCCGAAACCCCGACGGATGCGCGCACTGCGCTCGGCTTCGGGGCGGAAGGCATCGGCCTGTGCCGCACCGAGCATATGTTCTTCGACGAAGACCGCATCGCCGCCGTGCGCGAAATGATCCTGGCCGACGACGAGGCGGGCCGCCGCAAGGCTCTGGCCAAGATCCAGCCGATGCAGAAGGCGGACTTCGCCGAACTGTTCGAGATCATGGACGGCCTGCCAGTCACCATCCGTCTGCTCGATCCGCCGCTGCACGAATTCCTGCCGCATACGCCCGAAGATGTGGCGCAGGTGGCCGAGGCGTCGGGCGTCGGCGAGGACAAGCTGATGAAGCGCACCAAGGAGCTGTCGGAAACCAATCCGATGCTCGGCTGGCGCGGATGCCGCCTGGGCGTGACCTTCCCGGAGATTTACGAATCGCAGCTTGAAGCCATTTTCGACGCGGCCATCGACCGCATTGAGGCGGGCGGCAAGCCTCAGCCTGAGATCATGCACCCGCTGGTCGCCACCCGCGCCGAGATGAAGTACCTGACCGACATGACGCACCGCGTCGCCAAGGCCGTGTTCGCGGCGCGCGGCAAGAGCGTCGATTATAAGGTCGGCACCATGATCGAGCTGCCGCGCGCGGCCCTGATGGCGGACAAGCTGGCCGAGACGGCGGAGTTCTTCTCCTTCGGCACCAACGACCTGACCCAGACGACCTTCGGCATTTCGCGCGATGACTCAGGTCGTTTCCTCAACCCCTACATTGAAAAGGGTATTTTCGAGAAAGACCCGTTCGTGTCGCTCGATCAGGACGGCGTCGGGGCGCTGATCAGCATGGCCGCCGAGAAGGGCCGCGCCACGCGCCCGGACATCAAGCTGGGCATCTGCGGCGAACATGGCGGCGATCCGGCCTCGATCGCCTTCTGCCACCGTCAGGGCCTCGGCTACGTGTCGTGTTCGCCCTACCGTGTGCCGGTCGCCAGACTTGCGGCGGCGCAGGCGGCGATTGTGTCGAAGTAAGGCCTCCCGCTCGTAAATCACGCAAAGCCCGGACGTTTGCGCGTCCGGGCTTTGTCATTACATTCAACCGCGGGGTTTCCCGGCTTGTCTCCTGTGCGTTCCCGCGATAAAAAGGTTAACGGATCAGCGCAGAGGGGACGCCATGAAGGCCGGCGCCGTAGCATTTCTAGGGATAGCGGCGACGGCGGCTCTGGCTGTCGTGGCGACCACGCAGGTCTTGCCGCAGATGCAGACCAACCTGCAGACCGCTGTGAACCGGGCGCTGGCCGATAATGGCCTGATCCACGTCAAGGCCGAGGTCAGCGGGCAGGACGTCACCCTTCGGCTCAAGGACAATGATCCGGCCCACGTCGCCGAATTGACTGAGGCGAAGACCGTCGTGTCCGGCGTCGCCATGCCGGGCGAGCCGCATATCGCGCACGGCGGCGCGCTTCTCAACCGTCCCGTCAGCCGCGTGGCGATCGCCGATGTCGCGACCCCGCCGGTGCCCGCCGACAACGACCACAGCGCCTTGCCCGCCTCGCAGGTCGCGCCCGCCGCCTCGATGGCCGCGCCGCCGCCAGTCGAGGGCGCGCGCGCCACGGCGGTCGCAGCGAACAGCGACAAACCGCGCGTGGCGGGCGACGCCGCCTATGAGGCCGCAACCGTCGCCGCCAATAGCTGCGAACAGCGCGTCAACGCCGTCATGACCGGCCAGCGCCTCGATTTCGAGCCAGGCACCTACGATCTGACCAGCCCCAGCCGCGTCGTGCTGAACGATGTCTATCGCGTGGTGGCGGCCTGTCCGGCGACGGCGCGTCTGACCATATCAGGCTATACCGATAATGTCGGCGATGGGACGGTCAATCAGTTGATTTCGCAGGCGCGCGCCCAGGCGGTGGCCGACGCACTGGTGAAAAAGGGCCTGACCGCCGACCGCATCGCGGTGCGCGGCTATGGCGCAGCCCTGCCGGTGGCGGACAACGCCACGCCGGAAGGGCGCGAACAGAATCGCCGGATCGTTTTTTCAGTGAATGCGGGGTAGGGGGCGATGGTGCATCTGGTCATGGAATTGCGCTGGTTTCTGGCGGCGGCGGCAGGTATTGGCCTGCTGACCGGCGTGCTGATGAAGCGGGCGAAGCGATGAACCTGCTCAATCATGTGCATGGCATGGATCTGTTGCTGGCGAAGACAGGCCTTCTGTTCGCCGTGGCCTTCTTCGTCCCGGCGCTGCTGGCCTATCTTGTGACCCCGGCGCCGCGCAAGACGCCGCGCCGCGCCATGCCGGCGCCCATGCTGCTGGACGACGAACCGAAAACACTTGCGGCCACGCCAGAGGCGAAGCCTGAACCTGCGCCCGCCGCCCGTCCTGCGCCGGTGGCCTATCTTGACGCCGCCGCCGAAGCCTTTACCGCGGGCATATTGGCCAGATCGCAACCTGCCGCCAGCGGACCGTACACGCCGCTGCCGGTCGGGATCGTGCATGGCGCATCGCCGGTGACGACGCAACCGCAGACCCCGGCGCACATCACGCTCAAACCGCAGGGCGACAATCTGCAACGCCGCGTCTCCAGTCTGGCCGCCATGTCGCCGCACAGCGTCGTCGCCGCGGTCGAGCAGGCGGGCGTCGGTCTGGAGCCTGCGCGTCTGTCGGCGCCGCAAGGTTCGCCTGACGATCTCAGCGTGCTGTCCGGCGCCGCGCCCGGCGTCGAGGCCGAGCTGAACGCGCTGGGAATCTGGCATTATTGGCAGGTGGCGGGCTGGGGACCGGAACAGGTCGCCTGGATCGCCAACCGCATCCGCCCCGGCGACCGCGTCGCGCGCGAAAACTGGATGGCGCAGGCCGCGAAGCTGGTGAAGCTCGCCTAGTGGCGCGATCTGCCTATCTGAACAGCCTGATGCCGTCCTCGGCGCCGGAAGGCCCGCCGGTGCGCCTGACCATCGGCGAATGGCGGCGCATCCTGCGTTATCTGACCCCGTCCTGGGGCTCGGCCCTGGCCATCCTGTTCTGTCTGGCGGCGGCGGCGGCTTTGGGCGTCGTTCCGGGCCTTTTGATCCGGCAGGTGATCGACCAGGCGATCCCGCACAAGGATTTTCAGACTCTCGCCCTGCTGGTTGCGGGCATGATCCTGGCGCCGCTGGCCGCCAACCTGCTGGGCGTATGGCAGAGCTATGTCGTCACCCGTCTCGGCGAGGACGTGATCTACGGCATCCGCATGGAGATGCATGCGCGTCTGCTTGCTCAGTCGCTGCAATTCTACACCCACACCCGCTCCGGCGAGATTCAGTCGCGCCTGCAAAGCGATGTGGCGAGCATCC
Organism: Asticcacaulis sp.; assembly: GCF_051956075.1. GTDB lineage: Bacteria > Pseudomonadota > Alphaproteobacteria > Caulobacterales > Caulobacteraceae > Asticcacaulis. The sequence goes on along the minus strand of NZ_JBQCGA010000015.1, from coordinate 29,183 downwards.
GCAATGTGGTCAGCAACACCATGGTCAATCTGATCAGCAACACGCTGACCGTGGTGGTGACGGCGCTGGTGATCCTGCATCTGGACTGGCGGCTGGCCCTGATCGCGCTCGGCATCCTGCCGGTGTTTATTCTGCCGACGCGTAAGGTGGGACGCGCGCGCGGCGACGTGGCGAAGGAGACTCAGCAGAGGCTGGCCGAGTTCACCGCCTATATGCAGGAGCGCCTGTCGGTCGGCGGCTTCCTGCTGATGCGCCTGTTCGGCGCGCAGGCCACTGAGCGCGCGGATTTCTCTGAGCGGGCGGCGCAGTTGCGTCAACTGGTGATCAAACAAAGCACGCTGGGGCGCTGGTTCCTATTGTTCATCATGTCCTTCGCCAGCGTCGGCCCGGCCCTGATCTATCTGGTCGGCGGCTGGGAGGCGATCGACGGACGAATCACCACCGGCACCATCGTCGCCTTTGTCGGCTTTCTGGGGCGGCTGTACGCGCCCGCGACATCGCTGGTCAACGCCCAGGTCGATCTGATCAGCGCCGCCAGCCTGTTCCAGCGCATCTTCGCCTGGCTCGATCTGTCCGTGGATATGACTGAGCCGCCGCACCCTGTCCGCATCGCCGAACCCAGGGGCGGACTGTGTTTTGACGGCGTGTCGCTGCGTTACGGCGCCGACCGCAAGGTGTTGGACGGGATCGACTTCGATCTGGCGCCGGGCCGGATGCTGGCCCTGGTCGGCCCCAGTGGCGCGGGCAAGACCAGCCTAAGCTATCTGGCGACCCGGCTTTACGATCCGACCGAAGGCCGCGTGCTGCTGGACGGCGTCGATCTGCGCGATCTCGACTTCGCGCAGCTGACGCGGCTGATCGCGGTGGTGACGCAGGAGGCGATCTTCTTTAACGCCAGCGTTCGCGACAGCCTGCTTTACGCCAAGCCAGGCGCCGACGAGGCCGAGCTGTGGCGCGCGCTCGACATCGCCCATGTCCGCGATGTGGTCGAAGCCTTGCCTGACGGGCTCGACACGGTGATCGGCGAGCGCGGCTATAAACTGTCCGGCGGCGAGAAGCAGAGACTGGCGATTGCGCGCGTCGCCCTGCGCGATCCGCGCCTGATCATTCTCGATGAGGCGACCTCGTCGCTCGATTCGCGTTCCGAGGCGCGCATCAGCGAGGCGATGAAAACCCTGCTGGCGGGCCGCAGCAGCCTGGTCATTGCGCACCGCCTCAGCACGGTGCTGAGCGCCGATGACATCCTGGTCATGGATCACGGGCGCATTGTCGAGCGCGGTACGCATGCGGGTTTGCTGGCGCAGGGCGGTCTTTATCAGAAGCTCTATGACGAGCAGTTTAAAACCTAAGCCCGTGGCAGGCTCAGGCCCGATGACGGGCTGACGCGGAAGCGATCGCGGTCATAGGCGTAGAGTTCCGCCGGGCGACCGCCGGTGTCGTCGCGCATCTGGCCGGTGGGCGCGAGGAAGCCGGTGCGCTCCAGCCCGCGGCGGAAATTCTGCTTGTGCAGGCGCAGGCCCGACAGCGCCTCCAGCGACTTCTGCAATTCCAGCAGGGTGAAGCGCGGCGGGGTCAGCTCGAAAATGATCGGGCGGTATTTCAGCTTGCCGCGCAGGCGCGACAGACCGGTGGCCAGGATGCGGCGATGGTCCGAGGCCATCGGCTCGCCGCCATAGAGAGGCGGGGCGTCGTCCGTTCCGCGTCGCGCCTCGCCGATCAGACCCGCAGCGTACAGCAGTTCGTAGCGGTCCAGAACGCGCTCTTCGTTCCAGTGGTCAAGTTCGCGCGGGAACAGGCTCTCAACGCGGCGGCGGCGCAAGGAGGCCTCCTCAGGCGTGGGCGCCCCCGCACACCAGCGCGCCAGCGGTTCGCGCAGCGCCTCCAGCGCCGGATTGCGTTCGCAGCGCCAGTCCTCCCACGGAAAGAAGCGCTGAAACGGCGCCCAAGCGGCGTTGATGCGCGCCTGAAAATCGCTGTCGCTGGTCAGGGCCAGATAGCCGATCGAGACGATGCGCTCGGCCTTCAGACCGGGCAGAACGGCCTCGCGGTCGGCGTCGCCGAACGAATAGAGCTGCTCGACATAGCCGATCTTGAAGCCGGTCTGTTCGCGCACGAAGGCGCGCAGGGCCAGGTCGAAGGTGCGGTGCGCGCGCGGCGCGAACGGCCCGGACGGCAGGGCGTAGGCGGGGCCGTCCTTATCGGGCAAATTCTTATCGGAAAGGTTCTTATCGGCAAGGTTCAGGCACAGGACGCAGGCTTCGTTGTCGCGCACCGTCACGACCACCGCCGACAGTTCGATGGCCAGATCCTGCGTCATGCGTTCAGCCGCGCCAGCAGGGTCTCGAAACGCGCCACAAAGGCGGCGCTGGCGGCGTTCGGCGACAGGGGTTCGATGAGAAGGTCGTAACCTGAAGGCGGCTGGCCGAACCATTGCCGCGCCTCGGCGTCGCTGAAACCGACCAGTTGCGTCGCCTCGAAAAGGCGCAGGCGTGATCGGCCTGTTTGATCAGCTTCTTGACCGGGGCCGGCATCAGGGCGGGCAGGCCGAAGCGGATATGGATCGCCTTTTCCAACTGGTCCTCAAAGCGGCGGTAATCGAGCCCCAGGGCCGCCTTGAACGGCGAAATCATGTCGCCGATCACATATTCGGCGGCATCGTGCAGTAGCGCCATCAATCGCCAGTTGACCGCCAGTTCCGGCTGGATATGGCCGCAGATCTCCTCGACGATCAGGCTGTGCTGCGCGACGCTGAAGCCATGTTCGCCGCGCGTCTGGCCGTTCCAGCGCGCGACGCGCGACAGACCCAGAGCGATGTCGTCGATCTCGATGTCGATGGCGTGTGGATCAAGCAGGTCAAGCCGACGCCCGGACAACATGCGCTGCCACGCGCGCGGTTCCACGGTTTTTTGGGATTTACGAGCCATTGGGGTGTAAAATGTCACATCGGGTTTTTATCTCAAGAGGTATATAAATAAGGTTGCTGCAAAGGCGGCGAGACGATTCGACGCTTATGCACAGATAATCGGGAGGCGGAGATGACAAAAGGTCAGGCATGGTCGCGGATCAGCGCGCCGGTCAGCGGCGCCAAGGGCGAGGGGCTGGCGCTCGATCTGGCGGCGCAGATTGCGCAGAGCTTTGACGCGCGGTTGAATGTGCTGTTCACGCCGCCCGATCCCGCCGAACTGGCGCCATGGCTGGGCGAGGGCTTTATGGGCACGGTGCAGATGTCGGCGCTCGACAATCTCAAGGCCGCCGCCGACGAGGCCGAGAGCGTGGCGCGCGAGCAGTTCGCCGCCTTGTCTTACGCCAACAAGACCTTCACCGCGCTCGATTCCCCGGTCTGGCAGGATCTGGCCATGGAGACGCGCCTGTCGGACCTCGTGGTGTTCTGCGACGCCAGCGCCAGGGGGCAGGGCCTGCTGTCCGAAGCCTTCCAGCAGGTGCTGATGGAGGAGCGCGCCGGGGTGTTTATCGCCCGGAAAGCCTTTGATATCAAAGGAACCGCCATTGTCGCCTGGGATGGCAAGGAGCCGTCCTCGCGCGCCGCCCGCCGCGCCGTCGCCCTGCTGAAAAAGGCGTCCAAGGTGGTGGTGGTCGGATCGCCTTCCGGCGACGCACCCGCCGATCTGAACCGTCTGGCCGACTATTACGCCGCGCACGGAATCGCCACGACGGTGGAAACTTTCCCCAAGGGCGATATTCTGCAACAACTGATCGAGGCCAATGAACGCCATAAGGCCGACTATATGGTCGCGGGCGCCTTTGGTCGTTCACGCCTGCGCGAATTCGCCTTTGGCGGCACGACGCGCGCCCTGCTGCAAAACACGCAGCTCAACCTCTATATGGCGCACTAAAGCGCGTAGATTACGCTGTCGAACAGGATCGGCGAGTGGTGGCGCAATTTCAGGCGATAATCGCCCGGCAGGTCGCGCAAGGCGGCGGTCAGAACGCTGAGATCGTCGGGCTTATGATAGGCGCAGATCGCCATGTTCGGGCGGTAACGCATGATCGTCTTCTGCGCGCCGCGTAAGGCGTTGGCTTCGGCCCCTTCGATATCGAGCTTGATCAGAGTCACGGGCCCGATGTCGAGGTCGTCGAGCGCCTCCAGCCTGTGTTCGCCGGGCAGGCTGGAATCAATGCGGCGGCCAAGATCAATCTCGCCCTTGAGATTGACACGCGCCGGTCCGTCCCACAGACCGCAGGCGTGCAAGGTGACATTGGGCATGCCGCCGCTTTTTTCGGCAAAACGTCGCGCATTGTCCGGGTCGAGTTCAAAGGCGTGGATATGACGATAGCGCCCGCCGGTGCGCGCGGCGAAGGCGCGGGCCGTATCGCCGTCATAGGCGCCGCCATCGACCAGCACCTCGTCATCGCCAATCGGCAGCAGGCCTTCTGCAAAATAGATGCTGTTTTCCGGCATGCGTACGGCGTCGAGCCAGGCCTGATCCCAGGTCAGCCGGTACAGCATCAGGGCGTCGAGCGTGCGGCGGCTGTCGGCGTCGCTGAAGACGTCGCTGACGGCGGCGTGTTCGGCGAAGATGCGCGCCTCATCGGTGAAGGCGTCGATCAGGCGCAGCGGCGAGCCAGCCGGAACCAGACCGGGCAGGGCGGCCAGAACCGCGAAATAGGTCAAAAGGGGCCGGTCTGTCTTCGTCCAGACGCGGTTGAAATGCGCGATGGCGTTTTCCGAACCGCAGCACATAACGCCAATCGCATCGGGGTGGCGCGCGACGATCGCTGCGACGTCGCTATCGCCAATGACGGGAACGCCGTCCTCGCTTGTCCCGGCGCGGGCGTTATCGACGAGGGCGACGACCTGACCGCGCGCCAGCATGGCGGTGACGAAATCGCGGCTCAGCACCGAACCGGCGCCCAGCAGGATCAGCGGGCGCGCGCCCAGCCGCAGGTCATCGCGCTCACGTCGCGTTTGCGCCAGCCAGTCGCGCGTCGCCGCGTCGTTAAACTTGACGGAACCGAGGTGGGGCTGGCTCATAACGAAAACCTTGCGATCAGGGCGTCGCGTATCTCGCGCATAACGCCGCTCCAGTCGCTGAGATCTGCGGGCTGGAAGACGCGCGCCGACGGATACCACGGAAAGTCCGGCGCGCCCAGTTGCGTCCAGCTTCGCCGCGTCGTCACCAGCCATAAAGGCGCGCCGGACGCGGCGGCGATATTGCTGGCGGCGTTGGGCGGGGCGATGATCAGGTCAAGCGCGCGACAAGCCGCCGCCAGATCGTCGAGATCGTCTTTCACATCAAGCGTGGGCAAGGTCAGCAGCGGCGCGCCCCAGCCCTGCGCCAGCCGCGTCTCCTCAGCGGTATCGCCATATTGCAGATTGACGAAGCGTGCGCCGGGCGTGGTCAGCACATCCCGCCAGGCGGCAAAGGGCGCAAAATAAGGATCGCGCCGCGCGCCGCTCTTCAGGCTTTTCCACAGGACGCCGATCTTCGGTCCCGCGCCCATGCCGTCCAGCGCGGCCCGCCAGTGCGCGACGCGCGCCGGATCGGGCGTCAGAAAGACGTTTTCCGTCGGAAAATCCGAGAGGCGCGCCCGGTAGAGGCTGAGAAAATCGCCCATCAAGGCCCACTGGTCGATCTGGTTCTGATCGAAGTCGGGAAAGCTGCGTTGCAACAGGCCATCGACGCGCCGGGTGCGGTGCGCGATGACGCGCGCCTGCGGAAAGCTGCGCGCAAACAGCGGGACGAGCCGCGGCTCGACCGCGAGCGTCAGTTCGCCGTCCGGTCCCAGATCGCGCAAAACGTCGGGCAGCAGCGAGGCGAACAGAACCTCATCGCCCAGACCCTGTTCGGCGCAGACCAGCAGGCGGCGCCCGGCCAGAGACTCGCCGGGCCGCCAGTGCGGCGACCACAGAGCGTAATGCACCTCCTGCGTCGCGCCATAGCGATAACGCGCCTCATAGGCCGCCCAGCCCTGAGCGAGGTCGCCGGTCGCCAGCAGCAGTTGCGCATGGGCTATGGCGGCGCTGGCGTCGTCGTCGGCGTCGTCGAACTGACCCGATACGGCGGCGAGGTCGTCCAGCGCCTCCGTTTCATGGCCCATTTCGAACAACAGCCAGCCGCGCAGCATGCGCGTCGCGGCGTCATCCGGCGCCAGACGCAGCGCCTCATTGTAGAAGATCAGCGCGTTGTCGTTATCCTGTTGCGCGGCCAGAACCTCGCCAAGCGCGCGCCAGAGCTGCGGAATCTCCGGGTTCTGCGCGACGACCGGCTTGAGCAGATCGACCGCCTCTTCGCAGCGCCCCAGTTCGCGCAAGACCGACGCATAGCCGCAGATCAGGGCCGCATCGACCTCGGCGCCACGCAGTAAATGGGCGTAGAACTTCTCCGCCAGCCCATAATCGCCGAGCCGGAAGGCCAGATTGGCCAGCCGCCGCGCCACAAGCGGCGAGTCCGGCGCAACGCCCAGAGCCGCCTCATAGGCGGCGAAGGCGCCGGGCAGGTCGTTTTGCGATTCCAACCGTTCGGCGCGGTGCAGGGCCTCAGTCAGAGCGGTCGCTGTCACGTCTTCGTCTCAGCCGGATAGGCGGCGCGCAGGGCGTCGGCGACCGCTTGCACGACCGGCGCCCAGTCGGTGAAGGTTTCGGTGAAGAAGCAGCGCGCTGTCGGATACCAGGGAAACCGTCGCGTACCCAGCGCGGTCCAGCTCAGCAATGGCAGCATGAGGAAGATATTGGCGCCGCTGGCGCCGGCGATATTGGCGGTGGCGACCTGCGGCGTCACGACCACGTCCAGCGCCGCGCACAGCGCCGCCACGTCGTCGAGATCGTTTTTCAGGTCGATGCCCGGCGGCGTCCAGATATCAATCCCAGCGGCCCGCGCCATATCCAGTTCCTCGGACACGTCGCCATATTGCAGGTTGACGAATTGCAGCCCGTTCAGCTTGAGGATCGGCTCCCAATCGGCGAACGGCGAATAGAAGCGGTCGCGCCGCGCGTGGCGGATCAGGCTTTTCCACAGCAGGCCGATCTTGGGCTTTGCGTTCAGTTCGCCCAGCACGCGCCGCCAGTGCGCGACGCGCTCCGGGTCGGGCGTCAGATAGCCGCCGTCGGTCGGGAAATCCTCGACATGGTTGCGGTAGCGACTCAGGAAGTCGCCCATGATTGTCCAGGCGTCGAAACGGCTCCAGTCGTCGATATCGGGGAAGATGCGCACCGTGCGCCCTTCGTGCTTGGTGGTGTGGTGGCGCACGATCTCGATATCGGGGAAGCTGCGGCGGAACAGCGGGACGAGGCGCGGTTCGACCCCGACCGCCAGATGGCCGTCCGGTCCGATCTCGCGGCGCAGGTCGCTCAAGAGGTTGGCGAACAGGATTTCATCGCCCAGACCCTGCTCGGCGGAGACGAACAGGCGCCGCCCGGCGACCGCTTCGCCCGGCTGCCAGCGCGGGCGCGGTATGACATAGTGAACGGTCTCATTGCCCGCATGGCGGCTGCGGGCGACATACCACTCCCAGCCCTTTTCCAGTCGTCCCAGGCCGAGATTGGCGAAGGCCAGGCTCAGCTTGCAGGTGTGCTGATGTAAGGGATCGTCGAACATCGGCAGGGCGCGCTCCAGAAGCTCGACCGACTCCTCGCTGACCTCCGTGCCGCCGAGATTGTACAGGGCGTGGACATGATTCGGATCGAAGCGCAGCGCCTCGCGATAGAAGAGTTGCGCGCTGGGAATATCGCCCATGGTGTTCATCACCGTGCCCAGCACATTCCACAACTGCGGATCCTGCGGATGGCGCGGGATCGCGTCCTGCAGCAGCGCGATGGCTTCCTCGTTCTTGGACTCCTCGCGTAAGGTGGTGGCCAGATTGTTGACCGCTTCAATGCTGTCGGGACACTGATTCAAGTGAAAGCGGAAGAACTTCTCCGCCATATCGTTATGGCCCATGCGATAGGCGAGGCGGCCCAGATCGGAGGCGATGGCGATATTGTCGGGTTGCAGTTTCAGCGCCGCGTCATAACAGGTCAGGGCGGTGGTGAAATCGCCGCACTTGTCGCGCGCCACGCCGAGTATGTGCCAGGCCTCGGCGCATTCCTCGTCGATATGCAGCGCCTTGAGCGCCAGTTCGCCGCCTTCGGCCCATCTGCCGATTTTGAAATTCTCGACGGAGTCGCGCAAAAGCCTGAGCATATCGGCCTTGCGGATATGCTCATTGGCTTCGGCGAGGATGCGCAGGGCTTCGCTTGAGCCCGAATCACCCATAATCCTTCGCGCGGGCGCCTGAGGATCGAAACCTTGAAACGGCAGGGCGACGTCGCCCCGGGGCCTTGCGCCGGAGCGCGGGTCGCTGGCAATCGCCTCCAAAGGCGCAAACCGTCCGTCCGGCGCCGCCTGAAGGGCGGGGGACAGACCTTTTGGCTTAGTGGACATGGACTAGCTCCGGACGACGCGACGTGCCATTCTGTAAACAGGGATTCGCTTAAGACAACCTAAAGAAAGCTGGCCGGGTTGTCGCAGGGCCGATCCTCGCAGCGCCTTCCGGCCTGTCGCGAAACCGGATGTTAACCTCGGTTGCGGTAGGAAATGGGGACCGTCTGTTTCGCCCAGGCCGGCCAAGGAAAGTCTGATGCCGCTTAAATTGTCGCTGAAGCCTGGTGAAAAGTTCGTGCTGAATGGCGCCGTCGTGCAGAATGGCGACCGCCGCTGTTCGCTGGTGCTGCAGAATAAGGCGTCCGTACTGCGCGAAAAGGACATCATGCAGTCCGAGGACGTGAATTCGCCGGCGCGTCATGTCTATTTCCCGGTCATGATGATGTATCTGGACGAGGCGAGCGCCGACAAGTTCTACGATGAATTCCTGCATCGCATGACCGAATTCATGGGCGTGATCAATAATCCCGTGATTCTGGCCGAATGCGTCGCCGTGTCGAAAAGCATTCTGGCGCGTGAATACTATAAAGCGTTGATGGGCTGTCGCAAGCTCATCGAGTATGAGGACGAAAGACTGGGACATGTCGCTTAAAGCGTATCAGACCACCGCCGCCCGCGCCGAAGACCCCCGCCAGACCGAGTATCGTCTGTTCGGACAGGTGACGCGGGCGCTGATGGAGGCTGAGAAGCTGGACCGCATGCAGATTCGCGAGCGGATGGACGCGCTGGACTGGAACCGGCGCATGTGGTCGATGTTCGCCTCGGACTGCGCCAGTGACGGCAACAAGCTGCCTGCGCAGATCCGCGCCAATATCATTTCGCTGTCGATCTGGGTGAACAAGCACACCTCGCTGGTCATGCGCAGCAAGGAAGAGATCGCGCCGCTGATCGACGTCAACCGCATTATCATGCAGGGGCTGCTGCCGCAGCGGCAGGGGGCTGACGCGGCGCCCGATCCGTCCGCCATGCCGCGGCAGTCTTACGGCTGATCCTGACTATCCGAGATGAAACGCGATGAGCAGCAGCGGCATGGCCGCCGCGCTCAACACCGTGGTCAGGGCGATGATTCCAGCCATCAAGGGCGCGTCGCCGCCCATATGCCGCGCCAGCACATAGGCCGCCGCAGCTGACGGCGCCGCCCCGCAGCACAGGGCCACGCCCTGCGCCAGCGCATCGCCGCCCAGGGCGCGGCACAGTCCCCAGCAGATCAGCGGCATGATCAACACCTTATAGGCCGCCGTTCCCGCCGTCAGCCACGGCTGACGCGCGACATAGCCGAAGCTTAAGCCCGCCCCGGCCAGGATCAGCCCGGTCGGAATCGCCGCTTCGCCCAGCATGTTCAGCGCCTTTTCCAGCGGCGGCAGGTGCGGAACGCGCAGCAGGTTCAGCAATAGTCCAAGCAGGCAGGCGGCGAAGATCGGATTGCTGATGACGGTGCGCGCCAGTTGCAGGGGCGTCTTTCGGACCGTTTCGGCCCCCATATCCCCCCAGTGCGCCAGAGCCAGTATGCTCAAAAGGTTGGTGACCGGGATCAGGGCGCTGACCGCGACGGCGGCGACGCTCATCGCCTTCGGCCCGAAAATCGCCGCCGCCACCGGGATGAAGACGAAGGAGTTGAAGCGGATCAGACCCTGAAACAGGCTGGAATAGGTCGGGCCGGACAGGCGGAGGACGGGTTTCAGCAGCAGGCCCAGCCCCGCCGAGATCGCGATGGTCAAAAGGATCGCCGCCCCGACCGGGCCGGCGGACGGCCCGGACAGGTCCGCGCCCCAGATGGCCGGAACCAGAAAGCCCGGATACAAAACATATACGGCGAAGGTCTCGATCGGGCGCCACGCCGAATCGCTCAGAAAGTTCGACTTGCGCAAGCCGTAGCCAAGCGCGATCAGCAGAAAGATCGGAAACAGGCCGCCGAAAATCGTCGCCGCGTTCACGGGGCGGCGTCCCGCATACGGTCCAGAGCGCCTTGCAGAATATAGGCCGCTGCGTTGCGGTCGATGACCTCGGCGCGTTTGGCGCGCGACAGGTCGGCCTCCTCGATCAGAAAGCGGTTCATCACCGAGGACGACCAGCGCTCGTCCCAGAAGGCGATCGGCAGGTCGCGCAGGCGTAAGAGGTTGCGTCCGAAGGCGCGCACCGACTGGCAACGCGGCCCTTCGGTTCCGTCCATATTGACCGGCAGACCGATGACGATCCCGTCCGCCTCGCACTGCTTCATCAGGTGAAACAAGCGCTCGGCCTCCTGCGTGAACTTGCTCTTACGGATCAATTCCAGCGGCGAGGAGAGGGTCAGGGAGATGTCGGACACCGCCACGCCAATGGTCTTTTCGCCGAGGTCAAGGCCCAGCAGGGCGCGGCGCGGCGGCAGGGCGGCTTTGAGGTCGGTGATGTCGAATACGGGCATGACCTGACCACTGGCGCCGCCTCGCTTTCAAGTCAATGCGCAGCGGGCGAACTCGTCGCATTCGTGAAAATTTCTTTTGCAACATAAGTATTAAATTTATGTCATAAATTAAATTCCTGTAATTCATGAAATTCATTTAATACATGGATTCGATTTAACAATATTCATGTTTAAACCGTCATCTGATGCGTGTATTTGTTTGCTCAGTTCTTAAACGCTTCTCTCTGGAAACTATCTCAAAGGAAACTGATCATGTCCCGCATCGCTCTTATCGCCACTGCCGCCCTGACCTTCGTCGCCATCGCGCCGACCCTGGCTCAGGCGCAGACCCGCACCCCGGATCAGCGCGCCGTCACCGCGCATGTCGATTTTAACGACGTCAACCAGACGCGCTTCTATTACGCCAAGCTGCAGGCCGCCGCGCATGCGGTCTGCGCCAGCGACGCATCCGACCCGCTGACCGCCGACGCCGATAAGGCGTGCGAGCGTCAGGCGCTCAACGACGCCGTCCGTCAGGTCGGCGCGCCGCAACTGAGCCGTCTCGACCGTGAAAACGATCGCGCCGACAAGGCTCAGATTCTGGCGTCCAACGACCGGTAAATCTGCGGAGCAAACTTCGATGAAAAATCTGTATTTTATTGGCGCGCTGGCTGTATCGGTCAGCGCTCTGGGGACCGCTTTTGCCTGCAATGCGGACGATCTGACGCCGACCAGGGTGGCGGTGACGTTTAAAACCGCCGACCTCAACAGTCCCGCCAAGGCGCAGAATGTGCGCGCCCGTCTTTATAAGGCCGCACAATATGTCTGTGAAAGCGAAGGCGAGGGGCCGAAATGGCGCGAAGCCGACGATCGCGCCTGCGAGACCGAAGCCATGCAGAAGGTGGAACAGCAACTGACCGCGTCCCGAAACGCCAGCCTGTCCCGCAAAGACCAGCCGCCTGCGCGCGCGCTGGCCGAGCGCCGCTGACGCGCTTCTTACCGTCAGACGGCGCAAAGGACCGCGCGGCGACCCCGCCCGCGCGGTCCTTATTTGTGTGCGCCTCTTGCCAAAACCGCCTCCAATCGCTAACCGGGAGCCCTGATTTTTAAGGAGTCCTGTCATGGCCATTGATGTGGCGACGGTGAAGAAGGTCGCCAGTCTGGCGCGCCTGCGCGAAAGCGATGAGCGCCTGGAGGCGCTGGCCGGCGAGCTGAACAGCATTCTCGGCTGGATCGAACAGCTGAGCGAGGTCGATGTCGAGGGCGTCGAACCGTTGACCACGGCCATCGACATGCCGACTCCGCTGCGCGACGACGTGGTCACGGATGGCGGCATTGTCGAGCAGATCGTCGCCAATGCGCCCAAATCCGTCGATGGCTTCTTCGTCGTGCCGAAGGTGGTGGAGTAATCATGAGCAAGCTGACGCAACTGACGCTCAAGGGCGCGCTCGACGGCCTGAAGGCGAAAGACTTCACCTCGGTTGAACTGACCGAAGCCTTTATCGGCGCCATCGAAACCGCCAATCCGGCGCTCAACGCCTATGTCGCGACCACCTTCGACAAGGCGCGCGCGCAGGCCGCCGCTTCCGACGCCAGGCTGGCCAAGGGCGAGGGCGGGCGCCTGGAAGGCGCGCCTTTGGGGATCAAGGATCTTTACTGCACGAAGGATGTGCGCACGACCGCCTGTTCGGGCATTCTCGATAATTTCGTGCCGACCTATGAATCGACCGTCACGCAGAACCTGTGGGACGACGGCGCGGTCATGCTGGGCAAGCTGAATATGGACGAGTTCGCCATGGGCTCGTCCAACGAGACCTCGAAATGGGGCAATGTCGTCAATCCGTGGAAAAGCAGCGGCTCGAACGCGCCATTGACCCCAGGCGGCTCGTCCGGCGGGTCGGCGGCCGCGGTCGCAGCCGATCTGTGTCTGGCCGCCACGGCGTCCGACACCGGCGGCTCGATCCGCCAGCCCGCCGCCTTCACCGGCACGGTCGGCATCAAGCCGACCTATGGCCGCTGCTCGCGCTACGGCATGGTCGCCTTCGCCTCGTCGCTGGATCAGGCCGGGCCGATCGCCAAGACGGTTGAGGACGCGGCGATCCTGCTGCAATCCATGTGTTCGCACGACGTCAGGGACTCGACCTCGCTGAACCTGCCGGTGCCGGATTTCTCGGCGGCTCTGGGCAAGTCGCTCAAAGGTTTGCGCGTCGGCATACCCGACGAATACCGCCTCGACGGCATCCCCGCTGAGATCGACGCGCTGTGGGAGCAGGGCATTGCGTGGCTGAAAGACGCGGGCGCCGAGATCGTGCGCATTTCCCTGCCGCATACCAAATACGCCCTGCCGTGCTACTACATCATCGCCCCGGCGGAAGCCTCGTCCAACCTCGCGCGCTACGACGGCATGCGCTACGGCCACCGCACCGAGTCGGCGCAAGGCCTGACGGATGTTTACGAGCTGTCGCGCTCGGAAGGTTTCGGCAAGGAGGTCAAGCGCCGCGTCATGATCGGCGCCTATGTGCTGTCCGCGGGCTTCTATGACGCCTATTACGTCAAGGCGCTTAAGGTGCGCCGTCGCATCGCCGAGGATTTCACGGCGGCCTATCAAAAGTGCGACGTCATCCTGACCCCGGCCACGCCGTCCTCGGCCTTCGAGCTGGGCGATCAGGCCAAGGCCGCCGATCCGGTGCAGATGTACCTGAACGACGTCTTCACCGTCACCACCAATCTGGCGGGTTTGCCGGGCATGAGCGTTCCCGCCGGGCTGGACAAGAGCGGTCTGCCGCTGGGCCTTCAGGTCATCGGCAAGGCGCTCGACGAAGCGACCGTGCTGAATGTCGGTCAGGCCATCGAGCGCGCCGCCGCCTTTTCGGCGCGTCCGGCGCAATGGTGGGCGTAAACAGGCGGCTTGCCGGAATCGCGAGGCGGGGTTACCTGTTAGCTGTTTTCCACAGGTTCGCTCCATGATCCGTTCCGTACTTCGCCTGTCCGTCGCCGCCGTCGCCCTGATCGGGCTGCTGGCGGCGCCCATCGCTTTCGCGCAGGATGAGAACGGCGACGACGATGACGATACGGACGCGGTCATGACCGCCGCCATTGGCTGTGTGGCGACCTATGATCTGGTGCTGGCGCGCGGTCTGGCGGGCCAGCAGGTCGCCGATGTGCAGCAGGCGCGGGCGCAGGCGCGTGAAGTCTATAAGGAGGCGGCGCAGCTTGACGACGATCAGGTTGACGCCGACATCGCTCAGGCGGACGCGAAACTTCCCGACCTGCTCGACGACGGCAATGTGACCTTGCAAAAATACCGCCATATCTGCGACCAGTTGCTGAGCGATGACGACGGCGCCGATCTGCCGCAGGCGACGGGCGCCTGATCGTGCTGCGGCGCGAAAAATATCTTTTGCAACAAATACCTTGGCGAACGCCGCAACTTGCGGCTAAATCATGGCCAGAGATCCATTGGAGCCTTTCATGAGCCAGACTGCGCCCGCGAAACATCCCGTCAAGCACGTCGAATTCACCGCGCGGGGCATCGTCCTCGGCATACTGATCACATTGGTTTTCACCGCCGCGCAGGTCTATCTTGGCCTCAAGGTCGGTCTGACCTTCGCAACCTCGATCCCGGCGGCGGTCATCTCGATGGCGCTGTTGCAGGCGTTTCGCAACGCCTCGATCCAGGAAAACAATATCGTTCAGACCATCGCCTCGGCGGCGGGAACTTTGGCCTCGGTGATTTTCGTCCTGCCGGGCCTGATGATCATCGGCTGGTGGCAACATGTGCATTTTCTCACCACCTTCGCCGCCTGCGCGATCGGCGGCGTGCTGGGCGTGATGTACACCATGCCGCTGCGCCGGGCGCTGGTCAGCCAGTCGGCTCTGCCGTATCCAGACGGCGTCGCCGCCGCTGAGGTGCTGCGCGTCGGCACCTCGTCGCGCGAAGGCGGCGCCGAAGGGCGGGCGGGCCTCTTGGCGGTCATCTGGGGCAGTCTGGCCTCGGCTCTTTACGCGGCGGGCGCGGGCGCCAAGCTGCTGGCCGGAGAAATCTCCACCTATTTCAAGGTCGGAACCAAGGGCGCCACGGGGCTGGCCGGTTCGTCGTCTCTGGCTCTGGCGGGCGCCGGGCACCTGATGGGCATTACGGTCGGCGTCGCCATGTTCGTCGGTCTGGCCCTGGCCTGGGGCGTGTTCGTGCCAATCCTCACCGTGCATTTTCCCATGCCGGACCTGTCCGCCGCCGATCATGCCGGTGCGGTCTGGTCCACCAAGGTGCGCTTCCTCGGCGCTGGCGCCATCGGCGCAGCGGCGATCTGGACGCTGGGCAAGCTGGCCCTGCCGGTGTGGTCCGGCCTGATGTCGGCGCTGGAGACCAACCGCCTCAGCCGCTCCGAAGGCGTCGTTATTGCGCGCACCGAACAGGATCTGCCGGTCTGGATCGTCGGCCTGGTCGTGCTGCTGAGCATGGTTCCGGCGGGCTGGCTGCTGATGAATTTCGTCTCCGGCGGGCCGCTGAACGATCTGGCCCTGCCGCTGGTGATCACCGGCGTTTTGTATATTCTGGTCGCGGGCCTGCTGGCGGCGGCGGTGTGCGGCTACATGGCCGGACTGATCGGCTCGTCCAACTCGCCGGTGTCGGGCATCGCCATCCTGACCGTAATCGGCGCCGCCTTTCTGACCGGCATGATCGGCTATCATTTTACCGGACCCGATACCGGGCAGGCCCTGGTCGCCTATGCGTTGCTCGTCACCACCGTCGTTCTGGCCGTCGCGGTGATCGGCAATGACAATCTGCAGGACCTCAAGACCGGGCAACTGGTCGATGCAACGCCGTGGAAACAGCAGGTGGCGTTGATCATCGGTATCTTCGCCGGCGCTCTGGTCATTCCGCCAGTGCTGGAACTGCTCAACAATTCCAATGGCTTTGCGGGCGATCCGCATTACCACGCCATCACCAACCAGCCGCTGCCCGCGCCGCAGGCGACGCTGATCTCGACCCTGGCCAAAGGGGTGATCGGCGGCGATCTCGACTGGGGACTGCTGGGCATCGGCGCTTTAGTCGGTCTGGCTCTGGTCGTGGTGGACGTCCTGCTGCGCAAGTCGAGCAAGGAGAAGTTCAGCCTGCCGCCTCTGGGCGTGGGGCTGGCCATCTATCTGCCCTCCGCCGTCACCGCGCCGGTCGTAGTCGGCGCCGTTGCGGGCTGGCTGTTCGAGAAGTTCGTCTCCGGGCGCAAGGTCAACGGCCATGACTGGGGCGAGGCGGCCAAGCGTCTCGGTGTGCTGGTCGCGTCGGGCTTCATCGTCGGCGAAAGCCTGCTCAATGTCGCCCTGGCCGGGATCATCGTCCTGACCAAAAATCCCGCCCCGTTCGCCGGGCCGTTCGCGTCCTTTGCGCCGTCGGAAAGCGTCTCTATGATCATCGCCCTGGTCCTGGCCTTTATAGGCATTGTCGGCCTGTATCGCTGGGCGGCCATGCGCGCCAAAAAGGTGGTCGCGGAGAACGCCGACGGGTGATAAAGGCCCTGCGCCCCCTTTTCCCGCACCGGCAAGATCGTTAGGATAAGCGTCATGAGCAATGTCGAAAACCGCCCCGCCATCAATCCGATCCCGGCTGACGGGATCACCTATTTCTTGCATCCGCATCCGCGCTCGCCGTTTTCCGAAGCCGTGCAGGTCGGCAATGTGCTGTTCCTGTCGGCCATGATCGGCCTCGACGAAAAGGGCGAACTGGCCAAGGGCTTCGAGAACGAAGTCAAATTCATCATGTCGAACACCGCCGACATTCTGAAAAAGTACGGTCTTGGCCTCGAACACATCTTCAAATGCACGGTCATGCTGACCGACATCGACAAGTGGGGCGACTTCAACCGCCTGTACAAGCCGTACTTCCATCCGGCCCGCCTGCCGGTGCGCACCGCCTTTGGCGTGACCAGTCTCGCTTACGGCGCGACGGTCGAGATCGAATTCTGGGCGCACGTTCCCGGTGAAGCTTAGGCCAGCCTGTCCTTGAGAAAGGCTAACACGGCCAGTTCCTCCGGGGATAACAGGTCGTCCGTCGCTTTCGCGGCGGGCAGAACCAATTCGCCCGCCAGATAGGCCTCCGGCGCCTTGGGATGGACGTAGGATTTGCGGCAGACGGCGGGCGTGTTGCCCAGCTTCTGCGCGACCGCCTTCATCGCCTGCGCCACCATGCGCTTGCCGTGCGCCGCCGAGGCGCAAGGTTCGCACGACGCCAGCCAGGAGACCGCCAGCACCGTGCCGTGCCAGGTGCGGAAGTCCTTGGCGGTGACCTGGCCTGCGCAGGCTTCGCGCAGGTAGGCGTTGACGTCGCCGGAGGTGACGTCGCGCACGACGCCGTCCTCATCGACATATTTGAACAGCTCCTGACCGTCGATTTCGGCGCAGGCGCGGGCGACGCGGGCGATACGGCGGTCCGACAGTTTCAGGCTCCAGGTCTTGCCCGACTTGCCGGTGAAGCGGAAGCGCAGGGTCCGGGCGCTGATCTCGACATGTTCGGGCCGCAAGGTGGTCAGACCGAAGCTGTTGTTCTTACGCGCATATTCGTCATTGCCGATACGGATCAGGGTCCGCTCCAGCAGCGCGACGACGCTGGCCAGCACCTTTTCACGGCAGAGACCCCGGCGCGCCATGTCGGCTTTGATCCGCGCCCGGATGGCGGGCAACTGCTCGGCGAAGGCCAGCATGTGACCGAACTTGTTGTCCTCGCGCAGGGCGCGCCAGTCGGCGTGGTAGCGGTACTGCTTGCGGCCCCTGGCGTCGAAGCCGGTGGCTTGCAGATGCCCGTTGGCGTGCGGGCAGATCCAGACATCGCGCCAGGCCGGGGGGATGGCCAGGGCCTTGATGCGGGCGACGGTTTTTGCGTCGCGGATGCGGTCGCCCCTCTGGTCGAAGAAGGCGAAGGCCTTGCCGTAGCGGCGGCGGGTCAGGCCCGGCTTAGCGTCGCTGACATAGCGCAGGCCTTGGGCGCGCGCATCGGCGGCGGGGTCTGGCGGCAGGTCGAGCAGGGCGGCGGTTTTCATTCTTTATAGCTGCCGCCGACGCCGGGGAAAAAGCGATGGGGCGGGTGGGGGCCGCGCATAAAGAACTTGTAACCGATTACAAAACCGGCAAGTCTCTCCCGCAAATACATGTTGGGAGAGAGACTATGATTGATCGTCGCCGCCTTCTTCTGGGGGCCGGAGGGCTGTCCCTGGCCGCCACAGCCGTTTCCGCCGCTGCGCAAGGCTCTGCGCCCAAGGCTGTGGGCCAGCCGCTGCTTGGTCATCCCGATCTGCCCGATCAGCCGTCGCAGCGCATGCGCTGGGCGATTGTGGGGCTTGGCACCTTCGCGCTGGGGCAGGTGATCCCCGGCTTTATGGGCGCGGACGAGTCCACCATCACGGCGTTTGTTTCGGGCAATCCCGACAAGGCGAAAGAGCTTGGCGCGCGGTACGGCGTCTCGAAGCTCTATAGCTATGATACCTTCGATAAGATCGCAGAGGATAAGGAGATCGACTGCGTCTATATCGTGCTGCCGGTCGGGCTGCACGCCGAGTACACGATCCGCGCGCTCAAGGCGGGCAAGCATGTGCTGTGCGAGAAGCCGATGGCCTCCACGCCTGCCGAGTGCGAGGCGATGATCGCCGACGCCAAGGCCGCCAACCGCCAGCTCGGCGTCGCTTACCGCGTGCATTTCGAGCCCAACAATGTCGAGGTCGCGCGGCGCTGCGCGTCGGGCGAGCTGGGGACGCTCAGATATTTCACCGGCGACGCAGGCTTCAACGCCAATCCCGACTGGCCGCCGCACAAATGGCGCTTGCAGAAGGCGCTGGCCGGGGGCGGCTCGATGTACGATATCGGCATCTACGCCATGAACGCGGCGATGATGTGCCTTGGCGAAGACCCGGTGTCGGTCTCGGCCGTCTATTCTTACCCCCGCGACGATCCGCGCTTCCGTGAGGTCGAGGGCGGCGTGGACTGGCGCATGACCTTCCCGTCCGGCATCCACGCGCAGGGTTCGTCCTCCTACTGCTATGCCGGGGGGACGCGGCAGAAGATATTTGGCGCGACGGGCGCCATCGTCATGGAGCCTGCGTCGGACTATTACCGCCAGAACGTCACCCTCTCCAACGGCCAGCCGCTCAATGCGGGCAATCCGATCAGCCAGTTCGCCGCGCAGGTGGACGGCTTCTCCAAGGCGGCGCGGGCCAATGTGGCGCATCTGACGCCCGGCGAGATGGGGCTGCGCGATATCCGCATCATTCAGGCCATGTACAAAAGCGCCGACAATGATGGCATGAAGGTGATGTTATAAACGTCATCTTTCTACCGTAATCCGGGGCGAGATAGGGAACAGGTTTTTTCATCAGGAGGGCGACATGATTCGTCTGGCTTCGGTTCGTATGATCACTTTGGCGACGGGCGCGGCGGCGTTGAGCCTGGGCGCCATGACCCCGTTGGCGGCGTCGGCGCAGGGCGCGCGTTATGACGGCTATTGCTACGTCAAGAAGGAAGACCTGGCGGGCAAGGACGCGGCCATCGGCGCGGCGGCGGGCGCGATTGCGGGCGGCCTGCTCGGCAAAAAGGGCGACAAGACCAAGTCGGCGGTGATCGGCGGCGCGGTCGGCGGCGCGGCGGGCTATGTGGTCGGCAAGAATTCGCACGAGAAGATCCGCTGCCGCGGCGCCAACTATTATGTCTTCAAGCACGGTTCTTATGAGCCGGCGCCGCGTGCGGATCATAAGGTCGTTTATTTCGAGACGCGTCCTGCCGGGATGAACTACTGGTACATCTATAAGGGCAAGACGTATCGTTACCACTAAGCTGTGGTGAGAGGGCGTTTTCAGGGCCTCGGCGTCAGCCGGGGCCTTTTTTCATTCCGGCGGCGGGTGGGCAGCGTAGAAATATTGCAGGCGCGGGCAGGAATGCCAGGGATCGTCGGGATCGTAAGGGGTTCCGTCGCGCCAGACGCCGCTTTCGCGGGCTAATCTGACATAGAGCAATTCATCGCAGGTGGCGCAGAAGAGTTGCCAGTCGCTTTTGTCTTCCTCACCGGGCATTTCGATGCACAGCTCATTGTCGGGATGGCGGAAGCTGGGCGTGCCCCAGACGTATTTTTGCCAGTTGTAAAGGACGGGTTCGGCTTCGGCGTCCTCTTGTCCGTCATCGTCGTCTTCGTCTTCGTCCCAGTCGTCCTCGTCCCAGTCTTCGTCTTCATCGTCGTCGTGGTCATAGGTCCACGGACCGTAGCCGCCGTCGGGCAGGTGATAGAGCTGGCGCAACATGCGCTCGGCGGCCTGACCGTAGCGCGCGGCGCGCAGGGCTTCGAGATAGGTGTCAGCCTCGGCGATCTCGCCGACGGCCTCCATCAGCCGGTCGGCATAGTCGCGCAAGTCCAGCCGCGCCGGGTGGACCGCCTGATAGCCGGTCTTCGGGTCGGGGATGTTGTACCCCTCCACCGCTTCTTGCGCCGCCTCCCCACAGGGTGGGGAGGAGAGGGGCGCATCATCGCTCTCCTCCCTGTCGCGCAGCGATGGGGAGGGGGACCGCGAAGCGGTGGAGGGGTGGCTTTCCGTTGTCTCCGGCAGCGGCCCGTTGATCACAAGATCGACCTTCGGAACCAGCAGCAACAGGCGGTCGGCCTGCTGAACGGCGCGGGCGCCGCGCGCGGCTTCCAGATAGGTCTTGGGCATGTCAAGCTGGCGCAGCCGTTCCGCCACGCCCTCGGAAAACTCGCGCAGCTTCGCCAGCCGCGCCTTCAGCGCGTCCTCATTGGCTTTGATCCTGTCCGCCCGATCTGACATGGGGGATAGGATAAGCGCGGTTTGAGGGGCGGGGATTAGTCGGGAAGCAAGATACCCCACCACCACGCCCTGCGGGCGCGGTCCCCCTCCCCAAACGCTGCGCGTTCAGGGAGGTATAAGGTTAGTTATTCTTATACCTCCCTGGCTATGCCGGGGAGGGGGACCGCACGAAGTCGCGCAGCGGCTGAGATGTGGTGGTGGGGTGTCTTGCTTGCCTTATCCGAAAGCTTTGCGCAGGTCGGTCAGGGACGCCATCAGGGTCAGGTCATTGGTGGGCGAGCGTTTAAAGCCCCATTTTTCATAGAAACCACGCGCGCGTTCCGACAGGGCATGGATCAGCAGGGCGCGCAGGCCGAGGGTTTCAACGGCGCTGAGCGTGCGGCGCACGGCGTCGTGCAGCAGTTCGTGTCCAAGGCCGTCGTTCTGAAACGCGGTGTCGATGGCGAGCCGCGCCAGAATGGCGACGGGGATCGGATCGGGCATATTGCGGCGAATATTGCCTGTGGCGTCGGCGTGGAAGATGGAACCGGCGCTGAGGGCGTAATAGCCTATGATCCGATCGTTATTTTCGATGACAAAGGTTCGCGATGCGCCGCTGAGATCATTGCCAAGCGCGCGATGAGTGAGCCAATGGTTGAGTTTAGGAACGCCGCAATCGAAGTCGTCCAGCGCATCGCCGGGCGCAATCGGCCGGGGAGGCTGCATTCAGGCTTCCCAGCGCGGTTTGACGGCGGCGAGCTTTCTCAATTCCGGCATGTCGCGCGGCGGGGCGTCGAGCAGGCGGTTGAACTCGGCCCATTGCGCGTCGTCGAGCAGGAACAGGCGGCGGTCGGCCAGGGTTTCCTCGGCGGCGCTCAGGCTCTGGTCGAGGACAAATTCGCTCAAGGTTTTGTGGCGCGCCTTTGCGGCCTGTTCAAGCAGGGTCTTAGCCTGCGGCGTCATGCGCAGGTCAATCCGGGCGGTCTTGGCGCGGGCGTCATCGGGCATGGCGGAACTCCCTATTGAGGGGGGAGTTTACTGTACGGATGGTGTACGGTCAAGGCTGCGCCAGCCGCGCCTTCAGCGCGTCCTCATTGGCTTTGATCCTGTCGTCCCAGTCTGACATGGGGGATAGGATAGGGCCAGTTTGAGGGGCGGGGATTAAATCGACTTGAGATGCGGAATGTATAATAGGCGTTTAATAAAAAAGAATTTCAGGCAGCTTTATATTCTTGAAGAGACACTTTATTTTCTAAATCATCTCCGAACAGTCGCATCAATTTTGTGGTTGTATCGACAAGATCATCAAGTTCATCAATTGAAATCAAAGCTTCTTCCCCATGTGCAATCGCATTACGTCTTTTTAAGAGAAATACATCAATGAATGAAAGGTCTGTCTCAAACAAACGATAATTAATTCCACAAACAAGACAAATATCTTTGAGGACGTCAGAATTTAAATTAGATTTTGTGTTAATTAAATCGTCATTTGGTCGTGAAAATCTTTGCGAAGAGCATGATAGAATGTCATCTATCAATTGGCATCTAGCCTCAATGCCCAACTTGGAAATAGCCAACGAATTAAGTCTAGGCAGAAAATAATTCTTTTTAAATTGATCATCTAGTTCGTTGTATTTCAATTTTTTTATGGAAATGTGTTCCATAAATTTACGGGCGCAAAAACGCACATATCCTTCCCAGTGCGCATAGCAAATTGTGATGGCCGCGCGGAGTAAAACTCGTTGCATCTTGGCGTCTGAACGAAGCGTCACATTTTTCAGGTCAGAGATTTCTTTAAGTCTCCAAGTGCGATCTTCAGTAATTTGCGATAAAAAATCGGCTTCGGTAAATGCTTTACTCATGGCTTAAACCACTTTTCACCAAATGGAACTGTTCGCTGTATTCTTATAGTTCCCCGTAATCCTGGTGATGTGAAGTTCTCAAGTTCTGGCTGAGACCAAAAGTCTCTAGATTTTTGTAAAACGAATTCTTCAGAGTTTTTCATTTCTGATATTGCGGTGATGTTTTTTGCAATTCCAACAGCAATAACTTCAAGACCAACCAATCCGACCCGACCTGAGTAATGCCCGTTGTCATACCTCCTAAGGGAGTCTCGACCAGCGATTTTGTTTAATAGAGAAAAGGTCAAGCTAATGCACTCAATATTATTATTTATATCATTATTGGTTGCAAGCTCGACAATTCCATTGTCAATGTACTCTTCAACATCCAATGTTCCATCATAAGGAATATAGGTGTGAACCAGGAAGCGTGTCATTAACTCTAGATGGCGTTGTCTTTCAATTTGATCTTCTGTAACTGATATTACACTTTTAAAGTCTTCCCCTTCCGCTAGAATCTTTATTGATCTAAAATAATCCTTATTAACCATTAGTATGATGCAATTTCTTAGTTCTTGAGCATTTGCTTGAGTTCCGCCAGCATTAAGCCTTTGGAATAGTTCGAATTTTGTTTGCTCATTGCTTGGTCTTTTTAAAATTTCCACACTTAATCTAGAGCGTCTAATTGTTAGTTGAAATGGTTTTTCAAGAGGAACTTGTTCATCGAGTGGCAGGTCAATTATTTTCTCACTCCTCTCCCAGACCGTATTATGCAATGAAGGAAGGTGCTTGGTAGCTTCGAGTATTGAGGGGGGCATCAAGCCACCATCTGGGTTTTTTAATTTACCCATAAATTCTAAGATCGTCGATATTCTTTGAAGTCCGTCGATTAATTCCCACTTACCGTCATCCTTCTCAAATACAAAAATGGATGGAATTGGAATGCCCAAAAGAATCGACTCAATAAGTTTTGATTTTTGACTCGAATTCCATCGAAAGAGTCTTTGAAATTCTGGATCAACTACAATTTCACTATCGTCATACATGCTGACGATTTCCCCAATCGACATTGTAAAAGCGTCTGTTTTTACTAAGTGTTGTGCTTTTTCAATTTCGTCTGAAAGCATTGATCGGTCTCATCCGCTATAGCGCTAAATTTGGTAGTTATTCGATTCACAGAGTACAATAAGACACGCTTCAACGCTAATGATATAAACATTTGGGAGCTATTGAGATCAATTTTCCTTCCCACGCCCCGACTCCCCCGCTATATCCCCCCTATGACAAACGCTCTCGATATTCGCGCCGCTGAGGCTTCGCAACACATTATGGGCCGGACGGGTCCGTGGGAACTGGTGATCGGGCTGGAGGTTCACGCTCAGGTGGCGTCGAACACCAAGCTGTTTTCCGGCGCGCGCGTCGGCTTTGGCGCGGGGCCGAATGAGCAGGTCAGCCTGGTTGACGCCGCCATGCCGGGCATGTTGCCGGTGCTCAACCGTTTCTGCGTCGAGCAGGCGGTGAAGACGGGGCTGGGGCTGCGGGCGCAGATCAACCGCTTCTCGCGCTTTGACCGCAAGAACTATTTCTATCCCGACCTGCCGCAGGGCTATCAGATCAGCCAGTTGTTCCACCCCATTGTGGGCGAGGGCGAGGTGCTGGTCGAAAAGGATGACGGAACCGCGATCACCGTGCGCATCGAACGGCTGCATCTGGAGCAGGATGCGGGCAAGTCGATCCACGACCTTGACCCCAACGCGACTTACGTCGATCTCAACCGCGCGGGGACGGCTTTGATGGAGATCGTGTCCAAGCCCGATATCCGCTCAAGCGATGAGGCGGTGGCCTATTTCAAGAAGCTGCGCACCATCTTGGTGTATCTGGGCACCTGCGACGGCGATATGGAAAAGGGCAATATGCGCGCCGACTGCAATGTCTCGGTGCGTCGTCCGGGCCAGCCGTTCGGCACGCGCTGCGAGATCAAGAACGTCAACTCATTCCGCTTCATGCAGCAGGCCATCGAGTACGAGGCGCGGCGGCAGATCGAAATCCTTGAGGACGGTGGCGCGATTGATCAGGAGACGCGCCTGTTCGACGCGGTGAAGGTGGAGACGCGCTCGATGCGCTCCAAGGAAGAGGCGCACGATTATCGCTACTTCCCCGATCCCGACCTGCTGCCGCTTGAGCTGGAGGAAGCGTGGATCGAGGCGATTCGCCAGCATCTGGTCGAGCTGCCCGACAACAAGAAGGCGCGCTTTATCAGCGAGTACGGTCTGTCGAGCTATGATGCGGGCGTGCTGATCTCGGATCAGGCGCGGGCGGACTATTTCGAGGCGGCGGCGAAAGGGCGCGACGCCAAGCTGGTCGCCAACTGGGTGACGAATGCGCTGCTGTCGCGGCTGGCCGAGGCGGGGCAGGAGATCGGCGAGAGCTTTATCACGCCGGAGCATATTGCCGGGCTTGTCGAGCTGATCGAGAACGAAACCATCTCGTCCAAGATCGCCAAGACGGTGTTCGAGCATATGTGGGATGAGAAGGGGATTCTCAGCCCTGCCGAGATCGTTGAGAAGCACGGGCTCAAGCAGGTGACGGACACCGGCGCGATTGAGAAGGCGATTGACGAGATCATCGCCGCCAATCCCGACAAGGCCGAGGCGGTCAAGGACAAGCCGCAGGCTCTGGGCTGGTTCGTTGGGCAGGTGATGAAGGCGACCGGCGGCAAGGCCAATCCGGCGGCGGTCAATGAGCTGTTGAAGGCGAAGCTGGGGGTGGAATAAAGCCCTCCCACCGCTTCGCGGTCCCTCCTCCCCGCTGCGCAGGGAGGGATGAGATGGAAAGCCCCCGGTTTGCGCCGGGGGCTTTGTTTTACTGGAAGTCCGGAGCCGGTTGGGTGGTGGCGTAGGGGGTGTCAACCATGGGCGTTCCGGTCGATTGCGGGCTGGTGTCCGGCTGACCGAAGCTGGACGGAGCGGCGTGGGTCGGGCCGACGACGGTGATGTTCGGCGGCGTGTCTTCGGGCAGGGCTTGCTGGTCGTCGCGTCTGTAGCTGTCATTATTGTAGGCGACCGGCGGGGCCGCAGGGGCGGTGTAGTCATAGCGGTCGGTCTGATAGACTGGCTCGTCGCCGAGGGCCTGGGCGCGTTGCAATTGCTGCTGGTTCAGGCGGTTGGAACTTTGCGGATTGTACGGGTCGTTGGCCGGGTCATTGGCGGCGACCGCGCGTTGATGCTCGCGCTGTAGCTGGGCCGGATCGTTCAGGGTCTGAGCGAAGGCCGCGCCGCTGAAAACCAGGCCTGCGGCGATGGCGGCGGCGGAAATCTGCGTCTTGGTCATGTCATGCTCCATTCTTGCAGCCCCACGCCTTAAAATAGGCGGGGCGGCGTAAGGATGAGAGCGCGAAACGGGCGGGCTGAGATTCAAAAACGGTAAGGCGGGCGGAAGGGAGGGACCGCCCGCCTGACGCGGTCAGTGGCTCATGGCGGAGTCGGACATAGCGTTGTTGGACATGGGGGCCATGGCGTCGCCGGAGGACGCGGCCATCGCGTCGCCGCTGGCCATCGGCGCCATGGCGTCGGAGGAGGAGGCGCTCATGGACATGGCGTTTTCGCTGGTCTTCGGCGCGGAGCAGGCGGCCAGGGTGGCGAGGGTGAGGGCCAGAGCGGTCAGGGTGATGGTGCGGGTCATGCGGGGGTTCCTCAGATGGAGTGGGGCGTGATGATGTAAGACAGGCGCGCTGTCGGTTAAGGGATACGTCGCGCTGTTGAGAAAGGTTACGCGGGGCTTTTCTTTGTAAGCGGGAGGCTTTAGGGTCGCGGCAAAACGGGGGTGTGCATGAGCGATCTGGCGTTGCGGCTGGCGGGGGTCGGCAAGAGCTTCGAGGCTTTCGAGGCGGTGCGGAATTTAAGCTTTGAAGTGCCGCGCGGGACGATCTGCGGCTTTTTAGGGCCGAACGGCGCGGGCAAGACGACCAGCGTGCGCATGATGCTGGGCCTGACGGCGCCGACGCGCGGGACGATCGAGGTGCTGGGCGGGCCGGTCGGTCGGGCGCTGGACCGCATCGGCTTCATGCCGGAGGAGCGCGGGCTTTACCGCAAGATGAGCGCGCTGGATGTGATCGTGTTTCTGGCCGGGCTCAAGGGCGTCAAGGCGTCTGTGGCGCGCGAACGCGGGCGAAAGATGCTGGAGGCGCAGGGGCTGGGGGCGTTCGCCAACGCGCAGATCCGCTCGCTCAGCAAGGGCATGTCGCAGAAGGTGCAGTTGATCTCGTGCCTTGTGCATGAGCCGGAGCTGGTGATTCTCGACGAGCCATTTTCGGGGCTGGACCCGGTCAATCAGGACGGGCTGGAGACGGTGATCCGCGATCTGGCGCGGCGCGGGGCGACGGTTCTGTTCTCCACCCACGTCATGCAGCACGCCGAGCGTTTGTGCGAGAAGGTGGTGCTGATGGCGAAGGGCGAGAAGCGGTTTGAGGGGACACTGAAGGCCGCGCGGGCGGCGGCGCCGCGCTATCTCGATCTGGAGGGGGCCTTGTCCGAGGCCGATTGCCTGGCCCTGCCGGGGATTGCGGCGGTCGAAGCGGTCGCAGACGGCGAGGGCGGGCGGTTGTGGCGCTGCCGGTTGGCCGCCGAGGCCAGCCCGCATGAGGCGCTCAAGGCGGCCTTCCTCAAAGGGCTGGACGTGCGGCGGTTCGAGGCGCGCGAGCCGAGCCTGCACGATGCGTTTATCGTGCTGAACGGAGAGGGGGCCGCTCATGTCTAAGACGCTGTTGATCGCGAAACGCGAATATCTGGCCTTTGTGAAGACGATCGGCTTCTGGCTGTCGCTGGTGACGCTGCCTTTGCTGATTACGGCGGTGATCGCGGTGCCGCTGCTGTTGCGCCAGACCGCGCCGGTGACCGTGCTGTCGGTGGCGGTGCTGGACTTAAGCGACGACCATGTCGAAGGCGATCTCGATGCGCTGATCCGGGCGCAGGCGACGAAAGCCGAGGGGTTGGAAGGGCTGGCGGCGCAGATGGCGCACGCCGATCAGGTGCGGCTAGCGGCCTTGCCCGCCGGTCTGAGCGCGGGCATGACGCCCGCCGAGGCCGAGGCGAAGATACCGGCCATGCTGAACGCGCCGGATGCGAAGGTGAGCAATATCATCGTCGTCTATGACCAGAACGATGTGCTGCAATTCCATATCTGGTCCACGCCGAAGCAGAAGGGCAAGCTGGCCGACAGGCTGCAATGGGATCTGCATGGGCTGCAATATTACAAGCTGGCGCGCGAGCATGGCGTCGATGCGCAACTGGCCCACGATATGCGCGAATCGCGCGCCAATATCGTCAGCCTGACCCCGGTGGCGGACGGCGGGGGCGATGGCTTCAGCCAGGCCCTGCGTGAGAATGCGCCGAGGTTGGCGGGCATGCTGACCGGCTATCTAGCCTGGATGAGCATCTTCTCGTCGTCGATGATCCTGCTGTCCGGGGTGATCGAGGAGAAGTCGAGCAAGGTGCTGGAGGTGGTCTTGGCCTCCAGTTCGGCGGAAAGCCTGCTGATCGGCAAGGTGCTGGGCGTGGCGGGCGTTTTGCTGAGCGTGGCCTGCATATGGGCGCTGGGCGGCTGGGCGCTGGCGGCGACGGGGATGAGCTTCGTCCCGCGGGAAATTCTGCATGGCGTTCAGGCGGGGCTGAGCGGGCTGTTCTCGCCGCTGCATATCGCGCTGCTCGTGGTCTATTTCGCCTGCGGCT
The DNA here is from genome assembly GCF_051956075.1 of Asticcacaulis sp. Classification (GTDB taxonomy): domain Bacteria; phylum Pseudomonadota; class Alphaproteobacteria; order Caulobacterales; family Caulobacteraceae; genus Asticcacaulis. Next base: position 1,076 of record NZ_JBQCGA010000015.1, on the reverse strand, counting down.
ATCTGATGTTCGGCGTCAGTTTTGCGGCCATCGGCGCCTTTTGCGAGACGCAGAAGGACGCGCAGGCGATCATGGGGCCGATGATGATCGTGCTGATGATCCCGATGCTGTGCATGCAGTCGGCCATGGTCGCGCCGGACTCGCCCATTATTCGTTGGCTGTCCTTCGTGCCGATCTTCACGCCGTTCCTGATGCCGCTGCGACTGGCCGATGACCTGCCGTGGTGGGAAATCGTTGTGAGTCTCGGTCTGATGATCGTGGTGGCGTGGCTGATGATCGGCGTCGGCCGCCGCGCCTTCCGCCAGGGCGCGCTGGCGGCCGGGCGGCTGAGTTGGGGCCGACTGGCGCGGATCGCGACGAAGCGGGAGGGGATGTGAGGGGCGGTGGAGATTCCGAGTTTCCATGACGGGTATCTGATCGGCATTCAGGTGCTGGAAAAAGACGTCCGTCTGTCCCTGACAAGTTACAACGGAGAAGCCTGGGAGATTGAGCTGACAGGCGTCGAAGGCTTGCATATGGATGATTTTCAGCAAAGCAACATCATCAGCCACGCCGAGATCATCCAAAACACGCGGCCTGATGCCCTGATCATGGAACGGCTTTTTCCCGGTCCGCATCCTTCGGTGGATCAACAATATCAGGACGCTTATTCGGCTTTCCTCGAGAAGAAGATGGTTGCTATTGAGGCGGGGCAGGCCATGGTCATGTCCATTGAGCCGTCTTACGGAGCGGATTTTGTGGCGTACGCTTCAGGCGTTTCAGCGAAGCGTTTGCAGGATTAAGGCTGAACGTAAGTTACCCCACCACCACCGCGATAAATCGCGGCGGTCCCCCTCCCAAAATTCGCAAGCGAATTCAGGGAGGTATAAGAGGAAGTCATCTTGTGGCGGCGGGGTGTCTTGCTTTCTTTTACAGCAGCGGCTGGCTGGCGAGGGTGAGGACGCGCGCTTCGGGCGGGCCGGTCAGTTGGCCGCTTAGGTTGAAGACGTCGGACAGGTGGGTTTCGGTGAAGACCTTTTCCGGGGCGGCCAGGGGTTTGAGTTCGCCTTGGTGCATCAGCAGTATGTCGTCGGCGA
>NZ_JBQCGA010000014.1:0-4278 GCF_051956075.1 Asticcacaulis sp. | reverse complement strand
CATCCCAATACCCCCCCCCACCCCCCCCACTGCTTGGGGCGGGGCCCCGCGACGGGGTGGGGGGGGGACGGCGCAGACGGGCCGCAACCCCTCCGTCGTTTGCTGCGCAAACGCCACCTCCCCACGCGGTGGGGAGGAGAGGCGAGTGCTAATTACCGCCCAATCTTTTCCTTTGCCCTCAGTATAATGCCCAGCGCCATTTCGTCCGGGTCGCGCATGATCTCCGACGCCGGTATGCGCATGACCTCCAGACCTTGGGTCTCCAGCCACGCTGTGCGCGTCACGTCGCGTTCGGCGACATTGAGCAGGTCATGGACCAGACCCTCGACCTCGACGACCAGCCGCGCCGCCGCGCAGTAAAAATCAACGATAAACGGGCCAATCGGATGCTGCTTGCGAAAATGCAGCCCATCCTGCCGCCCTTTCAGCCGTAGCCACAATCGCGCCTCTGGCGGCGTCAATTCACGTCGTAAACGCCGCGCCTGTGCATATTTCAGTCGATGCTGCGACTCCCCCATGTGTTGAACATATGCCGATAGTAGGGGAATTCAACACTCTTCTCCTCCCCATTTATGGGGAGGGGCACCGCCTGTTCTCAAGAAGCGAAGCGTTAGCACGCTTTCGGGCGGTGGAGGGGTAACTTACGGCAGGAGCCCCTCCGTCGTTTGCTTCGCAAACGCTGCGTCCCCACGCGGTGGGGAAGAGAATGACCTACTTCCCGTTATCGTGCGCTTCCAGCCGATTGCGCAGGGAGTCGATCTCCGCGAAGAAGCGCTTGCGGATTTCGGCGGCGAACGGATTGTCGCGTTCGATGGACAGGAACAGTTCGTCGGAATCGCCTTGCACCAGGCCGACGCCCTGCATCATCAGATCGTAGGAGCGCGTGGTGTGGACGGTGGGCAGCGGCTCCAGTCCGCTCAGCACCTTGGCGATCAGGTGGGTCAGGCCCTGCACGGCGGCCAGCGCCCTGTCGTGCTGCTCCGGCGTCGCCACCGACACTTTCAGGTTGAGCGTCTGCTCCAAAAAGCGCACGATCGGCGCCAGACGGCGGATGCGCACCGGACACACCACGACCTCAAGATCGTGAATGCCCTTGCGCGCCGATTGCGGGCCGAACAGGGGGTGGGTGCAGAGGATATAGACGCTGTCCGGCAGCGCCTCGACCAGCCATTGCGCAGGCTTCACCTTGACCGAGCCGACATCAATGATCAGGGCGCGCGGATGGACATGCGGCGCGATGCTCTGCGCCAGCGCCTTCAGCGCGCGCACCGGCGCGGCCAGCAGAACCACGCGGCAGGCGGCGACCTCCTCAAGGCTGGCCAGGGTGACATTGTGCCGCTTGGCGAAAGCCCGGGCGTGCGGGCTGGGATCGTAAGCATAGATGTCGAAATAGGGCGACAGGTGCTTGACGATCAACCGGCCGAACGCGCCGAGACCGAAAAGGCCCAGTCTGTGTACTTTCTTGAACACGCAGCGCCGTTTCCGTTAACAAAAATTAAGATCGCCAGTAACATGAAAGGTTACGGTTGGCGAGGCAAAAATTGCACTTTTATGAAAAACCGGGGTGATTTATTGCAGCGCAAGAACAGTTTCAGGTGAAATTATCTTGAATATCACCAAAAGCCGGAATGTTTTTTCTTGTTCTTGCGGTCTTTGCCGTCTTTTTGATCAAGCTCTTGCGCGACCTGGGCCGGGGTCTGGGGCAATTCGTTCGCGGTGATAAAGCCGTCGCGGTTGCGATCCAGAATGGTGAAGCGCTGATTGCTGGCGGCCAGCCATTCGTCCTTCGAGACACGGAAATCGAAATTGGCGTCGGCGGCGCGGATCGGTTGCGGCTCGTCGATCAGGCCATATTGCGAGGCGCCGACGATCTGCTTGATGTATTTGCCGCCGTTCGGTTCCTGATCCTGATTGGCGTCCATATCGGGATCGTAATCGTGCTGGATCACCTTGGGCTGCTGGATGCGCGGGTCCATGCGCTGGATTTCCGGCGCGACCTGATTTTCATAACGGGTGTTTTCAGGGCTGTTGATATAGCCGTCGTGATTGAGGTCGAGCGTGTCGAAAAAGCGCATGGCGTCGGCGACGAATTCATCGTGACTGATCTTGCCGTCATGGTTGGCGTCGGCGGCGTTAAACCAGTCCATGGTCGGATAGGGCTTGCCCGGCGCGGCGCGGAACGGCTGGCCTGACGGCGAAAAGAAGACCTGCTGGCCCATGCCGGTGGCCAGATAGTCCTGAGCCGCGGCGGGCAGGGTCAGAACGGCGAAGGCGGCGAGCGAAATCAAAGGCAGGCGCATGGGGTCTCTTTCAACAGGATACGGCAACTTAGCCGCGTCGTGTCGGGCAGGCAAGAGCCTGTTCGACGTAGGCGACTCTTGCCGGGCAAATAATTCCCATAGTAAAAAATGGTTGCCATTGTGTATTGAATGTTATATGTGATCGAAATGGCGATGAATATTTAGATTTAAATTTGGCATTTGTATTTCATAACCGAAATATCTGTTAAATTATCACCTTGTTAACTTGCTGGCGACCTCTTTTGACTGTCCAGACCTTTTGTTCGGACGTTTTTCAGGAGGGTTTCATGCAGATCAGCAGTTCGGCGGGACTGAGTCTGAGCCAGTTATTGTCTCAGGTGTCGTCAAGCCTGAAGGCGTCTTCCGCCACATCCACATCAGGCAGTTCATCGGCCAGCGCAACCAGCGCGGCGTCCGCGACCACGACGTCCAGTTCATCCACGACCAGCGTCAGCGACAATCTCGACTATTTCATCAGCGCCCTGTCGTCGAAAATCGTCGACAGCCTGCTGGCCCTGCAAACCCAGTCCGCCTCGGCGGGCGTCAGCAGCCTGAGCGATAATCGTCACCGCCACCACATGCTCGGGGCCGGTCTCGGGCAGCCAGTCTCCGCGCGCAATGACGCAGATTCTGACGGCGACGCCACGACCATGGCGGCTTTGAACGACGCCAACAGCCCGCCGTCAGCCACGGTGGGACCGCAAGGGCCGAATGGCGCGACGGTCGCCGGGGCAGGCGGCCTCTCGCCTTCTCAGGATCTGGCCGGTCTGATGCAGCAATTCATCCAGGCCCTGCAATCCTACGGCCAGACCAGCGCCGCCAGCGCGACGACGGCGGCGGCCTCGACCACATCGATCGCCGCCTGATCAGGGCAGTCGGCGCGCCCTGACGATGACGACCGGCTGCGCCAGCGTCTCGTCAGGTCCGTCGCCGGAAGCGGGCTTCGCCCGTGACAACGGTGCGTGGAGGATCTTTCTCACCACCTCCATGCCCGATACGACATGGCCGAAGGCGGCGTAGCCGAGATTGTCGGGCGTGGCGTGACGGCCCGCGTCGAGATAGCTCATATCGCCGACCATGATGGTGAACTCGTTCGACGCCGTGCCGACCGCATAACGCGCTGTCGAGATCACGCCGTCGGTATGCGACAGATGTGTCTGCGTCGTCGGCTCGTGCGGAATCGGCGGATAGGTGCGCGATCCGCTGTTGAACTGCACAAAGCCCGCCTTACCGGCGCGGATCACGCGATAGAAGGTTCCGTCGTCCAGTTTGCCGGTATCGACATAGTGCAGGAAATTGGCCGTGGTCTGCGGCGCGTCCTTGCCGTCCAGCTCCAGAACAATGGGGCCGTAGGCGGTGTCGATCTCGACGCGCGCCGTGTCGGGCGGAACGTCGAGCCCGGTTCCGGGCAGGCGCTTCGGCGCCACATTCGCAATCTCCGGCGCAGCGCTGGAGGCAGGCGGCGCGGACGGCGTCGGAGAGCAGGCCGCCAGCGCCAACACCATCATCGGGATCAGATATTTCATGCCCCGGTTATGAAAAGCCGTGCGGCGGATTACAAGCTCTAATCGATGACCGAGACGCAGGCCAGGCTCTGGTCGAAATCCTGCAACATGTCGGCGTATTCCAGTGGCGTCAGGCGCTGGTTCGTCGCCCCTATGCGGTAGTCCCAGAACGAGGTGATATGGGTCAGAACTCCGACGTGCTCGCCCAACTCATAAAAAAGCCGCGGCCCGTCGAGCAGGAAGTTCCGAAATGGCGCCGGATCGCGACCGTCGATCAGCGAGGTGTAGGCGTTGTCATAGTGCAGCAGGCTGTGCCCCACCATATCCATGGCGGTCAGCACCCGGTTGATCAGGCGCGGGCGCACCTCCTCGATGAAGTCGCGCAGCCCAGGGTCCATGACGCCCATCGGACGGTATTTCATCAGATTGTCGACGACGTTACGCAACTGGTCGCGCAATTCCAGCCGCCGCCA
>NZ_JBQCGA010000013.1:0-157079 GCF_051956075.1 Asticcacaulis sp. | reverse complement strand
ATGACCAAAGACGGCAAGCCCGCCTTCCCCAACGCCAAGGTGCGCATGTCCGAGGCCGAATGGGCGTCGGTCAAGGCGCAGCCCAGCCTCGCTCAATTCGTCAGCGTGATCGGCCCGCAAGTCGAGGCCTTCACGCCCGGCGGCGAAATCGCGCCGGGGATCAGGACCATCGCCCTGCCCGGCCACACGCCCGGCCATACGATGTATGAGATCGCGTCCGGCGACGCCAAGCTGATCGATATCGGCGACACCGCCCATTCCAGCATCCTGTCGCTGGAAAAACCCGACTGGAAGATTCAGTTCGACGGCGATCAGGTCGAGGGCGCGCAACAACGCCGCGCCGAACTGACGAAGCTGGCGGCCAGCGGCGAACAGGTGTTCGCGCCGCACTTCCCCTTCCCCGGCGTGGGTAAGATTGCCGCGGACGGCGACGGCTTCAAATGGCTTCCGGCGCAGTAAAGGGTTAAGCCTCATCCGGTGGCGTGGGCTCCTCAACCTGCGCCGCCGTCTTCGCGGCGGGCTTTTTGCGCGCCTTGCGCTTGATCACCTTGCGCACCTTGACCACCTTGCCGGGCGTCTTGGCCTGCTCCAGCATCATCTCGATCTGGATCTGCTGGATTTCGGTCAGACGCTCCCACTGGCGATTGAGCAGGTGGTCCACCTTTTCGTGCAGGTGGCGGATTTCCAGTTCCGCCTTGAGATTGACCTTGTAATCGTTGAGCGCGCGCAGGCGGTCCTTCTCTTCCTGACGGCGCTGGCTCATCATGATGACCGGCGCCTGCAGGGCGGCGATCGTCGAAAGGATCAGATTAAGCAGGATAAAGGGATACGGATCGAACGCCCCTTTCAAACCCAGCCAGATATTGACGCCCATCCACACGGCCAGGAAAAAGCAGAAGGACAGGATGAAGGTCCAACTGCCGCCGAAGGTGGCGACGATGTCCGCCACCCGGTCGCCGAAACTGCGGTGGTCCTCGTAATCCTCTTCGATGTTCTCGGTCAGGGTGTCGTGCGTTTTCAGGCTTTCGACCACCTCGGTTTCGAGGTTGGACAACTCGCCGCGCTCCTCACTGAGCAGGCCCGCAATATAGCGTCCGCGATAATCATCGAGCAGCTTGCGGCTGATATAGTCGTCGCCATTGATATCCGGGTGATGTGCGCGGATATAATCGACCAGCGCTGGACGCAGATCGTCGAGCCGTACCGCATCCTTTTTCTTCAGTGACTGGCCGGTAATGGCGTCCACGGGCCGCGCCGCCTTGGTCTTGGCCAGGGCCAGATTGTCGCCAATCGCCTCCAGATGCGCCGAATCCAGTTCGTCCGTGAACGGATCGGCGCATTGGGCGATGTCAGCTTGCAGGTCGTCCGTCATAGGGCCTCCACGTATTTAGTGCGACTTATGACGAACTAAAGACAGGATTATGACAAGCGCTAAACGCGCACCAGTTCCACATCGATATTGCCACGCGTCGCGTTGGAATAGGGGCAGACCTTGTGCGCCTCTTCGATCAGGCGATCCGCCGCCTCGGCCTCAACGCCCGGCAGGGAGATTTCCAGCTTCACATTGATGCCGAAACCGGCCGGAATGGCGCCGATGCCGACGCTGGACCGGATCGAAGCGTCGGCAGGCACCTTCACCTTGTCGCGTCCGCCGACGAATTTCAGCGCGCCGATAAAGCAGGCGGCGTAGCCCATGGCGAACAATTGCTCCGGGTTCGTTCCTTCGCCGCCTGCGCCACCCAGTTCCTTGGGAGTCGAAAGGGTCAGCGACACGCGCTTGTCGTCGGTGTGGGCCGTTCCCTCGCGGCCGCCGGTGGCGACGGCGTGAGCGGTGTAGATTGGGGTGATGGATTGGGTCATGTGAGCCTCCTTGACCATGTTAATTGCCAACAATTATATTGCACACAATTTGATGTCAACTAAATTGTGCGCTATATAATTATTTATGTCCGATCCCTATCCCCCCGAACTGAAGCTGGACAACCAGCTCTGCTTCGCTGTCTATTCGGCGGCGCATGCCTTCGCGCAGGCCTATAAGCCGCATCTGGAGCCGCTGGGCCTGACCTATCCGCAATATCTGGTCATGCTGCTGTTGTGGGAGCGCGACGGACGTTCGGTCAATGAACTGGGCGCGCCGCTGCGCCTCGATTCCGGCACCTTGACGCCGCTGTTGAAGCGTATGGAGAAGGCCGGTTTTCTGACCCGCCAGCGCGATCAGAAAGACGAGCGCGTAACGCGCATCCATCTGACCGCGCACGGCGCATCTTTACGCGAAATCGCGCGCGCCATTCCGGCGGCCATGCTGTGCGCATCGGGCCTCGATGTGGCGGGCCTGTCCGATCTACGCGACCGCATCGCCGAAGTCGGCGACGCGCTGCGTGACGCTTAGAGCGCTTGTTTTGTCACTCTTGGTTATCCAAAAAGTGGACCTGCTTTTTGGTGAAACGCTTTAATTCCCGGTAAGCTGCTTCACCAGCGCCGGATTGGCCCAGTCGCTCCCGTCCGGCTTGAGCAGGCCATAGCCTTCCAGCGCCCCGGCCTTGCGGTTATAGCCCGCCATCTGCACGCCGTTGAGCGGCCAGTAGGCCCAGTCGATGCGCGACGACCGGGCGTATTGCGCAAACGCCGTGACAAAGGCCGCACGGTCAGGCGCGCACGGCCCCTGCACACAGCCGCCCCATTCGGAGATCAGCACCGGCGCCGTATAGGGATGGCCGCCCTCGCGCACAAAGCCCCAGCGCTGCCACGCGCCGATCTCGAACGCCAGCGGGTCGGCCAGTTCGTCGGGGCTGCGGTCCCAGGCGTAGTCATGCGCGGCATAGACCAGCCGATTCGGCAGGCTCAGGCTCAAAGGATGCCGACGCACCGGCGATAAATCGGTCTGGTAGGCGGGCGTCCCGACCACGATCAGCAGGTCGGGATTGACCGCCAGCACCGCGTCGGCGCCGCGCCGCGCCGCCAGCCGCCAGTCCGTGGCGGCGTCGTCCGTTCCCCAGCTCGGCGTCGTCCCCATGCTGGCGTCAGGCCGTATCTCGTTGCGCAGCTCGGCGGCGATGACGCGCGGATTGTCGCGATACCGTCCGGCCATGGTCTTCCAGTCGGCCAGCCACGCGCTTTCCGGATAGAGCGGCGTGTACCACAAGCCGTCGCCATGCGCCGCGTCGCAGCACCAGTCGCCGCGACTGCGGTGATTGTCGAGTATGACCATCAGCCCCTGATCGGTCAGCGCCCGCACCACGGCATCGTACACAGCCAGCGCATGCAGCCCCTTCAGCGCCGGATTGGCGGCCACCAGCCCCGGATCGACCACCGGATTGCGCTCGACCATCTCATTGCACCACGGCAGTCGCACGGCATTGAAGCCGCCGCTTCTGATCAGGGCGGCGATATGGCCGAGCGGCTGCCGGTCCAATCCGCCGGGAACCAAGGCCGCCGATTCCGCGCCGAACCAGTTGACGGCGCGCAGCCGCACGCGCCTGTCCTTTGCGTCCATAATCACCGCCAGACCATCGGCGTTCAGACCCGTATGCAGCGGAAACGCCACCTGCGCCGCCGCCGGAAAGGCGGCGAACAGGGCCAGCAACACCAGAACCATCCCCCTCATACAGTCTCCCGCCTCAGTTCGCGCCCGCGCTCTGCGCCTTGCCCATCATGGCGTACATATTCATCTTCACGCCGCCGGGCATCATCATGTCGCCCGCCTTCATCGTCGCCGGGCAGGCGCCTTGCCACGTCCCCTCGGTTTCGACCGTCATATCGCCATGATCGGTGTGGCTGGTGACGGTCTGATGATAGGCCGTATCGCTGACGCGCTCCATATGGATATGGCTGGCGAAAGAGCGTCCGTTCGTCGTGCAGGTCGCGTCAATATCCACCATGCCAGGGCTCTGGCGGATCTGCGTGTTCTTGCAATCCTGCTTGCCGCCGGGACTTAAGGTCGCCATCTGCGCCATGCGTCCGGCCAGGGCCTCGTCGATACAGATCTGCGTCGTCACGCCATTAGGCAGTTGCGCCATCTTCGTGGTCAGGCGCCACAGGCCCGGCTTCTGCGCCATCGGATTGCCATTTGCCGCCATCGTCGCAGGCGAAGACGAGGCCTTGGCCGCGACTGAGGTTTCGGATGGGCCGGATTGGGGTTTGGAGCAGGCCGTCAGTGACGCGACGACCATAAGGCTACACAGACTGGGCGCCAGAGTGTTCATGGGCGTATCTCCGTGTGTGAGGCCCGCAGCCTACACCATCGCGCATCGCGCGTGAACCACGCCTTTTGCGCCAGAGCGTTTCCCCAAAAAGTGCTTCCACTTTCTGGACAAGGAAGAGCGATACAACAATGATTTAGAGCGCTGATCTGATCTCATCAGATCAGCGCTCTAGCGAAATTTGGCCAGCAGTTTCGAGACGTTGGAATGCACGCCGTCGCGGTTGATAAAGTCGCCGCTGGTCATACCGTCGGGGCAAGGCCCCTTCCAGCTTGCGTCGGTGACGGTGATCTGGTCGCCATGACCGGCGAAGGCGGGCGCATAGCGCGTCTCGACGGTCTGGTGATAGACGGTGTGACCGATGACGTCAGCATGGATATGGCTGGTCAGGGTCGTGTCATTGACCATGCAGACCGTATCGGCCTCCAAACTCCCATCGCCCTTGGCGACCCCGCGCCGCGTGCAGGTCAGGCGCGACATTTCCGGCTTGCCCAGCAGATCCTGCCCGATCATGGCCAGTCTCTGCCCCTGATCCGCGTCGATGCAGATTTTCGCCTTCCAGGTCGCCTCCATCTGCGGCAGGCTCTGTGTCAGCACCCAAAGGCCAGGCTTCTGACCCAGCGGGCCAATGGCTTTTGCTTCAGAGACGGCGGACGCTTGCGTTGACGATGACGCCGCGCCGGACGTCGCGTCGCCGATATCTGACGCCTCGGCGACGGAGGCGGCGCCTTGCGTTCCGCTCGCCGGTTCAGCAGGCGGCGCCGGATGGCGCTGACACGCCGCCAGCGCCAGCAAAAGTCCCAGAACGATCAGACGCTTCGGCGCCGTCATCTTCACCTCATTCTCTCGCCGCCAGCCGTAGAGGCAGCATAGTAACGCAGAAATAAGGAGGAAATGCGAAAGGATCAGCCCTCCGCCTCCACTTTCGAGCTGTCCTGCGCCGCGTCCGGCAAGCGCCAGTCGATCGGCGCATAGCCTTTGGAAACGAGGAAATCATTGGCGCGCGAAAACGGCTTTGTGCCGAAAAAGCCATTATGCGCCGAGAGCGGCGACGGGTGCGGGCTTTTGATCACCATATGCCGCCTCGTATCGACGAAGGCCGCCTTTTTCTGCGCATAGGCGCCCCACAGGATGAAGACCACCGGCTGCGGCAGGTCGTTGACCGCGCGGATCACCGCATCGGTGAACAGCTCCCAGCCCTTACCCTGATGCGATGCGGCCATGCCCATCTGCACCGTCAGCACCGCATTGAGCAGCAGCACGCCTTGCTCAGCCCACGGTTCAAGGAAGCCGTGTCGCGCGGGCGCTATGCCCAGATCGCCTTGCAGCTCCTTATAGATGTTGACCAGCGAGGGCGGAACGCGCACGCCGGGCCTGACCGAAAAGGACAGACCGTGCGCCTGCCCCTCGCCGTGATAGGGATCCTGCCCCAGAATCACCACCCGCACCTTATCGGGCGGCGTCAGGTCCAGCGCGCGGAAATAGTCGGCGCCCTTGGGAAAGACGCGCTTACCGGCGTCCTTCTCGGCCTGCAGGAAGGCCCGGAGCTGCGCCATGTAGGGCTTGGCGAACTCGCCCTCCAGCAGCGCCTTCCAGCCATCGTCCAGTTTGATGCCGCTCATGACTCGCCTCCGATCTGAGAGCGCATCCCGGCGCAGACAGGGCGGCAAGTCAAGCCCTGCTCCAAATGTTATCTTGTAGCTTCCGCCGCCCTATGCCAACGTATGTTTTTGCAATTGAAACCATCTGAGGATCGCCTTGTCCCTGCGCCATCGTCTTTTGTCCAGCCTGGCCATTGGCCTTATCGCCGTCGCCGCCCTGCCCGCCCTCGCCCATGCCGACGACAAGCCCGCCGCAGACGCCGATAAAAGCGCAGACGACAGCAAGGACGCTTCGGATCTGCCGCCGCTGCCCGACGATAAGACGATCCGTCAGTCCGTCATGATCGACGGCAAGTCGATGGCCTATGACGCCACGGTGGGCAAGCTGCCCGTACGCGACGACAAGGGCAAGGTCATCGCCGAGATCGTTTTCACCGCCTATACCGCGCCTGGCGCGGACGCGGCGACCCGCCCCGTAACCTTCGCGTTCAACGGCGGCCCCGGCGCCTCGTCAGTCTATCTGAACATGGGCGCCATCGGCCCCAAGCGCGTCGCGTTTGGCGATCAGGGCGACGCGCCTTCCGATTTCAAGGTCAGCGACAACGCCGACACCTGGCTCGACATGACCGACCTGGTGTTTATCGATCCGGTCGGCACCGGTTTCTCGCGCTCCGAGGAAGACGCCGACAAGACCAAGAAGGACTTCTACGCCGCGGACGCCGACATCCAGTATCTGTCGCGCATCGTCTATGACTGGCTGGTCAAGAATGGTCGGCTCGCCTCGCCCAAATATGTGATTGGCGAGAGTTATGGCGGCTATCGCGCGCCGCGCATCGCGCTCAACCTGCAGACCCGCATGGGCGTCGGCGTCTCCGGCCTCGTCATGGTGTCGCCCTATCTCGACCCCGCCGCCATTGGCGATGACGACGCCCTGTCGCCCCTGCCATGGATGATCAACCTGCCGTCAATGGCCGCCGGCAATTTTGAGCGCAAGGGCGAGTTGACGCCGGAAAAAATGGCTGAGGTGGAGACCTATGACCGCACCCAGTTTGTCACCGATTTTCTGGCGGGCCGCTCCGATCCGGCTGCCGTCGCCCGTCTGGTGCAAAAGGTGACGGACTATACCGGGCTCGATCCGAAACTGGTCGCGCAGATGGAGGGTCGCATTGACGTCAGCACCTATCTGCGTGAAGCGCACCGCGACGAACACAAGATCGGCAGCGTGTACGACTCCAATGTCACGGCTTACGATCCTTTCCCAAGCTCGCCGCGCAACCAGTCCGGCGATCCGATCCTCAACGCCGCCATGGCGCCGACGACCAGCGCAATGGTCGATTTCATCACGCGCCAGGTCGGCTGGAAAACCGACGCCCATTACGAGGCCCTGTCCTACAAGGTCAATGAAAGCTGGGACTGGGATCACGGCATCAATGGCGACCGCCCGGTCAGCGACCTGCGCAAGGCGATCGCCAACGACCCGAAGATGGCCGTGATGATCGCGCACGGCTATAACGACCTGTCGTGCCCGTTCTTCACGTCACAACTGGTCATCAACCAGATGCCGGACTTCGGCGTCAGCAACCGCGTAAAGCTGTCGGTCTATCCGGGCGGACACATGTTCTACGCCCGTCCGGCCAGCGACGCCGCCTTCAAAGCCGACGCCAGGGCCATGTTCGCCCGCAAAGCGTCCTAACAGTCGCGAAGCGCTTTTCGGGAAACGCTAAAGATCGCAGGTTCCAAAAGCGTCGCCCTCGACCTTGGTCGTGGTGCGGCCCTGCGGCGTGTCGATCACCGACCGCCCCTCGAAGGTCTTGCCGCCGTGACTGAAACTCCATTGCCCCTGCCCCTTGGCCGCGTCGCAGGCGGCGGTCCAGCTCAGCGCGTCGTCGGTCAGGGTAAAGGCCTGCCCCTGACAGCGCGGTCCGGTCAGACGTTTGGACGGCTTGGCGAACTGTTTGGGGCCCATGCAGATATAGGTGGTGGCGTCATGCGTCTGACCGTCCGGCGTAGTGCGGTGAATTTGCACCTCATACTGCCGGTCGTCATTGCGCGCCTGCGCCGGGGCGCACAACAGGCCCAACAGAGCGCCCACGCCAACCGCCAGCCAGATCAGGGTCGTTTTTGTGATCATAATCGTCTCCCATGCTGAACATTCCTCAGCCATGTTAGACAATTCCGCAACGCAACGGCAACATGCGACCAGATATTTCCCGAACGCCATTATGGCTTTACGATGATCGTCTTAGATATGATCTATACTTAAATGCGAAATAAATATGCGCATTTGAATTTATTACATATAATTTGAATGCATTAAACTATAATAAAAAATTCAGATACACATGATCATCACAATTCAGCGTTAACACGATTGTGAAATCCGCATCTACGCCGCAAAACCAATGTCGGCAATTAGATTCAAGCGTAACCTTTGTATATTGTATCGCTGCGTCAAGCGTGTAGGATCGCGACTTCCGCTGTTCAGGAGCCCATCCCATGCCGGTTCGCGCCCTCTTCGTCTCCCTCCTCGCCCTGAGCCTGGCCGCCCCGGCCCTGGCCCAGACGTCCACGCCGCCAACCCCCATGACGCCGGACTACGTGGCGTCCTATGATCAGACCTTCCCCGACGCCGACTACACCAAGCGCGTGGAGATGATCCCGATGCGCGACGGCGTGAAGCTGTACACGGTGATCGTCGAAAAGAAGGGCGTGAAGAACGCGCCGATCCTGCTCAGCCGCACGCCTTACGACGCCAAGTCCTCGGCGGCGCGCAACAACAGCCCGAAGATCACCGAGATCCTGCCGGTGATGGACGCCGAATTTGTCGAGGACGGCTATATCCGCGTCTATCAGGATATTCGCGGCATGCACAATTCCGAGGGCGACTTCATCATGACGCGCCCGCTGATCGGCACGGGCGGTAATGACACGAAAATAGACGAATCGACCGACGCCTATGACACGATCGACTGGCTGGTGAAACACCTGCCGGAAAGCAACGGCAAGGTCGGCGTGGTCGGCTCCTCCTATCTCGGCTTCACCACCCTGATGGCCGAGGTCAATCCGCACCCCGCGCTCAAGGCCGTCGTGCCGCAAAGCCCGATGGTCGATACCTGGATCGGCGACGACGCCTTCCATAACGGCGCCTATCGCCAGTCTCAGGCCGATTACGCGCTGGAGCAGGGCTATAAGAAGGGCGACGGCGGCGGCCCGGCCTATCCACCCGGCGATCAGTACGACATGTATCTCAAGGACGGATCGGCCGGCGATCACATCCGCAAATGGGGCCTCGATAAGTCGCCCTTCACGCAACTGATGTTGCAGCACCCGGCCTATGACAAGACCTGGTCGGACGTGGCGGTCGATAAGTGGCTGGCGGCGCGTCCGCTCACCGTGCCGACCATGCTGGTGGTCGGTCAGTGGGATCAGGAGGATTCCTACGGCGCGCCCGCCGTCTATCGCGCGCTGGAGCCGAAGGATAAGAACAACGACATGGTGTCGCTGGTCATCGGCCCATGGCGGCATTCGGGCGTCAACCATTACGGCTATTCTCTGGGCGACCTGACCTTCACCGGCGACACGGCCAAAGAGTTCCGCGTCAAATATATGAAGCCGTTTTTCGATCACTACCTGAAGGGCGCCCCCGATCCGCACACACCGCCGGTCCTGACCTATGCGACGGGCGAGAACCATTGGGACGAATCGCCGAAATGGCCGATGGGCACGATGACGCCGCTCTATCTGGGCGATCATTTCTCCGCCGGGTTCGACGCCCCGGCGGCGGCGGGCCATGACGACTACCTGTCCGATCCGGCAAAGCCCGTGCCGTTTGTGCCGCGCCCGGTCGATCTTAACAACTATCCGCAATGGACGACCTGGCTTGTGCATGATCAGCGCTTCGTCGATGGCCGCCCGGACGTGCTGACCTATGAGACAAGCGCGCTCGACGGTCCTGTCCACATCATGGGCGCGCCCCTGGTCGATCTGTTCGCCGCCACCACCGGCACGGACAGCGACTGGGTGGTCAAGCTGATCGACGTCTATCCGGCGACCACGCCCGAACACGATCCGGGCCAGACCGAAAAGACCACGGCGGGCGAGGAAATCCCCATCGGCATTGAGATTTTTCGCGGCCGCTATGTCCACGGCTTCGCCACGCCCGGCCCGCTGACCCCCGGTCAGGTGACGGAGTACAAATGGTCGCTGCCCAATGTCGATCACGTCTTCCTGCCCGGCCACAGGATCATGATCCAGGTGCAGTCGAGCCTCTTCCCGCTCTATGACCGCAATCCGCAGACCTATGTCGATAATATCTTCAACGCCAAGCCGGGCGACTATCAGAAGGCGACGGAAAGCGTCTTTTACGGCGGCGACGCCAAGAGCGCGGTCCTCCTGCCGATCGTGAAAAACTAAGGCGCGTTCACTTTCAGTTGCGCCGCAAAGGCCCGCTGATAGGCAGGCCTTTGTTCTGCCCGCGCGACATAGGCGGCCAGCACGGGAAATTCGTTCAAAAAGCCGGATGGCTTCAACCGCAACAGCACCGAGGCCATCATCAGGTCGCCCGCGCTGAAGTCGCCGTCCAGCCAGTCCATTGCGCTTAACCGCTCGGACAAGGGCCTTAGCCGCCCGCGCACACGTTCCATAAGCATTGGCGTGCGCGCCTCGGCCCACGGCGTGTCCGCCTCGAACAACCGCGCCATCGAAAATTCCAGAATCGGCGGCTCTACCGTGTTCAACGCCGCGAACATCCACATGATCGCCCGTGACCGCGCCCTATCGTCCGGCGGCAGCAGGCCCGCGTGTTGTTCGGCGATGCGCAGCACAATGGCCCCGCTCTCGAACAGGGTCAGATCGCCTTCCTCATAGGTCGGAATCTGCCCGAATGGATTGCGCGCCAGATGCGCCTCGGCCTTCAGCGCAGCGAAGGATTCAAGCCGCACCTCATAGGGCAGGCCGACCTCCTCCAACGCCCAGCGCACGCGGGTGTCGCGCGCCAGTCCCTTGCCGCCGTCGGGCGAACGTTCAAAAGCGGTGATGGTGATGGTCATATTACCCCCTACTGCACCGTCGCCATCTCATCAGGACGCGGATAGTCCGCCTCATAGCGCGCATTTTCCTCCTCGCGCTCGATCTTCCACGCCTTCATCAGCGCCGTGCGCCGCTTCGGATAGCGCCCGGCGATCGGCTCCCACGCCACGATGCGGTCGGCGCGCAGGTGACGAAACGCCTGACGCAGTTCGCACCACACCACCACGATGCGCACATGCTCGAAAAAGCCGAGCGCAATCGGCCAGACCACGCGCTCGGTGGCCTGCTCTTTGAGGTCGACATAGCGCACCGTCACGCGGCATTCAGAACGGATCGACTGACGCACATCACCCAGATCGACCTGAGCGCGCGGCGCCGACCAGCTTGGGACTACCATCAGCCCGGTCGAGTCGAGTTCATCGGCCAGGTCTTTGGGCAGGACGGCGACAATCTTGGTCAGGGCGTTCTGCGCCGCCGCGCCAAGGCGCGCATCGCCCCGGTCCGACACCCAGCGCGCGCCCAGCACCAGCGCCTCAAGCTCCTCCGGCGACAGCATGAGCGGCGGCAGCATATAGCCGGGTCGCAACACATAGCCGACCCCCGGCTCGCCCTCGATATGCGCGCCCTGCGCCTGCAAGGCGGCGATGTCGCGATAAAGGGTGCGTAAAGATATTTCCAGCTCGCGCGCCAGCTCGGCCCCCGCCACCGGATAGCGATGACGGCGCAAAAGCTGCAACAGATCGAGCAAACGCGTGGCGCGCGACATGATGTGTCCTCCCCGTGAACGGTGGCAACATGCCGATATCTTAATGCCAGTTTCTGTCAGCAGAAAAATATTTCTGATTATGCGCCGAGATTATTCGGTATCACGACCGCAAGTCGGGCTCAGTTGTGGTTGTAACCGTACGGTGCGTGGGTCATTAAAACCTTTTTCCAAAAGTTCTCGCGGGTAATTACCTCCTTTTCGCTTGCATAAAGACTGACAACTTCCAAAATCGTCAAACGCCAATTAAGCGCTACTTCAACCCCAATGTCTTCCATCCGTCCAATCAACCCAAGATTCGTTCCATGTAAGGTCTTGGCATACGTTGCAAAGCGTCCCCAAAATCCTTCTATCCCGTCTGCCTTTCCAATATAAGCCTTACCCGTCTCAGGTTCAGTAATCAGATAGACTCCTTTTACAGATGAAAGCGCCGCCCGCCAATCCGGGAGTGACCGGTTAAAAATTACCTGCAAATCCAAAAGCGAGATATCCACATCTCGAAATCCTTTGAAATCAGATATCGACGGCGCTTCACTGAGTATCTCGGAGACGACAAGCTTATCCTTATGATTTTCAGCGTAGGGATAGCTTTGTCGTTGCCGATAGTCGTATTCGACGACAATCCGGCCAGAAGGAGCCTTAGCGGCGTCTAGTTTTGTGAGAGGGTATTTAAATTCTGTCCCTCTTGCACCAGGGACAGACTCGGGCTGGCCATCAACCGAATAGATACCTGCAAATAACCATTTCGCCCCCGGCATAATAACGAGAGCCGCCACAAAAGGGCGTGTGAAGTTCCGCTTCCTCTGCAAACTTTGCCACTCATCAAATTCACCACGCTTGAAAACTTCCAAAGGGTGCTCGCCATTATCATTTGGTCGAGCCAAATGCAGCTTGCATTTCTCAGGCGCAAATTGGTGAGAAGACAATTGAAGAAGATCAAAAAGAGTCAGCATATTAGAAAATTTCCTCCGAGAGCGCTTCTTTATGAATCTCTAAACGATACGCAAACATGAACCTGAATAGTTACTTGACACAAGAATAACATCGTTACATACCAACCGGTATGAAGCACGAAACCCTCTCCCGCGATCCTGTCCGCACGCGCGACCACCTGGTCGCCGCCGCCTTTGCCGAAATGTACCGTTGCGGTTACCGCGGCGCGGACCTGAACAGCATTCTCGGTCATGCCGGCGTCACCAAGGGCGCGCTCTATCATCATTTCGGCAGCAAGGACGGGCTCGGCCACGCCGTGATCGAGCAGGTGATCACGAAAATCACCACCGACAAATGGCTGGCCCCGCTCGACGATGTCGATGATCCCATCGACGCGCTTCAAGCCATTGTCGCCGAGACGCGGCTCGACCCGGAGGCGGTCAGCGGCGGCTGCCCGCTCAACAATCTGGCGCAGGAAATGTCCCCACTCGATGAGGGGTTTCGTCTGCGGCTGGCGCAGATCTTCGCCGACTGGATCGGCGGCGTCACCGATGCGCTGCGACTGGGCCAGATTAATGGCAAGGTGCGCCGCGACCTCGATGCGCGCGATACGGCCACCTTCTTCATTGCGACCTATGAAGGCTATATCTCGCTGGCCAAGACCGCCCAGAGCGCCGATCTTCTCGCCTCGGGCGTGCGCCAGCTTCACCTGTGGCTGGAAGGATTGAGAACATGCCAGAAACCCTGAACCCGATCGTTTCTCCCGCAGACTGGCTGGAGGCTCGCAAGGCTTTGCTGGCGCAGGAAAAGGCCCTGACCCGCAAGTTCGACGCCTTGCGGGCTAAGCGGCTGAAACTGCCATGGGTGAAAGTCGATAAGCTCTATATCTTCGAGACGTCGGGCGGTCCCAGGACGCTCGCCGACCTGTTCGCAGGCCGCAGTCAGCTTCTGGTGCAGCATTTCATGTTCGCGCCCGACTGGGAGGAAGGCTGCGTCGGCTGCTCGCTCGGCGGCGATCATATCAACGGCATATTGCCGCATCTGGAAAACCATGACGTCAAGTTCACCGCCGTATCGCGCGCGCCGCTAGCGAAGCTGACGGCGTTCAAACAGCGCATGGGCTGGCGCTTCGACTGGGCATCCAGCGGCGATACGGATTTCAACTATGATTATGGCGTCGCCTTTCGTGACGGCGCTCAGCTCTATAATTACCGCGAAGAAAAGGACCTGCCCGCAGACCTGCCGGGCCTCAGCGCCTTCTACAAGGACGAGGACGACGCGATCTACCACACCTATTCCTGCTATGCGCGCGGGACGGAGCTGGCGGGCGGCGTGTTCGGCCTGCTCGACATCAGCCCGAAGGGGCGCAACGAGACGGGCGGCATGACCGACTGGCTGCGCCACCATGACCGTTATGACGCCGCGGCGACGGCTTGCGGCTGCGGCAAGACCTGAGTCCTCAAGGCAGCGTGATTTGACCCTGATCTTGACGCGGGCGTAAATAACGACGCTTGACAGATATTGTTGCAAATGACACCATTTGCGCAAAACAAGACAGGGACAGATGATGACGCCAGACTCGCCGGGCGCGCGCTTTCGCGCCGCGCTCCAAGCCGAATCCCCGCTTCAGGTCATTGGCGCCATCAACGCCAACCACGCCCTGCTGGCCCACCGCGCCGGGTATCGCGCCATCTATCTGAGTGGAGGCGGCGTGGCGGCGGGATCGCTCGGCATGCCCGATCTTGGCATTATCAATCTCGACGACGTGCTGACCGATGTGCGCCGCATCACCGATGTCTGCGACCTGCCGCTGTTAGTCGATATCGACACCGGCTTCGGCCCCAGCGCCTTCAACATCGCGCGCACGGTTAAAAGCCTGAACAAGTTCGGCGCTGCCGCCTGCCATATCGAGGATCAGGCGGGCGCGAAACGCTGCGGCCACCGTCCGGGCAAGGAGATCGTTCCGACTGAGGAGATGGTGGACCGGGTGAAAGCCGCCGCCGACGCGAAAACCGACCCCGACTTCTTCCTGATCGCCCGCACCGACGCGATCGCGAACTACGGCGTCGATGCGGCCATCGAACGCGCCATCAAATGCGTCGAGGCGGGCGCGGACGGCATCTTCGCCGAAGCCGCCTATGACCTTGACACCTATAAGAAGTTCACGGACGCGGTGAAGGTTCCGGTGCTGGCCAATATCACCGAATTCGGCAAGACGCCCTTGTTCACGCGTGAGGAACTGGCCTCGGCGGGCGTAGCGATCCAGCTCTACCCTTTGAGCGCCTTCCGCGCCATGAACAAGGCCGCCGAAGCCGTCTATGAGGCCATCCGCCGCGACGGCCACCAGAAGGCCGTTCTGGATGCCATGCAGACGCGCGAGGAGTTGTACGACCGCATCGGCTACCACGCCTTCGAGCAGCAGTTGGATAAGCTGTACGCCGACAAAAAGTAAGAGATTTGACCACGAAAGACACGAAAAGGCACGAAAGCAGATAAGGAGCGCCAAAGGCGCTCAGTAAACCCGTCAGTTCTGGAACGGACGTTTCCGCATCTCAGTCCCTTTCGTGCCCTTTCGTGTCTTTCGTGGTCAAAAATAAATACAGGGACGAACACATGGACACAATCGACACCCCCGCCTTCAGGCCGAAGAAATCCGTCGCGCTGTCCGGCCAGATTGCGGGCAATACCGCGCTGTGCACGGTCGGGCGCACCGGCAATGACCTGGCCTATCGCGGCTATGACATTCTCGACCTGGCCAGATCGTCGGAGTTCGAGGAGATCGCCTTCCTGCTCATTCACGGTCACCTGCCCAATCCGGCCGAGCTGAAGGCTTACAAGACCAAACTCAAGGCCTTACGCGGCCTGCCCGCCGCCGTGACTCAGGTGCTGGAGACCCTGCCCGCCTCGGCGCATCCGATGGACGTGATGCGCACCGGCGTGTCGGTGCTGGGCTGCGTCCTGCCGGAAAGGGACGACCACAATGTCCCCGGCGCACGCGACATCGCCGACAGGCTGCTGGCCTCTTTAGGCTCCATGCTGCTCTACTGGTATCATTTCAGCCATAATGGCCACCGCATCGAGGTCGAAAGCGACGATGACAGCATAGGTGGCCACTTCCTGCGCCTGCTGCACGGCAAGACGCCGCCCGCCTCCTGGGTGCGCGCCATGCACACCTCGCTGATCCTCTATGCCGAGCATGAGTTCAATGCCTCGACCTTCGCAGCACGCGTGATCGCCGGCACCGGATCGGACATCTATTCCTGCATCGCGGGCGGCATCGGCGCGCTGCGTGGCCCCAAGCACGGCGGCGCAAACGAGGTCGCGCATGAAATCCAGAAGCGCTATGACAGCCCGGACGAGGCCGAGGCCGACATCCGTCGCCGCGTCGAGGCCAAGGAGGTCATTATCGGCTTCGGCCACCCGGTCTATACCGTCTCCGATCCGCGCAACAAGGTGATCAAGGAGGTGGCGCGTGACTTGAGCCAGGAACAGGGCCAGCCGCGCATGTTCGATATCGCCGAGCGGCTGGAAAGCGTGATGTGGGACGCCAAGCGCATGTTCCCCAATCTCGACTGGTTCTCGGCTGTCTCCTACGACATGATGGGCGTGCCGACCGCCATGTTCACCCCCCTGTTCGTGATATCCCGCACCACCGGCTGGGCCGCGCACGTGCTGGAGCAGCGCGCCGACGGCAAGATCATCCGCCCCAACGCCCACTATACCGGCCCCGAAGACCGCCCGTTCGTGCCGCTGAACCAGAGGCCTTAAGAAGGTTTATCCACAGATCAGCCAGATAAGCACAGATGGCGCTCCGCGCCGACGCGCTGTGGTTATCGTCCTGCCCTCAAGGCCGAAACGCCATATAAATATCTGTGCTTATCTGGCTTATCTGTGGATCGCCTTCCTTAATCTTCCCTAAGGAAAATCACCCCATGTCCGCCCATATCCCCAACCACCGCCCCGAACCCGACGCCGTCCTGACCGACATCGCCGACTACGTGCTCGACTACCGCATCGATTCCAACCTGGCCTATGAGACGGCGCGCAACTGCCTGATCGACACGCTGGGCTGCGGGCTTGAGGCGCTCGACTATCCGGCCTGCACCAAGCTGATGGGGCCGATCATCCCCGGCACGATCGTGCCTAATGGCGCAAAAGTGCCCGGCACGCAGTTCCAGCTCGATCCAGTGCAGGCCGCCTTCAATATCGGCGCGATGATCCGCTGGCTTGACTTTAACGACACCTGGCTGGCGGCGGAATGGGGTCACCCGTCCGACAATCTCGGCGGCATCCTGGCCGTCGCCGATTGGATGAGCCGCACAGCCGTCGCGAACGGCAAGCCGCCGCTCCTCATGCGCGACGTGCTGACGGCCATGATCAAGGCGCACGAGATTCAGGGCTGCCTCGCGCTGGAAAACAGCTTCAACCGCGTCGGCCTCGATCATGTCGTTCTGGTCAAGGTCGCCACCACCGCCGTGGTCGCGCAGATGCTGGGCCTTTCCCGCGATGAGATCATCAACGCCGTATCGCTGGCCTGGGTGGACGGCCAGAGCCTTCGCACCTACCGCCATGCGCCCAATACCGGATCGCGCAAATCGTGGGCCGCAGGCGACGCCACCGCGCGCGGCGTGCGTCTGGCCCTGATGGCCGCCAAGGGCGAGATGGGCTATCCGAGCGTGCTGACCGCAAAAACCTGGGGCTTTTACGACGTGCTGTTCAAAGGCCAGCCGTTCAGGTTCCAACGCCCCTATGGCCATTATGTGATGGAGAACATCCTGTTCAAGATCAGCTTCCCGGCGGAGTTCCACTCGCAAACCGCCGTCGAAGCCGCCATGACGCTGCATGAGCGCCTGAAAGCGATGGGCAAGAGCGCCGACGATATCGCCGCCGTCACCATCCGCACCCACGAGGCCTGCATTCGCATCATCGACAAGCAGGGGCCGCTGAACAATCCCGCCGACCGCGACCATTGCATCCAGTACATGGTGGCCGCGCCGCTGATCTTCGGCCGCCTGACCGCCGCCGATTATGAGGACAATATCGCCGTCGACCCGCGCATCGATACTTTGCGCGGCGTGATCACCTGCGTCGAGGAACCGGCCTTCACCGCCGACTATCACGACCCGGACAAGCGCTCGATCGCCAACGCCATGACGGTGATCCTGAAAGACGGGACCAAGCTCGACGAGGTCGTGGTTGAATACCCGATCGGCCACAAACGCCGCCGCAAGGACGGCATCCCGCTGCTCGAAGCCAAATTCCGCACCAATCTCAACCGCCGCTTCCCGACCAGACAGCAGGACGTCATCCTCAAGGTCTCGCTCGACCAGCGTGCGCTCGAAGCCATGCCGGTGCATGAGTATGTCGATCTGTACGTGATCTGACTCCCCTCTCCCCTCCACGAGGGGAGAGGAAAATCGTAGCTATTCCTGCGCCAACTCGCGCTCCAGCGGCGCAAACACCCCGGCAATCATCTCCGGCGTAACCTCGCGCACCGAGGCAGGCGACCAGCGCGGCGCATGGTCCTTGTCCTCCAGAACGGCGCGCACGCCTTCGGAGAAATCGTGCGATCTGAGGATGCGGCAGGCGATGCGGTACTCCATGCGCATCACCTCGGTAAAGTCCGTCATCTCGCGACCGCGCCGCAACTGCTCCAGCGCCACGCACATCGACAGGGGCGAGCGCGTCGCCAGAATGTCGGCCTGCTGCGTCGCCCAGTCATCCTGTTCGGCGCGCAGAGCGTCGATAATCGCGGTGACGCTCATCTGATCGAAACAGCGATCCATGACCACAATATGCTCGCCATAGGTCGGCGCAGGCACATCCTGCGCGAAGCGCGGCAAAACCTGATCCGGCCCCTCGCCCGCCAGCAGCGCCGCCTTGATCGCGGGAATGTCCGCCGACGCCACCAGATGAGTCGCGATCCCCGCCGCCGCCACATCCGCGCCTTTCAGCCGCCCGCCGGTCAGGGCCAGCCACGTCCCCAACTGGCCGTTCAGGCGCGGCAGGAACCAGCCGCCGCCGACATCGGGGAACAGGCCGATGCCCGTCTCCGGCATGGCGAACAGGGTGTTTTCGGTCGCGATGCGGTGCGAGCCATGCACGGAAATGCCTGCGCCCCCGCCCATCGTCACCCCGTCCATAAAGGCGATATAGGGTTTGGGAAACGCCTTAATGCGCATATTCATGCCGTACTCGGTATGGAAGAACCGCTCGCCGTCCCGCCCATCGCCGCGCCCGCTCTGCGCAGCCGCCTTGATGTCGCCGCCCGCGCAAAAACCGCGCGTCCCCTCCGCATGCTCGATCATCACCAGCCGCACCAGAGGATCATCCGCCCACGCGATCAGCGCCGCGTCTATGCCTGCGCACATATCCTCTGTCAGGGCGTTCAGCGCCTTAGGCCGGTTCAGCGTGATCCGGCCTACGCCGTTTTCGATGCGGGTGAGAATGTCCATATTACCTCATTGTGGGGATGACAAACGCCTGATCGCCGATATCGCCTTCGGGCCAGCGTTGCGTCACCGTCTTGACCTTGGTGTAGAAGCGCACCCCGTCCTCGCCATACTGGTTGAGATCGCCGAAGGCCGAGCGCTTCCAGCCGCCGAAGGAGTGATAGGCCACCGGCACGGGGATCGGCACATTGATCCCGACCATGCCGACATTGACCTTGGCAGCGAAATCGCGCGCCGCCAGCCCGTTGCGCGTGAAGATGGCGACGCCATTGCCGTAAGCGTGCTGCGACGGCAGGGCGGCGGCCTCCTCAAGGCTCTGCGCCCGCACCACCTGCAAGACCGGGCCGAAGATTTCGTCCTGATAGGTCTTCATCCCCGGCGTAACGTGATCGAACAGGGACGGCCCGAGAAAATAGCCGCCTTCATGACCCTGAAGCGTCAGACCACGCCCGTCGATGACGAGTTCCGCCCCTTCATCGACGCCCATCTGAATGTAGCTTTCGATCTTCGCCTTGTGCGCCGCCGAAATCACCGGGCCATAATGCGCCTCGGCGTCGGTGGATATTCCGACCTTCAGCCCGGCGATAGCGTCCTTCATGCGCGCGACAAATTCATCCGCGGTCGCCTCGCCCACCGGCACGGCCACCGGCAGCGCCATGCAGCGCTCGCCCGCCGAACCGAAGGCCGCGCCGACAATATCCTTCACCACCTGATCCATATCGGCGTCGGGCAGGATGACGCCGTGGTTCTTGGCCCCGCCCATCGCCTGCACGCGCTTGCCGTATGCCGCACCCGTCGCATAGACATATTGAGCTATGTCGGATGAGCCGACAAAGGACACGGCGCGAATATCGGGATGCGTCAAAAGCGCATCGACCGCGACCTTATCGCCCTGCACCACCTGCAAGACGCCTTCGGGCAGGCCCGCCTCAATCATCAGTTCGGCCAGCCGCACCGGTACGGAGGGGTCTTTCTCAGAGGGCTTGAGGATAAAGGCGTTGCCGCAGGCGATGGCGATGGCGCTCATCCATAACGGAATCATGGCTGGGAAGTTGAACGGCGTAATGCCCGCCACAACGCCGAGCGGCTGGCGCATCGAAAAGACGTCGATGCCCGGCCCGGCCCCTTCGGTGTAGTCGCCCTTCATCAGGTGCGGAATGCCGCAGGCGAACTCCACCACCTCCAGCCCGCGCTGCACGTCGCCGCGCGAATCGGCGATCACCTTGCCGTGCTCGGACGACAGAAGCTGCGCCAGTTCGTCCATATGCGCTTCAAGCAGCGCCTTGAACGCGAACATGACCCGCGCCCGCCGCTGTGGGTTCATGGCGGCCCACCCGGCTTGCGCCTTTACCGCCCGGCGCACCGCGTCATCGACCTCGGCAGGGCTGGCCAGGGCCACGCGCGCCTGCACCTGCCCCGTATTCGGATCGTACACGTCGCTGAAACGGCCGGACGTTCCCGCCACAGCCTTGCCGTCGATAAAGTGATGAATGTCGCGCATGGTCAATTCCGGGATCTGAAGCGATGGAAGCCCCCCTCCCACCGCTTCGCGGTCCCCCCACCCCCTAAACGGGGAGGGATGAAACCTTAAGCGACCGCGGGAACCGGAGCCTTAACGATTTTACCGGCGGCGATCTTAGCGCGCGCCATGCGATCGGCAACCTCATTTGTGATCACATTTTCGGCTTTCGCCGTCGCAAAGATCGCATCGAGCCGCGCGCCGATGGCGTCCACCCGTTGCAGGGTCAGTTGCGTATCGTTATCGCCGGAGATTTCACCCGACACCATGATGATGCCGCCGGCATTGATCACATAGTCCGGCGCGTACAGAACGCCGCGCTCGGCCAGAATCCGCCCCGCTTCCGGCGTGGCGAGCTGGTTATTGGCCGCGCCCGCGACGATCTTCGCCTTGACGTAGCGCGCGACATATTCGCTGATCGCCCCGCCCAGCGCGCACGGCGCCACCACATCGACATCCTGGGTCAGCACGTCATCGACGCCGACCGCCCTGGCGCCGAAGCGCGCCACGGCTTCGTCAACGCGCGCAGGATTGATATCGGCCACGACCAGATTCGCGCCCAGTTCATGCAGTTCCTGACACAGATACATGCCCACATGGCCGAGGCCCTGCACCGCAATCGCCAGACCCGCGACCTCGGCGCGGCCAAGCTGCGCGCGCACCGCCGCCTCGATGCCGACGCGCACGCCGCGCGCCGTATAGGGTGACGGATCGCCGCCGGAACGGCCTTCCGCGCCCGCCAGCCCCGACACGAAGCGCGTCGTGCGCGCCACGGTCTGCATATCGGCCACATTCACCCCGACATCCTCGGCGGTAATATAGGCGCCGTTCAGGCTTTCGACCGCGCGCCCGAAGGCTTCCAGCACCGCCTCGCGACGCTCCGGCGCGACAGGACCGAGAATCACCGCCTTGCCGCCGCCGAACGGCAGATCGGCCATGGCGTTCTTATAGCTCATGCCGCGCGACAGTTTCAGCGCGTCGGACAGGGCCGCCTCGCCCGTTTCATAGCTCCACAGGCGGCAACCGCCCGCCGCAGGCCCCATGACGGTGGAATGGACCGCGATGATGGCGCGCAGACCGCTTTGCGCGTCCTCCACCATCAGCACTTTTTCGTGGCCGTCGTAATCGGGATGGTCAAACATGCACGTTTTCCTTTGTTGGCATGGCTTTTTGGGAGGTTTTTGAGGGAGTTTTCTGCGCCTGCGCGGCGTCGAAACGGGCGCGCAGCTCTTCGCGCTTCAGGTCGGCCTTGTCGGCGCTGGCGGACTTGATCGGACCGAAGCCGCGAATCTCGTCAGGCAGGCTGGCCAGGGCGACGGCGATGTCGAGATTGTGCGCGGCCAGACGCGGCGCGATCTCTTGGATCATGGCCGCATAGTCGGCGGCCATGGCGCGTTCGCGACGGCGTTCATGCGTATAGCCAAACAGGTCGAGCGGCGTGCCGCGCAGGCCCTTCAATGTTTTCAGCACGTCGAACAGACCGAACACCCACGGGCCGAACTTGCGCTTCTTTTCGCCGAGCAGCGGCGGGGCCAGCCAGAGATTGACCTTTTTCGTCCCCTCGAACTGCTCGGCCAGTTGCTTGCGGAAGGTCGGCAGGCTGTAGAGCCGCGCCACTTCGTACTCGTCCTTATAGGCCATCAGCTTGAAGGCGTAGCGCGCCACCGCCTCGCTGAAACGCGCATCGTTCAGCGGCCTTTCCGCCGATGTCGCCAGATCGACCAGCGCCTTATATTGCGCAGCATAGGCCGCGTTCTGATACTGGGTCAGGTCGGCCATGCGGCGCGCGACAAAGGCGTCAAGATCGAATTTCGGCTCCGGCTTGATCGTCGCGTCCAACCGCCCTTCGGCCCAGGCCCGCCCGAGCGCAAAGGCGTTGAGATTGGCCTTCACGGCGGCTCCATTGAGCGCGATCGCCTTTTCGATCGCCGCGCGCGTCAGCGGCAAGGCGCCCGACTGCCAGGCCGCGCCCAGCATCACCATCAGCGAAAACACCGCATCGCCCAGATAGGTGCGCGCCAGCCCATTGGCGTCGAAGCTGTCGAGCTGCCGCACGGCCTTTTTAACGCGCCGCGTCATGGCCATCGGATCGAAGACGGTCTTGGTATTGAGCGTGAATTCCGCCGTCGGGGTCAGGCGCGTATTGAGGAAGCCGTGGGTGCGCGCCGGATCGAGCAGCGGCAGGCACGACTTGCCGTGCGCGGTCACCATGTCGGCGGCGATCAGCACATCGGCCTCGCCGAGCGGAATGCGCCCGCCCGGCACGACGCCCGCCCGGCGCAGGCGGATATGCGCATCGACCGCACCGCCGCGCTGGGCAAGACCCGTCTGATCGACGCACACCGCCTCCAACGCGTCGATATGCGCCGCCATGCCGAGAATGGCGCTCAAAGAGGTGACGCCCAGCCCGCCAATGCCGGTCAGCAGCACATTGAACGGCTGATCGCCGAGCGCGACGGGGCGCGCTTCGGGCAGATCCACGATCAGATGGTCGATGGCGGCGGCCTGCGCCTTTTTCGGTTTCGCCCCATCCAACGCCACGAAGCTGGGGCAGAAGCCCTGCACGCACGATGTGTCGATATTGCACGCCGACTGGTCGATCTCGCGCTTGCGGCCCAGTTCGGTCTCTTTCGGACCGACCGCAATGCAGTTGGACTTGGCCGAGCAGTCGCCGCAGCCCTCGCATACGGCGTCGTTGATGAAGATGCGCTGCGTCGCCTGCGGCGCCAGACCGCGCTTGCGGCGGCGGCGGCGCTCGGTCGCGCACATCTGGTCGTAGATCAGCACAGTGACGCCCGGCGTCGCCTGCAATTCGGCCTCGGCGGTCTTGAAGGCGTCGCGGTGATAGAAGCTGACGCGCGCTGGCATTTTCGGATGGTTGCGCCAACGGTCCGGCGTCTCGGACACCAGGATGATGCGCGCCACCCCCTCGGTCGCGACCTGCTGCGCCACCGTGATCGGGCTGAGCTGGCCATCGACGTGCTGGCCGCCGGTCATGGCCACCGCGTCATTATAGAGGATCTTGTAGGTGATATTGACCTTCGCTGCGACCGCCTGACGGATGGCCAGCAGGCCGGAATGGAAATAGGTGCCATCGCCCAGGTTGACGAAGACGTGCTTTTCATTGGTGAAGGGCGACTGGCCGACCCAGGTGACGCCCTCGCCGCCCATCTGCGTGACCAGATCGGTGTTCCGGTTCGGCATGAACTGCGCCATGTAATGACAGCCGATCCCGGCCAGGGCGCGACTGCCTTCCGGCACAGCGGTCGAGGTATTGTGCGGACATCCCGCGCAATAAAACGGCGAGCGCACATGCAACGGATGCAGCCCGTCCTTAGCGCAGGCCGCCTGCTCCAGCTTCGCGACGATGGCGCGGCGCGCTTCGGTCTTCGCCGCTTCGGGCAGGACGCGGTAAAGGGCCAGAGCGACATGCGCCGAATCGAACTCCATCAGGTCGCGCAGTAAAGGCGCGCCTAGGGCGTCTTTTTTGCCCAGCACCTGCGGGCGGCGGCGGTCGGGGAGGTTATAAAGGGCGTCGCGCAGTTGCGGCTCAATCAGGGCGCGGCGCTCCTCGACCACCAGCACGGTCTGCAAACCGTCGGCAAAGGCGCTGGCCGCCGCCGCATCGAGCGGCCACACCATCCCGACCTTCCAGAGCCGTAGACCCAGATCACGCGCCTCGGCGTCGGAAATCTGCAACAGCCGCAGCGCGTCCAGCACATGCAGATACGCCTTGCCGCTGGCGGCGACGCCGATATGCGGGCGCGGCGCATCCAGAATCAGCCGGTTGAAGCCGTTGACGCGCGCAAAGGCTTGAGCGGCGGGCAGCTTGATATGGCGGTGACGGCGCTCCTTGGCTTCGGGGCTGTCGTGCAGCCTGATCGACACGCCCTCATCGGGCATGTCGAAATCGGGAATGACGCTCTGCCAGTTGGACGGATCAAGATGCACGACCGCGGACGAATCCATCTGGTCGGACAGCACTTTCAGCGCCACCCAGCAGCCGGAATAGCGCGACAGGGATATGCCGCGCACGCCGAAGTCGATCACCTCGTCGAGGGTTGCGGGCGCCAACACCGGAATTTCAGCGTCCATAAAGGCAAATTCCGACTGGTTGGGCAGGGTCGAAGACTTGCTGGCGTGATCGTCGCCCGCCAGGGCCAGTACGCCGCCCAACGGACTGGTCCCGGCGAAATTGGCGTGGCGGATCGCGTCCATCGAACGGTCCACGCCCGGCGACTTGCCGTACCACAGGCCGAACACCCCGTCCTTTTTCGCATCGGGAAACAAAGGCACATGCTGCGTCCCCCACACGGCGGTGGCGCCGAGGTCTTCGTTGATCGCGGCCTGAAAGACGATGTCGTGCGCCGCCAGATGTTCGGCGGCCAGCTCAAGCTGGGTGTCGTAGCCGCCCAGAGGCGAGCCGCGATAACCGGAGATAAAGCCCGCCGTATTCAAGCCCCTGCGGCGGTCATGGTCGCGGATCAGCATCGGCAGACGCACCAGAGCCTGAATCCCGCCCATAAAGACCGGGCCGGAATCGAGAAGGTATTTGTCGTCGAGCGTGACCTGATCGCGCATTCTTACATTGTCCCTGTTCGTATATCTTGTTACGAAAGAGACTAAGCCAGCCCGGGCGGAAAGTGCTTCCGAAGTGCGTTTCGCAAACCGCTGGTCACAAAATAGTTTTTCTGCGATAGTCGCGAAAAACAGAATAATCTTTTGCTGCGGAGCAATATCGCGCAATGAACAGGGCCAAACCGGACTATGTCCCGGATGAGATTGACCGCAAGATTCTGCGGCTGCTTCGCGAAGACGCGCACCTGACCACGCAGGAGGTCGCCGACAAGGTCGGGCTGTCCCAGACCCCGTGCTGGACGCGCATCAAGCGGCTGGAGGAAACCGGCGTCATCACCGGCTATGTCGCCCTGCTCGACGCCGACAAGATCGGCCGCCCGTTAAGCGTCATCGTCGAGGTCAATCTCGACCAGCACGACGACGACAAGATCGAGGCCTTTGCGCGCCACCTGGCCGCCCTGCCCGAGGTCACCGACGCCTGGCTGACCACGGGCGAATACGACTATGTGATCATCGCGGCGGTCGAGGACACCGAGGACTACGAAAACTTCCTGCGCAAGCGGCTGCTGAAATTTCCAGGCATCCGCCACGCGCGCTCAACCTTCTGCCTGCGCCGCCTCAAGCGCGACGCCTCGCCGAGCGTGTAAACCTTGCTCCCCGGATGAGGGGCCATCAGGGGGCCGGTCGCCATATTACGCGTATTGCTTTTTTACGGTATCATCGCGCAGCTTTTCGGTATCGGTCTTCTTCCCACCGGAAAGGCGAAGCCATGTCCCTGCGCCCGCTCCTGCCCCTGCTCGCCCTGATCCCGTTAAGCGCCTGCGCCTCCCTGCCCTGGAGCGGCGAGGCGCGCGTCGCCCGCGACCTCGGCGGCGACTGGCGGCTGGCCGCCACGCCCGATTCGGCGCCCGTCGATCCGGCCAAATATGAACTCAGCTTCCTGCCGAAAGGCCGCGCAGCGTTTCAACTCGACTGCAACCGCGCCAGCGGCATCTGGGAGGCTAAACCCCTGTCCGCAGACGGCGGCGCGCTGACCTTCGGCCCGCTGGCCATGACGCGCGCCATGTGCGGCAAAGGCGCGCTGGACACACGCATCGCCCGCGACATGGCCGAGGTCGTTTCCTACCGCATCGACGGCGACATGCTGATCCTGAACCTCAAAGACGGCGACGCCTATCGCTGGACGCGCGCGCCTTCATGACCGTTAGCGCCGCCGCTTCGGCTTGCTGAGCTGAAATTCACAGGCGCGCCGCAGCAGATGCGCCAGCTCCTCGCCGTCTATCACCGGCAACCGCGTCAGCACCGCCGGATAGCCCCGGTAATGATCGTCGTCGAAATAGATGTCCGGCGCCGCCGCGATCAACATCTCCTTATGCTCCAGCGGACAGGAGATGGCCAGCACGTCGAGATTGGGCCAGCGCGGTTTGCGCGGGGCGTCGCGCTGCATGAAGGTCCAGGCAATCCCCTTGCCGCGATACGAAAAGCCAAGCCGGTCCTCGCTCGATCCGTCAACCACGTCGGGCAGGGCGATGATGATCTCACGCAACTCCGCCCGCGTCACCATCCCTTACCCCTTCGCCACCGTTTCCAGCGCCAGCGCGTGTAAGGGCCCGCTCAACAGATCGGCCAGCGCCTTGTTGACCAACTGGTGCTGGCGCACGCGCGGCAGGCCGTTGAACGCCGCCGAGACAATGCGCGCGCGATAATGATCGCCATCCCCGGCCAGATCGGTGATCGTCACCTCGGCGTCGGGAAAGGCCGCCTCGATTCGGGCCTGAAGGTCGCTTTGTGCAATCGCCATGTCGGATCTCCTGAAATCTCGCGTCGGAGTAACGCCTTTCCCGCCGGGCCGCCAATAAAAAGTTTGCAACCCCGCGACGGATCATTGCGTATAGACCTGCATCCACGAATGAGGTCGTCATGCGCCGCCGTCTGCTGATCATCGCCGCCGCCATGCTTCTCCTGCCCGCCGCGGCCCGCGCTGCGGACGTCAGCGTGGCGGTCGCCGCCAACTTCACCGAACCGGCAAAAGACATCGCCGCCGCCTTTGAACGCAAGACAGGGCATCACGTCACGCTCAGCTTCGGCTCCAGCGGCGCTTTCCTGAGCCAGATCGAACAGGGCGCGCCGTTTGAGGTGTTTCTCTCCGCCGACTCCGAACGCCCGCAAAAGCTGGAGGCCGACGGCTTTGCGGTCGCGGGCACGCGCTTCACCTATGCGAAAGGCGCGCTCGTCCTGTGGAGCGCTACGCCCGGCTTTGTCGATGCCGGGGGCGCGGTGCTGAAAACCGGCGCTTACCAGCACCTGGCCATCGCCGATCCCGCCGCCGCCCCCTACGGTCAGGCCGCCGTCGAAACGCTGAACAGTCTCGGCCTCTACGCCGCCGTCGCGCCGAAAATCGTCAAGGGATCGTCGATCGGCCAGACCTATGGCTTCGTCAAAAGCGGCGCGGCGGAACTGGGCTTCGTCGCATTATCGCAGGTGATTAAGGAACAGGGCGGCTCGATGTGGCGCGTCCCGGCCAGCGCTTACAAGCCGATCCTGCAAGACGCCGTCCTGCTCAAGCCCGGCGCAAACGATCCCGCCGCGAAAGCCTGGCTCGCCTTCCTCAAATCCTCTCAGGCGCGCCAGATCATCGCGTCTTACGGCTACAGCGTCAAATGAACGAGGCCCTGACCGCGCTGAAACTGACGGTCTGTCTGGCGGCGACGACCAGCCTCTGCCTGCTCGTCCTCGCCACGCCACTGGCGTGGTGGCTGGCGCGCGGCAAGGGCTGGACGCATGATATTGTCACTGCGCTGGTCGCCCTGCCCGTGGTCCTGCCGCCGACCGTTCTGGGCTTCTACCTGCTGGTGGCGATGGGGCCGAACAGCCCGCTTCTTTGGCTGCTCAGGCCATTCGGCGTCCGCACCCTCGCCTTTTCCTTCACCGGCCTCCTGATCGGCTCGGTTTTTTATTCCCTGCCCTTCGCCGTGCAGCCGATCCGCAACGCCTTTGCAAGCCTCGGCCCGCGCCCGCTGGGGGTCGCCGCCACCTTGCGCGCCGGACCGCTGGACAGCTTTTTCCATGTCGCCCTGCCGCTGGCGCGCAAAGGCCTGCTGACCGCCTTCGTGCTGACCTTTGCGCACACGGTCGGCGAGTTCGGCGTGGTGCTGATGATCGGCGGCGCCATTCCTGGCAAGACCGAGACGATTTCGATCCGCATCTGGCAGCTTGTCGAGCAGCTCGACTGGCCGCAGGCGCATTTGCTGGCGGGCGGGCTGCTGGTCTTTTCGTTTGCCGTTCTTCTGCTCTTGCTGCGCCTCGACCGGCGGCTGGAGTCCGCCGCATGATCGAGATTGCGCTTAAGGGTCCGCATATCGACGCCGCCTTCGTCGTTCCCGCTTCGGGCGTCACCGCCCTGTGGGGACCGTCCGGCGCGGGCAAGACGACGCTGTTGCGCGCCATTGCGGGACTGAACAGGCTCGAAGGCCACGTCCGGCTTGGCGATACAATCTGGCAGGACGGCGCGCAGTTCACGCCCGTGCATCAGCGCCGCCTCGGCTATGTGTTTCAGGAGCCGTCCCTGCTCGCGCATCTGAATGTGCGCGGCAATCTCGATTTTGCGCATAGGCGCAATGGCGGGCGCAAGGTGGACCGTGACGGCTGGATCGAGCGCCTGAAGCTCACCCCCTTGCTCGGCCGCCGCGTCGAAACCCTGTCCGGTGGCGAACGCCAGCGCGTCGCCCTGTGCCGCACCCTCCTGAACGCGCCCGACCTGCTGCTGATGGACGAGCCGCTCTCCAGCCTCGATCACGAGGCGCGCAGCCAGATCGTGCCGATGATCTCCGACCTGACCCGTGAGGCGGGCGTCCCGGTCCTCTATGTCAGCCACGACGCCTATGAGGTCGAACGGCTGGCCGACCGGACGCTCCGCCTCCATCACGGCCACATCCTCGACGCCCCCGAACCCCCGCCGCCCTCGCTCGACGGCCTCGACGAAGCCAAGGTGCGCCAACTGGCCCTCGCCGCGCTCAAGGCAGGGATCAGGGTTTAGGCATAACAAGGATTAAGTCAGTCAGAAGGTTTTATCCACAGATCAGCACAGATTTCATGATGGCGTCACGCTACCGCTATCTTTGGAGTCAGCCGTTTTGATGAGAGCGCGAAGCGCCTTTCTTAAAATGGGCTACCCGCGACGATAGCGGTAGCGTGCAATGATCCAGAACATCTGGCTGATCTGTGGATAAAAACCTTTACGTCCCCGCCGGCGCGATCCGCCAGATGCGCCCGCCCGCATCGTCCGAGACATAGAGCGCGCCGTCAGGCCCGACCGCCACGCCGACCGGGCGGCCATTGACGGTGTGGTCATCGACAATCAGCCCGGTCATGAAGTCCTGATAGCTTTTCGACGGCTTGCCGTTCTCGAATTTCACGCGGACGATCTTGGACCCTGTGCGCTGCGCCCGGTTCCATGAGCCGTGCAGGGCGATAAAGGCGTCGCCCGTATAGTCCGCTGGGAAGTTGGCGGCTCCATTCGGCGCCGGTTGATAAAAGACCAGTCCCAGCGGCGCGGAATGCGAGGCGAACAAAACGTCGGGCAGGCTGACATGGCCTTTTAAGTCCTCGCGTTCGCCCTTATGGCGCGGATCCTGATGATCACCCAGATACCACCACGGCCAGCCATAGAACTGTCCGTCCTGCACGCGGGTAAAATAGTCGGGCACAAGATTATCGCCCAGAGCGTCGCGCTCATTGACTGTGCAGTAAAGATCGCCCGTCCCCGGCCGCCTGACCAGACTGACGCAGTTGCGGATGCCGGTGGCGACCACATGCCGGTCGCCGCCGTCCGGCGTAAAGCGCAACACCATCGCCCGTCCCGCCTCGCTGCCCCACGCCTCGCCCAACATATGCGACGCGGCCCAATCCGTGGGCGCATCGCCCATATTTTCCGCAACATTGCTGCCCGAACCGACCGAGACATACATGTAACGCCCGTCCTCGGAAAAGGCGATGTCGCGCGTCGTGTGTCCGCCGCCCCGGCTCAGATTCGCCACCACGGTCTGCGCCTCGCCGCCGCCAATGGGGACGCGCACCACCGAATCGACATTGGCGATATAAACGAATTGCGGCTTGTCCTGCGGATAGAAGGCGATCCCGAACGGCTGATTGGGGCCGGTGGCGAAGGTTTGCGGCGTCGCCGCCAGACGACCGTTCTGATTGCGCCAGACGATCACCCTGCCCTCACCCGACAGCACGCCGTAAAGGTCGCCATTCGGCCCGGCGCGCAGCAGACGCGGCCCGTCCAGTCCGTCCGCGAAGACCGACACCGCAAAACCTGCCGGAACCGTGGGCAACTTACCTGCCGCAGGCTTGACGTAACGCGCCGAATTGCCCGCCGACTGCGTGGCGTAAGGGGCGGGCAGGTCCGCCGCGGTGACCGTATGGACCACGCCCGGCGCGTCCTTATGCCAGTCCAGCCGCGCGCTCAGGTCCGAAGCGGCGCTCTTTGTCTTCGCCACCGGCTTCGGCTTGGCCGCGCCGCCGCCCAGACTGGCCAGATAGGCGACGATATTGCCCCGCGTCTTCGCATCAGAGACATTAACCGGCATAGCCGTCCCCGGCATCGCCTTTTGCGGATCGGCCAGGAACCGATCGAGCGACGCCTTCGTCCAGACCTGCCCCTTGGCGCCCGCGTTTTTCAGCGCTGACGAATAGGAAAAGCCCGCCACGCCGCCGATCTTGCGCCCGACCACGCCGAACAGGGGCGGCCCCTGAAACATCTGTTTCTGCGGGCTGGCGTCATGGCATAGCGAACAACTGGCCTCGAACGCCGCCTTGCCCGCCGCCACGTCTTGCGCCTTCGCGCAGGCGGGCAGGATCAGCGCCGCCGCCAGCCCTATGAAAAGTCGGAAAGCCCCAGAAAGGGGCGCGGATCGGGACAGTTTCGCTTCCATGTTTCGCGCTCGCTTTTTTTGAATACGCCCGGAAAATCGCCAGCCCTGTCCATCAGGTCGAGGATAAGCTGGATATGCAGATGCGGCGGCCAGTCGCCATTGACCTCCGGCCCGCCCAGCCAGCCCAGTGTCTGGCCCGCGCTGAACGCCTGCCCGACCTCCAGCCCTTCAAGGCTGTCGCGGCTCAAATGGCCATACAGGGTATAAAAAGTCAGTTGGCTTGTCGCCGCATGTTCGAGGATGATCGTCGGACCGTAATCCTGCGGCGCCGCATTGTCCTGAAACGAATGCACAACCCCATCCAGCGGTGCATAGACCGGCGCGCCCTCGGCGGCGAAGATATCGAGCCCCAGATGGATCGTGCGCGGCTCATCGCCTGCCGCAAATGCTGCCGTCGCATAGATGGCGCGATCCTCATCATAGCCGCCAAGCGCCAGCCGCCCGTCCCGCTGCACCACCGCATCGCCGGGCAAATCATCGCGCCCCAGCGCCGCCATCCCCGCCGCGTCGAGCGCGATCACATCACAATCATCCAGCCCGTCCATCACGGGCGTACGCGATGCCGCGTCCATCAACCAGTCCTGATAGAAATCGAACCTGTCCATAGCCAAGAGGTAACCCGATCCGACGCAGCTTTCCAGTGGCGCAAGGCGCGCTTTTTTCGTACAGAGCGGCCATGCAGACCCTCACCTATGACGGCGACGAGCCGATCCGGCTCAACAAATGGCTGGCGCAAAGCGGCGTCTGTTCGCGCCGCGAGGCCGACGCACTGATCCTCGATGGCCGCGTGCAGGTCGATGGCGAAACCGTCACCGATGCGGGCCGCAAGCTGACGCGCGGACAAACCGTCGGTTTCACCGATGCGCAGGCGGTCGGCGCGAAAATGACCGTCATCTATAACAAGCCGGTCGGCATCGTGTCGGGCCAGCCGGAACCGGGCGAGACTCCCGCCGTGCGCATGATCCGCCGCGCCAATGTCTTCGGCCCGGCGGATGTCTATCCCGACCGCGACTCGAAACTCGCCCCCGTGGGCCGCCTCGACAAGGATTCGCACGGCCTGCTGATCCTGTCCGAAGACGGCGTGCTGGCGAAAGCCATTATCGGCCCGGACAGCGAGCTTGAGAAGGAATACCATGTCCAGGTGCGTGGTCCGATCTTCGAGCAAAAGCTGAAATGGCTGCGCCACGGCCTTGAACTCGACGGGCGCAAGCTCAAACCCGCCATCGTCACCCAGACCGGCCCGCAGTCCCTGACCTTCATCCTCAAGGAAGGCCGCAACCGCCAGATCCGCCGCATGTGCGACATGTGCGAACTGCGCGTTATCGACCTGATGCGCATCCGCATCGGCCCCCTCCCCCTCGCCAACCTCCCCGAAGGCCAGTGGCGCCTGATGACAGCGGCGGAACGCGCGGAGTTGGTAAATAAATAGAATACCTTCCCTAAACGCCGCTTGAGCTTTTAGCCTGTTCTCCGGGCAGAAAAAAGCCATCAAGATAGTCTGTCTCATTAAGAATGTCCGGTCGCTCTTCAACAACAACCAACACCGGGTCAGAAGAAATGGGCGCTGGATCTTCATGTCTCAGGCAAAGAAATGCTTGGCCATCATAACCGAAAAGCACAGCGCGACAGGTTGCAATGGATCTGATCACGCTGCCGGGACCGGGGATATTCGGATCGGCCATTTGGGCAATTCTTTTCCGAAGTGCTTCAGCATCCCGTAAATCGACCATGTGCGGGAGAGCACGATCTTCATGGAAGCCGTACATGTCCGGATCGCTTTCGGGATCATGCCAATCCAAGGCAAAATGGAAATGGTCGCCGTTCCATCTTAGGCTGGTAAAGACCATATCAGCAACGATCTCTATACACCTCTGTGCACGTGCGTCCGCAGGCTTATAAACCTGGATCGTCGGGAAAATACCATAAAGTTTCATAGGCTGAGGCTGACATCCGTAATGCTCTCCGACAAGAGAAAAACAGCCCCGGCAGTTTTCACCACCGAGGCCGTTTCTCAAATCCCAAAGGGGCACATGGGGGAAAGATCGTTTCCCCCATGACTTTCCCTACGCGTCTTCCTTCACGCGCTTCTTGCGGAAGCTGGGGTTCAGCTCCTTCTTGCGCAGGCGGATATTCTTCGGCGTCACCTCGACCAGCTCGTCGTCCTGGATGTAGGCGATGGCCTGTTCCAGCGTCAGGCGGCGCGGCGGGGTCAGACGCACGGCCTCGTCCTTGCCCGAAGCGCGCACGTTGGTGAGCTGCTTGGCCTTCATCGGATTGACGTCCAGATCGTCCGAGCGCGAATTTTCGCCGATGATCATGCCCATATAGGTCTTTTCGCCCGCGCCGACGAACATGGTGCCGCGCTCTTCGAGGTTCCACAGCGCATAGGCCGCCGTTTCGCCGTCCGAGTTCGACACCAGGACGCCCTTGCGCTGCTGCTCGATCAGGCCCTTATAGCCCTCATAGTGCGAGAAGACGCGGTTCAGCACGCCGGAGCCGCGCGTATCGGTCAGGAACTCGCCCTGATAGCCGATCAACGAACGCGACGGGCATTTCAGCGTGATGCGCGTCTTGCCCGCGCCCGACGGGCCCATATCCTTCAGCTCGGCCTTGCGCGCCGACAGCTTTTCGATCACCACGCCGGAATATTCGTCATCGACGTCGATCACCACGTCTTCGATCGGCTCCATGCGCTCGCCAGTCTCTTCGTCCTTCTGGAAGACGACGCGCGGACGCGAGATCGCCAGTTCGAAGCCTTCGCGGCGCATGTTTTCGATCAGCACACCCAGTTGCAGTTCGCCGCGACCGGCGACCTCATAGGCGTCCTTTTCCGAGGTTTCAGTGACGCGGATCGCGACGTTTGACTCGGCTTCTTTCTGGAGGCGCGCGGCGATGACGCGGCTTTGCACCTTGTCGCCTTCGCGACCGGCCAGCGGCGAGTCGTTCACGGATACCGTCATGGAGATGGTCGGCGGGTCGATCGGCTGCGCGGGCAGGGCCTCGCTTAGCTCCATCGCACACAGCGTATCGGCCACGGTCGCCTTGGAAAGGCCCGCAATGGCGACGATGTCGCCGGCTTCGGCGCCCTCATCGACCGGCTGGCGCTTCAGGCCGCGGAAGGCGAGGACTTTCGTGATGCGCCCGCGCTCGATTTCGTTGCCGTTGCGGTCCAGCGCCTTGATGGCCAGGCCCGGCACGGCCTTGCCCGAAGCGATACGGCCGGTCAGCAGGCGGCCCAGGAACGGGTCGGATTCGATCAGCACGCTCAGCATCTGGAACGGTTCGTCGGTCTTGGCCTGCGCCTTCGGAGCCGGGACGTGATCGACGATCAGATCGAACAGGGGCGCCAGGTTTTCGGACGGCGTATTCATGTCCATGGTCGCCCAGCCGTTCTTGCCCGACGCATAGATGTGCGGGAAGTCGAGCTGCTCTTCCGAAGCGCCCATGACCGCGAACAGGTCGAAGGCTTCAAGGTGAACGCGGTCGGGATCGGCGTGCGGGCGGTCCACCTTGTTGATGCACAGGATCGGGCGCAGGCCCAGCTTCAGCGCCTTGCCCAGCACGAACTTGGTCTGCGGCATGACGCCTTCCTCGGCGTCGATCAGGATCACGCAGCCATCCACCATGCCGAGGATGCGCTCGACCTCGCCGCCGAAGTCGGCGTGGCCCGGCGTGTCGATGATGTTGATGCGCGTCTCGCCCGCCTTGCCGTGCCACAGCACCGAGGTGCATTTGGCCAGAATGGTGATGCCGCGCTCGCGCTCCTGATCGTTGGAGTCCATGGCGCGCTCGACCGTGGCTTCGTTGGCGCGGAAGACGCCCGACTGCGCCAGCAGCGCATCGACCAGCGTGGTCTTGCCGTGGTCAACGTGGGCGATAATGGCGATGTTACGCATATTCATGACGAAATGACTCTTTTGCGTTGTCCCCCGCCCCGCGTCCGGGATGAGGATAAAGGGTTCCGGTTCCCCCTCATCCCTCCCTGCGCAGCGGGGAGGGGGGACCGCGAAGCGGTGGGAGGGGCGTCTTCTTTCTCATACCTCCCTGAACGCGCAGCGTTTGGGGAGGGGGACCATCGCAAAGCGATGGTGGTGGGGTATCTTACCTACCTATACCTCCCTGAAATCTCTGATTTCGGGGAGGGGGACCGCGCCCGAAGGGCGTGGTGGTGGGGTATCTTTCTTTTTCATACCTCCCCGGTTCACCGGAAAGGGACACCGAACCGCCGCAGGCGGTTTGGTGGTGGGGGTTCTTCCCTACCCTCCTCCCCTGCGTCAGCGGGAAAGGTGTTGGCGAAACCCCAAACCCAAAAAAAGCCTCCCGTTCGGAGAGGCCTAACCCTGCCAGCTTGCGACCGAGGGGCTTTCAGGCGGAAACCTGAACGCGAATGTCAGGTGAATTGGCGCGGCTTATAACCGAAACTTGCGCATAAAGCCATAGCACCCGCGCAACTATTTTCGCGGGTGCGAGAGGGAAAGTTATTATGATGGTTAATTCAAACGGCCCGCTTCATGACTTTTTACTTCGTCCTCTATATTTGCAACCAACTGATCAACGTCCGTTTCCTCAAATACTTCTGGCCTGTTCGGAGCTGCTTTTAAGATAGCGATTGCATTTTTATAGGCGGTTTCTAGAGCAGGATTTGAGGGTCGCCCCACGACAAAGTGTGCCTTAAAGACTTCTGCTTCACTATCTGCCAAGACGGCCGATAAATGCCCAAGCCATTCACGAGCCTTACCCTTAATTCCGTCAGCATCGACCAAATCAAAAGATAAAGGTTCATAAACATGCCAAAGGCCATTCTTCCACGCATGTTTGAAACTGATTTCATCCACAGAACCTATAATGGCCTTTTCTTGGAAGCGGTCTGCAAGATGCATTTCTTCGAGTCGTTGCTTAACTGGCCGCCATACGTCATCGTCGGTGCGTCTATGACGCGAATGATGGTCGTATTTAGAGACGTATCGCTCATAGAGCCGATTTAAAGACTTCGCCGGTTGCTCTGCAACTCCTGTTGCAACTGTTGACCACTGAAGAGAACTATCATCTGGTGGAACCACCGCTCTCGCAAATCCACCAGCATCGATCGCCTCGCTAAACATAGCTGAAGCTGTTTCTCTTTTTGCGACAATGGAGAGCGCTCTATGAACAGCATTCACAGAGGTCAGAAAGGCCGCCCTATCTATGTCTGGGAAAACCCCTTTAAGACGGCCAATAGTACGACGAACACGGAACATCACTTCGCGTGTCGAAGGAACGTAGAGAACTATACCGATGTTTACGAACTCTCCTGTTACAATATCATGCACGTAACGGAGCACCGTAAAACTATATGCGATCTTTTTCATGCAAGTACCCGTCCAATTTCGGTTATGCATCCGTCGATATTATCACGCGCACCAGCTATGAGGGTTAATGCGTCGGAGACGCTGGCGTTTACGTTGTCCCAAATTCCGGTAAGCCCGTCTGCTAATCCTGCAATAGTTTCATCAGAGAGTGCGCTCCATGCAGCCTTTATAGCCTGCAAGTCAACATTTTTACCTTTTAGACCATGATAAAAAATATGCTGCCCATTATTTTGGAAAGACTGAAGTGAGCCTAACGCCCAGGGAGGTTGCCATCCAATTAGCAGTCGATGAGAAAAGGCTAATTCGTGATCAAAAATGCGCAGTTGGTCACCGCGGACAAGACAGTTAGGATTTCCAATTCGTCTGTCCGGGTTTTGCACTATCGCATCAAAAGCGAAGATTGCAGATGCCATAGGCAACATTGCGGCAGTGACTATGTTCCCAGCGCTCCAAATTGAATATTGGCCTGTGATAAGTCTGGAGCCGAAAGCAGTTCGAGAACTTATAAGAACATTTTGTCGAATCGTAGGGTCCGGAATCGTGGACACCCAATCGTCTGAAATATTTACAAAAAATGGCTCCGGTACTGGCAAACCCAAATAACCCGCTAGAGAAGCGCCGATTACCTCCCTTGCCAGATGTATTGCCCCCTCCTCGCATCTACCGGAAAATTTGGCGACAAGCTCAACCACATCACCATTGTCGAGTTCACATGCGATAATAAGTGGCCCAGTCCTCCCCACCGACGTGGGGCGAATAAGTTCGACAGCCTCAGCATTTCTAAGCAAGAATCCCACCCCTATCAATGCGGCTTCCATTGCTAGCTGCATAATAAGATCAATGCAACTTATCCCCTCCCCTCGCCGCGGGCTTATCCTGTCCCGATGGAGTCTATCGAGACAGGCCGGGAGGAACTGACGCCGCTGGAAGCGCGGCGGGCGCGGTTGCGCGCGCTGGCCGACAAGTTGCTGGACACGCTTGAAGGCCTCGACGCGCCGGAGACGCATCTCGAAGCCGACCGCGCCGCCAAGGCCTATATCTCGGCGGATCGCATGTTCACCCTTCTGTTTCAGGACGCCGGACGGCGGACGCTGGGCGGCGGGATCAAATATGCGCCCGACTATGCGCCGGGCGCGGCGGACAGAGTCGGCGTCTCGCGACCGGGTGTGGCTGTTGAAGTAAGAACCCCCACCACCAAACCGCCTGCGGCGGTTCGGTCCCCCTCCCCGAATGCGACGCATTCAGGGAGGCATAAGGAAGGTGCGCTTCTCCCCGTCGATGAACCCGAAACGGATGAGATCGACGAGGACGACGAATATGAAGGGCTGGACGAGCTGCTGCCGCTCGATGAGATCATGCGCGAGGTCGAAGCCAAGACTGGCGGAAAACTGTTCGAGACCGAGGGCCTGACCTGGCGCAGCCTGATGACCCAACTCGAAAACGGCCAATTGCCGCCGTGAGAAAGTAAGAAACCCCACCACCTTCTTATCTTATGCCTCCCCAGTTCACTGGGGTCGAGCGAGGCGAAAGTATAGCTTTCGCCCGCGAGGGGACCGAACCGCCAAAGGCGGTTTGGTGGTGGGGTATCTTCCTGTCTTTCTGACTTTCTTACATGCCGCGCCCCGACCCGCATCCGGCCCTTATGCCGGATATGCGAAACTGCGCGCCATGCCGAACCCTGCCGACACAGCCGTCAATGCGGAACGCAAGGACGAAGACGCCGATCCCTTCCCCCCGGAAGGGACCGACGAAAAGACCGTGCGCCCCGAAGACGACCGCCCTTTAACCGAGGACGAAGCCGTCAAGGCGACGCAGAAGGCGCTCAAGACGCCTACTTAAGATACGTGTCGAACCAGGCCAGTTCGCGGTCGGCTATGTCCTTGCGGTCATTGGCGTCATAGATGCCGTGGCCCTGATCCGCATAGATGACCAGCGAGGTCGGCACGTTCATCGCCTTTAAACCCCGGAAGAATTCCAGCGACTGCGCCGCCGGGCACTCCACGTCCAGCTCGCCGACATAGATAAAGGTCGGGGTCTGGGCGTTCTTGATATAGCGGATCGGCGACAGCTTGTCGTAGATCGCCGGGTCGTCATAGAAGGACGCGCCAAAGAACGGGATCATCCAGGTATTGATGCCGTTCTCGCCGTAATAGCTCGACCAGTTGGCGATGCCCGCGCCCGCGACCGCCGCCTTGAAGCGATGGCTCTGGGTCACGGTCCACATGGTCATCAGCCCGCCATAGGAATGGCCCATAATGCCGAGGCGGTTATCGTCCACGGGGGCCTGCTTTTCGATGGCGTCGATCCCGGCCAGAATGTCGCGCAGGTCGCCGCCGCCAAAGTCGCGCTTGTTGGAAAGGACAAACGCCTCGCCCTGACCGTAGGAGCCGCGCGGGTTCGGCTCGAAGACATAATATCCGGCCTTCAGCAGGTCGGCCACCGTGCCTTCGGTGGCGAAACCGGGCGTATAGGCCGCCGACGGCCCGCCATGCACGATGGTGACCATCGGGTACTTTTTACCCGGCTCGATATTCGCCGGGGCCATTAGCCAGCCCTGCACCGAAAAGCCTTCATTGCTCCAGGTGATGCTCTTGGCGGTATAGGCGGGCTTCATGGCGTCATTGTCGTGGGTCAGGACCGTCATGGCTCCCAGCGCCCCGGCCTCGATATGCGAGGCGACGGAGAAGGACGACACCACCGCGGCCGAGGTCTTGCCCGCCGCGTCAAAGTCCATGCCGCGCGCGCT
Source organism: Asticcacaulis sp. (assembly GCF_051956075.1). Classification (GTDB taxonomy): domain Bacteria; phylum Pseudomonadota; class Alphaproteobacteria; order Caulobacterales; family Caulobacteraceae; genus Asticcacaulis. The sequence goes on along the minus strand of NZ_JBQCGA010000013.1, from coordinate 117,976 downwards.
GACCTCGGCGTGCGAGATGACAGTATAGGTCTTCTTCGCCGGATCGAGCCGCGCCACGCCGGTCTCACCGCCGGTGATCAGGGTGGCCACCGGACCGGACTTGGTCAGGGTCAGGCTGGTGAAGGTGACCTTGGCGCCCGGCGTCACATCCACCGGCGCGCCGCCGTCGAACGGTACGGAATAGACATCGCCGCCGACCGAGCCGAAATCGCTCATCAGGCCGCCGATGACATAGACCGTCTTGCCGTCGGCGCTGATGCGCGGATAGTTCATCTGCATGTCCGGCGCGGCGATCACGCGCTCGGAGCCGTCAAGGCCAAGGCTGACCAGCTTGGCGACCCACCAGTTGGCGTCGCCGTCGCCCTTGGACGAGGTAGCGACAAAGCCTTTGGAGTCCGGCGTCCAGTCGTACTCATAGACCCAGGAATCGTCCGGGGTCACCAGTTTGAGGTCGCCGCCGCTGACCGGGACCACGCCGATGCGCTGCTCGTCAATGACCTGGGCGACGTCGATCTCGCCGACCTGACGCGCCCCGGCCTGGGTGGCGCCGACCTGCTTGTGCGGATTGACCACGGCCAGCACGGCGAGGCTCTGCCCGTCCGGCGAGAAGCTGGGGTGCGCCATCAGGCCCTTGATCGTGGTCAGGGCCGTCGCCTTGCCGCCGGTGATGGCGTAAAGCGTCACCGTCCCGGCCTTGGCGTCCGAGGCGACGACAGCCAGCGTCTTGCCGTCCGGCGACCAGGCCGTGTCGGTATAGCGGCAGGTCTGGCACGGATCGACGGTCGCGCTGACCGCGCCCTTGAGATTGCGCAGGGTGACGACGCCGTGCGGCTTTTTATCGCCGCCGCTCACGCTCTCGACCGTGGCGATCTTATCGCCCGCCGGACTGAGCGACAGGGCGCCATAGCTGTGAACCGAAGTGGCGGGCGCGGCCTGCATCAGGGCGGCGGCGGCGAGGGCGGCGATAAACATGCGGTCTCTCGTAAGATCGTAACGGAAGCCGCGACTGTTGCGCAGGTTTGAAACCGTTTCAAGCGAAAGCTTTTGGCGCCCGACCTGATGTCGCCTCGCCACAGCCGAGCGCGAAAACAATCCACAGGCCCGCAAACGGCCCTATCGTCATGGAAGCATGATTGACGGCGCCGGTTAACCATGCCCTCCTTGTCGTAACAAAGGGGGCTTTGTCGATGGATCTGTTCCGAAACCGCGATCAGCGTCTGGCGACGCGCGCCGCCGGCATGTGCCGCAATCTGTGCGAAGACATAAAGGCCGACGACCTGAACGCCTTGGCGCGCGCCGACGCCATTCTGGACGTCAAGGCGCGGGTCAAGCTCGACTTCGGCAACACGCTGCGCGTTCAGCGTCCCATCGCCGCCAAGCGTGAAAGCGCCTGACGATGAAGATCAAGGAGGCCGCCTTTCTCAGCCTGGCCAGCCGCTGCGGCTTCGGACGCTTCGAGCCGCACGCCAATGCGCCCAGCGCCTACAACTTCTACACCGGAGACTACCGCTGCATCCTGTTCCTCGACATCCACAACGGCCATGTCCGCTCCGGCCAGTTGTTCGTCGGCTTCGACCTCAGCGTCAACGAACACCAGGTCAATGTCTGGAACCGCAACAACCGCTTCGTCAAAGCCTACCAGTCGCCGCACGGCCTGCTGGCGGTCGAACTGGACCTCCTGTCCGGCGTCGCCAATGAGGACGGCCTGCGCGAGGTCTTCACCCTCTGGTCGATCCAGTTGTCGCGGCTCGGCGAGGTGTTCGGTTAGGGCAGTTGGCTCTCCCGGCCCATGTTTTTATCCGCCCACTTGATGAAATACGGCATATTGGGCGTGTCGGTGTGGCCGCCTTCGTGCTGACGCCAAGCCAGTTGGCCGTCCAGCAGATCGGTCCCGATCGGCGGCAGGATGGCGGTCTTGCCGTCATTGCCGACGCCGAGGTCTTTGGCGCCCAGAAGCTTCCACACCGCCCCCGCCTGCACCGTGGCCATATAGCTGCCCTGCTGGTCCAGCCACAAGGCGTCCCCGGCAGCGGGATTGCCATAGGAGATAAAGGTCAGGCGCGGCGCGCACAGGGCAATCAGCTCCGGCGACTCCACCGGCAGGTCGTTCGGGGTCTCCGGCCCGGCATATTTGAGGAAATTGCCCGCCATCCAGTGATATTCGCCTTCGCCAGCCAGGCTTTCCACCGCCTCGCCGAAATGCCGTCGGAACGGCGCCGCCCCGCCCTCGCCCGATGAGCCGACCAGAACCATGTAGAAGCGCGGATCAAAGGCCATCGTCACCAGGGCCGCCTTGCCCCAGCGCGACACGCCTTCGACGCCGACATGCCTGGCATCGACCTCCGGGCGGGTTTCGAGATAGTCGAGCGCCCGCGACGCGCCCCAGGCCCAAGCCCGCAGCGCGCCCCACTGATCCGGCGAACGCGGTTGTCCCCGGTTGGTCAAACCTATGATACCCTGTCGCAGACCGTCGCCGCTATCGGCTTGGATCGAGGCGGTGTCGAGCAACAGAACGCCCCAGCCGTCATGGATCAGATCCTGCACGCGCTGTTCCGGCGGCGGCGGCGGAAAAGCGCTTGCCGGGGCGATGCGATAGCCCGGATGCTGCGCAAAAATCTGCGCCAGCGACGGATCGCGCGCGACCAGCTCGGCCTTGAGCGCGTCGTTGACGCGGTCAAGATCGGCGCCGGACGGACCGCTTGGCGCCGGAAAGTTGGCGGCGCCGAACATGATCAGCAGGGGGACGTTTTTGGCGCCGGCAGGAAGGATCAGCATGGCCTGCATATCGACGCTGATGGCCGGATCGGCGCGGTTATCGACATGACCGACCAGCTTCGTCGCGGTGACGGCCTGAAAGCCGCCGCCCGTCAGCCAGAACTCGTTTTCCGAACCGGTTTCGCGCCAGCTCACCATGGGGACGGTGTCGAGGATGCGGCCATAGACCTCGCGCTCGAACGCTGCGACAATCTGCGGACGGCGCTGCGTCCACCATTGCTGCGGCGTTGTGACCTTCGAGCCGTCGGGAAAGGTCAGGGCGTCCGGCCAGTCGGGGTAGGGATTGGCCTTCGCCTCATCGTTATTGGCGGCGTCCGGCGCGGACGGATCGCCACTGGGGCCGGGACGCAGGGTCTTGATCCCCAGTTGCTGCATCATCTGCTGATGGTCGTCATGCGCCGTGATCTGCGCAGCGCATGGTAGCGTTATCACTGACAGGCCCAATACGGCTGCGGTCAACACGGTCTTCATGGCGTCCTCTCCCTGTCTTTATAGCCAAGAGGTCGCATGAAACGCCGGATATGAAAAGGGGGAGCCGAAGCTCCCCCTCCTATCGTCTAGCGGTTGTTCTGGTTGTCATCGACATGCCAGGCGCCGCGCGAGTCGCGGTAGCCATAGGTCACGTCGCCGGTGTGCCATTGGCCGCGATCATCCTGCCAGCCATAGGCGCGCGGCTGGCCGACATACCAGCGGCCCTGATCGTCGCGGAAGCCTTCAGTCCGTTGCCCGTAGCCATTATTATAGCGGTTGTCGTTGTTATACCCGTTATCGCCATAACGGTTATCATTATAGCGATTGTCGTTATACTGGCCGCCGTTGTCATAACGGTTCTGGTTATTGTCGTAATAGCCGCCGCTGTTGCTGTCCGAATAACCGGAGGGCGGCGAGGTGTAGACGCGGTCATAATAGTCGCCAGTGGTCGGGCGCTGCTTGAAATACAGCACGTCATAGCCGTCCGGCGCCGCCGGGGGCGTATAGTAGCGGCCATTATAGGCGTAATAGGCGCCGTTATAGCATTTGACCGAGGACTTGCCGATCTGAGAGCCAACCACGCCCCCTGCAACCGCGCCGCCGACCGCGCCAAGACCGCGTTCGTTCTTGGAGATTTGCGACCCGGCCAGACCGCCGACAATGGCGCCGATAATGGCGCCGTTCTTCTGCGCGTCCGACTTGCGGGCGTAGCAATAGCCGTCATAGGCCTGGGTCGAATATTGCGCGTGGGCGGCCGGAGGCGCGCCAAGCGAAAGGGCCGCAGCCGCTGCGGCGAGAATGAGTTTCGAGGACATGAGCGTCTCCTTTTCAGGCGCCTTACGCGCTGACCAGCATCAGATGGGTATGCGCGTATAAATTAGCAATGCGAAGGTATCATGCTGCACCCGATATGAACCGGTCATGAATACAATGGGGCGCGATTGCGGCGGCCCTGTGGACGAAGAACGAAAGCGGGCATAATGATCAGACGTGATGTCGAAACCTCAGACGCGCAGCTTAACCCTGGCTGAAATCGTCGCCCTGCCGGACGCCCTGCCTGCGCGGGCGGCGCGGTTGGTTGACGCCGAGCATTGGGCGTCGAGGCTGGCCAGGCTGATCGGTCGCGGACCGCAGATCGTGGTTCGAGGACAGCGAATCTTCTGGCCCGGCGCCCCGGACGATATGAGTCGCGATCCGGCGCTTCTGGCCCTGCTGGCGCATGAACTGACGCATGTCTGGCAATATGCCGATGGCATGACCTTGCTACGTTACCTGTGGCGCGAAAGGGGCGTTTACGCCTACCGGCTGGATGGCCGCTCATTCCCAGCCTATGGCTACGAACAGCAGGCGGCGATTATCGAGGACTGGGTTCGGCTGTCGCATGGCCTAAGCCCGCGCTGGCAGGCTCCGTCGAACAGCGTCGCCTTGCCACGACCGTAAAGCAACTCCGCCCGCTTGCCTTCACGGCGCGCGCCTTGTCATAATAAATTGCAAACCGAACAGGAAACCGCTGGATATGGACAATTCGCCCGCGCTCTGGGATCTGCCCGCCTTGCGCCGCGAGGGTAGCAAGTACGATCGCGGCCACTGCGTCGTGCTGGGCGGACCGGCGGCGCAGACCGGCGCGGCGCGCATGACGGCGCGCGCGGCCTTGCGCATCGGCGCGGGCCTCGTCTCCATCGCCTGCGATCCGGGCAGCCTGATCGTCTATGCGACCGCCTTGCAGGCGGTGATGACGAAGGTTGTGAAAGACGCCGACGCCTTCGCCGATCTGATTGCGGACCGGCGGATCACGGCGCTTGTTCTGGGACCGGCGGCGGGCGTTACCGACCGCACGCAGGCGATGGTTCTGGCGGCGCTGGCGACCGAACGGCCCTGCGTCCTCGACGCCGACGCGATGACGGTGTTTCAGGACGCGCCGCAAAGCCTGTTTGACGCCATTCGCGGCCCCGTCCTATTGACGCCGCACGAGGGCGAGTTCGCGCGTCTATTCAGTCAGGCGACGGCGCGCGAAACAGACGCCCTTCGCGCTGCCAGAGCCTCCGGCGCGGTCGTGCTGCTCAAGGGCGCCGATACGGTCATCGCCGCTCCCGACGGCCGCATCGTCGTCAATCGCGACGCGCCGCCGACTCTGGCGACCGCAGGCTCAGGCGACGTGCTGGCCGGACTGGCGGGCGGGCTGATGGCGCAGGGCATGGCGCCGTTCGAAGCCGCCTGCGCCGCCGCCTTCATCCACGCCGAAGCCGCGCGCCTGTTCGGCCCCGGCCTGATCGCCGAAGATTTGAGCGAACAGGTTCCGGCGGTGTTGCGCAGTCTTGGAGCGATGACAGGATGACATCCGATCGGCGCTCCAAGTCTTTGCCTTGTCGCCCCTGTACACAAATGAAGCCCTTTTTTGGAGAAACGCTTTAAATAGCGCAGACCACACCGGAGCCTTTCAGGCCGCAATAGCCATCGGGATTCTTCTCCAGATAGCCCTGATGATAGCCTTCGGCGAAATAGAAGGGCTGGCTGTTCGGGGCGAAGATTTCGGTGGTGATCTGGCCCATGCCTTTTGCGTTCAGGGCCGACTGGAAGGTTTCGGCGCTTTGCAGGGCGGCTTCATACTGCGCCTCGGTCGAGGGGAAGACGGCGGAACGGTACTGCGTGCCGACATCATTGCCCTGACGATGGCCTTGGGTCGGATCGTGGTTTTCCCAGAACACCTTGAGCAGGTCTTTGAAGCTGACCTTCTTCGGGTCGTAAACGACCAGCACGCCTTCGGTGTGGCCGGTCTGGCCGGTGCAGACCTCCTTATAGGTCGGATTGGGGGTGTAGCCGCCAATATAGCCCGCCGCCGTGACATAGACGCCCGGCAGGCGCCAGAACAGACGCTCCACGCCCCAGAAGCAGCCCATGCCGAACACCGCCGTCTCCAGACCCGCCGGATACGGGCCTTTCAGCGGCGTGTGCAGCACGATGTGGGTTTCATCGGTCGGGATCGCTTCGATGCGCCCCGGCAGGGCGTCGGCTTGAGCGATCATGCGGGTCTTGAGGCCGAACATGGGACTTACCTCGCGAAAAATGGGTTGGGAGCAACTATACGCCTGGGCCGGATATATGGTTACAAAAAAAGCCGGTAAAAGACCCATTTCAACGCTTGCGTCTTGGCGCGGCCCCGCTATAAAGGCCGCCTTCTGCGATGGACAGGTGACCGAGTGGTTGAAGGTGCACGCCTGGAACGCGTGTGTAGGGGAAACTCTACCGAGGGTTCGAATCCCTCTCTGTCCGCCATTAAAAAAGCCCGCCAATCGGCGGGCTTTTTTAATGGCGGAAACGGGGTTCAGAACCGCTCGGCAGCCAGCCTAATGCGGGTTCGAAAACCGGAGCGCGGCAGCGCGCAGGTTTCGGGGGAGCGCAGCGCAGACAACCCCTCTCTGTTCGACATTTGCCATAATAATTTGATTTTTTGATTATTTTTTAATTTAGGCTGCTATTATCATAAAGGTTCCTACAAAACTCGTCCCTAAAATATTAGTGGTATCGGTGGCTAATACCGCTTATTTTACTCCACGCTGATTTAATAGTTGCGAATACACTTTCTATGCATCTGAGGAGGCCACAATGATGGGAGTTGTAGCGCTGGTAATGACACTACAAAGTGTAAACGTCGCGCAAGGTAACCAAACACCCACCGTTCAACAGTTGGCAGAGTCTACGCAAGATTTTTATCCAATCGGCTATGGTGTATTGGACAATAGTCAAGTTGACTATTTTCTAATGAGCTCTTTGTCCATTCCGAAGCAGGGCACTACTCGCGCTGCCGTTTTGGTGAACGTCCGAGCTGACGACAAAACTACTTTTCAAGAGATAGAGCTATTTTCAGTCAATTGTACTGGCCGCAACGCGACCGAAACATATCGGTTAGCATATCGAAACGGCGAGCAGTTGGATTTAGCAGGACAGCCAAGCAAGGACGATGTTTCGCTACTGTTACCTTACGTCCAAAGCGGAATGATCTCACAGATTTGTTCTGGTGCATTTCCATCAGTCCAAATTTCTGGAAAAGACCTCTCCTATTTTAGGTAAGCAGCCTGACATTAGCGCTCTTGCCAGCCACGAATGACAGTTCGCACGTTCATTCAAACGAACGAATCCCATGAGTGTCGTCCGGTTCTGAAAATTGGGTAAAGGGTACCAAGTACCTGTACGGGTACAGATTTTCTCAATCCCGCGATGATTTATCAAACTCAAAATGCACCTCAACAGCCTTGCGATATGATTTCCCCGCTTAAATCATACCAAGGGTTGCAAACGGAGCACCCCAGCGCACAGGTTCGGCGAAGCAAAACGCAGCCAACCCACCTCACACCTTCACAAACACCGCCACCAATGCCAGAGCCGCCGGGAGGGCTTGCACGAACAGGATGCGGCGGCTGGCGGTCAGGGCGCCGAACAGGCCTGCGATCAGTACGCAGACAAGGAAGAAGACCTTGAAACTCAGCGATCCGGCGACAAGCCCATAGATCAGGCCCGCCGCCAGAAAGCCGTTATAGAGTCCCTGATTGGCGGCCAGAACCCTGGTTGAACGCGCAAACGCCTCGCTCAGGCCGAAGGCGCGCCGACCCATCGGCTTGTCCCATAGCGCCATCTCCAGAACGAGAATGTAAATATGGATAGCGGCGACGAGGCCGATAAGAAGATCAGCGATCATGGACAGGCTTCCTCAGTCGGGCGGGCGCATCATGCGCCCGTGCGGCGACTGTAACCTTGAGTCGCGCTTGCGCCTACTTTTTCGGCGCGCCGTGCTGATGGGCGACGGCTTCGAGGGCCGCGCAATTGGCGTCCGGGGCGCCATTCAGATTGAGGAAGGGCAGGATGGCCAGACCGCCGCTGAGCGCGCCAAGCGCTGCGCCGACGCCGCCCTGCGCCAGAGCCGGAGCGGGATTGACGCCGAAGCTGGGCCGGGTCAGATGGCCGCCGATCACGATCGGCGCATTCAGATGCACGAGGCGGAACTTCTTGGCCTTGCCCTTGAAGACCAGTTTCAGGCTCTCATCCCGCATGTCGATGCGGCCCGAACCGTTGACGACAACCACCCCCGTGTCGAAGACGATGCGCTGAGCGGTCATAACACCGTCCTTGACCGCGAAATCCGCGATCGCGCAACGCACATCGGTCTGGTGCGGGTCTTTGGCCAGCAGCATGAACAGGCCCTTGGTGGCGTCCACCCCCATCAACTCGGCCAGGCTTTGCCGCACCGTTCCGCCTGACATGACCAGCGCGAAGCGGCCATTGGCCGTGCTGGCGGCGTCATGCACGGTGGCGCCGCCGCCCGTGGCGCGCAGGCGGGCGCTGATGCGGCCTTCGATCGGCGCAGCGCCCTGAAATTGCGGCGTGAACTGCTGCACGGCGATGTCGCTGACGGTGAAATCGACGCTGTTTTGCTGCACTTTGCTGCGCGCGTCGATTTTCGCCGCCCCTTTCAGTCGGCCCTGCGGGAACTGGAAGGCGATGGGGTCGAGCCTCATCAGGCCATGATCGAGTTTGACGCCGAGATCGACGCCGCGCAGCGGCAGGTTCGGCGAGGCGTTGACGCTTTGCGCCCGGTAATGCACGTCGGCGTCCATGCCGCGCACCCGCGCGACGTCGAGCGGAACGTCCGGCAGCAGGCGGCGCGCGGCGGCTGTGGGTTTGGGGCTGAGCGTGACCGTCGCGCCCTGCGGCGCATTGGCCGAGGTCGCGCCGAACAAGGCGCCGAGATCCTTGAAATCGAGGCGTTTCGAGGTCAGGTCGCCGCTGAGGTCTGGGCGACCGTCGCGGTCCAGCACCACCTTGAGCGCGCCTTCCAGATCGCTGTGGCCGACGCGGCCATCAATGCTTCTGATCTGATAGGTCCGGTCGTCGCGGCGCACCTGCGCGCTCAGGCGGTAGGCGGGCGTATCCGGCAGGGTCAGGCCGGTCAGATAGTAAAGATCGGCCAGATTGCCGCCGCTGACCGTCACGGCACCCTGCAACTGGCCGAGATCGAACGGGTGCAGCACTTGTCCCTTGGCGACAACCTGCGTGCCGCCCGCGCGCACCGTCATGTCGAACGGATAGGGCGTCCCGCTATGCACGTTCAGCAACGGGCCGCCTGTCGCCTTGACCGTAAAATCCTTGCCGTTCAGGCTACCATCGCCCATCAGCCCGAACGCCTGACCGCCCGCGTCGGCCTTTTCATGCGCCTCGACGGTTCCGCTGAAGCGCATGTCGCGCGACAGACTTTCCATGCGGATGCGGCCGTCATGGATGATGAAATTCTTGATCAGCGGCAGGCGCGCCGCCTGGCCCTTATTGGCGCCGTTGCTAAAGTCCCAGTTGGCGTGACCGGCGCCGTCCTGAAACAGGACCACGTCCGGCTTATCCGCCTGAACGCGCGGCAGGACGACATGGCCGACCAACAGGGGCAAAAGCTGGACGCTGGCGCTCAAAGCGTCGATATGGGCGAGATCGTCTTTCGGCGCGTCCTTGACGAAGTTCCTCGGCTGGCCGACGCGCAAGTCGGCGACAGCGGCGGACGGGGTGAAGCTGAACAGATGCACGCGCAGATTTCCGGCGATGGCCACCGGACGATGCAGTTTTGCCGAGACGAGGGAACTAACCCCGCCGCGCGCCCAGTTCCAGTTGGGTTGCGCCAGGAAAACAAAGACCACCAACACGATCAGGACCGCCGCGCCGAGGAGCAACCGCATCAGCAAAGACAGGCCGCGCCAGGTCGCCGCGACCTCGCCGCCAAACCGACGCAGCGACTCGCGCGTCCCTTTCGCCGCACGGGCGGACCAGGCGCGTATCGCTTCAGGATCGGGCCGCATCGCATGTGCCATGCGCCATTATGTTTCGCGACGTGTAAAAACGCGCTGTTGAAAGACGCCCTGCGCATAAGGGCGCCGGTAACTTGCGCACGGCGACGCAGGGTCGTAAGCCTTGCCGCATGCGTCGCCTCATCGTCCTTTTTGCGCTTTTGTTTGCGGTCCCGGCGCGGGCCGAACTGCACCCGTACCTGCAAAAGGCCAGCGTGACCTTCCGCCCCCTGCCCGCCGCGACGCAGACCGCGCCCGCCAATCCAGATGTGCGCTATGTCGGCGGCTTTGAACTGGAGGCGCACGATACGGAGTTCCTGACCGGCCTGTCGGACCTCCAGCTTTTCCCGGACGGCGACGGTTATCGCGCCGAGGCGATCAGCGATTACGGCGCCATCGCCCTGTTCAATTTGAAGCCGGACGGCAAGGGCGGGTTTCGCGGCAGCGATTTGAGCGTCGATCCGCTGCGCGACGAGGACGGCAAACCCTATTACGACAAGCAGCTCGGCGATTCCGAGGACATCGCCAGCGACCCGAAGACCGGCGCGCATTACGTCTCGTTCGAGGGTTATCAGCGCGTCATGCGTTATGCCGACTGGCATGGCCGCGGCGAGACGCTGCGCTTAAGCGGCCTGCCGCCGTTTCCGTCGAACGAGGGCATGGAGGGACTGGCCTATATTCGCGAAACAGGCGGCGACTCCCTGCTGATCGGCGTCGAAGCGGGCGGCTTCTGGCGCTGCGCGCTCAAGGACGGCGCCTGCCGCGAAGTGCGCGCGCCGGAGCCGCCGGGGTTTCTGTACAAGATGGTGTCGCTGGCCGTGCTGGACTATGACGGCCACGATCACGACATTCTGGCGCTGTACCGCTATTATGACCCGTTCAACGGGCCGCGCAACATCCTGCGGCTGATGAGGTTGAGCGGCGATGAACTCGTCCTTGAGACGACACTGCTCAAGATTGCGCCGCCCCTGCCCTACGATAATTTCGAGGGCGTGTCGGCGGCGCCGACAGCGGATGGCTATCGGCTTTACCTGATCAGCGACGGCCTGCATCCGCAGGACAGGCCGAAACTTCTCGTCTTCGACTGGAATACGTCGCGCTGATCCTTGACGGCCTTATGGTTAATCTGGTCGCGACCTACCAGATATGGTATAGAAGGAAAACGGAACGAATCAACATCACTGATTCGTACATGGTTTGTTGCCGTCTCGTTCAGCGGGGCGGTCACGACTCGTTTACGAACGCACGATTCGCGCTTTTTCGTTTTGCGAAAGCCTTATCGCCCGCTAAAACACGCGGGTGAACCAGACCTCATCCCCCCGCCCCATCATCCACACGGTCAGCGACGCCAAGCTGATGGCCGTGCTGGGTCCGACCAATACCGGCAAGACCCACTATGCGATCGAGCGCATGTGCGGCTACGCGTCGGGCATGATCGGCCTGCCGCTGCGGCTATTGGCGCGCGAGATTTACGAGCGTGTGGTCACGCTCAAGGGCGCGAACGCGGTGGCGCTGATCACCGGCGAGGAAAAGATCATTCCGCGCCTGCCGTCCTATTTCGTCTGCACCGTGGAGGCCATGCCGCTGGAGCGCCATGTCGATTTCCTGTGCGTCGATGAGATCCAGCTCTGCGGCGACGCCGAGCGCGGCCATGTCTTCACCGACCGGCTGTTGCATGCGCGCGGACGCTTCGAGACGCTGTTTTTGGGCGCGGCGACCTTCAGGCCGCTGTTTCACCGCCTGTTCCCCGGCGCCGAGGTGATGATGCGCGAGCGTCTGTCGCACCTGACCTATTCGGGTGCGAAGAAGCTGACCCGGTTGCCGCCGCGCACCGCCATCGTCGCCTTCTCGACCGAGAAGGTCTATGCCATAGCCGAACTGATCCGCCGTCAGCGCGGCGGCGCAGCTGTGGTCATGGGCGGCCTGTCGCCTAAGACGCGCAACGCCCAGGTCGATCTGTTCCAGCGCGGCGAGGTCGATTTCCTGGTCGCCACCGACGCCATCGGCATGGGGCTGAACATGGATATCCAGCATGTCGCCTTTTCCGGCATGAGCAAGTTCGACGGCAAATCGACCCGCCACCTGACCGCACAGGAGATCGGCCAGATCGCCGGGCGCGCCGGACGGCACATGAGCGACGGCACATTTGGCGTGACGGGCGAATGCCCGGAGCTGGACGACGATCTGGTCCACGCCATCGAGAACCACGAGTTCATGCCGCTGGAGGCGGCGCAATGGCGTAATCACAAGCTCGACTTCTCGACGCTGGACGCCCTGCTGAAAAGCCTGACCCAGCCGTCGCAGATTCCGGGCCTGCATCTGGCCAAGGAGGCGCTCGACGAAAAGGCGCTGCGGGCGCTGGCGCAGGACGAGGAGGTCGCGGCCAAGATCAAAAATCCGGTCTCTTTGCGCACCCTCTGGGACTGCTGCCAGTTGCCGGATTTCCGCAAAGTGGGCATGGACGAATATCTGAAACTTGTCAGCCTGCTGTTCTGGTCGCGGCTATCGCCGGAAGGCGCCGTGCCGGAGGACTGGTTCGCCGCGCAGGTCGCCGACCTCGACCGCATGGAGGGCGATGTCGATACCCTGTCCTCGCGCCTGTCGGGCGTCCGCACTCTGACCTATATCGCCCATCGCGGCCAATGGCTGAAGCGCGCCGAGCATTGGCGCGAGGCGACGCGCGATCTGGAGGACCGGCTGTCCGACAAGCTGCACGAAGCCTTGATGCAGCGCTTTATCGACCAGCGCACCTCGGCGCTTTTAAAAGCGCTCGACGCCGAAGAGGCGCCGCGCCCGGAGGTGACGCCCGACGGTCAGGTGATCATCGAAGGCCACAGCGTCGGCGAACTCAAGGGCCTGCGTTTCCAGCCCGGCGCCTCGGACAGTCTGATCGCCGACAAGGCGCTGCGGCAGGCGGCCTTCCGCGCCGTGCGTCCCGTGCTGATCGACCGGCTGCGGGCGCTGGGTCAGGCGGCGTCCAAGACCTTCCGCGTCAAGGGTCATACAGTTCTGTGGAACAACGAGGCGGTGGCCGAGATCGAGCCGTCGGACTATTTTTCACCGCGTGTGCGCCTGATCGACGCGCCCGATCATCCAAGCCTGTGCGCCAACGCCGTCAGGCGAATCGGCGACTATCTGAAACAATTGGCGCAACACCAGTTCAAGGGGCTGTGGAAGACCAAACAGGCCGCCGAGGCGGAAGGTACGCCGCCGAATGTGCGCGCCATCGCCTTCCGACTGTACGAAAATGGCGGCCTGCTGCATCGCGACGAGACGCTGAAACTGTCGCCGGAAGATAAGGCGGCGCTTAAGGCGCTGGGCGTGGCCGGACATCGCTACGCCTGGTTCCTGCCCGACATGATGTCGCCGAAACTGCGCCCCCTGTTGCAAGCGTTCGGGACGGCGGAAGGCCAGCGCCAGCACAGCCGCAAGGGCCAGTTGCTGCTCGACGATTATGGTGCTGTGGCGATGAAGACCCTGTCGCAGATCGACCGCATCATGAATGCGGCGCGCTATCAGAAGGGCGCCGTCTATGCGAAAGCGTCCGAATTCGAGGCGCTGGGCCTGTCGGAAAAACAGCGCGACAAGCTGATGCAGGCGCTGGGCCTGGTCAAGGTCGAGCCGATCGCCGTGACTGAAGAGGTCGTTATCGCCGCGCCGGTCGCCGAAGCGCCTGCGAAGAAGAAGCGCCGCCGCCGCAAGGGCAAGGCCGCGGAGACGGCTCCCGAAACGACGGCTGCTGCTGACGAAGCGACTGAAGTTGCGGCTACAGAAACGCCCGATGCAACGTCCACCGAAACGCCTGATGATACGTCTGAGGCCAGCCCGTCGGAAACACCGGCCGAGGTCGTTGCGGAAACGCCCGCCGAGGTCGTTGCACCCGTTGCGCCTTTGACCGAAACGCGCGAGGTGCAACTGCTCGGCTGGCGGCAGAAGAATCATGAGCCGCGCGAACCGCGTCACCGTCCGCATCGCGAGCCCGCTGCGGGTGAAAACCCGGCACGCAAAGGCAGACCGAAACCGCAAGCCCCCTCTTCCAATCGCGGCGGCAAGCGCCCGGATCAGCCGCACGGGGCCTCACATTCCGGGCGTCCGCAACGCAAGGAACCGGCGGTCAATCCTTTCTCCCCCTTCGCCGATCTGCGCCAGAGGCTGGCGGAAAAGGTCGGGCAGGAGTGATTATATTGTCAAATTTTGAGGCTGATAGCCCGGCAGGTCGGCGTCGCTGAAGGCGATGACATAGACGGTGTTCGGATTGGGCAGGCTGTCGGCGGCGCTGAGGAAGTCGTTGTCGCTGCTGATCCAGAGCGTGTGCAAGGTCTTGCCATCCAGCGTCACGTCGAGACCGAAGCTCATGCCTTCGATCTTGGCCGGGATGGCCTCGGACGGCACGCCGCCCGCATTCAGCACGGCGACGAGGTCGATGAACAGGGTCTTGTGGATCGCCGCCTTGCGCAGCGCCTTGCGGCCCGTGAGCGCGCTGATGTCCTGTGCGCCCGCAATATCGGCCAGATAGATGAGTTTGTTCGCCGCCGATGAGGCCGCGCCGCGTCCCTTGCCGTCGCGTTCATCGACGAGGAACTGGTGATCATTGACGGCCAGGATTTCGCTGACCGCATTATATTTCGGCTTATTGTCGGAGCCCCAGTTGTCAAGCGGATAGGCGTACTGGCGCGTCGCACCGCTGGCGATGTCGATGGCCAGCATGCGTAAATAGCCGCCTTCCTTGCCCCCGCCGTCCTGAAGCAGGGCCGTTTGCATGATGCCGACCAGGGTCTTGCCGTCCGGCGTGAGACTGAGACCTTCCATGCCATGATTGGCTTCGCGCCCCGACACGTTGCCGCTGATCTCCTCTTCGCCGCGCGGGCTTGAGAAGCTGACCGCGAAGCCTTGCGGCAGTTTGAAGCTGTGCAGGCGTTCGCCGCTTTCGCGGTCGAACTGATAGATGTGCGGGCCGTATTCGTCGGAGATGAAGATGCTTTTGCCGTCATTGGCGACGCGCAGGCTTTCCGGGTCGAGGCGCGCATCGCCGTCGAAATCCGATGGCTGGCTGCGGTCCATATTGTCGGAGCGGCCGGAGAAATAGAAGCGCTCGGGCGTATTGATTGCGGGCGCGCCATTGCCGATATGCGCCGCCAGACCGGAGCCATAGGCCAGCTTCGTCGGGCTCCACAAAAGGGTGGTGGCGTCCAGATGCGCCTCGACGCGGTACGGCAGGCCGTTTGTTTGCGGCGTCAGATGAAAGTTGAAGGTCTGAAAGCGCGGCACATAGGAGGTCGTGTTATCGACATAACCATTATAGGGCGCCGCATTCGGTCCGCGATCGGGCAGCATCAGGAAGGTGTCGCCGCCCGCCCAGGCCATGCCGGATCCCAGACCGCCGAGCAGATTGCCCGCGACGCCATTTTCCAATGGCGCAGCGGTGTTGGCGGCCAGGTCGCGTTGCGAGGCGTCGATATCGAGCCTGGCGACCAGTTGCGGCTCGGCGAGCGCAGGAGTGGCCAGCAGGGTGAGCAGGATGATGGATAAGGCGCGCATAAAACCCTCCGTTTGCTGCGCGCATAGTCCCCACCCGTGACAACCACATGACAATGCGGGCTTTTGACAAACTTTGCCAAACGACATAATCTGATGGTAAAGGAGCGTGCTATGGCCACTATGAACATCTCCCTGCCCGACGCCATGAAGGCCTGGGTCGAGGCGCAGGCGGAGACCGGTAAGTACAGCAACAGCAGCGACTATGTGCGCGACCTGATCCGCCGCGATCAGGACCGCGCCGACAAGATCGCCGCCATGCAGGCCGTCGTCACCCGCAGCCTGGCCAGCGGCGTCAGTCCTCTCAGTATGCAGGATATACTGGAAAAGGCGCGCGCACATGTTGAAGCCAATGGCCTCAACAAGAGCGCCTGATGTCTTATCAGCTTACGCCTAAAGCAGTTGACGACGTTTTTAACATCTATGTCCAGGGCGTCCTGATGTTCGGGCAACCGCAAGCTGAACGCTATCACGCGCGGCTGGAGGACGCTTTCGTTTTGCTGAGCGCGAACCCGCGCATGGCTCACGAGCGGACAGAGATTGATCCGCCTATACGTCTTCAGCCCCACAGTTCGCACGTCATCATCTATCAGATCACCGATAACGATGACGTGCTGATTCTGGCCGTGCGCCATGCGCGCGAAAACTGGCGGGACGATCTTTAAGCGCTATTTCGTCTGCGCCGCCGCCAGGGCCAGGAACATGAAATTGGTCGCGCCGCCACCCATGACATATTCGCGCTGCTGCCAGAAATAGGGCCAGATCTTCAGCTCAGGCAGGTCGGGCCGGATCAGGGCCGTGCCGGAAATCACCCCGCCCGGAATATAGCTCCAGTCGGCGCGGTTGCCGCCATAGGCCACGGTCGCGGACCTCGCCCCGACGCCCGAAGCGAACGATTCGGGATTATCGCCCGGATGCACGCCCAGCACGAAGTTGAGCGCCTCCATCTGCAGCGTGTCCGGCGTGTATTGCGGCCAGGCCTTGCGGAAGAAATACTGATCGACGCCAAATTTCTGAATGTCCCAGCCCGCGCCCCAGATATAGGGCACATACGGTACGCCATAGGGCGTTTTCGTCGCATCGTCGGTCAGCTTGGCCTGATAGGTTTTCACCGCCGCGCCGACTGCATTCAGGAAGGCGGCGTCGTGGATCAGCGGCAGGGCTTCGGATAGCATGGCGCCGGTACGGTCGATATGGGCGACAATGTCCGGCTGCAGGGCGATCAGACGTTGCACATAGACAGGATCATGCGTGGTTTTCGCCAGTTCTGATAGGGCGAACACCTTGGCGCCCAGATCGTCGGCGCGGTCGATGGCCTTGCCGTAGATATCTTTGGCGGCGGCCAACGCGTCGGCCGACATCTGCGGATTGGCGGTTGTCAGCACGCGCGCCGCCGTGGCCAGTTGCGCCGCCGTGCCCAGTTCGCGGTTGGGATTATCTTCGGTGAACACCCAGCGGTCGTCGGGGATGGAGGAGGTGGCGGCGGTCTTCTCGCCCGGCTTCAGCGATGGATCATAGTCCAGCCCGTCCGTCACGGTCGATACGTCACCGAGCAGAGTATATTGCGTGAGCGTCGGCACGATAATGCCGCGATAGGTGCGCCCCATCGCCTTGTAGCCGCCGAGTACGCTCAGCAGGCCGTGTTCGATCTGCTGGACGGCGTCATTGATCCCGTCCGGCTTGTGGATGTCGGCTTCCTTCGTCGTCTCATTGATGGTGGTGGCGTCGTAGTTCAGGCCGAACTCCTCGACCATCTTGGCCAGCAGCCATACCGTACCCATCTGGCTTTCGACACGCAGGTCGTAATCGCCGGCGTCGTGCCAGCCACCGGCATTGAGGCCGGGCACATGCTCGCCGGGCTTGTACCTGGTGAGCGTGTCCGGCCCCTGCTCGTAACCGTCGAAATGGTCGCCGGGGAAGGCCATGCGCGCATCGTCCTGATGGTCAAGCCCATGCCAGGTGCGATAGTTTTCGACCACCTTCATGTGCGACATCTGCACCGGCAGGAAATATTCGAGAGTCGGCTGCCAGACGCCGCGGTCATAGACATCGTCGGCGATGCGGAACACATGCGTCATCTGACCGCGATAGCCGAGTTCATACATGCCGGGGTCTTTGACCGCGCTGAGATCGGCGGTCAGGTAATGATAACGCAGGAACTGGCCCCACGGCTTCGGCGTATAGACGCCTACCTGCTTCGGGCCATTATCGGTCAGCTTGTAGAGGGTGAGCGGCGAGGCCTGATCGTCGCGCTTGTCCTGTTCGATGACGATGGTCTTGGCCTGATCGGGGCGGTAGCCGACCTGGCTGACCTGCACGACCGGGGCGGAGCGCCAGTTCGGATCGACGTTCGGCGTGATGATCCACGACACAGCGTCCTTCGTCGCGCCGGGTCGGGTGATTTCGCGCACCACATACCAGCCATTGTTCATATTGCCGCGCCCGTCCAGCAGCTCCAGCTCACCGGTCTGGCTCACGATCTTCAGGCGTTGCAGGTCGCTTTCCGGCGCGACCACCAGCGTTTTTCCCTCCGCCATCGGGGCTGAGATCGTCTGGCCGTGGTCGTCGCTCATGGGGCCGTCGGCCTGCCGCGGGAAGGTTCCGCTCTGCTGGTCCATCAGCCACGACTTGCCGAACAGATCAGTCGGGAACAGCTCGAAATTGAAACCGACCTTGCCTTCCCAATCCTTAGGCAGCGGCTTGTCGAGATCGACTGTCACCTTGAAGGCGTCGCCGTCCATCGGCGTGACACGGACATGATAGGTGAAGTTCAAATCGGGATAGTCGATCGGGTTGAAGCCCTTGCGGTTCTTCGATTCGTCCGGATAATGCAGGGTCTGGGTCACGCTCTGAGTCTTCGCATCCACCACGGGCTTGCCGTCGCCCGCTGGCATGGGCGACCACTGGCCCGGCGACGGCTCCAGCCGCAGATCGCCATTGGCCGCGACGCGCGTGCCGTGCTGGATCACCGTCACCCCGGTCTGGTGGCCGTCTGGATAGATGTCGGCGAAGACGGTGACGTTCAGGCCCGGCGCCTCGAAATAGCCCTTGTCGTTGAGCTTGAGCTGCGGTTCCGCCCCGGCCTGCGCCGCCAGACTCAAGGCCAGCAGGCTGGCCGCCATCGAAAGCACGTATTTCATCACATCATCCTCCCAGACCGACCGCTTGTGCGATCTTGTTGTAATCCATTACACGCAACCACGTCGCCTGCGTCCCGACAAGCCCAAATTGACTTTTGCCCGACGCTTTCCAATATCGAGACCTATGACCGACTCCCCCGCTTCCGTTCGACTCGATGTCTGGCTGTGGCGCGCGCGCTTTTTCAAGACGCGGGCGCTGGCGGCGAAAGCGTGCGAGTCGGGCCATATCCGGCTGGAGCGCTTCGGTCAGATTCATCGGGTCGAAAAGGCCGCCGCCGCCGTCAAGCCCGGCGACCGGCTGATCTTTGCGCTCGGCGCGCGCCTGATCGACGTCGAAATTTGCGCGGCGGGCGAGCGGCGCGGTCCGGCGCCCGAGGCGCAGACCCTATACATCTCGCGCATCACTTCCATTTGAAGGCTGCGCCGATAAAACTAAAATGCGGCGCAGACCCTATACATCTCGCGCGCCGCTTCCGCTTGAAGGCTGCGCCGTAAAGAGCGAAAACCCTTTATGCAGTAAGAGAAAATCCGCCCGCTTAGCCGCTCTAAAGCCTGTGATCAGAACAAATGGGGCTCAGGCGGCTTGACAGAGCGGCGCGACTTGAGCATGACGCAACGCGGAAAAACCTGTTTCGGCCCAAGAGTTCGCTCATGACCTATATCGTCACCGACCCCTGCGTGAAATGCAAGTTCATGGACTGCGTCGAAGTGTGTCCGGTGGACTGCTTCTATGAGGGCGAGAACTTTCTGGTCATCAATCCAGACGAGTGCATCGACTGCGGCGTATGCGAGCCGGAATGCCCGGTGGACGCCATCAAGCCGGATACCGAGGACGACGGCACGAAGTGGCTTGAGATCAACACCAAGTACGCGGCCATCTGGCCGAACATCTCCGAAAAAGGCACGCCGCCCGCCGATCGCGAAGACTATGAGCGCGAAACCGGCAAGTTCGAGAAGTACTTTTCCGAAAAGCCGGGCGACGGAAAATAGGGCGAAATTACGGCGTGAAGTGGGAAAAACGCGCTGTAATATCTTAACAATTGCGCAGCCATCGCCCGATGGTCGCTTTATTTTGTCGTAAATTTGTGATATACACAGTTTTATTGCAAGAGTCGCAGCGGCCTCGTATGCCTTCATCGCAAGGCAGAGACCAGACGATCCGCGCAAATCTTCGTTTGTTTTATTGAGCGTTCGCTTCCTCCCGTCGGAAGGTTCGGATGCGCCATCGACACAGGTCGGATGATAACCTTGTCTTAGTCAGGAATTTGGCGCGCGCCATCCCGAAGTCCTTGAGAAAAACTCTCCGGGTTCGGGATTTTGTGCGCCTTGCGTATCGTCGGCGCCTCCCCGGAGCCGGTCACGCCTTTCTGACGCCTGAAGGACCATGTTGTCGCCGAAATGTCTCTAACCGCGAAAGGTTCGCCATGTCCGCAGACACCCTCACCCTTTCCCGTCATGATTTCACCGTAGGCGACAAGGTCGTCTATCCGGCGCACGGCGTCGGTTCCGTCGCGGCGGTCGAAACCCAGGAAGTGGCCGGCCTCAGCCTCGAAGTCTATGTCATCACCTTCGACCACGAAAAGATGACCCTGCGCGTCCCGACCAAGAAGGCCAAGACCGCCGGTCTGCGTCATCTGGCCGCCGACGCCGTCATGTCGCAGGCCCTGACCACGCTCAAGGGCCGCGCGCGCATCAAGCGCACCATGTGGTCGCGCCGCGCGCAGGAATATGAAGCCAAGATCAATTCCGGCTGCCTGGTCTCGCTGGCCGAGGTGGTGCGCGACCTGCACCGCGCCGACAACCAGCCGGAACAGTCCTATTCGGAGCGTCAGCTTTACGAATCGGCGCTGGACCGCATGGCCCGCGAAGTCGCCGCCATCGAAAAGATCGACCGCGACGCCGCCGTGGCCATCCTCAACAAGAATCTGACCAAGGCCGCGTAAAGCGCGCTTTCAGGCCTGAATCGAAAGCCTCCCGGTTCCGCCGGGAGGCTTTTTATTGGCTGGCGGCAGGTTTCAGGCTGACGCCCTGATCCAGCGACGCCTCCGCCTGTCCGCCGAACTGCGCGGGGTCCAGGCAACCGATAAAACCGTGCGGATAGGTTTTGACGCTGTGGCGCGTCGTTATATGCACCATGCCCTTAGCCGCCAGTGCGATCTTGTTCGCCGGACACGTCTTCGTGCGCCTACCATCTGATACGATGGACACGCCGTCGTGCCGACGCGCGAAGCTCGCGCCCTCGCCCGTCGCCAAACCGCCGCCTGCGTGCAAGATCGCATGCATATCCTGGGCCGTCGCCGCCCCCACCGTCGACAGCAACGCTGCCAAAATAAGCCCGCGCATAAACGTCCCTCCCCTCATGCTTATCTTTGCTATAAGACAAACCAGACAGGGCGCATAGGCGGCATTTTGCGCCGTTTACCCCTTGACCTAACCGCGTGGCTTGCTTATAGAACGCGCCTCTCGCGTGACCGGCGGACGCCGTGGTGTCGCGCACAGCTTTATTCGCTTCGCTTCTTAAGAGCGCAGCCTTTTTATACGAAGGTGTCCCATGTCGCGTCGCTGCGAACTCACCGGTGTCGGTCCGATGGTCGGCCACAGCGTGAGCCACTCCAATATCAAGACCAAGCGCCGCTTCCTGCCGTCGCTGCATCAGCATGACCTGGCCTCGGATGCTCTGGGTCAGTCCTTCCGCCTGAAGATCTCGAACGCCGCTCTGCGCACGCTCGACTTCCGGGGCGGCCTGGATGCGTTTCTGGTCAAGGCCGACGATGAGGCGCTTTCCTTACGCGCCCGTCGCCTGAAGAAGCAGATCAAGGCGAAGCTGGCCGAGAAGGCTGCGTAAGCTTTTTTCGATTTGCTAAGAATGGAAAAACCCGGCTGAAACAGCCGGGTTTTTTGTTATTTAACCGCGGTTCTCTAACCAAACAACAGCCAATACCCCACCGCCGCCGCCAGGATGAGCGCCGGGATGGACCACAGGTGAAAGCTGCGCCATGCGCCCTTCTGGCCCAGCAGACGCAGCGCGATCAGATTGGCCAGCGAGCCGGGCAGCAGGCCGAAGCCGCCGATATTGACGCCGTAACTCAGGGTCTTCCAGTCGTGCGTGAACGGCTCCAGCGCGATGGCGGCGGGGACATTGCTGATGAGCTGCGACAACAGAATCGCCGCGCCATAGAGCCGGTGCGGCTCGCCCAGGCCGCTCAGGACGTGGCTGACCGTCGGCAGGCCCGCCAACAAGCGCAGATCCACAAACATCAGCGCGAACACCAGCAGCAGCGCCCAGTCGAGCCGCGCCAGCACGCCCGTGCGGAAGATCAGGAACAGGACCAGCAGCGCCAGACCGGCGGGAACAGCCCAGCCCGCATTGACGGCGATCAGAAAGGGCGGATATAGCAGCAGCGCCGCCGTCAACAGGCTGCGATCCGTCCGTCCGGCCTCGACCTCATGGCTTTGCAGGCGGCGCACCGGAAAAGCCAGCCAGGTCGCCAGCAGCAGGCCTGCCGTCAGCACGGCGGCCAGTGGCGCCATTGCGACGGCGAAGGCCGCAAACGACACGCCGGAGGTCTGCCACAGGAACAGGTTCTGCGGATTGCCGATCGGCGTCAGCAGCGAGCCGGTATTGGCGGCCAAAGCCTCGAAGATCACCAGCCGCACCGATGATTGTCCGGTCAATCGCGACAGGTTGAGCGTCAGCGGCACGGCGATGAACAGGGCGACGTCATTGGTGACGAACATGGCCGCAATCACGGTCAACGCGACCAGGGCCAGCGCCGCCGTTCTCTGGCTGGCCGCGTGGTCAATCAGGCGCGCCGCCGCCCATCGCAGGCCGCCGCTGAGGTCGAGCGCCGTGGTCAGGCACAAAAGACCGCCCAGCGCCGCGATCGTACGTGCGTCGATCAGGCCGGGAATATGCGTGATCTGATCCGGCGCGATCAGGCACAGGACCAGCAGCAGGGCCAGCAGGCCGACCGCCAGCTTCTCTCTTTGGATAAAGGCGGCGAACGCGGTGAAGGACATGGGGGGCTCCGGTTGGAACCGCCTTGTAACGGCCTCAGGCGATTTGCGCCATATGCAGCATATTCAGACCCTTCTCGACCTGCGCGGCGGTCATGGGCTTGGCGGGTTTAAAGGTGACGATGACGGTTTCGCCCGGCAGCAGGTCGAAATAGTTGTCGCTGAACGCGCCGTCCATCTCACCGAAGCTCAGATAGAGGTTCTTGGCCAGAGCGTTTGTGGTCAGGGCGATGGCGATGTCCCCGCCGCTCAGCGCCATCGCCCTGGCGGTCACTTTCGCGTCCGGCAGGGCCAGATCCTTGACCGGGCGGACATAGAGCCGGTCCTCGGCCAGAATCGTCCTGCCCGCCGTCAATCGCGCGCGCACCAGCACACGGTCGGGCAGGAAGCCGGACAGCAGCTCATAGACGGACGCCTTGTAGGGCGTGGCGGCGGCGTTGGCCGTGACGGTGAACGACTGGTGCGCGGTTTTCAGCGCCTTGCCGTGGAAGTCCATCACCTCGATGACCAGCTCGGCGCGTCGGTCCTTCAATTCGTCGCTGACGACATGCACGCTGACCTGGTCGCCATCGCGCCAGGCCGAGACGAGGATCGGCGCGAAGGATTTGCGCGCATAGAATTGCTGCGCCTTCCAGCGCCCGTAATAGTCGATGCTGCTCCACGAGGCGACCGGCCAGCAGTCATTGATCTGCCAGAACAGCGAGCCCATGCAGTAGGACATGCGCGCGCGGTGCGCCTCCATCGCCATCTTGATACCCTCGGCCTGCAAGACCTGACCGACATAGAGGAAGTGCGCGAAATCCTTAGGAACCTTATAGTCGCGCTGCATGTAGTTCTTGATCGTGCCATTGCCGATCGAGGAGCGCTGGTGCGCCTGCATGACCTCGGAGAAGATGTCGTAATCCTCTGGTTTCGCATAGGCGGCGACCGTGCGCAGTTCTGGAAAGGACTGAAAGCCGTATTCGCTCATGAAACGGCCGATATGGGTGCGGTACTCTTCGAACGGCTTTTGCCCCCACCACACATCCCAATAGTGAATATCGCCCGACTGCTTCGGCGCATTGACGTCGGCATGGGTCACCGTCTTGCCGTCCCAGGTCGCCAGCGGCGAGGACGGGCGATAACAGCGGCCCGCATCCAGCTTCGCCACGGTCTGCGGCAATATCTCGTGGAAAATCGCGCGATAGGCCGCCCACATCTCGTCGCGCTGCGCCTGTGTATAAGGCTGTTTCCAGCCCCAGCCGCCGTTCGGGACATCGTTCTCCCACGCCGTGTCGATCTCGTTATTGCCGACCCAAAGGGCAAGGCAAGCGTGACCGCGCAGACGCCGGACATTGTCCTCGGCCTCAAGCCGGATGCTGTCCAGAAGCGCCGGATCGTTCGGGTACATCGAGCAGGCGAACATGAAGTCCTGCCAGACGAGGATGCCGTTCTCGTCGCACAGATCGTAGAGCCGGTCGTCCTCATAGACGCCGCCGCCCCAGACGCGGATCATGTTCATGTGGGTATCGACAGCGGACTGAACCACGCGGGCATAGGTCTCGGAGGTGACGCGCGGCAGGAAGCTGTCATTGGGGATGTAGTTGGCGCCCTTCATGAAGACCGGAACGCCATTCAGCTCGACATAGAAGCTGGTTCCGGCGTCGTCGGGCTTCTGCACGATTTTCAGGGTGCGCAGGCCCGTGCGGACGCTGCGGCTGGCCGTGGTGGTTCCTTTCGTCACGGTTCCAGTGAAGCTGTAAAGATGTGCCTCTCCCAGCCCGTTCGTCCACCACAGCTTCGGTCTGGCGAGGCTGAATGTGAGCGGGACCGTGTTCAGACCCGCCGTCAGATTCGCTTCGATACGCGCCGTCACGCCGTCGCCGCGCAGCTCCAGCGTCGCTGGGCCCGCCGTATCGGCCATGACCTCGAACACGGCGGTCAGGTCGGCTTTTTCGGGCGTCAGGCTGTCCTGAACAATATGCAGGTCCTGGATGCGCGCCCCGCTCCAGGCCCGCAAGGCAATGGGCCGCCACACGCCGGAGGTGACGAAGCGCGGCCCCCAGTCCCAACCGTAATGATAACCGGCTTTGCGCGTGAACACGCTGACCTTCTTATCGCCCAGGCCGCCGTTTTCACTCTGGTCGTTGGTGGCGGGGGGATTATAGCCGAGCGCGGCCAGCTTTTGCAGGCCTATGCGGATCGGGGAGGTGAAGACGATGCGCAGGCTGTTGGCGCCCGCCTTCGCCTGCGGCTTGATGTCTGCGGTCCAGGTGCGGTGCATATTGTCGGCCTGCAAAACCAGCGCGCCGTTGACATAGACGTCCGCATAGGTGTCGAGCCCCGCGAACACCAGCTCGACATGGCTGTGCGCCAATGTCGCGTCGTCGAGGTCGAAGCTTGTGGCGTATTCCCAGTCCTTCTTGTCGATCCATTGCTGATCGCGTTCGTTGGTGCGCCAGAAGGGATCGTCGATCTTTTTGTTGGCCAGCAGGTCGGTATGCACCGTGCCGGGAACCGTGGCGGGCAGCCAGTCGCCGGTTCCGGCTTCGCGGAAGGTCCAGCCTTCGGACAGCAGGCGCTCACCGGGTTTGGGAATTTGCGCCACGGTCCGTTGCGCGGTCAGGGCCAGCGCTGCGCCCGCTGCGGTCGCCTGCATCAGCTCACGCTTGTTCAAACCCGGATGCGACATAGTGATCTCCCCTGCCCGCTGTTTGCACAGCGCAAATTGTTATGAAAATCAGCGATTTTCACTTAAATTAATTTGATTTATTTAAATTGGCAAGCCTTTCGGCGTCAGCGCGTCTCGTCGAACAGCTCGGTCAGCTTATCCATCAGGCCGCCCGCCAGTTGCTCGACGTCGATCAGGGTCAGGGCGCGCTTGTAATAGCGCGTGACATCGTGGCCGATGCCGATGGCGACCAGCTCGACATGCCGCCCCGACGATTTCGGCGCGGTCTCGATCTCAGGGATCACCTTGCGCAGGTGATTTTCGAGATAATGGCCGGAATTGACACTCAAGGTGCTGTCATCGACCGGCGCGCCGTCGGAGATCACCATCAGAATCCGGCGTTGCTCAGGCCGCCCGGCCAGACGCGCATGCGCCCATTGCAGCGCCTCGCCGTCGATATTTTCCTTCAACAGACCTTCGCGCATCATCAGGCCGAGATTACGGTGCGTGCGCCGCCACGGACTGTCGGCGGGTTTGTAGATGATGTGGCGCAGATCGTTGAGGCGGCCCGGATGGGCGGGCTTGCCCGCGCGCACCCAGGCTTCGCGCGACTGCCCGCCCTTCCAGGCGCGGGTGGTGAAGCCGAGAATCTCGACCTTGACGCCGACGCGCTCCAGCGTGCGCGCCAGAATATCGGCGCACATGGCGGCAATCATGATCGGGCGCCCGCGCATTGAGCCGGAATTGTCGAGCAGCAGGGTCACCACCGTATCGCGGAACTCGGTGTCCTTTTCCTGCTTGAACGATAAGGGGGCGCTGGGGTCGATGATCACCCGCGTCAGGCGCGAGGCGTCCAGCACGCCTTCTTCGAGGTCGAACGACCATGACCGGCTCTGCTGCGCCATTAATTTCCGTTGCAGCCGGTTAGCCAGACGCGACACGACATGGGCATAGCTGGCCAGTTGCGCATTCAGGAAGCCGCGCAGCCGCTCCAGCTCCTCCTGATCGCACAGCTCCTCGGCGGTGACGATCTCATCGAACTGGCGGGTAAAGACCTCATAATCTTTTTTGGCGGCGGCTTCGGGCAGGGGCGCGTCACGGCGCTCGGCCTCGCCCGCCTCACCGTCGGGCGTTTCGTCGGTAGAGGCTTCGGACGCCTCCATCGGATCGCCGGACATCTGGGTGAAGTCGTCCTCGCCCTCTTGAGTTTGCTCCTGACCGGCCATTTCCTGCTCGGACTCGGGGGTCTGTTGGCCGTCGTCGGGCTGTTCCTGATCTTCGGGCTTATCGTCCTGCGACTCGCCCTCGTCTTTGCCCTCCTCACCCGCCTCACGTTCTTCGTCGGCGGCGTCGGCGCTGTTATCGGTCATGTCGAGCGCCGTCAGGATGGCGCGCGCCTGCTTGTCGAAGGCTTTCTGGTCGTGAATGAGACGGCCCAGCTCATCGAGCGCGCCGCCCGCCTTGGCCGCAATTTCACCGCGCAATTGATTGACAACGCGCTCGACGCTGGCCGGAACCGGATCGCCGGTCATGGCTTCGCGCGCCAGAAGGCCCAGCACGTCGGGAATGGTGACGTCCTCGCCCTCTTTGCGCATCAGGCCGGAGCGTTCGACATCGTTTTCCAGCACGGACAACAGGTTCTGGCGCACGCCGCGCATGGCGCGCGCGCCAATGGCGTCGAGCCGCGCCGCCTCCATCGCGTCAAAGGCGTCGCCGGAGGCGTCGTCCAGAGGCCGGGCGCGGGCGTGCGCGGCGGCGTCATGGTGCGCCATCCGCAGCGCCATGCGGTCGGCCTGACCGCGCACGCGCTGCGCCAGCTTGGGATTCAGGTCGCGCGGCGGGTGCGGCAGGATCAGCTTGTCGCCCTCAAGACGCGGACCATCCGAGCCGAACACGATCTCCAGCTCAGGCGACTCCGCCAGGGCGCGCGTCGAATGCGTCAGCGCCTTCTTGAACGGTTCGGAGAGGATGTTCGGTTTCTGGGCCATATCCTGAATTCTCCTCCCCATCTATGGCGAGGTGGCAAACGAAGCCGATAAGGCTTCGGATGACGGAGGGGTATCCGGCGCCCCCTCCACCACTTCGTGGTCCCCCTCCCCCGCTTCGCAGGGGAGGAGAAGGTTAGATCACCTTGACCTTCAGCGCGCTTTCCTTCACGTCCATGCCGAAGGCGCGTTGATAGAATTCCGCCAGGGTGTGACGCTCCAGCTCGTCCGACTTGTTGAGGAAGGACAGGCGGAAGGCCTGTTCCGGGTCGTCGCCGAAGATCAGCGTGTTCTGCGCCCAGGTGATGACGGTGCGCGGCGACATGACAGTCGAGATGTCGCCGTTCGCAAAAGCCGAGCGCGACATGTCGGCGACGCGCACCATGGCGTCGATGATTCCCTTGCGCTCCGGCGTATTGAACTCCGGCACCTTGGCCAAAACGATCTCGACCTCGGCGTCATGGCTCAGATAGTTGAGCGTCGTCACCAGCGACCAGCGGTCCATCTGGCCCTGATTGATCTGCTGCGTGCCGTGATAGAGCCCGCTTGTGTCGCCCAGACCGATGGTGTTGGTGGTCGAGAACAGGCGGAAGAACGGGTTGGGCTTGATGACCCGGTTCTGGTCCAGCAGGGTCAGGCGACCCTGCGCCTCCAGAACGCGCTGGATCACGAACATCACGTCCGGTCGGCCGGCGTCATATTCGTCGAACACCAGAGCGACCGGGCGTTGCAGCGCCCACGGCAATATGCCTTCGCGGAATTCGGTGACCTGCTGGCCGTTCTTCAGCACGATGGCGTCCTTGCCGATCAGGTCGATGCGGCTGACATGGCTGTCGAGATTGACGCGCACCAGCGGCCAGTTCAGGCGCGCCGCGATCTGTTCGATATGGGTCGATTTGCCGGTGCCGTGAAAGCCCTGCACCATGACGCGGCGGTCGTATGCAAAGCCCGCGCAGATGGCGAGAGTCGTCTGCGGATCGAAGCGATAGGCCTCGTCGATGTCCGGCACATGCGCATCGCGTGTCGAAAAGGCCGGGACCATCATGTCGCTATCGACGCCGAAAACCTCACGGATGCTCACCCGTTTGTCGGGCGTCAGGGTGAGCAAGGGATCGTTATAGTCGAGTTCGGCGGGCATGACGGGATCGGACTTTCGCAAACGAAATTTCGACTTTCCAGCTAAGACTTTAGCGCCTGTGAAACAACCCCGATTTTGAACTCCACAGTGTTTTTTTACGCTTCATCCGGGTGCTGATAACTGACCAGTTGCATCAGAAACGGCAGGGCTTCCAGATCGTCCATCGTATCCATGCCGGGCCAGTCATTGACGTGCGCCACCCATGGGATACGTGATTCCATGCCGTACTGCACGACAGGAACGATCTCTCCCGGATGATCGAAGGCGGCGATAGCCAGCGCCATGCCGTCGGGCGCCTCATAGGTCAGGGGCGTGCCGCAATGGGGGCAGAAGCCGCGCTTGACGAAGTTGGAGCTTTGGAAGCGCGCCGGTTCGGCCTTCGTCCAGGTCAGTTTCCCCTCGCCCAGATTGACCAGTGGCGCAAAGACATTGCCGAACGCCTTCTGGCACATGCGGCAATGGCAGATGGACGGGCGGCCCATCTCGCCTTCGACGGAGAACCGCACCGCGCCGCATTGACAGCCGCCATTTTGGATTTTGCTCATGGATCGCCTCCTGCACACGATATGCGGCGCCGTGCTGACGGTTTCCGACAGCAGGCCACATTGACGCCGCAGGCTGACACGCCTATCTGCGGCGGGCAAGAAGGACGGTTACAATGGACACCAGCTTACTCGACAATCCGGCCTGGCATGCTTTGAACGGACGTCATGCGCATCTGGCGCAGAAGCGGGGGCCAATCCTGCGTTATCCGGCGGATGTCTCGCCCTTTATTGGCTTCGAGCAGGCTGAGGATTCGGCCATCCTGCCGGACGTTCTGGCCGAGGGCGAGACGGCGCTGATCTGGTGGCCGGAGGAACTGGCGACCCCCGCGGGTCTGGACCTGATCGTGCGCTTTCCAATCCTGCAAATGGCGGCGTTCGATTTTCAGCCCGTCGAGATCGAGGCGGCGGACGTGATGGGGGATGACGACGTCGCCGACATGATCGCGTTAACGGCGCTGACCAAGCCGGGGCCGTTCACTACGCGCACACGTCATTTCGGCCACTATGTCGGGGTGCGCGAGGAAGGCAAGCTGATCGCGATGGCGGGCGAACGCATGAAGCCGGGGAATTTCACGGAAATCAGCGCCATCTGCACCCATCCCGATTATCAGGGGCGCGGCCTGGCAAAACGGCTGACCCAGATCATCGGCGCGCGAATCGTCAAGGCCGGACAAACGCCGTTCCTCAATGTGCTGCCGGAGAATGTGTCCGCCCGCGCGCTTTACGACCGGTTGGGCTTCACGCTGCGCCGCCAGATGTTTGTTCACCTGCTGCGCAAGCCCGGCGGCGAAGCGGCGGACGATCCGTTTTTCAGCAGTTTGTGACGAGGCCGTCGCCGCGCCCCCTCCGTCGGCTTCGCCGCCACCTCCCCCGCTGCGCAGGGGAGGATAAGATGGTTCAGGCGAGATTCATTTTCTTCAAGACCTTGTACGCCTTGATCACCCGTTGCAGCTTGTCCTCGGCGGAGCGGTCGCCGCCGTTATTGTCGGGGTGGCAGCGTTTGAGCAGCTCGGTGTAGCGCACGCGCACCTCGTCTGGGGCGGCGCCCGCTTCGAGGTCGAGGTCGACATAGGCCTGGCGCTCGATCTTGCCGAACTGGCGCTTGACCGGCTCATCGCGTTCGCGTTGCGGGGCGGCCCCGGCGCCGAAGACGCTGTGCGGATCGTAGCGGCCGCCGCTGGTCGTACCCTTGGCGGCGAAATTGGCGGCTTCACGGCTCTGGCGCGAGGCGCGGAAGGCCCAGGTCGGACGGTCGCCGGTGGCGATGGATTCGCGATGACGGCGCGCCTCGCCCTCGCTCATCCCCGCGAAGAAATTCCAGTTCTTGTTGTACTCGGCGGCGTGGCCGGTGCAGAAATTGTAGTATTCGTTCATCATGTCGCGCGACTTGGGCGCGCGAGCCGTGGCGACCTTGGAACATTCCGGCCATTCGCAGCGCTTCTGACCTGGCTTGAGATGCAGGACATCGTCTTCAGGACGGCGACCGCCCTCGGTCTCGCCTTCCTTGGGCGGACGGATGCGAATGTCCATGAATTTGGGTTTGTACTTGAAACCTTCGCTCATAGTCTGAGATATGACCCTTGAAGCTTAAAAAGCCGCTTATAAACTGATTGCCCGCAGCATCCTGACGGAGGATTGAGGCCGAAACATGGGAATGGTAGCCGAACGCATGAAATCCCGCCTGGGCGAAGCCCTTGCCCCGGTGCATCTGGAGATTCACGACGACAGCGCCAAACATAGTGGACATGCGGGCGCTCGGAAAGAGGGCGAAAGTCATTTTTCGCTGCTGATCGTATCGACGAAATTCGTCGGTCTGAATCGGGTGGCGCGGCAGCGGCTGGTCAATGGCGTCCTGGCCGACGAACTGGCCGGACCGGTTCACGCCCTGTCGCTGCGCACCCTGACGCCGGAGGAATTCGCGCAAAATTCCTGACCGGGTTAGCCAAGGCTTAAACCTGTTGGCTTAGGATGGTCCCCGACTTTACAGCCTGTCGGGGGCCGGAACGTG
This sequence comes from Asticcacaulis sp., assembly GCF_051956075.1. Classification (GTDB taxonomy): domain Bacteria; phylum Pseudomonadota; class Alphaproteobacteria; order Caulobacterales; family Caulobacteraceae; genus Asticcacaulis. The sequence continues at coordinate 86,891 of NZ_JBQCGA010000013.1, read as the reverse complement.
CTCAATCTTCTGCAACGCTTTGCGCAAAACCGCGCTGGCAACACCCTTCTGATCTTCGCTCTCACCATACCTGTGGTGCTGGCGGCCATTGGCGGCGCCATTGACTTTGGCCGCGCCGTGCAGTTGCGCGTGGCGATGCAGGACGCCGCTGACGTGGCCAGCCTCGGCGCCGTCGCGATCAATTCCGCCGCCTATAAGGTCGCCTTGCAGCAGGGCGACGGTGAAATCACCGCCGGAACCGCGCAGGCGCACGACATCTATCTGTCCGACATGATCAGCGCGCCGGAACTCTCAACGCCGATCATTTCGACGAATGTCAGCAAGTCCGGCACAGTGCTGACCTCGAAGATCAATGTCAGCGCCAATTACAAGCCCTACCTGCTGCAACTGTTCGGCTTCGCCACCCTGCCGCTCAGCGTCACGTCGAAATCGTCCTCAACCATCCCGCCCTATATCGACTTCTACCTGCTGCTGGACAACACGCCGTCCATGGGGCTGGGGGCCACCTATGCCGATATCGACAAGATGACGAGCGCCACCAGAAATGCGCCCAACGAGCAGAATTGCGCCTTCGCCTGCCACGAAACTGGCCCCTTCAACGGCCATGCCGCCACCTCGCCGGAGCGTTATACACTGGCCAAGAGCCTAGGCGTCACCATGCGTATCGACGTTGTGCGCGAAGCGACTCAGCAACTGATGGCTACGGCGAACAAGACCCAGACCATGCCCGGCCAGTATCGCATGGCCATCTATGATTTCGGGTCTGCGGCGGATAAAATCCCGCTGAATAGCCCGCCCGCCTATATGGTCAGTCAGTTGACCAGCAATCTGACCCAATCGGCCAGTAATGCGGGCGCGATCGACCTGATGACGATCCCGTATCAAAACTACAATACCGACCAGCAGACGAGCTTTACGTCCGTTCTGGCTTATATGAATCAGACCTCGGTCATCGCCAAGCCCGGCCCTGGAACATCCTCGACCGCGCCGCAAAAAGTGCTGTTCTTCGTCTCAGACGGCATGCAGGACAGCTATAGTTGCAATAAAAACGGAAAGTGTTCGCGTCAGTTGGGCGGATGGGACACCTCGGTCTGCGACAGCCTCAAAAGTCGCGGCGTCCGCATCGCCGTGCTTTACACGACCTATCTGCGCCTGACCGGCAACTATCTGCCGACAGGTTCAGGCGACAGGAACTGGTATATGAGCAATGTCGATCCCTTACTCGCGACATCGCCGACCGCAGTATACAACAGCATGAAAACCTGCGCCTCACCGGACCTGTTCTTCGAGGTTGGTCCCGACGAAGGCATCAGCGAGGCCATGACCGCCTTGTTCAACAAGGTGGTGCAGGTGGTGCGGATTCAGCAATAGCTTGACGTAAGTCGGCAAACCCCGTATCGCCCCCGCCGTGTCAAGGTGTCCGCAGCCACGGCTGCGGAAGAATAGGGAACCGGGTGAAAATCCCGGACTGTGCCCGCAACTGTAAGCGCTGAGCCAGACGGCAAATGTCACTCCGCAAGGGGGAAGACGCCGCCCGGCGTTCGAGGCGCAAGTCAGGAGACCTGCCTTGGCTGTCGTCCCTTGTCCGGCCGGGTCCAGCCGGGGCGAGCAGGTCTTTATTTCCTGAGCGACGATTCCTGTCAGTCCCTGCCTGCGCGCATGGGCTGTCGTCGCCTTATGGAGCCAAGACCTGTGCCCGGATTACGACTTTCCCTGATTCCCTTCGTTCTTTTGTGCCTGGCGCCCGCCGCCCATGCGCAGGAGACCGTCGTCACCATTACGCGCGAAGCCCTGCCCGTCTCGAAGATCGGCCAGAGCCTCGACGTGCTGACCTCGGCCGATATTCAAACCTATCAGCCGCTTCTGCTGTCCGACCTGCTGCTGCACACCACCGATCTCAGCATCGCGCGCAATGGCGGTCCGGGCGAAGCCGCCGCCGCCTCGATCCGGGGCGCGGGCGCCGATCACACGCTGTACGTCCTGAACGGCATTCGCCTGAACGATCCGTCTCAGGTCGGCGGCGGGACCAATCTTGGCCTGCTGAACATTGGCGACGCCGCGCGCGTCGAGGTGCTGCGCGGTCCACTTTCGACCCTGTGGGGCCAGGGTGCGCTGGGCGGCGTGGTCAGCGTGACCACGCGCACGGCGCAGGCGCCGCTGGAGGGCGATTTCGACGCGCAGGGCTTTGATCATTACGGCGCGGCGCGTCTCGGTTTTGGCGGCAAGGATAAGCGCCTCAACTGGCGCTTCAGCACAGGCCTGATCAGTGATCAGGGCGTGTCGGCCTTTGCAGGCGGAACCGAGAGGGACGGATTTTCGCAGCAAGACGCCAGCCTGACCGCCGGATATGCGTTCAGCGATACGCTGAAACTGAACGGTCTCTACAGCCGCGCCCACAGCCGCAACGCCTATGACGGCTATCCGGCGCCCGACTACGTCTTCGCCGACACCGGCGACTTCGGCAAGACCGATACGCAAATCGCCGGCCTCGGCCTAACGCACAGCTTTGACAAGGGCGAACAGAGCCTGTCACTCAGCGCCAGCGACACGCAGCGCAAGGATTACAACGCAGACGGATCGCCGTCCTTTATCGCACGCGGTCGTATTGAGGCGGCGGACTATCATATCAGCTACAACCTGCTGAACGCCCACCTCCTTGGCGGCATCGCCTATGAGCGCGACTGGATGAGCAACGCCGCGCCCTCGGCGTGGGATCCGGCGCCGGTTCCGCTGAAAGCCTCGGTCACGCAAAGCAGCGTCTATGGTCAGGTACGGCGCGATTTCGGTCGGGTCGGAGTCACCCTCAGCGGACGCCATGACGACTCGTCGAGCTTTGGCGGACTGGACACGGTTCAGGCCGCGCTCGTCGCCCCTGTCGGTGCGCACGTCAGATTGCACGCCAGCGCCGGAACGGGCGTCAAGGCGCCGAGCCTCTATCAACTTTACAGCGAGTACGGCGCGGCTGGTTTGACGCCGGAGAAAGGCGTGACCGTCGATGGCGGCGCGACCTTGACGACGGCGCGCGGCCATATCGACCTGACCGTGTTTTCGCGCACCGTACGCGACCAGATCGACTTCGGTTATGTCGGCTGCGCAGCGGCGCAGCTTTATGGCTGCTATGGCAATATAGACCGGACGCGCGCATCCGGCGTGGAGATGGAAGGCGAAATCGCCGTCTCCGGCGCCATAACTCTACGCGGCCACTACAGCTTTCTGCACACGCGCAATGACTCGGCGGGCTTTGCAGGCAAGCGTCTGGCGCGCACGCCGGATCAGATGGGCGGAGTCGACCTTGGCTATGCGGCGACGAAGAAGCTGAACCTGGGCCTCGGCCTGCGCCATGCGGGCGCGGCGTTCGACGATGTTGACAACGCGACCCGCCTGAAGGCCTACACCCTGGCCGATCTGCGCGCCGACTATGCGCTCAATGACCGCCTCAGCCTCTATGGCCGGATCGAAAACGCGGGCGATACGCGCTTTGAGACCGCGGCCGGTTATGGCCAGCCCGGACGCCGGGTGTGGCTTGGCGTCCACACCCGTCTCTTTTGAGCATCAGGGTGTTGTGCGTCGCAACAATGCGCCTATGGTGATGGCGTTCAAGCACGGCGTTCGCGCCGATTCCAAAGCACCGCAGGGGTTCGTCCTCTGCGGTTTCTTTTTACTCCGCTGTTGGCCAGTCGGATTTTCCGCCCGATTTGGCGACCACCTCAATCGCTTCGATGCGCATGGCCTTATCGACCGCCTTGAGCATGTCATAGAGCGTCAGGGCCGCGACGCTGACGGCGGTCAGCGCCTCCATCTCCACCCCGGTCTTGCCCGTGGTTTTCACCTCGCCGACAATGTCGAAGCCGAGATCGGTCATCGCGATGCGCACACTGACCCGGCTCAGGGGCAAGGGGTGGCATAAGGGAATCAGGTTCGCCGTCTGCTTGGCGGCCATGATCCCGGCCAGCTCCGCCGTGGCGATCACGGCCCCCTTGGGCGCGCGGCCTTCGCGCACAATCTCCAGTGTCGCGGGCGCGCACGCGAGCCGACCGCGCGCCGAGGCGATGCGCGCCGTGTCCGGCTTGTCGGAAACATCAACCATGTGCACGCGGCCCGCCGCGTCCAGATGCGATAATTCACTCATCTCCGGCTCCATCGGTTCAGATCGTCGCGGTCCTGCGCCGTCGGCTCGACCCAGCGCGTAAAATCTTCACCCGATTCGCGCTTCCAGAAGGCCGCTTCGGACTTCAACCGGTCCATAACATAATCCGCCGCTTCGAACGCCGCACGACGGTGCGGACTGGCGGCGGCGACAAAGACAATCGCCTCGCCCGCCGCGATTTTTCCGGCGCGATGATGGATGGTCAGAGCGGTGGGCGCAAACCGGCCTTCCGCGTCCTGCGCAATCGCCGTCACCGACGCTTCGGTCATGCCCGGATACCAGTCCAGCCACAGATGGTCGACCGCGCCGTCGCGCGCATGGCCGCGCACCGCCCCGGTAAAGCTGACCACAGCTCCGGCATGGCCATGGGCCGCCAGAAACGCCTCATGCAACGCAGCGGGGTCGATCGGCGCCTCGCCGACCCATATGTCGCGCGCAACCACGTCAGCCGCCTGAAAAAACGGGGAAAAAAGCAACCTCATCACCCGCGGTCAGCGGTCGGTCGTCGAAAACCTGCGCCTGATTGACGCTCATGCGAATATCCCCTGCGTTCAGATGTCCGCCGGTCAAGGCGGCTGCCAACACCTCGTCCCGCAAACCATAGAGCGTTTTGGCGTCACCCGCATAGCTCAGACGTCGCGCCTGCATCGCATCCGCCAGCCTGCCGAAAAATAAAATTTCAATCATCCGCACCCTAAACCTGTGGGTGAAAAAAGCGTCGGCTTTTTACACGCCCGCTTGTATTAAAGGCTTGCCAAACGGCAAAGATCAAGCTTGATAACCGTAAAGAGCCTATTCGTTGAGACGTCCATGAGTCTGTCAAACTATCGCCTGCTGCGTACTTTAAGCAGACTTGCGTCTCTGGGCCGGAAACCCGGCGTGCTGCCCCTGCCCGATCCCAGCGATCCGGCCTCGTTCCGCGTCCTGCTGCATCGGCCGCAGGTGGCGCTGGATACCGATGGCTTGAAGCGTTTTTACAACGGCAAGCGCATTCTGGTCACCGGCGCAGGCGGCTCGATCGGCTCTGAAATCGTCAAACAGGCGTTGACGCTCGGCGCCACGCACGTCACCTTGGTCGATCACTCCGAACTGGCGCTTTATGAGATCGACCGCGCCGTTCGGGAAACCTTCGAGGGCCAGCGCGCCCATCCTGTCTTGTGCAGCATCCGGCGCAAGGAGCGCATTGAGGCGGTGATGAAGGCCGCCCGGCCCGACGTCGTCTTCCACGCCGCCGCGCTCAAACACGTGCCGATGGTTGAGCTGAATCCGTGCGAAAGCGTGCTGACCAATGTGCTGGGCACGCAATATGTGATCGACGCGGCCAAGGCGGCGAAGGTCGGGCAACTGGTGCTGATCTCATCGGACAAGGCGGTGGCGCCGTCCTCGCTGATGGGCGCGACCAAGCGTCTGGCCGAACACCTGATCCGCACCCAGATCACCGATGACCATCAGGCCTGCGTGGTGCGCTTCGGCAATGTGCTGGGCTCGACCGGCTCGGTCGTGCCCCTGTTCAAGTCGCAGATCGAGCGCGGCGGACCGCTTACCCTGACCGACAAGGACGCCGAACGCTATTTCATGACCATTTTCGAGGCCGTGCAACTGGTGCTGACCGCCGCCATGCACAATGCCGAGACGCCGCAGCACAAGTCGGGGCTGTATATTCTGGAAATGGGCCAGCCGGTGCGCATTCTTGACCTGGCCAACCGCCTGATCCGGCTTTACGGCCTCAAGCCCGACAAGGACATCAAGATCACCTTCACCGGCCTGCGCGAAGGCGAAAAGGTCACCGAGGCGCTGATCGACGATAATGAAATCCGTCAGGCGGTGCTGCCCGGCATTTTCGAGGTCGCCAATGTCGCCCATGTCGCGCCGCTGGCCGACGAAATCATGCACACCCTGTACGCTCTGGCGCAGGAAGGCCATGACGATCCGGCCCGGACCATGGTGTTCAACCTCGTCAAGTCGCTGCGAGACCGCCCGACGCCGCTGCCGCAGATCGTCAACGCCGAATAGTCGCCGTCCGTCTTAAGCAACATGAAAACGCCGACCTTTTCAGGTCGGCGTTTGTCGTTTCAGCTCTTGTGCGGATCCTCGGCGTCCGGGTCGTCCGCGGTATGAAATTCATACCAGATGCCGTTGAGGATGCCGACGGCGACGGCCAGTCCGACGCCCAGTATCCAGGAAAAGTACCACATGTCTTCTCTCCTTAATACAGGTCGGGATTGACAGCGACGTCCTGCACGCCGACCCGGCCGAACAGAACCTTATAGACCCAGCCGGTGTAGTAGAGCACGATCGGCAGGAAGACGACGGTGACCAGCAGCATGATGAACAGGGTCATGTGCGAGGACGAGGCGTTCCACACCAGCAGGCTGGAATGGGCGTCGACGCTGGACGGCAGGATGATCGGGAACATCGAGAACCCTACCGTGCCGATCACCCCGAAAATGGTCAGGGACGAAGCCAGGAAGGCCAGGAAGTCCTGACGCCCTTTCAGGAACAGCGCCGCAAGGGCGGGACCGGCGAAGGCGACGACGGGCGCAATCCACATCCACGGATATTTGGCGTAGTTGCTCAGCCAGGCGCCCGCCTGACGCACGACCTCGGCATGGGTCGGGTTGGAGGCGCCTTCGGGATCGACCTGACCGACGACTGCGTAGCCGAGATCGGTGAAACGGACGAAGACGTGGCCGACGGCCAGCAGCACAATCAGGGCGATGGCGGCGATGACGCCGTAATTGATAGCCCGGTCACGGGCCTCGCCCTTTTCCAGCTTCATGGCCAGCCAGGTTGCGCCCTGCAGGGCCAGCATGGCGACCGAAGCCAGACCGCAGACGAGGGTGAACGGCGTGAACAGGTGCAGAAGGCCGCCCAGGACATGATCCTGATAGGTCACGCGCAGGTCCGAATCGAGGCTGAAGGGCGCGCCTTGCAGCACATTGCCCATCGCCACGCCGAACACCAGGGCCGGGATAAAGCCGCCTGCGAACAGGGCCCAATCCCAGTTGCGCCGCCAGGCTGCGCCCGGCTTCTTGGAGCGGTACTTGAACCCGACGGGCCGCAGGATCAGCGACATCAGAACCAGGAACATGGCCAGATAGAAGCCTGAGAAGCTGACGGCATAGACGAATGGCCAGGCCGCGAAGATGGCGCCGCCGCCGAGGATGAACCAGACCTGATTGCCTTCCCAGGTCGGTCCGACCGTGTTGATGACGGCCCGCCGCTCCTTGTCGCCTTTGGCGACGAAGGGCAGGAGGCTGGCCACGCCCATGTCGAAGCCGTCGGTGATGGCGAAGCCGATGAGCAGCACGCCGACCAGCAGCCACCAGATGGCGCGCAGAGCCATGTAGTCGAGAGGTAATTCCATGATAAGTCTCCTTGCGCTTGTGCTTACTCAGCGGGCGCCGGTTCGAGCGCCGGCACGTCGTCGGCAGGCTCGTCGTGCATACGGCCAAACTTGGCTTCGTAAGGCCCCTTCTTGATCGTACGGACCATCAGGCTGACCTCAATCACGGCCATGACGCCGTACATCAGGGTAAAGCCCGCAATGGTCAGCCAGATCTGCGGGACCGTCAGGCTGGAGGCGCCCATAAAGGTCGGCAGAACACCATCCACCGCCCAGGGCTGGCGACCGATTTCGGCCAGCAGCCAGCCGCCTTCGATGGCGATCCACGGGAAGGGAATGGCCACAATGCAGGCGGTGAGGAACAGCTTATTGCGGTGGCCGTTGAAGGTGACCATGAAGAAGGCCGCAATGAACAGGGCGATGAAGGCGAAGCCGAGGAAGGCCATCAGCCGGAAGGCCCAGAACATCAAAGGCACGTTCGGTATGGTGTCCATCGCCGCCTTGACGATCAGGGCGTCATTGGCCTGACGCGGATCGGCGATGTATTTCTTCAGCAACAGACCGTAGCCGAGGTCGGCCTTGGTTCCTTCGAACTGCGCGCGCGCGCCCAGATCGTTCGGATTGGCCTTGAGCTTTTCGACCGCATCATAGGCGATGACGCCGTTGCGGATGCGATGCTCGGCGATATCGACCAGTTCGAGAATGCCGATGACCGGCTTATCGACGCTGCGGGTCGCGATCAGGCCCAGAACGTAGGGAATCTTGATCTCGGCCTTGGTGGTGTGGGTCTTGAGATCGGGAATGCCGAACAGGGTGATGCCCGCGGGCGCAGGTTCCGTGTGCCACATGGCCTCCAGAGCGGCCAGCTTCATCTTCTGGTTATCGGTCAGGGTGTAGCCCGACTCATCGCCCAGCACGACGACCGACAATGAGGCGGCCAGACCGAAGGCCGCCGCCACCGCCATCGAGCGTTTGGCCACGCTGACATATTTGCCGCGGATCAGATAGATGGCTGAGACGCCCAGCACGAACACCGCCGCCAGCACATAACCGGCGCTGACCGTATGCACGAACTTGGCCTGAGCGACTGGGTTGAACAGCACCTCCATGAAGTTGGACACCTCCATGCGCATGGTTTCCGGGTTGAAAACCGCGCCGGTCGGATGCTGCATCCAGCCATTGGCGATCAGGATCCACAGCGCCGACAGATTGGTGCCCAGCGCCACCATGAAGGTGACCATCAGGTGCGCCGGTTTGGACAGCTTGTCCCAGCCGAAGAACATCAGGCCGACAAAGGTGGCTTCAAGGAAGAAGGCCATCAGCCCCTCGATCGCCAGCGGCGCGCCGAAAATGTCGCCGACATAGTGCGAATAGTACGACCAGTTGGTGCCGAACTCGAACTCCATGGTCAGGCCGGTGGCGACGCCGAGGACGAAGTTGATACCGAACAGCATGCCCCAGAAACGGGTGATTGTGCGCCAGATCTCCTGACGCGTCAGCACGTACACGCTCTCCATGATCACCAGCATGAAGCTGAGGCCCAGGGTTAGCGGTACGAACAGGAAGTGATACATGGCTGTCAGGGCGAATTGCAGCCTTGACAGTTCTACGGTACTGAGGTCCATCAGACCCTCCCCTAACAAGTGTGTCCAAGACTCACGCAATGCGCGAATTAGACACCGAAACCTGGCTATATTCAACGTCACGCATATAACGAGCGCGTGACAGATGAAGCAAAATCCATAGAAACCCTAAGGCTTTGCCCCGCACTGCACAATCACTGGAAATGTCGCACCCCCCTGTCGCACGTCAAAATGCCGCACCCGCTGTCGCCACGCCTAAGGACGCGCAAAAACAGTTACGGACATGGGCGAAAAACGCCGGCGCCGCCTTGCGTCGCGTCAATATTATCGGCCTGCTCGACGCTGGACTGATCGTGCTGTTCGCCTGGGGGCTGAGCCATGCGGTCAGCGATCTGATGCGGCGACCGCACGCCATTGCGGCGGACGCCCTGCCGATCGCTGCCCTGCTGCTGGCGGTAACGCTGCGCGCAGGCCTGTCGGTCGTCATGCAGCGACTCAACCAGAAGCTGGCGCGCGACATCGTGCGCGATGTGCGTCTCGGTCTGATGGACAAGGCGCTGGCCGGACGCATCGACCCGGCGCGTCAGCAGGGGCGGCTCAACGCCCTGTTCGAGGACACCGAGGCGCTGGAAGGCTATTATGCGCGCTTTCGTCAGGCCGAGACGCAGGCGCGGCTGATCCCGCTGCTGATGATCGCGCTGATCGCGCTGGCCAGTCCGGTCGGCGCGCTGATTCTGCTGATGACGCTCGTTCCGTTCATTGTGCTGATGGCGGTGCTGGGCATGGGCAGCGCCGACGAATCGAAAAAGCAGCTCGACGCCTTATCGCGCCTGTCGGGCCTGTTCGTCGATCGCATCAAGTCGCTGCCGCTGATCCTCGCCTTCGATGCAGGCGACCGACAGGCTAGGGCCGTGGACCGCGCCGCGCACGATGTGGCCGAGCGCACCCTGCGCGTGCTGAAGATCGCCTTCCTGACCTCGGCGGTGCTGGAGTTTTTCAGCGCGCTGAGCGTGGCTCTGATCGCCGTCTATTGCGGCTTCTACCTGCTGGGTCAGTTGCCGTTTCACGTTCCCGAGCACCTCGACCTCGGCAAGGCGTTTTTCGTGCTGGCCCTGGCCCCCGAAGTCTATGCGCCGATGCGCCGCCTCGCCGCCGCCTATCACGACCGTCAGACCGCCGTGGCGGCGGCGCAGCGCCTGCTGGCCGTTGAGGTTCTGCCCGAACCCGTCGCCAGCCCGCGCCTTACCGCCGCGCCGCGGCTCAGCTTCGATAAGGTGACGTGCGGCTTTCCCGACGATCCGGGCTTTCGCATCGGACCGGTCAGCTTCCAGGCCGGGCCGGGATCGGTCACCGCTCTGGTCGGGCCGACCGGCGCAGGCAAGACGACTCTGCTGCGCGCCTTGTTAGGGCAGGGCCAGATTGTTTCCGGCGCCGTCTTCGTCAACGACGCGCCCTTGACCGACATCACCGACAGCATCGCCTGGGTGTCGCAGCATCCGCCGATCCTGGCGGGTTCCTTACGCGACAATCTGCTGGCCGGTACGAAGGCGGATGAGGCCGCGCTGGCGCGCGCCATAGCCGCGGTCGGGCTGGAGCCGCTGGTCGCCGCGCGCGGGCTAGACGCGCAGCTCGATGAGCGCGGCTCTGGCCTGTCCGGCGGGGAGCGGCGGCGCATCGGCCTGGCGCGCGCCGTGCTGAAGGACGCGCCGCTGTGGCTGCTCGACGAACCCAGCGCCGATCTCGACGCCGAATCCGAGGCCGACCTGATCACGCGCCTGCCTGATCTGTTTCGGGGGCGCACCGTGATCCTCTCCAGCCACTCGCCGCGCCTGTGCGCGCTTGCCGAACAGATTGTGGAGGTCGGTCATGTTTGAGCAGGATTACAAAACCCTATTGCGCCCCTTCGCGCCGCGCCTGCTGTTGACCTCGGCCTTCGCCGCTGGGGTGAGCGTGGCCGCCGTCGCCCTGCTCGGCCTGTCGGGCTGGTTCCTGACCGCCGCCGCCGTAGCGGGCGCAGCCGGTCCTGTCGCCGTGCAGGCGTTCAACTATCTGCTGCCGAGTGCGGCGATCCGCTTCTTCGCCATTGCGCGCACCGTGCTGCGCTACGGCGAACGCTATCTCGGCCACAGCGCGGCCCTGCGCGCCATGGCCGATCTGCGCCCCGCCCTGTTCAGACGCCTGCTGGGCCAGAGTCGCAGCGATCTGATGCGCCTGTCGCGCGGCGAGGCGTCAAGCCGCTTCGTGCAGGACGTCAGCGCACTGGAGAACCGGCTGGTGGCGCAAAGCGCCCCGGCGGCGGCGGGCGGCGGCCTGGTCATGGCGCTTGTGATGTGCGGCTGGGCGATGCCGTGGAGCGCCCTGATCCTGCTGGTCTTCATGGCGGCGACCCTGACAACCGCTCTCTACATCCACCGTCGCCTGCCCGCCACCGAGACCGTTTCAGAACAGGCCGCCATCGGGGCGCTCAAGACGCGCTTTTATGAGCTGAGCGCCCTGTTGCCGGACGTGCGCGCCTACGATCTGCGCGCGCCGCTAATGAAGGAGCTGCGCGAGCTTGAAGCGCGTCTGCACGCCGCAAAGACACACATGGTCGGGCGCGACGCTGTGGTCGGCGCGGTCAGCTTGATCCTGATGGGTTTGTGCATGACGGCGTTGATCGCGTCCGACATTCACGCCCGCCTCGCCGATCTGGCGCTGAGCCTGCTGGCCGCCAGCATGGCGTTCGACAGTCTGGGCGTTCTGGCGAAAGCCATCGGGCAGAAGGCCGTGTTCGATCAGGCGCAGACGCGCGTCGCGGACCTGTACGACGCGCCGCGGGAAGTTGAGGCTGCGACTCTGGCGCAGGCGCCCTATCTGAAGGCGGACGAGACGCGCTACGATCTCGACCGTTCCTTGCGCTTACGCATTGACGGCGCGTCGGGCAGTGGCAAGACGCGGCTGATTGAGGGGTTGATGGGATTGCGCGCGGATCGGCCCGAAGGCGTTTACGACAGCGCCCTGTTCGCCCTGGCGCCGCAGGACGCCGCTGTGCTGACCGGTTCAGTGCGCGACAATCTGATGATGGCGATGAGCGACGCGACGCTGAAGACGCTGACGCGCGAGGAACAGACGGCGCGGCTGTGGCTTGCGCTGGAGGACGCCGCACTGGCGAACCGGGTGCGCGGCATGGCGAATGGTCTTGAGACCTGGATTGGTGACGGCGGCGTCACCCTGTCCGGCGGCGAGCGCAAGCGGCTGGCTCTCGCGCGCGCCCTGCTGCGCGACGCGCCGGTGCTGATTCTGGATGAACCGACGGAGGGGCTGGACCTGGCCACCGAGGCCTTTGTGGTCGAGCGGTTGCGCGACCGGCTGAAATCACAGGGCCTGATCCTGATCAGCCACCGCGAAGCGCCGCGGGTGTTGGCGACGCAGGTTTTGCGGGTCTAGGATTTGGCCCCGTAGGCCGAGAAGAAGACGAACATCGCCGCCTCGACCTCGGCGTCGATCTCGGCGTCCGATGGTTCCGGCGCATAGGCCAGCAGACGCGCCTTGAGCATACGTCCGTGGATCAGCGAAGTGAAATGATGCGCCGCGACCATGACGTCGGGCACGATCAGCTCGCCGCGATTGCGGGCCTTTTCGATATAGGCGGCGATGATGCGCGCCCCGGTCAGCGGCCCGGCTTCGTAGAACATCCGCCCGACGTCCGGCGATTTGTGGCTTTCCGCTGAGATGACGCGCCAGTTCTGTAAGGCCGGTTCGGCGGTGAAGGCGCGCACATAACCTTTGGCGAAGCGGGTCAGGACCGTGCGCGCGTCCCCGTCGTCCGTCAGAAGATGCGCGATCTCGCCGCGATGAAAGACGCAGGAGCGTTGCACATAAGCTTCGAACAGTTCTTCCTTACTCTTGAAATAGTTATAAAGCGTGCCCTTCGACCCGCCGACCCTGGCCGCGATGGTGGACATGGAGGCGCTGGCATAGCCTTCATTAAGGAAGACTTCTGTCGCTACATCCAAAATCGCCTCGCGGCGGTCTTCGCGGTCCATACGCCCCTTGCATCCAGCCTCGCCCCCGTTTGGCGTTTGATCGTCTGTGTGCATTGCAAAAAAATCCTAAACCGTACGGTATGGTCAGCTTGACAGATACTATGCGCCAGACTATATGTCCAGCCGAAATGACCATACCGTACGGTTATATGGTGAACCGTACCGATCGACTCCAGAGTGGCAAAATGACGCACATCCGTTTTTCCGCCCCGCTTGCCGCGGCGCTGCTGGCCGCGAGCGCCCTGACCGCCTGCACGACCATTCCGCAGAGCGCGCCCTTCGCCACCGAACCGAGCCAGGCCAAGAAGGTCAACCCGATTGCAGCGGTCAGCGAACAGGACTGGTGGAAAAGCTTTGGCGATCCGCAGCTCGAAGGTCTGATGGTGCAGGCGCTCAACAACGCGCCCAGTCTGGCCACGGCCGAGGCGCGTCTGAACGCGGCGCAGGCGGTCGTGTCGTCCTCGCACGCTGTCGCCGGGCCGAATATCGGCCTGAACGCTTCGGCTTTCGCAGCCAAGCAGAGCTATAATTATCTGTTCGGCCATCCCGGGGCGGGCAGCCCGCTGCCGTCCGGCTATCAGGATTACGGTCAGGTTACGCTGAATTTCGACTGGGATCTCGACTTCTGGGGCAAGAACCGCGCCGCCATCACCGCCGCCACCAATTCGGCGCGCGCCGCCGGGGCCGACGCCGCGCAGGCGCGGCTGATGCTGGCCGCCGCTGTGACCTCGGCCTATGTCGATCTTGATCGCCTCTATCAGGAGCGCGATCTGGCCGCGCGCGCCGTCGATATCCATCAGGACAGCGCCAATCTGGTGCAGCAGAAACTCAATAACGGCGTCGCCAACCGCGCCACGCTCGATCAGGCGCAGGCCAATGTTTACGCCGCCCGGTCCGATCTGGCCGCCCTCGACGAACAGATCGACATCAACAAGCACCTGATCGCCGCACTGATCGGCGCCGCGCCCGACGCCGCCGCGAAGATCCAGCGTCCACAGCTCAAGCCCGCCGCCGACGCCTTCTCCGGGGCGCCGCAGACGGTCGATCTCGACCTGATCGGCCGCCGTCCCGACATCATCGCCGCACGCTGGCGCGCCGAGGCGGCCTCGGCGAAAATCCGCGAAGCCCACGCCGCCTTCTATCCGAACATCAATCTGGCCGCCTTTGTCGGCGTGCAGTCGCGGCACCTCGACCAGTTGCTCCAGTCGGGTTCGGACATCGGTCAGGCCGGTCCGGCCCTCAGCCTGCCCCTGTTCGACGGCGGCGCGCTCAAGGCCAATCTCAAGACAGCCGAGGCCGGTCACGCCCTGGCCATAGCCAGCTATAATCAGGACGTGCTGACCGCCATGCAGCAGGTCGCCGACGCCCTGACCAGCCAGCGCGCCCTGCACGACCGGCTCGACAACGCCCAGAAGGCGCAGGACGCCTATGAGGAAGCCTATAAGCTGGCCAAGCTGCGCTATGACGGCGGCCTTTCCGACTACACCTCGCTGCTCGTCGCCGAACAGGCCTTGATCAATCAACGTCGCGTCGTGACCGACCTGAAGAGTCGCGCCCTGACGCTCGACATCGCCCTGATCAAGGCCCTCGGCGGCCAATACACCGCATAAGCAACACATCCTCCGCTCTCAGAGAATCCGTCATGTCCGACACAGCTCAATCCGCGCCCAAGCCCAACGCCGCCAATAACGCCAAACGCAAGCGTCTTCTGACCTATCTGGCCGCCGCCGTCGCGGTCGGCGCCATCGGTTACGGCGTCTATTATCTGGCCTACGCCTCACACTATGTTTCGACCGACAACGCCTATGTCGGCACGGATGTGGCGCAGGTCAACGCTCTGGTCCCCGGCCCGATCGCCACCGTGGTCGTCAATGAAACCCAAGCCGTCAAGGCGGGCGACGTTCTGGCCACCATCGACAATTCCGACGCCAGGATCGCCGTCGAACAGGCCAAGGCCGACCTTGCCCTGGCGCAACGCCGCGTACAGGGCTATTACGCCACCGACGAAGCGTTGGGCGGCCAGCTTAGCGCTCGTCAGGCCGACGTCGCCCGCGCCGAAGCCGCCATCGCCGCCGCCAAATCCGATCTCGACAACGCGAAACTGGAGCTGACCCGCCGTCAGAACCTCGCCCAGTCCGGCGCCGTGTCGCAGGAGGAGTTGACCTCGGCGCAGAACGCCTATGCTCGCGCCCAGGCCGCCTATGCGACCGCCGCCGCCGACCGCGACGCCGCCCAGGCCGCCGTGCAGGCCGCCAGCGGCCAGCGCGCCACCAATGCGACCCAGATCAACGGGGTTGACGCTTCGCAAAACCCCGAAGTCCTGGCTGCACAGGCGAAGCTCGACGCCGCGCAACTGGCGCTCGACCGCACCATTGTGCGCGCCCCGACCGACGGCATCGTCTCGAAGAAGTCCATCGAGGTCGGCCAGCAGGTCGCCGTCGGCACGCCTTTGATGACCATCGTGCCGACCTCGACCGCCTATGTGGATGCCAATTACAAGGAAGTGCAGCTCAAAAAGGTGCATGCGGGCCAGAAGGTCGAGCTTTATTCCGACCTCTACGGCAAGGGCGTGACCTATCATGGCGTGGTGCGCGGTCTGTCGGGCGGCACCGGCTCGGCCTTCTCGCTGATCCCGGCGCAGAACGCCTCCGGCAACTGGATCAAGGTCGTGCAGCGCCTGCCGGTGCGCATCGACCTCGACCCGAAGGAACTGAAAGCCCACCCCTTGCGCGTCGGCCTGTCCATGACCGCGAAGATCGACACCAGCAAGAACTAAGCCCCCTCATACCTCCCCAGTTGACTGGGGAGGGGGACCGCACGAAGCCGCGAAGCGGCTAAGATGTGGTGGTGGGGTTTCTCGCCGCATAACACGCACCATCCTTCCGAGGCCCACCAATGTCCTCAGCTTCCACCACCGCCGATAACGCGCCGCCCGCCAATGCAGGCCCCGCGCCGCTGACCGGCACGGCGCTCGGCGTCACCGCGATCGCGCTGGCGCTCGGCACCTTCATGCAGGTGCTAGACTCGACCATCGCCAACGTTTCGGTGCCGACCATCGCCGGCAATCTCGGCGTCTCGACCTCGCAGGGCACCTGGGTGATCACCTCGTTCGCGGTCGCCAACGGCATTTCCGTGCCGCTGACCGGCTGGCTGATGGGCCGTTACGGCGTGGTCAAGGTGTTCCTCGCCTCGGTGATCATGTTCACCATCGCCTCCTTCCTGTGCGGCATTGCGTGGAATATTGACACGCTGATCCTGTTCCGCGTGCTGCAGGGCGCGGTGTCAGGTCCGATGATTCCGGGCTCTCAGGCGCTGCTGATGATGATCTTTCCGCCCAACAAACGCGGCACGGCCCTGGCCATCTGGTCGATGACCACGCTGGTGGCGCCGATCTGCGGGCCGATTCTGGGCGGCTATATTTCCGACAATATCTCCTGGCCATGGATCTTCTTCATCAACCTACCGGTCGGCGCCATATGCGCCTTCCTGTGCTGGCAGGGCCTGCAAGGCCGCGAAACCCCGACCTTCCGCCGTCAGATCGACCGCACCGGCTTTATCCTGCTTGTCATCTGGGTCGGCGCTTTGCAGGTCATGCTCGACACCGGCAAGGACGCCGACTGGTTCAATTCACCGGTCATCGTCGTCGAAACCATCGTCGCCATTGTCGGCTTCATCGCCTGGATGGTGTGGGAGATGTACGATCAGCACCCGATCGTCAGCCTGTCCCTGTTCAAGACGCGCAACTTCGCGCTGGGCTGTATCGTCCTGTGCATCGGTTACGCCATCTTTTTTGGCAATAACCTGCTTATGCCTTTATGGCTGCAAACCCAGGTCGGTTATCAGGCCTTCTGGGCGGGCCTTGTCGCCGCACCGTCGGGCATGGTGGCGGTGCTGCTGACCCCGTTTGCGGCCCGGATGCTCAATCGGATGGACGCGCGCATTCTGGCGACGATTTCGATGATCTTCTTCTCGCTCAGCTTCTATATGCGTTCGCTCTATACGCCCGACGCCAGCTTTTTCACCTACGCCGCGCCGATGGCGGTGATGGGGGTGGCCATGAGCACCTTCTTTATCGCCATGGTGTCGATTACCTTGCACGGCGTTCCGGGGCCGCAGGTGCCGCAGGCTTCGGGCCTGTCCAATTTCGCGCGCATCGTGGCCGGTTCCTTCGCCGCCTCACTGGCCACCACCATCTGGGATCAGTTCGAAACCCGCCGCCAGACTCATCTGGCCGAGATCATGGGCGGTCCCGGTGGCGTATCAGGCCCCGTGCAGCAAGCGGTCGAGCAAGCGCATCACCTCGGCCTCACCACCGCGCAGGGCGCAGGCACGGTCGTGCATCAGGTGGTCGGTCAGGCCTATCTGGGCGGCGCGCTCGACTTTTTCCGGCTGTCGGCGATTATCGTGCTGGCCCTGATTCCGCTGATCTGGCTGTGCGAGGAAACACGAGCGTCGGGCGCGGTTCACGCGGCCGCCGACTGATAAAAAACATGACATCGTGGCCGCGATCCTGTAAGGCGCGGCCACAGCTTTTTCGTCACCGGTAAGACGCGCACATGATCATTCAGACCGAGACCGACGCCCTTGAAGAAAAGGGCTGGGCCACCGCCAAACAACTGGCCGAGGCCCTGCCCTACATCCAGATTTACGACCGCGAGATCGTGACGATCAAGTACGGCGGTCACGCCATGGGCGAGGCCGAAACCGCCAAGGTGTTCGCCTCGGATATCGTGCTTTTGAAGCTGCTCGGCATCCATCCGGTCGTGGTCCATGGCGGCGGGCCACAAATCTCGGCCATGCTGAACCGGGCGGGCGTCAAATCGACCTTTATCGACGGCCTGCGCGTCACCGACGAGGCGACCATGGAGATCGCCGAAATGGTGCTGTCCGGCGCGGTCAATAAGGAGATCGCCAACTGGATCACGCGCGCGGGCGCCGAGGCCGACGTGCGCGGCGTCGGCCTGTCGGGCAAGGATGCGGGCCTGATCACGGTCGAAAAGGCCACACGCACGAAAAAAGACCCCGATTCGATGATCGAGCAGGTCGTCGATCTCGGCTTCGTCGGCGAGCCAAAAAAGGTCGATGACAAGCTGATCCGCACCCTGATCGACGATCCGAACCACGACTATGTGCCGGTGATCGCGCCGATCGGCGTGTCGGAAGACGGCCACACCTTCAACGTCAACGCCGACACGGTGGCGGGCGCGGTGGCGGGCAAGCTGAACGCCAAGCGCATGTTGCTCTTGACCGACATTGCGGGCGTGCTTGATGAAAACAAGAACCTGATCCGCCAGATGAGCGTCTCCGAAGCGCGCGGCCTGATCACGTCAGGCGTCGCCAATGGCGGCATGATCCCCAAGCTGGAAACGGCCATCATGGCCATCGAATCGGGCGTCGAAGCCGTGGTCATTCTCGACGGCCGCCGCCCGCACGCCATGCTGGTCGAACTGTTCACCGAACATGGGGCAGGTACTTTGATAACGGCGGATTAAAGGTCTTTATCCACAAATAAACACAGATATTCAGGTTGGATTGCACGCTACCGCTATCGTTTGGGCAAGTCGGTAGTCTTCGGGCGCGAAGCGCCTTTTATGGCCAAGCTCGCGCTTCCGATAGCGGTAGCGTGAAATTGACCTGAACATCTGTGTCCATCTGTGGATCAACTTTTTTCTTCCTAAGTCGGCCAGAGTCTTTACAAGCAAAGACATGACCCTGCCTGATAGCCTCTCCCACGTCACCACCTGGATTTTCGATCTCGACCAGACCCTCTATCCCGCCGACGCCGAGGTCATGGCGCTGGTTGAGGGCAAGATGTCGGCCTTCGTGGCGCGCGAGACCGGCCTGCCCTATGCCGAGGCCTATGCGCTGCAAAAGCGCTATCTCAACGAACACGGCACGACCCTGGCGGGTCTGATGGCCTATCACAATGTCGATCCGTATCGCTTCCTCAACGAGGTGCATGACGTCTCGCTCGACAAGCTGCATCCTGACGCCGAACTGAACGATCACATCGCCGCCCTGCCGGGCCGCAAGCTGGTCTTCACCAATGGCGACGAACGCCACGCCACGCGCATTCTCGATAAGCTTGAGATGAACGCCTTGTTCGACGGCGTCTTCCACCTCGAACACGCCAACTTCATCCCCAAGCCCAATCTCGTCACCTTCGAGCGCATGATGGCCGCCCATACCGTTGTCGCGACCGAGGCCGCCTTCTTCGAGGACAGCCCGAAGAATCTCAAACCGGCGTTCGAACTGGGCATGAAGACGGTTCTGGTGGGTCCGAAATCGGTCGGCAATACCGACCCGTTCGTCGATTTTCGCGGCCCCGACCTCAAGACTTTCCTGAGTCGCACTGAATTTTGAACTTAGTTCAATTTCAACTTGACGCTCGCACGAACTTGAACGACGTTCACATTACATCGTTCAAGCAAAGGAGCGCGTCGCCGAGGGCGCGGGCAAGGCGCTGCATCAGGGCGGCAAGGCGATGTGGGAATCGGCCAACGGCCCGCTGGAGATCACGCCGCAAACCCTGACCGCGCAACCCGCGCCGCATGTGCCCTATGACCGCGCGCCGCGTCAGGATCAGCCGGTCTCGCCCGCGAAAGCCGCTGGCTGGCGCGCCGCGCTGATCGTGGCGGCGGCGCTGGCGCTTGCCCTGCCCGCCGCTCCGGTCTTTGGGCAGGAGTCGCAAACCCCGCATGCGGTGCGCGATTCCGGCGGGGCCTGGAGCGGGGCGACGGCCATGACCTGCCGCGCGACCAGTCCTATCTGCATCAGGACTTCCCCGTCGATTTCGTCGGCGGCAGCCAGGCCGACGATGTTGGCGTGATTATTCCGTCGCCGGAAATGCAGCGCCGAATCTATAAGGTGATCGAATCGCCCGCCTATGACAGGCTGCACATTCCCGCCTATTCGGTGATCGCCAACCCGATCGACGCGCGCTACCAGAACTGTACGGAATTCGTGCTGGACGTGATCGCGGCGGCGGCGTGGGACACCTCCGACTACGCCCAGATCAAGGCCGATCTCAAGGCGCATTTCCAGCCGACTGTGGTGCAGGTCAACGCCTTTGAGCGTCTGCTCGGCCCGATGGTGGATTCAACCGTGAAAACGGATGACCAGTCCGGGCCACTCGTCACCGCCACCTATGAGAGCGTGGCGAGATTCATGACCGATAACGGCCTGATCGCACAAACCTACCGCCTCGACAGAACACATTAATTTTTAAGGCCCGACGACCAGAACCTCAAAACTGTCGTCAATGACGGTCGGACGCGCGCCCGGCTGCGTAGGCGCGAAATTCGCCGTCGGCAGATACAGACGGCCCGTTTCAGGATCGAGCGCGGCGGTCCTGGCGCCGGGTTTGGTGGTGAGGATCTGCGCCACGACCGGCTTGTCACCGCTGAAGTCGATGACGGTCAGGGTTCCATCGCCGCAGGGAATGTAGCCCAGCTTGCGTTCGGCGTCATAGATGGCGTAGTCTGGATGCTGGCCGATCGGCAGTTTGGCGACCTCCTTGCCTGTGGCGGCGTCGGTCAGGCGCGCGACGCCATTGTGACAGGCTGAAAGCAGCAGTCCGCCATCACCGACATAGGCCAGGCCTGACGGTTCGTCGCAATCATCCATGGCATAGCTTGCCTGCACCTTGTCGGATTTCGCATCCATCACGACGAGGGCGTTCTTGTCTTCAAGATGGGTGAAGACGTGGCCCAGGCCATCCGTCGCCGCGCCCTCGGGGGCGCCGCCAGCAGAGATGCGGACTTTCACCGAAGCCGCAGCCGTATTGATCACATCGACCACGCCGCCATGATTGGCCATGACAAAGACATCGCCGCTTACCGGATCGAGAACAGCGCCATCCGGCCCTGTGTCGGTCGCTATCGTCGCCCTGACCTCGCCCGTAACGGCGTCGTTGAGCGTCACGTTGTTGGCCTTGCCGTTGGTGATCAGCAGCGTGCGGCCATCAGGCAAGGCCAGGGCGATATGTGAGCCGACGGCCGCCGCAAGATGCGAATTGACCTGCTGGCTGTCCAGATCGACAGACGCGATGCTGTCATTATGGCTCAAAAGGATGCGCTTGTGACCGGCGTCGTAAGTGGCGTAGTCCCAATGCCCCTTGCCGCCGATTTTGATCGTGTCCAGAATTTTCAGTTGCGGCGCCGCTGTGGCGGGTCCGGCGATGACAAGCGCCAGGGCGCAGGCGGATATCCATAGCTTCGACATGCAAAACTCCCCTGTTTGAATTTGTCTTAGCGCGGGAAGCTGAGCGCAAACTGAAATTTCATCCGACGCCTTTGGAATCTGACGAATAAAACGGGTTTGTAACGACGTCATGAGGTGAGGAATCTGAAGACCCGATGGAAATAGACCTTGATCCGCATGGGCGGGCCTTTTATGGCGAGGACGACTTAAGTTCCGCAGCCGAAAGAGCCCGCCATGTCCGATCTCGCCGCTTTCAAGGAAGATATCGAAGCCGCCTGGGAGGCGCGCGATACGTTGTCGCCCGGCTATGCGGGCAAATACCGCGAAGCCGTGGACAAGGTGCTGGGCCTGCTCGACAATGGCCGCTTCCGCGTATCGGAGAAGAAGGACGGACAATGGGTCACGCATGACTGGCTAAAAAAGGCCGTACTTCTGTCTTTCCGCCTCAATGGCAATACGTTGATGCACACCGGGCGCGGCCTGTTTGAAGGCTCGCCGATCGGGCCGTTCTGGGACAAGGTGCCCAACAAGTTCGCCAAGTGGCATGACAAGGAGTTTCAGGAGGCCGGTTTCCGCGCCGTGCCGGGAGCCATTGTCCGCGCCGGGTCGTTCGTCGGCAAGAATGTTGTGCTGATGCCATCCGTCGTCAATATCGGCGCCTATATCGACGAAGGCACGATGGTCGACACCTGGGCGACGGTCGGCTCCTGCGCGCAGATCGGCAAGAACGTCCACCTGTCGGGCGGCGTCGGCATCGGCGGCGTGCTGGAGCCGTTGCAGGCCTCGCCGACCATTATCGAAGACAATTGCTTTATCGGCGCGCGCTCCGAAGTTGTCGAGGGCTGCATCATCCGCGAAGGGTCGGTGCTGGGCATGGGCGTCTATATCGGCAAGTCCACCCGCATCGTCGACCGCGCCACGGGCGAGGTCTTTTATGGCGAAGTGCCGCCCTATTCTGTGGTCGTGGCGGGCGCCATGCCCTCGGCCAATAATCTGAACGGTCCGTCGCTCTACTGCGCCGTCATCGTCAAGCGCGTCGATGCCCAGACTCGTTCCAAGACGGGCATCAACGAGCTGTTGAGAGACTGATTTTTCTGCAAAAAGACTCTTGACCGGCGGCGCGCGATCGTTCAAAAGCGCGCCTCTTACCGGCGCGGTCCCTTCGTCTATCGGTTAGGACGTCAGGTTTTCAACCTGAAAAGAGGGGTTCGACTCCCCTAGGGACTGCCAGCCGGCTCGCGCAATAGCCTCCTCCCGACATTGTTAACGCCGCACGGGTTGAAGCCCGCCGCCCTGGCCTTTAGGCTGGCGGTATGGATATGCTCAAGCTGCTCAGCGAGCCCGACTGGCCGCATCTGGCCGAACGCGCCGTTCTCGGCCTTGTCGTCGTCGCCATCGCTTTCGTCGCCGCCCGCGTCGCCTCCAGCCTGTTCGACCGTGCGCGGGCGCGGGCCAAAACGGCGGCGTCCTCGCTCTATATCTTCCAGAAGCTGGTCGCCTACGGGCTGATTATTCTGGGCATCCTGCTGGGCCTGTCGGTCAGCGGCATCAACATCACCTCGCTGGCCGTGTTCGCGGGCGCCATCGGCGTCGGCGTCGGTCTGGGCCTGCAAGGCGTGGTCAGGGAGTTCGTCTCCGGCCTCGTCATCATCTTCGATCCGCATCTTGATGTCGGCGACTTCGTTCAGATCGACGACAAGCTGCGCGGCGAGATCATGGAGATCGGCGCGCGCGCCACGCGCCTGCGCACCAATGACGGGCTGAACATCGTCATTCCGAACTCCGCCCTGATCGAAAACCAGGTGATCAACTGGACCTTCAAGGGCTCGACCCGGCGCATCCATGTGCCGTTCGGCGTCGCCTATGGCGTCGATAAGGCGCGGGTGCGCGAATGCGTGATCCGCGCGGCGCAGAGCGTGTCCTTCACCCTGCCCGACACCGATCAGCGCCGCACTCAGGTCTGGCTGACCGGCTTTGGCGACAATTCGCTCAATTTCGAGCTGGTGGTGTGGCCGACCAATGAGGCGATCCGCCGCCCGGCTTCGCTGATGGCGGCCTATAACTGGGCCATTGAGGACGCCCTGCGCGCCGAGGGCATTGAAATCCCGTTCCCGCAGCGCGACCTGCATGTGCGCAGCCTGTTCGGCCTGACCGAGGAGGATGCGCTCAAAAGCCTGGGCCTCAAGACCGGTCAGGCGAAGAAGCCGGAGGCCATGCTGCCCTCCACCAACGACGCCGCCGCCGACCTGCACACCGAACTGCCGCCGGAAGAACCGGAGGAGAAGGGATAAAGAAAATCCTCCCCTGAAATCAGGGGAGGATGAAGATTTTAGTTCACCGTCGGCTTGCCGATGCTTAAGGTCTCGCCATCGAAGCCGACATGGATCACGTCGCCATCGACGAAGCGTCCGGCCAGGATTTCGCGCGCAATGCCATCGACCAGCAGCTTCTGGATCACCCGCTTTAAAGGCCGCGCCCCGTAGGCCGGGTCGAAGCCTTTTTCGGCCAGATAGTTCAGCGCCGCCTCGTCGATGCTCAGCGTCATCTCGCGGTCGGCCAGCAGCTTTTCCAGACCCTTGAGCTGGATGCGCACAATGTCGTGCATGTGCGCCTGATCGAGACGATGGAACAGGATCATCTCGTCGATGCGGTTGAGGAATTCCGGGCGGAAGTGCTTGCGCACCACGTCCAGCACCAATGGCCGCACCGCCTCGACATCGGCCACATCTTGCTTTGCGCTACCGCTTACGCTGTTTGAGCGCAGGTCCATATTGACCAATATATCTGAGCCGAGGTTCGAGGTCATGACGATCAGCGTATTGCGGAAATCCACCACACGCCCCTGCCCGTCGGTCAGCCGCCCGTCATCCAGCACCTGAAGCAGGATGTTGAACACGTCCGGGTGCGCTTTTTCGACCTCGTCGAACAGCACGACCTGATAGGGCCGGCGCCGCACCGACTCGGTCAGCGCCCCGCCCTCGTCATAGCCGACATAGCCCGGAGGCGCGCCGATCATGCGTGAGACCGAGTGCTTCTCCATATATTCGGACATGTCGAGCCGGGTGATCGCCGTCTCGTCATCGAACAGAAACTCGGCCAGCGCCTTGTTCAGCTCGGTCTTGCCGACGCCCGTAGGGCCGAGGAACAGGAAGGAGCCTATGGGGCGGTTCGGGTCTTTCAGCCCCGCCCGCGCGCGGCGCACGGCGTCGGAGACGGCGACCAGAGCTTCGTCCTGACCGACGACCCGCTTGCGCAACTCGTCCTCCATGCGCAGCAGCTTGTCACGCTCGCCTTCCAGCATCTTATCGACCGGAATGCCGGTCCAGCGCGACACGACCTGAGCGATCTGCGAAGAATCGACCACTTCCGGCGTCAAAGCGGCGCTCTCCGTCGAGGCGTTTTCCGCCGCCTTCAACTGGTTCTCCAGTTGCGGAATCAGGCCGTACAGAATCTCCGACGCCTTTTGCAGATCGCCGACGCGCTGCGCGTTGGCCAGGTCGATGCGCGCCCGGTCCAGCGCCTCACGCGCGCGGGCCGCCGAGCCGACCTTGTCCTTTTCCGCCTTCCAGCGTTCGGTCAGCGCAAACGACTTGCCTTCAAGGTCTTCCAGTTCGTCGGTCAGCTTTTCAAGCCGCGCGCGCGAACCGGCGTCGGTCTCCTTGGTCAGAGCCTCGCGCTCGATCTTGAGCTGCACGATGCGGCGGTCCAGCTCGTCCAGTTCCTCCGGCTTGGAATCGACCGCCATGCGCACGCGCGAGGCCGCCTCGTCGATCAGGTCGATGGCCTTGTCGGGCAGGAAACGGTCCTGAATATAGCGGTTCGACAGGGTGGCCGCCGAGACGATGGCGCTGTCGGAGATGCGCACGCCGTGGTGGACTTCATACTTTTCTTTCAGGCCGCGCAGGATCGAGATGGTGTCCTCGACCGTCGGCTCCTGCACGAAAACCGGCTGGAAGCGCCGGGCCAGGGCCGGGTCTTTTTCGACATGCTTGCGGTATTCATCGAGCGTGGTCGCGCCGACGCAGTGCAGTTCGCCGCGCGCCAGAGCGGGCTTCAAGAGGTTGGAGGCGTCCATCGCCCCGTCCGACTTGCCCGCGCCGACCAGGGTGTGCATCTCGTCGATGAACAGCACGATCTGACCTTCGGCGGTCGTGACCTCATTGAGCACGGCCTTCAGCCGCTCCTCGAACTCGCCGCGATATTTGGCGCCCGCGATCAGGGCGCCCATGTCGAGCGCGAACAACTTCTTGTCCTTGAGGCTTTCCGGCACGTCGCCATTGACGATGCGCTGCGCCAGCCCTTCGACGATGGCGGTCTTGCCGACGCCCGGCTCGCCGATCAGCACCGGATTGTTCTTGGTGCGGCGCGCCAGCACCTGAATGGTGCGGCGGATTTCCTCATCGCGGCCGATGACCGGGTCGATCTTGCCTTCTTCGGCGGCCTCGGTCAGGTCGCGCGCGTATTTTTTCAGCGCGTCGAAGCCGTTTTCGGCGGTGGCGGAATCGGCGGGTTTGCCCTTGCGGAACTCAGCCTGCGCGGCCTGAACCTGTTTCATCGCAACGCCTGCGGCCTTCAGCGCGGCCTGACCGTCCGGCGTGTCGAGCGCGGCCACGAACAGGCGATCCACGGTCACGAAGGCGTCGCCCGCCTTCTGCGCGTCGGTTTCGGCGGCGTTGAACAGCTTGGCCGTATCGTTGTTCATGTAAAGCTGGGTATCGCCGCTGACGCTCGGCAGCTTGCCTAAGCTGAGATTGACCGAGGCGGCGAAGGCGTCGGCGCGACCGCCCGCCAGAGTGATCAGCCGCAGGGCGATGGAATCCTTATCGTCGATCAGCGCCTTCAGCACATGCACGGGCATGAAATAGGCGTGGCTGGCCCCTTGGGCGGCGCTCTGGGCGGCCTGAATCAGTTTTTGCGTTTTTTCGGAATATTTTTCGATATTCATAGCGTTTTTGGTCCCCTTTTAAGGCGGAAAATTCCAACGCGCCCTCCCACTGAAGCGACCCGTCAGTGGCTCCGATATGGTGTGACATTTGCACAACACAAGGTCCACGAGGCAAAATAACGCGCGGCATTATGCGCCCGCGAAAAGCAGGCTGGCGCCGCGCGCGCGAACCGCTTATAAGTCAGGCCATGCAAGCCAAGATCTTCTTCCCCGCCGCCGCCATAATCGCGCTGCTGCTGATCGCCCTGAGCCTGGTCTGGCCGCAGGGTCTGGGGACGCGCTCCTTGCCGCCGTTCGGCCACGCTATTGAAATGCCTGACTATTACCGCATGGTGCGCGAACGCGACGAACGCCGCCAGCACGAGGCCGAGCAAAAGGCAGCTCAGGCCAGGGCGGACGCCGCCGCCAGCGCCGCCGCCGCTTCGGCGTCCGCACAGGCCGCCGCGCTGAAGTGAGCCGCACGGCCTTTATTTTCGGCTATGGCTTTATCGGTCAGGCGTTCGCGTCCGCCGCGCGTCAGGAAGGTTTTACGATCCGCGCCACCGCCCGCGATGCGGGCAAACGCGCCGATCTAACCACTCAGGGCGTCGAAGCGGTCGATCCCGCCGATGCAAACGCGCTGCAACGCGCCTGCGACGCCGATCTGATCCTGATCACGCCCGCGCCGGATGATGACGGCTGCCCGGCGTTTGCGACAATAGGTGATTATATCGGCGGACAATGGATCGGCTATCTGTCCACCACCGGCGTCTATGGCGACCGGAACGGCGGCTGGGTGTTCGAGGATTCGAGGCTTTCGCCGACCTCCAGAGAAGGCGCGCGGCGCGTGAAGGCGGAACAGCAATGGCTGACGCGCGGCGCACAGGTCTTTCGCCTGCCGGGCCTTTACGGGCCGGGCCGTAATGTCATCGAACGGCTGAGGGATGGAACCGCGCGACGCATCCATAAGCCCGGCCATGTCTTTTCCCGCCTGCATCACGATGACTGCGCCACGGCCCTGATGGCGTCGGCGGCGCGACCGCGTCCCGGCGGGATTTATAATCTCTGCGACGATGAGCCCGCGCCCGCCGATGTCGTGCTGGAATTCGCCGCCGATCTGAGCGGCCTGTCCCTGCCGCCGGTGATCAGGTGGGACGATCCTTCCCTGTCAGGTCCGATGCAGCGCTTCTATCGCGACAATAAGCGCGTCTCCAACGCCCGCGCCAAGGCGGAACTGGGCTGGCGCCTGCGCTATCCGACCTACCGTGAGGGACTGAGCGCTATTTTTAACGCTTCGTTCAGACTCCGTTAGTCCCGTTATGCGAGAGTAAAGCCCGCCCCGGCAGAAGGTCGATGGGTCGTATTGGTGATCGCAGGAAGATGAATTCCATCAATACCAATCTCAGCGCGATGGTCGCGTTGCAGAATCTGAACGCCATCAACGCGCAGTTGGCGGCGACCCAGAATCGCATCTCGACCGGCCTGCGCGTCGCCAGCGCCAAGGACGATCCGGCGGCGTGGTCGATTGCGCAGAACGAACGCTCACAGGTGTCGTCCCTGGATGCGGTCAAGGAGTCGCTGTCGCGGACATCATCGACCATCGACGTCGCCATGACGGCGGGCGAAACCGTTTCCGAACTTTTGACCCAGTTGCGCGACAAGGCGCTGGCGGCCAGCGACACGTCGCTGGATTCGACCGCCCGCGCCGCGCTGAACAGCGACTTCGTCGCCTTGCGCAACCAGATAACGCAGACCGTGCGGCTGGCCGATTTCAACGGCATAAACCTGCTCGACGGATCGCGGGCGTCGGTGGCGGCCCTGGCCGACGCCAGCGGCGCCAACCATATGACTGTGGCCGCGCATAATATGTCGCTCGGCGGGTCGATCATCACCCTGAGCGCAGGCGCGTCCTTCGCGTCGGCGACGGCGGCGTCCAACCTGCTCAGCAGCCTCGACGCTTCGATCCGCAATGTGTCTTCGGCCCTGTCGAGCTTTGGCACGTCGTCCAAGGCCCTGTCCACGCATAGTGACTTCGTCGGCAAGTTGCAGGACACGCTGACCGGCGCCATCGGCGATCTGGTCGATGCCGACATGGCGCGGGAGAGCGCCAATCTGCAAGCCTTGCAGGTCAAGCAGCAACTGGCGATTCAGGTTCTGTCCATCGCCAACCAGTCGAGTAGCTATCTGCTGAAACTCTTTCAATAAATGGCGGTTTGACATTGCGGGAGCGGTAAAAAGGTCTAGGCTGCGGCCAGGGTTTTTACGAGCTTCGCATGACGGCTTCCCGCACTTTTCTGATCACCGGCGCGTCTTCGGGCATCGGCGCGGAGTTCGCCCGGCAGTATGCGACTATGGGTCATGATCTCGTTCTGGTGGCGCGGCGGCTCGACCGGCTGGAGGCGCTGGCGGCGGAGCTTGGCGATAAGCATGGCGTGACGGCGCGCTGTCTGGCCGCCGATCTGTCGAAGCGCGACGACGTGCAGAACCTGCTTGATCGACTTGAGGGTCAGGCGGTGGACGGCCTGATCAACAATGCCGGTTATTCGCTGGCCCACACCTTCAGCCACACCAGCACACAGCAGCAGGTCGATTTTCTTGAGGTCTGCGTGACCGCGCCGACGATTCTGGCGCATGAGCTGCTGTCGGGCATGCTGACGCGCGGCTTTGGCCGCATCATCAATGTCTCCTCAATGGTCGCCTTTTCGCCCGGCGCCGCGGGGCATACCCTCTATCCTGCGGCCAAGGCCTATATGCTGAAATTCTCGCGCTCGCTGGCGGCGGAGGTCGCAGCCAAGGGCGTGCATGTCACCGCCCTCTGCCCCGGCACGACCGAGTCGGAGTTCCAGCAGGCCAATGGCATGACGAAGGTACTGGACCAAAAACCGAAACGCCTGTCGCAGTCCACCGACAGCGTGGTCGCCGCCGCCATCCGCGCCAATGAGGCGGGCCGCGAAGTCATCGTCACCGGCCTTGTCAACACAATCGCCGTCGCCGCCATGACGCTTCTGCCCGACGGGCTGATCACGCCGCTGATCCGCTGGGGCGCCAGCAAATACCAGATACCGGAGTAGCCATGCCTGAAGCCTTGCAGCGCGAAACCCAATCCTATGACATCGTCATTGTCGGCTCCGGCGCGGGCGGCGGCACATTGGCCTACCGGTTAGCCCAAACGGGCAAGAAGATCCTGATCCTCGAACGCGGCGAAGTCCTGCCGGTCGAGCCGCAAAACTGGGACGCGCACGCGGTCTTTGTTGAGCATCGCTACCGCACCATGGAAGAATGGCTGGATAAGGAGAATAAGCCCTTCATTCCCAACACCAATTACTGGGTCGGCGGCAACACCACCTTTTACGGCGCGGCCCTGATGCGCATGAAGGAACGCGATTTCGAGGCGGTCGATCACGCCGACGGTTTGTCGCCCGCCTGGCCGCTCAGCTATACCGACTATGCGACCTACTATACCGAGGCGGAAAAGCTGTGGCGCGTGCATGGCGAACGCGGCATCGATCCAAACGATCTGCCGGACGATCCGCCCTATCCCTATCCGCCGATCTCCGACGATCCGGGCGTGGCCAGGCTCAAATCGCATTTTGAGGGTCTGGGCTGGCATCCGTCCCCCCTGCCGCTCGGCATCAATCGCGATGAGGCCGATCCGCAACATTCCAAATGCGTGCGCTGCACGACCTGCGGCGGTTTTCCATGCCTCCTGAAGGCCAAGTCGGACGCGCGCACCATCGTCATCGAGCCGATCCGCGACCTGCCCAATGTCACCATCCTGACCGGTCATAAGGTGCAGCGTTTCGAAACCTCCGGCGACGGCAAGACCGTCACCGCCGTGCATACGATGAGCGCCGACGGCCTGTTGTCCAGCTTCAGAGGCGACATCTTCGTGCTGGCGGCGGGGGCGGCCAATTCCGCCGCTGTGCTCTTACGCTCGCGCAACGAACATCACCCGGAGGGGCTGGCCAATTCATCGGGTCTGGTCGGGCGCAACTACATGTTTCACACCACCTCGGCGGTGATTTCGATCATGGCCGAGCGCTTCGATTCGACCTTCCCCAAGACCTTTGCGGTCAACGACTTCTATTTCGGCGATCCGGCGGACAATTATCCGTACCCGATGGGACAGATTCAACTGCTCGAATATATGAACGGTCAGACGCTGGAGGGGCAGATTTCCGACATCATTCCGCCGTCGCTGATTCCCGACTTCCTGACCGACGATATTGCGCGTCACATGGTCGCGTTTCTGACCATGAGCGAAGACCTGCCGCGTTTTGAAAACCGCGTCACCCTGACCGACGACGACCAGATCAAGCTGACCTATACGCCGAACAATCTGACCTCGCATCTGAGGCTGACCAAGAAGCTGGAGGCGGGTCTGAAGGGCTTTAGCTTGCGCCAGCACACCCTGTTCGAGCCGCATTTCGCCATCGATTCGCTGCTGCCGCTTTACGGCACCGCGCACCAGTGCGGCACGATCCGCTTCGGTCGCGATCCGGCGGCCAGCGTGCTGGACGAAAACTGCAAGGCGCACGAACTGGACAATCTGTATGTGACCGATACATCCTTCTTCGTCTCGGCCTCGGCGGTCAATCCGACCCTGACGACAGTGGCGAACGCGCTTAGGGTTGGCGATATTCTTAAAGACAGGCTGGGTTAGCGGATCGCAACGATCTCAAGTCCCAGATCGAGTTTGAGCCAGGCGCGATCCGCGGTCAGCACGGCTCGTTTCGCCAGCATGGCCGTCGCCAGACAGGCGCGGTCGCCGAAGGATAGCCCATAGGCGCGTGTCGCAACGCGCAACTGTCCCGCCAGGAAGGCATGCGCCTCGTCAAAAGGCGTGACTTCAAACGGCAGAGTTGAAAACGCCTTTCGCGCCGCCTCCGAGTCCAAGCCTTTTTCGGCTATCTTGGCATAGACTTCTGACATATTGACGGCGCTGACGGCGGCGCCCTTCAGGGCGGCCAACACTGTTTCGCGACCCGGTTCATACAACAGCATGGCCAGTAGGGCCGATGCGTCCAGAACCGCGCTCATTCGCGCGCCGCCTCGGCCCTGCGGTCCGCAATAAGCTCATCGACCAGAGACGGACCATCTCGGAGCGGCGCGAACAGGCGTTCCAGTCTTTCCAGTGCTACGGCAGGACTGAGCAGTCGCAATTCACCATCGACCAGTTCGGCATTGACGACGCCGCCTGCCTCCAAACGCATCTGGCGGCGCAGTTCTGAGGGAATCAGGACGCGGCCATCGGCGCCGATTTGCAGTTGCAGGTGGAAAGGCGCAGTCGGCGCTTCGCTGACGCCGGAGATCGGCTGGTCAGGTTCGCTTCTATACTGACGATTTCGGGACATAGCGGTTTTTCCGACAATAGAGTCTGTATATGACAGATTTTGTAAAAATTGTCAATTTTTGACTGTTTCCAGGGCGCGGAGCTCAATTGCCATTTTACCCAGCCTCTGCAAATCCTGCGGGCGCGACAGGCGGTGGTCGCCGTCCTTGATCAGCTCCATGCGCGCATCCGCCGTGGTCAGGGTTTCCAGCAGGCGGACGCCGTGCCGCCACGGCACGACAACGTCCTGCATGCCATGCAGGATACGCACCGGACCGTCGAAGGCGATGGGGGCGTTCAGCACCTCATGCTGCGCGGCGTCGTCGAAAAACGCTTTTGATAGCGGCACAGGGCGGTCATAGCCGGGCATGTTGTGAACACCGGTCGCCTCATAGGCTTCACGCTGTTGCGGGGTCAAAGACGGCAGCATGAGTTGGGTGGCGAAATCCGGCGCCGGGGCGATAAAGCCCGCCGCCCGGACCTTGCCCGGACGCGCCTTCAGCAGCAGGGCCAGCATATGCGCGCCCATGCTGGAGCCGATGGCGACCAGCGGCCCGTCGATACTGTCCGCCACGGCCAGCACATTGTCGCGCCAGCGGCTGACCGAGGCGTGCGCAAAGTCGCCGCCCGTCTCGCCGTGGGCGAAATAGTCGAAACAGACAAAGGCGCGGCCTTCGCGGCGGCAGAGGTCGCTCAGATAAGCGATTTTCGAGCCGGTCATGTCGGACAGGAAACCGCCCAGCCACAGCAGGGTCGGTCCCTGGCCTTCGATACGGCGATAGGCGATGCGGTCGCCGTTCGGGGCGTCGCGCCATTGCGGTGCTTGATTTAAAAAGTCGGTCATGGTCAATGCTTTGCCATTGTTTCCCCGCACAGACAATCCATGCCCGATCACGCCTTCACCGCCTGCGTCCTGCAAGTCGTCCCCGAACTCGATACGGGCGGCGTCGAACAGACCGTGGTGGACGTCTCCGAAGCGATCATCGCGGCGGGCGGGCGCTCGATCGTCGTCAGCAAGGGCGGGCGGTTGCAGGCGCGGCTGGAAAAAGGCGGTGCGACGGTGATCAACCTGCCGGTCCACAGCAAGAATCCGTTTGTGCAAGGGCGTATGTACGCAGCCCTGCGCCGCATCATTCGCGTTGAGCGGGTCGATATTGTCCATGTGCGCTCGCGCGCCCCGGCCTTGGCGTCCATCGCGGCGGCGCGGGCGGAAAAGATCCGGTCCGTCGCCACCTATCACGGCATTTATAACGCGAAGTCGGCGCTCAAGCGCTGGTACAACAGCCAGATGACGCGCGCCGATCTGACCATCGCCAATTCGGACTATACGCGCGATCACATCCTGGCCGCCTATCCGGGCGTAGCGCCGGAAAAGGTGGTCAGCATACCGCGCGGCGTCGATCTTAAACGGTTCGACCCGGAAGGCTTCGATGTGCGCCGGGTGATGAAGCTGGAGGCCGCCTGGGGGCTGCCGCATGCGGGCGATCCCGGCGCGCCGGAGACGCGTATCCGCTTTCTGCTGGCGGCGCGGCTGACGCGCTGGAAGGGGCAGGCGCTGATCGTCGAGGCGGCGGCGAAACTGCGCGCTTCGGGCTGTGAGGATTTTGTCATCCTGCTGGCGGGCGACGATCAGGGGCGCAGCGGCTACAGCGCTGAACTGAAGGCGGCGATTGCGGCGCACAGCCTTGAGGATCACGTCAGGCTGGTCGGCCATTGCGCCGATATGCCGACAGCCTATCAGCTCTGCCATTACGCGCTGGCGCCGTCACTGGAGCCGGAAGCCTTCGGACGCACCGCCGTCGAGCCGCAGGCCATGTTGCGCCCGCCGCTGGCCTCAAAACATGGCGCGACGGTGGAGACGGTGGTTCCGGGCGAGACCGGCTGGCTGGTGACGCCCGGCGACGCCGACGCCTGGGCCGAGGCGATGCGCGCGGCGATGCAGCTTGACCCGGAAGCGCGATTCGCCATGGGGCTGGCGGGGCGGGCGCGCGTCAAAGACCTGTTCAGCCTTGAGGTCATGTGCGCGCGCACCCTTGATGTTTATCGTCAATTGCTTATGTAAACGGCGCAAGGCGGACACACCCTGTTCGCAACCTTCGTGCAAATCCCGAAATTTTAACCTTTCGCGCGCATTGGG
Organism: Asticcacaulis sp.; assembly: GCF_051956075.1. GTDB lineage: Bacteria > Pseudomonadota > Alphaproteobacteria > Caulobacterales > Caulobacteraceae > Asticcacaulis. The sequence goes on along the minus strand of NZ_JBQCGA010000013.1, from coordinate 53,195 downwards.
GATTGATCCGAAGCGCAAGGAAAGCCATAATCTTTCGCGTTTTAACCGACCCCATGAACAGCCTCAGGAGAACGACCTATTCGTCGCCCGATTCAAGCCCCGCCTCCCAAAGACGGCCCCCGCATCAATAACGAGATCAAGGTTCCGCGTGTCCTTCTGATCGACCAAAACGGCGAAAAGCAAGGCATTATGCCGACTTCCGCCGCCCTCGAAGCCGCCGAGGAAGCAGGCATGGATCTGGTGGAGGTCTCTCCGACCGCCGATCCCCCCGTCTGCAAGATTCTCGACTACGGCAAGTTCCGCTTCCAGGAGCAGAAGAAGAAGGCCGAGGCGCGCAAGAAGCAGAAGATCGTCGAGATCAAGGAAATCAAGCTTCGCCCCAATATCGACAAGCACGATTACGAGGTGAAGGCCAAGGCGATGCACCGCTTCTTCGAGGACGGCGACAAGGTCAAGGTGACCCTGCGTTTCCGTGGCCGCGAAATGGCGCACCCGGAACTGGGTATGAAGCTGCTCAATCAGGTCAAGGCCGATTTCGAGCCGACCACGCGCGTCGAATACGAGCCGCGCATGGAAGGCAAGCAGATGATCATGATTTTGGCGCCGAAATAGGCTGCGATCACGTCTATGCGTTTTGCAAAACCCTCCGACCTGTCGGAGGGTTTTCGCATGATGGGAGCCTTTTTGATGAACTTTCTCAAATTCGATCGCGACGCCCTGCCCGAACCGGAATCTGGCGCGCCTGCGCCCGACAAGGTGATCGACGGCGATCCGCGCTTCACCTCATGGACGCTGGACCAGACGGCGCCAAATACGTTCGCGGGCTACTGGGCCGCGACGCCGGGAAGCTGGCGGGTCGCCTATGACGAATGGGAATATTGCACCCTGGTCGAGGGCCACGCCGTCGTCACCGAGGACGGCCATGCGCCAGTCGAATTGCGGGCGGGCGACCATTTCATCTTCCGACCCGGCTATCAGGGCGTATGGCGGGTGGTGGAGCCGGTGCTGAAGACATTTGTGGTGATCTTGCGGTAGAAAGGAAACCACAGATTACGCAGATTTACACAGATTATCAGTGTCCTGGAGGCCTTCTGTCTGACCACGAGTCACGAAGGGCGCGAAGCGCCGGTTCTTTAATAAGGCTCTCTGCACATTCTGCCGATTGAACACCAAAAAAATCTGCGTAAATCTGCGTAATCTGTGGTTCCCCCTTTTTAACAAGCCAACGCCTACTCCCAGAACTCCTGTTTCTGCGGGATGCGGTTGAAGGCGATTTTCGCGCCAACAAAGCTGTGCAATTTGGTGCGCGGGCCGATGGTGATGGCGTCCTTGCCGAACTTCTGGTTCAGGCGGTCGAGCGCGCCGAGCAGCTTCATGTGTTTCGCGTTCTCCTGCGCTTCGGGGGTCCAGCCGAACAGGTCGGGCGGCGCCTCGGCGCTGTGCAGGCCCAGGCACACCACCGACACCTTGCGCGCGCGATCGTCGCTCAAACGCGCGGACGCCTCGGCCCAGGCGCCTTCGAGGCCGCGTAACAGGATGAAGCTGTCCGAGGTCAGTTCAAAGCGGGCCTCGGCGCCCGCGCGATTCTTGTTCGCGCCGCTGATCGACAGATAGAGCCCGGTGCATTTATAGCCCATGCGGCGCAGGCGCGAGCCGCATTTGGCGGTGAGTCGCCGCGCCACCAGCCGCGCCTGCGCCAAGGGACGCAATTCAGCGGGTAAGACGTGCGAATGGCTGATGGACGAGCGCTGTGTGGCGATCTCCGGCGGATCGACGCCGTGCAGGGCGTACCAGAAGTTTTCGCCCATCACGCCGCCCCAGATCTGACGCAGACGCGACGGCGAGGTCGCCCACAAGGCCCTTACATCATAGATGCGCGCCGCGTTCAGCCGTTTCAGCATCGAAGCGCCGATCCCGGCGAAATCGTCGAGTTTGAGACTCAGAAGATCGCCCGGCAGATGGTCCTGACGCAGCACGGTCAGGCCCAGCGGCTTCTTCATATCGGCGGCGGTCTTGGCCAGCAGGCGCGACGGCGCGATGCCGATCGAGGCGGTCAGGCATTCGCCGACATGCTCAAGGAGGCGGCGCTGAATGCGATGCCCGAGCGCCCGCGCCGCGCGTTCGTCGCGCTGCGCCCCCAGAAGGCGGCAGGCGACCTCGTCGATCGAATAGACCCTATCCACCGGCAGCACCTGATCGACCTGAACCAGAATCTGATCGTGCAGCTCGACATAACGGTCGGGGCGCGCTTCGCGGATGATCAGGCCGGGGATGCGTTCCTTCGCGTCCGCCACCTTCGTCCCGGTCTTGACGCCCAGCGCCTTGGCCTCCTGACTGGCGGCGATGGCGCTGGTGTAGTCGCTCATCACCGGCACGACAATGACAGGCCGCCCGCGCAGACGTGCATCGTCCTGCTGCTCGCAACTGGCGAAATAGCTGTTCATGTCGAGATACAGCCAGTTCAGCCCGCCATCTGTCACATCGTCGGCCATACTGAGAACATAAAGTGAACATTTGCCTGCGTCAAGCGCCCGCCGTCGGCGACCCTCATTGCTTTTTGATTCAGATGCCCGACAATAGGCGTTCAACAGGAGCTGTTCCCATGCGGTCATCCGCCTTCGCCATCTCTTGCCTTGCGCTTGCCTTGCTTTCAGGCTGCGGCCAGCATCGTTTCACCGTCACGACGGATAGCGCCTCCAACGGGCGCTTTCACCAGCCACAGTTCGCCAGCACGGGCGGCTGCACCGGCGCCAATGAAAGCCCGCACCTGGACTGGGCGGGCGCGCCGAAGGACACGCAAAGCTTCGCGGTCACCATGTTTGACCCTGACGCGAAGACCGATCATGGCGGCTTCTGGCACTGGGTGATTTTCAACCTGCCCGCCACAGTGAACGACCTGCCCGACAACGCCTCCGACTCGCCGCCGCGCCTGCCGCGCAGCGCGACCCAGGCGCAGAACGATTACGGCGACGACGGCTATGGCGGTCCCTGCCCCCCGGCGGGCGAAGATCATCGCTATGTCATCACGGTCTGGGCGTTGAAAACGCCCGCCTTGCTACTGCCCGCGACGGCTTCGGCCCAGGACGCGACGGCGCAGATCCGCGATCAGGCGATTGCGCATACGCAGATTACTGTGCGCGCAGGCGGATGACCTGCGACAAAGATAAAATTCGCAATGCAACACAAATCGGTTATAAACCGCGCATGCCGAATTTGAATACCCGGTCCGCGTCATTACAAGACGCTGATTCCGAACAGGAAACAGACGAGACGAGCGCCAGCGTCCCGGCGCGCGACGACAGGCCGGAAGACTCATCGGAAGCCCTGAACGAGCGCACCTTCCATCGCGGTCCGCTGCTGCGCAAGCTGCACGCCTTCTTTGACGACAATGGCCCGCTGGCGGCGATGTTCGCCGTGGTGTTCGTCAATCTGGTCGGTTTCGGCATCGTCGTGCCGCTGATCCCGTTCTTCGCCCAGAGCCTGCATGCCCAGGCCTGGCAGGTGACGTGGATGTTCACCGCCTACAGTCTGGGCCAGTTCTTCGCCGAACCGTTCTGCGGCCGCCTGTCCGATCGCATCGGGCGCAAGCCGATCCTGATGATCACCACCGGCCTGTCGGTGATCTTCTACGTGCTGCTGGCCTTTTCGCCGAACATATGGGCGGCGATTCTGGTGCGTTTCCTGTGCGGTCTGGCCTCGGGCAATATCTCGACCATTCAGGGCTATGTGTCGGATTTTTCCAAGCCGGAACAGCGCGCCAGCCGCATGAGCCTGATCGGCGCCGCCTTTTCGCTCGGCTTTATCATCGGCCCGGTGATCGGCGGACTGCTGACGCATGAGCATTTCGGCGGCAACGCCTTCCGTCTGCCCCTGTTCGCGGCGGCGGGTCTGTCGGCGGCGGCGACTTTGGGCGTCATCCTGTTCGTGCGCGAAAGCCGTCAGCGCACCCAGCACAGCGCGCCGCCCGACAATATGCTGAAGACCGCGCAGGAGGCGTTGAAAAGCCGCGTCATCGTGCGCGTCATTCTGGCGACCCTGTGCTACATGATGGCCTTTGCCGGTCTGGAGGCGACCTTCGGCCTGTGGGTCGAGGTGCGCTACAACTGGCATGCGGCGCAGATCGGCGCGGTCTTCCTGTTTATCGGCGCCACCGCCGCCATCATGCAGATGGTGGTCATGCGCCCGCTGGTGCGGCGCTGGGGCGAGTCCAAGGTGTTGGCCGCCGGTCTGTTCGTCTTCGGGGTCAGCTTCATCTTTCAGAGCGTCAACCATGTCTCATGGCTGATCGTGCCGTTATTGATGCTCGGCACGGCGGGTCAGGCGGTGATCTTCGCCACCATCTGCGCGATCATCTCGATGGCCACCCCGCCGGAACGGCAGGGCGCCATGCTGGGCCTGAACATGTCCACCGGCGCGGTGGCGCGCATTGTCGGCCCGATGGTGGCGGGTTTTCTATTTTCGCAATTCGGCCCCGAAGCGCCCCTGTGGCTCGACGCGGCCATGGCGATTCCGGCGGCGCTGCTGGCGTTGCAGGTCGGCAAGGTGCAGAAGCGATGAGCCCAACCTCCTCTATCCAAATCGACTATTTCGAGACCGATTGGCGGCGTTTTCATCCGGGACGGTTCCCGCTCGGCCACATGCTGCGCCACGCCGACAACTGGAACGGGACGCGCTTTCACCTGCTGCCCCACAATCGCGCCGCCGTCGCCAATCGCGCCGAGTTCCGCGCGCTGATCGAGCGTTACAATACGATGGGAACCGCGACTCTGGGCGAGGACGCCGAGTGCTGGCTGGTTCTGGTGCAGTCGCCCAATCAGGACGCGAAATCGCGCGCGCGCATGAACCGCATCAAGAAGCGCTACGCTATGCAGGCGGGCTGGCAGTTCTTCTCGGCCACCGACAATCTCAGCTATACGGTGTGGACCGCGAAGGTGGAGTGGCGTGAAAACGCCTTCAACCGCCTGCTGATCCAGACCTATCATCAGGACATCTGGGACGTATTGTGGATGCGCGCTTCGGATGGCGCGATCTTCTATCCTTACGGTTCCGGCGTCGATGTTTCGCAGCCGACGCCGCAGGCGCTGATCGACCTCGTGTCGCGCTATTATGGCTGGCTGCCGGTTTCCGGCGCGGGCGGCTATCTGAAATTCAACCCGAAACAGATGCAGGGCGTGCGCTTTGAGGTGTCCAAGCCCTGCGCAGACGCGATCAACCGCCTGATTTCGGGCGGCTGAACCCTTTGAAACGCGGCATGCGGTCCAGAACCGGCAGGCTGATCAGCGGGCGGCGGTAGCGCAGGAACCAGCTATAGAGGTCCGGGTCGTTATAGGTGCGCTCCCAGACGAAATGCCCGACGCCCGGATAGACGGTGTAGTGAATATTGACGCCGCACGCCTTGGCGCTGTCGACGAGGGACTGTTCTTGCTTAATGGGCACAATGCCGTCATCGGCGCCGTGAAAGGCCCAGACCGGCACGGATTTCAGCCGACACGGCTGCTTGACGTCGCTGTAGCCCGACACCGGCGCGATGGCGGCGAACAGGTGCGGATAGGTCATGGCGAAGTCCCATGTCCCCTGCCCGCCGCGCGACAGACCGGTCAGATAGACGCGGCGCCGGTCGATGGGCAGGCCCTTTTCCGCCTTCGTCAGCCATTCGTCGAGGCGCTTTGGCGACCATTCGTCGTCATGATCCTCCTGCGGGGCCAGGATGATGAAGGGAAAGTCGGGATGCGTATCCGCATAATGCCATGGTCCGTTGGCCAGCACGGCGTAGGCGTCGTCGCCCGCCTCGCCGGAGCCATGCAGGAAGACGATCAGCGGCAGGCGTTTGCTAAGATCGGCGTGGGCGGGCATGTAGCGGATATAGCGCTGAACCGAGCCATCCTTGAGTGTGACGGACAGGGCTTCGGTCTGCGGCGTGTCGTAAAGGATTTTCGGGAGGGATACGCACCCCACCAGAACAGCGCTCAACGCCAACAGAAGCGGAAGAACCAGCAGACGAACAGGCTTCATACCGCCAACCATGCTCCGGATACCACGCCTTGACAAGAGTCGCTTTAGGCTTGCCTCGTCAGCCCTTTTCCTGTATTGCCCCCGGTTCCAACCGACCCGCCGGGCCAAAAAGGCATGCCTTGGCGAGTCAAGATAGAGGGCGGCCCTAATCCGGTCGTACAGAAAATGCCCAAGCTGAAGACCAAGTCGGGCGCCAAGAAGCGCTTCCGCTTTACTGCCTCTGGCAAGGTGAAGGCCGGCGTCGCCGGTAAGCGTCACCGTTTGATCTCGCACAACGCGAAGTACATCCGTCAGAACCGCGGCACCGCGGTCATGTCGGACGCCGACGCGACGAAGATCAAATCCTACATGCCGTACGCCTAAGAGGAGCAGTGAAACATGGCTCGCGTTAAAAGAGGCGTCACGTCCCACGCCAAACACAAGAAGGTTCTGAAGCTCGCCAAGGGTTTCTATGGCCGTCGCAAGAACACCATCCGCACCGCGAAGGCGGCCGTCGATAAGGCTGGCCAATACGCCTATCGCGACCGCCGCAACAAGAAGCGCAACTTCCGCAGCCTGTGGATCCAGCGCATCAACGCGGCTGCGCGCATGGAAGGCTTCACCTATTCGCAATTCATCCACGGCCTGAACGTCGCCGGCATCGACATGGACCGCAAGGTTCTGTCCGACGTCGCGATGAATGACGAAGCCGGTTTCAAGGCCATTGCGGACAAGGTGCGCACGGCTCTGGCGGCTTAAAGCCTGACGGCTTACATGCTTTGAAGAACCCCGCGCCGGAGACGGTGGCGGGGTTTTTCTTTTTGCGCAGAAAAGAAAGATACCCCACCACCATTGGCTGCGCCAATGGTCCCCCTCCCCATCACAGATGGGGAGGCATAAGATACGATCATACCTCCCCAGTTTACTGGAGAGGGGAGCGCGTCCGCAGGGCGTGGTGGTGGGGTATCTTTCTTCCTATCAATTGCTTCCGCAGACGCTTTCGCCTAAACACACGCATCCCTTATCTACAGACGACAATCATGACCGCCTATACCGACCTGCAACACGAGATCGAAGCCGAGATCAAGGCCGCTGCGGACCTTTCCGCGCTGGACGCCGTGCGCGTTTCGGCGCTTGGCAAGACCGGGCGCATTTCCGGGCTTTTGAAGACGCTCGGCAGCCTGCCGCCGGAGGAGCGCAAAAGCACCGGCGCGGCGATCAACGCCGTGCGCGATGCGGTCACCACCGTCCTGGAAGCGCGCAAGGCCGAGCTGGAGGCCGCGCATCTGGCGCAGCGTCTGGAGAAGGAGCGCGTGGACCTGTCCCTGCCCGCCGCCCGTCGTCCGCGCGGCGGCGTACATCCGACCATGCAGGTTATGGATGAGATCGTCGCTATCTTCGCCGAGATGGGCTTTGCGGTCGCCGAAGGCCCGGACATCGAGGACGATTTCCACAATTTCACCGCGCTCAACTTCCCGGAAAAGCACCCGGCGCGCGAGATGCACGACACCTTCTTTTTTAACCCCGATGAGAATGGGGTGAGGAAGCTGCTGCGCACCCATACCTCGCCGGTGCAGATCAGGACGATGGTAGCGGGAAAGCCACCCTTCCGGCTGATCGCGCCGGGCCGGGTGTTCCGCTGCGATTCCGACCAGACGCACACGCCGATGTTCCATCAGGTCGAGGGCCTGGTCATCGACAAGGGCGCGCATATGGGCCAGCTTAAATGGGTGCTGGAGACCTTTATTTCGCGCTTCTTCGAAACCGACAGCGTCACCACCCAGTTCCGCCCGCATCACTTCCCATTCACCGAGCCATCCGCCGAAATGGATGTGCGCTGTTCATGGGAAAAGGGCGAACTGAAAGTCGGAACCGGCGAGTCCTGGCTGGAAATCCTCGGCTGCGGCATGGTGCATCCGAACGTGCTGAAGGCCTGCGGCATCGACCCGGACGAATATCAGGGCTTTGCCTGGGGCATGGGCGTCGATCGTCTGGCCATGCTCAAATACGGCGTGCCGGACCTGCGCGACATGTTCGCCGCCGATACGCGCTGGCTGGCGCACTATGGCTTCTCAGGCTTTGTCGCGCCGAACCCGGCCAGCGGATTGAGCTGATGCTTCCCCCTCCCACCACTTCGTGGTCCCCCCTCCCCGTAAACGGGGAGGGATAAATAAGCCCCCTCCTGCCCCGTTTACGGGGAAGGTGGCATTTGCGAAGCAAATGACGGAAGGGGGATCTGACAAGACGCACTTTTCGAACGCAGAGTTCACAACAATGAAATTCTCCCTCTCCTGGCTGAAAGACTATCTCGACACCGAGGCCGATATTGACGCGGTCGCCGCCGCCATGACGCGCGCGGGGCTGGAGGTCGAGGACATTCACGATCCGGCCAAGCTGCTGAAGCCGTTTTCGGTCGCCAGGGTGATCGAAGCTGCCAAACACCCGAACGCCGACAAGCTTCAGGTCTTGCAGGTCGATACGATCGACGGGCGCAAGGAGATTGTCTGCGGCGCGCCGAACGCCCGCGCGGGTATGACCACCATCTACGCTCCGATCGGCGCTTATGTTCCCGGCCTCGACGTCACCCTGGTCGAAAAGCCGGTGCGCGGCGTGGTGTCGAACGGCATGATGTGTTCCGCCGCCGAGCTGCAACTGTCCGATGAGAGCGACGGCATTCTCGATCTGAGCGATGATCTGCCCGTCGGCATGGCCGCCGCCGAGGTGTTCGGCGCGGAGCCGGTGATCGACTTCGAGGTTACGCCGAACCGTCCCGACTGGCTGGGCGTCAACGGCATTGCCCGCGATCTGGCCGCCGCTGGATTGGGCGTGTTCAAGGACAAGGTGATCACGCCGGTTGCGGGCGCCTTCCCGTGTCCGATCACAGTCAGCGTCGATGGCGAGGCCTGCCGTCATTTCACAGGCCGCGTCATTCGCGGCGTCAGGAACGGCCCCTCGCCCGCCTGGCTGCAACAGAAGCTGACCGCGATCGGTTTGAAGCCTATCAGCACGCTGGTGGATATCACCAACTATCTGTCCTATGACCGCGCGCGACCGCTGCATGTCTATGATGTCGCGAAACTGAGCGGAAATTCCCTTAGCGCGCGGAATCCTTCCGAAGAATCGGAATTTATCGCTCTCGACGGGAAAAATTATTCGGTAAATTCGGAAATGTGCGCGATCCTCGATGCGTCGGGCGTGATCGGCCTCGGCGGCATTATGGGCGGCGTCAGCACCGGCGTCGATGACAGCACCACCGCCGTCTTCCTCGAAAGCGCGTGGTTCGACCCGATCCGCACGGCGCAGACGGGCCGGACAACGGGCATCACGTCCGATGCGCAGTATCGTTTCGCGCGCGGCGTCGATCCGGAATCGACCCTGCCGGGGCTGGAACTGGCCACGCAACTAATCCTTGACCTCTGCGGCGGCGAAGCGTCCGACGTGGTGGTCGCAGGCGAGCCGCTGGCGCGCAAGCCCGACGTGGTCTTCGACCCCGCCTATGTCACGAAACTGACCGGCATGGAGATCGCGCCCGAGACGACGCGCGGCATCCTGACGGCGCTGGGCTTCACCGTCTCTGACAACTGGAGCGTCGCCCTGCCGTCCTGGCGGCGCGATGTGGAAGGCAAGGCGGACCTCGTTGAAGAGGTCGCGCGCATCCACGGCTTCGACAATCTGCCGACCGAACCGCTGCCGGTTATCGCCCCGCAAGCGGGCGGCGTGCTGACGGCGCGTCAGGCCAAAGCCCGCATCGCACGCCGGGCGCTGGCCGCCTATGGTTACAGCGAGGCCGTCACATGGTCGTTCATGCGTCAAGACTGGGCCACCCTGTTCGGCGGCGGCGATGCGGCGCTGGCGCTGGCCAATCCGATTGCGTCCGAGCTGAACTGCATGCGTCCCAGCGCCCTGCCCAACCTGCTCGAAGCCTGCGGGCGCAATGCGGCGCGCGGCTTTGCAGGCGCGCAACTGTTCGAGATCGGGCCGGTTTATGCCGGTCTGGAGCCGAACGACCAGAAGACCGTCATCGCCGCCGTGCGCGCGCCGGACCGCTCGCGCGGCTGGCAGGGCAAGGCTGAGGACGCCCTGTTCGCGCTGAAAAGCGACCTGATAAGCGTGCTTGAGGATATGGGGGCGCCGGTCGCCTCGCTGCAACTGGTTCAGGGCGCGAACAATAACTGGTGGCATCCGGGCCGTTCGGCGCGGCTGCAACTCGGCCCGAAGACGGTGATTGCGGAATTCGGCGAGCTGCATCCGGCGGTCCTGAAGGCGATGGACCTTGACGGATCTTATGTCGGCTTTGAGATCGTGCTGGAGACTCTGCCCGCGCCGAAGGGCAAGGGGGGCAAATCCAAAGGCGCGCTCAGCCTGTCCAACCTGATGCCTTTATCGCGCGATTTCGCCTTCCTGATCGACGCCAAAACGCCGTCCGGCGACCTGATCCGCGCGATCAGGGGCGCGGACAAGGCGCTGATTTCCGATGCGCGCGTTTTCGACGTCTATACCGGCGCGGGCGTCCCCGAAGGCCAGGTGTCGCTGGCCATCGAGGTGACGATCACGCCAACGGACAAGACCCTGACCGAACCGGAGATCGAAGCGCTGAGCGGCAAGATCATCGCCGCCGCGCAAAAGGCCGGGGCGGCTTTGCGAGGGTGATATTGGCAAGATAGAGGTGGTCTATGTTGCCGTCGATCAAACTATAAAGCGAATATAAGAATTGGTGAACCTGCCGAGGCTGCTGACGTTATGACGCAAACTGTGTCTGTAGAGGCTAGCATCAGGAAAATACTGGCGCCCGTCCTGCGCGCTGAGGGATTTCGCGGTTCTGGCCGCACCTTTCGCCGTGTTGCAAACGATTTCGTCTGCATCGTAAATGTTCAAGGCAGCCGATACGGCGGGCAGTTCGCGATCAATTTGGGCCTACATCCTCTGGCTTTGGCAGGTGTCGTTCCAAGTCGCAAAGCTATCGACCTTAAAAAAATGTCTGAGTACGACTGCGTGTTCAGACGCCGTCTCAGTTCGGATGGCGCAGACAAATGGTGGACATATTCCGATCAGACCAGTCTTGAAATGGCTATGGGAGATGCTGTGTGTCTCTTCGAAGCTGTAGGACGTAACATTTTTGATAAGCACACAGCGCCAGATGCGCCCCTCAAGACCATAACCAGTGCCGAATATAAATCACACGGCATAGATTTGTCGGGGCTTTGTTTTTCAGAGCCATTACAGGCCTACACGATTGCGCTAATGAGGCTCTTAGCTGGCCATCATGACGAAGCTATTGCATTCGCGCAATTTGCACTCAATCGCGTCGAAGGCGCGTCAATACTCAAAAAGGAATTAGAGGCTATTATGGATGACGTCTGGCGACTTTGATATTGTGGATGCTTCTGGCCAACTAAACTACAGTTAACCCCGCTTAACCGCGTCTTTACAGACTCCCTTAGCAAACAGGGCGCATAATGCCGTTATGGACGCGCTCTCGATAGGTTCAAACGCCGCCGTTTCGGCCATACGCAGTTTCGATCAGGCTGCCGCCCGGACCGTGCGCGACTCAGCCCCGTCATCTACGCCTTCGCCCAATGGGATCGGCGGCAATGGCGATCTGATCAGCGACTTCGTCCAGCAGATTCAGGCGCAGGCCGCCTTTCAGGCCAGCGTCAGCGTGATTAAGACCGCCGATCAGATGACCGGTCGCCTGCTTGATGTGAAAGCGTAACCTGTTTCCTCCCCCTGCCCCGCCTTGGAGCGCCGAGCGATCGGCGCTCTCGTTTTATGCGGCGGCGCGTAACCGGTCGACACAGCGGATACTATCCCCCTCTCCCCCTCCATGAGGGGGAGAGGACGAGGAGCAAGGCGAAGCCGCCGATCCTCGGGTGAGGGGCTGTCAGACGCCTGCGCCCAGTCGTCAGACAGCCCCTCACCCGATCGCCTTCGCTGCGCTTGGCTCTCGTCCTCTCCCCGCATGCGGGGAGAGGGGTAAAAAACAAAAAAGGCCCGCCAGATGACCGGCGGGCCTTTATTTTCCTGCGCTTGTAACTCAGTAGGCGTCGTCTTCGTCCTCGTCGGACTTGCGGGTGTTGGAACCAGCGCCGAACACGTCTTCGACCGACAGGTCGGCCTTGCGGTAGGGGCTGTCCTCTTCCTCGTCGAAGGCGGGCTGAACGGTCTGAGCCGGTTGCAGCGCCGGGTCTTCGAGCGGGATGCCCATCTTCTCGGCGTGCTTGCGACGCGCCTCGGCGGCCTTGCGCACCACGGCGTCGAGTTCGATCTGCGAGACCAGGCCCAGCGTCACCGGATCGACCGGCTTGATATTGGCGCTGTTCCAGTGGGTGTTGTTGCGCACCTGCTCGATGGTCGATTTGGTGGTGCCCAGAAGTTTGGAAATCTGCGCGTCGGTGATTTCCGGGTGATTCTTGACGAACCATTTGATCGCGTCCGGGCGGTCCTGACGGCGCGACACCGGCGTATAGCGCGGCGCCTTCTTGCTGGGCTTCAGCAGTTCGGCGTGGCGCGACACCAGAGCCTTCATGCGATAGGCGGCGTTCTTTTCGGCCTTGTCGAGTTCTTCGCGCGTCAACTGGCCGTTGGCGATGGGATCGGCGCCGCGGATGTCGCGCGCGACCTCGCCGTCGGCGATGCCCTTGACCTCAAGCAGGTGCAGGCCGCAGAAGTCGGCGATCTGTTCGAAGCTCAGCGATGTGTTGTCAACCAGCCAGACCGCCGTGGCCTTGGGCATAAGGATGGACATGGTGTTCGACCTCTCTGATGGACGGACCTGACAGGGCGTCCGGCGTCGTCCAGAAATGGCTACGCCCGGCTTTTGCAGCCGGGCGCGGGGATTGAACGACAGCTATAGAGCGATTTTTCGTGAAAGAAAAGAGCGGATTCGACGCATGCCGGGATTGCGGATAACCTTGCCGTGAGCCATGTGAAGAACGTGATGACCGAGATTTCGCCCGATGACAGCGCCTTACGCGACAGGCTGGCCGATCTGCTGCGCGCCGAGCGGCTGGACCCGCAGAGGCGCGGCGACTGGCTGCTGATCGACGAGGCCTTTCCGGCCCTGCGCGCCCATCGCGATCAGGGGGCGCTATGCGTCGAGCTGACTCTCTATGACGGGCGGGTCATCCGTGAGCGCTTTGCGGCGCAGGGCGGCCTTATGGCGTTCAGCGATGGGCCTTTGCGCGTTTTCTTAAGCGCCTTCTGGGAGCGACACAATCCTGGTCTGGTGGCGCGCGATGTGTGGAAGCGCGCGGACGGACCGTGGTTGGCCATCACCGGGCCCTATCTGCGCGAGGCCAGCTCAGGTGAGGCGGCGCCCGTGCCTTATCGCCTGTTCGGCATGGTGCAGGATTTTGTGCGCGAAGCCGCGCTTGACGACGATCTGCACTGGCTGTCGATGCAGGTCAGCGTCGTCGAGGGTCAGGCGCATGTCTTCGTTCAGCTCGACAATATCGAACAGCCGGACCTGGCCGACACCCTGCGGTCGCTCGACTGGCCGCGGGACGCGCGCACCCATGCTATGCGCAACTTCATGCTGCTGGCCAGAAGCTAAACAGAAGCTAGGCTTGCGCGGCGCCGTCCGCGCGCCTAAAGCAGGTTTCCCCTGAAACATTCCTCTGTGACGGAGTTTCCCATGATCGCGCTTGCCCTGCATGGCGGCGCCGGCGCCAAGGCCGGTCGCGACTATACGACTGAGATCGAGCACATGGCCGAGGTCGCCGCGCAGGCGCGCGCCGCCCTGCGCGTCGGGGCGGCGGCGCTGGACGTCGTCACCGATGTCGTGGCCGCGCTGGAAGCGTCGGGTCTCTATGTCGCGGGCAAGGGCGCCTCGCCCAACGCCGCTGGTCATTACGAACTCGACGCCGCGCTGATGACCGGCCACGATCAGCAATGCGGCGCAGTGGCGGCGCTGATGGACTATCCGAGCCCGGTCCGCGTGGCGCGCGCGGTCATGGAGCGCACGCCGCATGTCCTGCTGGCGGGCGATGGGGCGAGCCTGTTCGCTGCCGAGCAGGGGTTTGAGGCGGTGAGCGATCCCGACCATTATTTTACGCGCGCGGGCCGTTTTGAGTCCAACCATCCGCCGGGGACGCTGGCGCACGGCACGGTCGGTTGCGTGTGCCTCGATGCGCAAGGGCGGCTGGCCGCCGCCACCTCGACGGCGGGCGTGTTCGGCAAGCTGCCGGGCCGCGTCGGCGATACGCCGCTGATCGGCGCAGGCACCTGGGCGGATGCTAACGCCGCCGTCTCCTGCACCGGCCAGGGCGAATATTTCATCCGCGTCAACGCCGCCGCGCAGGTCGCTTTTCGTCATGCGACGGGCGAGGCGCTGAGCGCGGCCTCGGACGCCGTGCTGGCGCGGATTGCGGGCATGGGCGGCGAAGGCGGGCTGATCGCGGTCAACGCCAGGGGCGAGGTCTGCGTCCCGTTTCGTTCGCAGGGCATGAAACGCGCCTGGTTCAGCGGCGACGGCGAGATCGTCTCCGAAGCCTTCTGAATTTCGTCGCGACGGAGCGCCCTATATTCGCCGTTAAAGTTGGCGAGCCTGCCGGTAGGCGCGGAGACTGATCATGGCGCAACCCGTTTACGATCCTGCCATAGCCGTGTCGCGGTTCGGCCTTGGAGCCACGCCGCAGGGCGTCGACGCCACAGGCGACGCGCACGCGGTTCTCCTGTCCGAGATCGCGCAGGGGCCGCCGCAACTGCAGGGATTGGCGGCGACGCCCGATCTGCTGACGCAGGTGTTCGCCTATCAGAAGGCCAAACGCATGGCGCGGCAGGCGGCGAACGCTGGCGACGCCAATGGGCCGAAAAAGCCTGACCGCGACGATAACCCCGTCCGTCCCGCCCTGCTGGCCGAGATGAAGGCGCGCTTTGACGGAACCGTGACAAGCCCGGTCATCGGCTTTAATGAGCGCATGACGCAGTTCTGGGCCAACCATTTCGCCGTCTCGACCAAGAAAAGTCAGGAACTGGCGGCGATAGCGGGCGCGTTTGAGCGCGAGGCGATCCGGCCACACGTCTTCGGCAGGTTTTCCGACCTGTTGCTGGCGGTCGAAACCCATCCGGCCATGCTGCTCTATCTCGACAATCAGACCTCGATCGGGCCGGACTCGCCCGCGGCGCGTAAAGGCAAGGGCGGCGCCAAACGCGGCCTCAACGAGAACCTGGCGCGGGAGATCATGGAGCTGCACACGCTGGGCGTCGGCTCCGGCTACACCCAGACCGATGTGACCACCTTCGCCAAGGTCATCACCGGCTGGAGCGTGGCGCGCGACAATGACCGCAACGCATCGCCCGGAACCTTTGTCTTCCACGCCTATGCGCACGAACCTGGCGCCCAGACCCTCCTTGGCAAACGCTATGCCGAGGGCGGCATGGAGCAGGGCAAGGCCGTGCTGCTGGACCTGGCCCGTCACCCAGCGACCGCGCAGCATATCGCGACCAAGCTGGCGCGTTATTTTATCGCCGACGATCCGCCGCCCGAACTGGTGACGCATCTGCGCGAGACTTTCATCAGCACGGACGGCGATCTTGCCGAGATGTCGCGCGCCCTGATCGAAGCGCCGGAAAGCTGGTCGCCGCAGCGGGTCAAGATGCGCTCGCCGCTCGAATATTGCTGCGCCCTGATCCGCGCAACCGGCGTCAGTCCCAAACCGCAGGCCATCGAAGCCGCGCTCAACGCCATGGGGCAGCCCCTGTGGCAGCCCGCCGGTCCGAACGGCTTTCCCGACACGGTGGCGGCGTGGAACTCGCCCGAAGGCATGGCCACGCGCATGGATGTCGCCAACAGCTTCGCCGACATGCTGGCGCGCCGACGAGCGAACGCCGACGCGCGCGCTCTGGCGCAAAGCCTGTTCGGCTCGCAACTGAGCGACGCCACCGCCCAGGCTGTGGCGCGCGCCGAAACGCAGTCGCAAGGATTAGCCTTGCTGTTCATGTCACCGGAATTCATGAGGCGCTGATATGTTGAATCGTCGTCATCTGCTCGCCAGCCTCGGCGCAACAGCCGCATTTGGCGGCGCCATCCCCACCCTCGCCCGCGCGTCGGGCGCGCGCGATCCGCGTCTGGTCGTCATCGTACTGCGCGGCGCGATGGACGGGATGAGCGCGGTCCCGCCCGTGGGCGATCCTGATTTTGCGTCTCTACGCGGCGCCTTTCCGCAGGACGGGGACGTGAAGCTCGATTCGACCTTCTCGCTGCATCCGTCGCTGGCGAATTTCGCGCGGCAGTATCAGGCCGGTCAGGCGCTGGTCGTCCACGCCGTCGCCTCGCCCTATCGCGACCGCTCGCATTTCGACGGCCAGGACGTGCTGGAATCGGGCATGACCGCGCCGGGCCACACCGAATCGGGCTGGCTCAACCGCGCGCTTCAGGCCCTGCCCGGCGCGCAGAAGGCCAATCCGAAAGGCTTAGGCGTCGGCGGCGTCACGCCCCTGATCATTCGCGGTCAGGCGCCTGTGCTGGGCTGGGCGCCGTCCAGCCTGAAACCCGCCGACGCCGATCTGCCCGGACGGCTGCAAATGCTTTACGGCGAAAGCGATCCCATGCTGGCGGAAACACTGAAAGAGGCCATCGACACCGGGCGGATCATCGGGCCGAACAGCATGGCCGGTTCCTATGGCGGGCCAGGCGATCCCAAGACGATGGAGGCCATGGCGCAGGGCGCCGCCAAGCTGCTGACGCAGGATGACGGGCCGCGCCTCGCCGCCTTGGCCTTCGAGGGCTGGGACACCCACGCCACCGAGCCGCAGCGGCTGGCGCGGCAACTTCAGGGCCTCGACGCCGCCTATGCGGCGTTCGAGACGGCGCTGGGGCCGGTATGGAAGGATACGGCCATATTGACCGTGACCGAGTTCGGTCGCACCGCTGCGGTCAATGGCACGAACGGCACCGATCACGGCACGGCGACAGTGGCGCTTTTGACCGGTGGCGCGGTCAAGGGCGGGCGCGTGGTCTCGGACTGGCCGGGCCTGAAACCGGCGCAGCTTTATCAGAACCGCGACCTGGCGCCGACCACGGACCTGCGCTCGGTCGCCAAGGGCCTGTTGACTGAATTTTATGATCTTCCCGAAAGCGTTCTGTCAGAGCAGGTCTTTCCAGATTCGGCGAGCGCCAAGCCCATGCGGGGCCTTATCGCCTGACCAGAACCTACTGGCAGACCTTGTCGATGCCGTCGAGCGAGGCGCCCGGCGGGACATGCGACAGGTCGATCCCCTTCTCCATCGCTGTTCGCTCCATCAGCGAACCGTCGCCGGCATGCGCGTCGTCCTCGGCATAGGCCGGATCGCTCTCGGCCTGTTGCAGGGTGACATAATGCGCGCCCGCCTTGTCGAGTTCATCCAGCACCTGCGGCAGCATAACGGCGCTGAACCCGCCGATATGGGTGAGCAGGACAATGGGGATCTGCCGTCCATAGACGGTCTGCGACAGGACCGGCATCCGCTTCAGTTCGGTGCGCACGCCGTCCATATAGCGCGCCTTCAGCCCGTCTATGGCCGCCATGTCGCCCTTGGCGAGGCAGTGATTATAGGCCTCGGTATAGGCCCAGTCGGAAAAGCTCATCGACACGTCGGCGATGCGGTAGTCATGCGCATGCAGATAATCCATAACCTTTTGATGCGTGGCGCCATCGCCCGCGCTCAGGAACGGAAAACGCAGCCACTTCCAGTCCTTTTCCGTAAGGTTTGGCCCCTGCATATGCTGCGCAACAACCGGTTCGCCTTTTTCGAGGTCGGCCAGGAAGGCGTCGGCGCCGATCTGGCGGACATTGGGATGGCTCCAGGTATGATTGCCGAGCGGAAATCCGGCCTGACGCCAGATGTCCAGCACACCGGCGGAGTCCGGCTCCTGCTCAATGCGCACGGCGTTGACGAAACCATAGGCCTGCGGGACGCCATGCGCCTTGAGCGCGGCGAGGATCATGTCGGCGATCTGAGCGCGCGTCATGTCCTTGGGCAGGCTGCCGTGAGCAGGCAGGTCATCGACGGTGATGGCGATATCAAAGCCTGACGGCGCCGCGTGACACGGCGCCGTCAGTACGAAGAATAGGGCGGCGGCCGAAGCCGCCAGCTTTGTATGCGGTATCTTCATCCGGTAAATCTTCTCGACCTGGCTTTATACCGGCCTCTATATTGGGCCGTTACCGCTAACATGCGCTCGAAAGGCGAGTCTGGCAAGCGCTTTTCAGGCTTTGTGCGTAAAAAATCAGCGCAGCAAGTTTTTGTCCGTGAAAACAAGACGTCGCTTCACGCAGTCTTGACTCCTGACGGCGCAAAAACAGTTGCCAATGCAATTATCCCGATATAGTTTCAATAGATACATTATGCCGGAGATATCGCCATGACGGACGCCACATCGGAGCTTAATCCTATAGGTCTCAACGGTTTCGCCTTCGTCGAATTCACCGGCCCCGACACATCGGCCATGGCCAGGGAACTGGAAAAGCTGGGTTTCAGCGCGGTCGCGCATCATCCGAATCATGACGTTGTCCTCTATCGTCAGGGCGAGGCCTGCTTCCTGATCAACCACGCGGCGACACAGCAGGCGCGCGACTTTGCTGCGCAACATGGCCCCTCCGCCAACAGTATGGGCTTTATCGTCGCCGATGCGGCGAAGGCTCTGGCTGAGGCGGTGAAGCGCGGCGGCATGGCGGTTGACGGCGGCCTGTTCCCGCACGCTTTGCAGGGCATTGGCGGCTCGCTGCTCTATCTGGTTGAGGACCATCTGTTCGACGCCTGGCCGCGCCTGCCGGGCGCGCAGGACAATGGCGTCGGCTTTAAGCTGATCGACCATCTGACGCACAATGTGCAACGCGGCCAGATGCGCCGCTGGTCGGACTTCTATAGCCGCGTCTTCGGCTTTGCCGAGCAAAAATATTTCGACATCAAAGGTCAGGCGACCGGCTTGTTTTCGCAGGCCATGATCGCCCCCGACGCGGCGATCCGCATCCCGCTCAACGAATCGCAGGACGAGAACAGCCAGATTGAGGAATTCCTCAGGGCCTATAAGGGCGAAGGCATCCAGCACATCGCCCTGACGACCGACGACATTTACGCCACGGTCGAAGCCCTGCGCGCGCGCGGCGTGGCCTTGCAGGACACGATCGCGACCTATTACGATCTGGTCGATCAGCGCGTGCCGGGTCACGGCGAGGATCTGGAGCGTATGCGCAAAAACCGCATCCTGATCGACGGCGATGTGGAAAAGGACGGGATTTTGTTGCAGATTTTCACCGAAAACACCTTCGGGCCGATCTTTTTCGAGATCATCCAGCGCAAGGGCAATGACGGCTTCGGCAACGGCAATTTCCAGGCGCTGTTCGAATCCATCGAACTGGACCAGATCCGCCGCGGCGTGATCAAGGTGTAGATCCAAGGGAGAGGCCGTCATGTATATGACCGGTTTCAGCAACCATTTCGCCACCGAGGCGGTTCCCGGCGCATTGCCGCAGGGGCAGAATTCGCCGCAGCGTACGCCATTCGGCCTCTATGCCGAGCAACTGTCAGGCACGGCCTTCACCGCGCCGCGCGCGCACAATCTGCGCGCCTGGCTCTATCGTCTGCGGCCCTCGGCGGGTCATGCGCCGTTTACGCCTGTCGAGCGCGCACAGCCGAATTTTGCACCGCCGACGCCCAATCGGCTGCGCTGGTCGCCGCCGCCCGCGCCCGACACGCCGACGGACTTCATCGACGGCCTGTTCGCGCTGGCTGGCAATGGCGATCCGGCGCAACAAACCGGCATATGCGCCTACGTCTATGCCGCCAACCAGAGCATGAGCCGCGTCTTCTTTAACGCCGACGCGGAGATGATGATCATCCCGCAGCAGGGGGCGCTCGACATCTTCACAGAGATGGGATGGCTCCACATCGCGCCCCTGTCCATCGCGGTGATTCCGCGCGGCGTGCGCTTTCGCGTCGCGCTTGATGGGACGGCGCGTGGCTATTGTCTGGAAAATTACGGCGCGCCGTTCCGCCTGCCCGATCTCGGTCCCATTGGCGCCAATGGACTGGCCAATGCGCGCGATTTTGAAACCCCTGTCGCCGCCTTCGAAGACCGCGACACCGCGACCGAATTGCTGCAAAAATATTGCGGGCGTTTCTGGCGCACGACCTTGCAATATTCGCCGCTCGATGTCGTGGCCTGGCATGGCGATTACGCGCCTTACCGCTACGATCTGCGCCGCTTCAATGCGATCAATACTGTCAGTTTCGACCATCCCGATCCGTCGATCTTCACCGTCTTGACCTCGCCGTCCGAGACGCCAGGCGTGGCCAATTGCGACTTTGTCATCTTTCCGCCGCGCTGGATGGTGGCCGAACACAGCTTCCGCCCGCCCTGGTTCCACCGTAATATCATGAGCGAATTCATGGGGTTGATCGAAGGCGCCTATGACGCCAAGGCGGACGGCTTTACGCCCGGCGGGGCTTCGCTGCACACCATGATGAGCGCGCACGGCCCCGATCGCGCCTCGCATGACGCCGCTGTCGCCGCCGAACTTAAGCCGCACAGGATCGAGGGGACGATGGCCTTTATGTGGGAGACGCGCCATCCTTTGCAGGCCACCGAGGCCGCGATGGACGCCGCATGGCGGCAAACCGATTATGACGCCTGCTGGGCAGGCTTTGAGAAAGCGAAACTGCCGTGATCGACGCGACACACGCCGCCGACGCCGCCTGCTGGGTTCCGGGCGCCGAAGGCCATCCCGACTTTCCGATCCAGAATTTACCTTTCGGCCTGTTCAGCCCGCCCAATGAGGGCCCGCGTCCGGGCGTCGCGATCGGCGATGCCATCATCGAACTGACGGCGCTGGTCGCCGCCGGTCTTGCGCAGCAGGTTCCGGCCGATCTTGCCGTCGTGCTGGCGACTCAGCCCTTGCGGCAATCGTTGCGCCGCCAGATGTTCCAACTGCTTGGCGATGACCGCTATCGCCCTGCCGCCGAGCCTTACCTGCACGCCGCCGCGGATTGCGCTTTGCATGTACCTGTCAGGATTGGCGACTACTCCGACTTCTATGCAGGCATTCATCACGCCGTTGCGGTCGGCAAGCTGTTCCGGCCCGACAATCCGCTGCTGCCCAACTATAAATACGTTCCCATCGGCTATCATGGCCGCGCCTCGTCGATTGTCGCGTCCGGCGCGGACATTGTGCGCCCATGCGGTCAGTTGAAGGCGTTGGACGCCGAGACGCCCGTTTTCGGCCCGTCGCAGCGGCTCGATTTCGAGCTGGAGTTGGGCGTATGGATCGGCCCCGGCAATGCAATGGGTCAACCGATTCCGATCGCAAATGCTGCGCAACATATCGGCGGCTACTGCCTGCTCAACGACTGGTCGGCGCGCGATCTGCAAGCCTGGGAGTACCAGCCGCTCGGCCCGTTTCTGGCCAAGAATTTCGCCACCACAATATCGCCGTGGATCGTCACGCCCGAAGCGCTGGCGCCGTTCCGGCTGGCGCAGGCGCCGCGCCCGGACGGCGATCCCGCCCCCCTGCCCTATCTGTGGGACGAGACCGATCAGGCGTCCGGCGCGCTGAAACTCGACCTGACGGTGGCGATCCAGACCGAAGCCATGCGGGCGGCGGGACTGGCGCCGCATGTCCTGAGCCGCAGCGAGGCGCGGCATCTCTACTGGACGCCCGCGCAACTGGTCGCGCACCACGCCAGCAATGGCTGCAATCTGCGACCCGGCGACCTTCTCGGCACCGGCACGATTTCCGGCCCCGAAGACGGATCTCAGGGCAGTCTTCTGGAATTGAGCATGGGCGGTAAAAAGCCCGTGAGCCTGCCCAATGGCGAGACGCGCGCCTTTCTTCAGGATCAGGATACGCTTATCCTGAGCGCGCGCGCCTGCGCCGAAGGCTATGCCTCCATCGGATTCGGGCCGTGCGTCGGGCGTATCCTGCCCGCTGTCTGAGAGGCCCGTCCATGCTAACCCTTCACAGCTACTGGCGCTCGTCCGCCGCCTATCGCGTTCGCATCGCCCTCAGCCTTAAAGGGCTGGAGTTTGCGCAGGTCACGCACGATCTGCGCCAGAACGCGCATCTCGAACCCGGCTACCGCGCGCTCAATCCGCAGCATCTGGTGCCCGCGCTCGACACCGGCGACGCCGTGCTGACGCAAAGTCCGGCGATTCTGGAGTGGCTGGAGGAGACACACCCCGAACCTGCCCTGTTGCCGTCGACGCCGTCATCGCGCGCGATTGTGCGCAGCATGTGCGACCTGATCGCCTGCGACATCCATCCGCTCAACAATCTACGCGTCCTGCGCGAACTGAAGACAGAATTCGGCGCCGATGCTTCCAGGCTCGACCTGTGGGCGCGCGGATGGATCGCCGAGGGCTTTACGGCGCTGGAGGTTCTGGTGGAAAAGCACGGCCAGGGCTTTTGCTTTGGCGATACGCCGACCCTGGCGGACTGCTTCCTGATTCCGCAGATTTTTTCGGCGCAGCGTTTTGGCGTCGATCTGCGCCCCTATCCGGCTCTGCGCGCGGTCAACGAACGGTGCGACGAACATCCGGCCTTTGTGCGCGCCCATCCGATCCACCAACCCGACGCCGATCAGGTCGACTCTTGAACGATCAGCCGCAGCACAGGCGCATCTTCGCGACCCCCGCCGGGGTAAAACTCGGCCCGCTCGACCTGATTGCGCCCGATACGGCGCGCAACTTTGTGCTGCAAATCGGCGACGCCTTTTTTCATGGCTTCGTCGTGCATAAGGACGGCGCGGTCAGCGGCTATGTCGATCGCTGCCCGCACACCGGCCTGCCGCTGGCGCAGGTTCTCGATGACTATCTGACGCCGCAGACCGATCTGATCTCATGTTCATGGCACGGCGCGCTGTTTCGCATCCATGACGGCCTGTGCGTCGGCGGCCCCTGCGCGGGCAAGAGCCTCACCTCATGGCCCGTGCGCATCGAAGACGGTTTTATCGTCACCGTTTAGGGCAGCGCTTCGTCCACGGCTCGGCGCGCTGTCAGGCTGGAGCCCGCCGAGGCGATGACGACCAGCGCAATCGCCACGCACTGCGTCAGGCTTAACTGCTCGCCGATAATCAGAAAGCCCAGCAAAGCGCCCGTCGCAGGCTCAAGGCTCATCATCAGGCCGAAGGTCTTGGCCGGGATATGTTTGAGCGCCATCATCTCCAGCGAATAGGGGATGGCGCTCGACAGCACCGCAACCGCAACGGCCCACGGCAGCACCGACGGCGACCACAGGGCGGCGCCGGAATGGATCACACCGACCGGCAGGGTGAGCAGCAGCGAAAACGCCATGCCGAGCGCCACCGCCTTGCCGCCATGCACCCTGTCCGACACCTTCTGTCCGACGATGATATACAACCCCCAGCACAGGGCCGCGACCAGCGCCCACATCACGCCAACCGGATCGAGCGCGCCTGTATGCCCGCCCCACGGAATCAGCAGGGCCAGTCCTGCCACGGCGCAGGCGACCCAGACGAAATCGCGCGCCTGCCGCGACGACAGGATGGCGACGGCGAGCGGCCCCAGAAACTCCAGCGCCACGCCTATCCCTAACGGCAGGCGCGCAATCGCCAGATAGAAGGTCAGATTCATCACGCCAAGCAGGCCGCCATACAGCATGACAACGCCCCAGTCCTTGCGCTCAGGTCCGCCCTTCCATGGCCGGAAGACCAGCAGCAGCAACAGGGTCGAATAGAGCTGGCGCAGGGCGGTCACGCCTTCGGGGCCCAGAATCGGGAACAGGTGTTTGCTGAACGAGGCGCCCGCCTGCACCGACAGGATCGAGCATAGCACGGCGAGAACCGGCAACAGACGGGGATTGATGCGCATGGGACGACTCCGGCGGCGATAAGGCTTACAGCGACGTCGTCTTGTCTTGACCGGGTACGACGTCCCTCGTCCGGGATCGCGCCCTAAATATCAAGTCCGGCGCCTGCGCTCAAGAGCGGTCAGGAAAATCGGATTGGTCTTATTGCCAGGCGGGCCCGCCGCTGTCAGGCTGGAAGGAAAAAGGGAGACGCCATGAAAATCCTGCTCGCCGTCCTGCTGATGACGCTGTTGTCGCCCGTCGCGACGCAGGCGAAGCCGGTGATCATCGGCTACCTGCCTACGTTCAAAGGACCGATGGCGGCGCATCTCGACACGGTCGATCTCAGTAAGCTCAGTCAGATCGACATTGCCTTTGTCAATCCGGCGCCGGACGGCGCAATCGTGCGCGACGGCGCCCTGGCCTGCGAGGTTAAGCCGGTGACCGGCTCTGCGGCGACGCTCGACGATCTGCGCGCCGTGGTCAGTCGCGCCCATGCGGCGGGCGTCAAGGTGGTGGCGTCGCTAGGCGGTGGCGTGATTCCGACCTGCGCGGGCGACTGGCGCGATCTGCTTTCGCCCGCCATGCGGCCCGTGGTGGAGGCCAATCTGCTGGCCTTCGTGCGCGATTTCGATCTGGACGGCCTTGATATCGACCTCGAATGGCAGGTGCTGGAGGGTGTCGATCAGGCGGGCGATTACACGCCGTTCGCGCAGGACTTGAGCCGCGCTCTGCATCGCGACGGCAAGGCGCTGACCTGCGCCACCGCTTCGCAGACTGGCGGCATGATCCCCAAGGCGTCGATTCCGGCCTTCGATGTGATCGGGATCATGTCCTATGACGGCGTTGGGCCGGATTGGGGAACGCCGGGCGAGGAACACGCCACGCTCGATATGGCGAAGGCCGATCTCATGACCTGGCTGGCGCGCGGCGCGCGACCGGATCAGCTCGCGCTCGGCGTCCCGTTTTACGGCCACGGTTTCGGCGCCTATGCAGGCGGTCACGACTACAAGGATATTGTCGCCGCCTATGGCGAAACCGCCGCGGAGAGCGATGTCATCGGACAGGCCTGCGCGGGCTGCGATTACATCACCTATAATGGCCGCCCCACGATCCGGCTGAAGGCCGATATGGCGCGACGGATCGGCGCCGGCGTCATGATCTGGGAGATCACCCGCGACGCGCCCGCGCCTGACAGCCTGCTCGACGCCGTTTATGAGTCTCTGCAAAAAAACGCATATGCGAAATAGCGCAACCATGTGCAGCAAATTTTCCGAATTATGACGCCGCCATCAGGAGACGATTGCGCGGGACGATAAGAAATATAAAATTGACATAAACGTCAGTTTTAAAATTGACGCCTTCAGCGCTTTTGGCTAGAGTCCCGATAACGATAAGAATTAACGGCAGAATTTATTAATGGCCGCCTTCGCCGCCCTTTGCGTAACCCTGCGCCGTCCCGAAAACGGGCGGCGTGTGACCGGTTCGCGGCATAGCCACGATCATAATGCTGCGCCCTGAACCGCCGCAGCATAGCCTTAGCCTCCTTTCATAAAAACAGGGCGCAAACGACGCCTGAACGAGGAAACCCCATGTCATCGGCATATTTCGAATACGCTCTGCGTATGGGCGACGACGCCCTGATCCTTGGCCAGCGCCTGAGCGCCTGGTGCGGTCACGCCCCCAGCCTGGAGGTCGATCTGGGCCTGTCCAGTCTGGCGCTCGATCTGGTTGGTCAGGCGACCGACTGGCTGGCCCTGGCGGCGAAGCACGATCCGCAAGGCCGCAGCGCCGACGCGCTGGCTTTTGAGCGCGACGCTAAGGATTTTCACAACTGCCTGCTGGTCGAACAGCCCAATGGCGACTTCGCCCAGACCCTGGCGCGGCAATTTCTGTTCTCGACCTGGCAGTCGCTGCTGATGGAGGCGCTGATGGGATCGTCCGACAAGGACATCGCCGATATCGCCGCCCGTTGCGCGCCGGACCTCAGCTACCATGTCGAGTTCGCCGCCGACTGGATGGTGCGGCTGGGCGATGGCGACTGCCTGAGCCACAAGCGGCTGGTCAAGAGCCTCGGCTATATGTGGCATTTCGTTGATGAGCTGTTCGTGATGGACGAGGTCGATCACGCCCTGCTGCGCGCCGGAATCGCGGTCGATAAGACGGCCTTGCATGGGGAATTCAACACGCGCATCGAAACCGTGCTGCGCGAAGCGGGTCTGCGTGAACCGGAAGGCCGACGCGCCGTGATCAATGGCCGCAAGGGCCATGACGGCAATCATGTCGCGCACATGCTGCACGAGATGAACATTCCGCCGCAGGACGGCGAATTGCCGTGGTGATCAGCGATTCATGACCAGACCGGCGGCGGCCAGATCCTGCGCCGCTTCGCCGACGCTTTTGAATACGGTGATGGCGCCCTCGCGTCCCGGCTGTTTCCCCTGAGCGCACAGATCGGCGAGATCGCCGCAAAGGGCGTCGGGACGGAGCGCGCCGGACGCAATCGGGCCGCTCAGATCGCCCGCTTCGCCAAGCGCGGCGCGGGTATCGACCCAGACCTGCCCGCGGCGCATGACCAGATCGTCGCCTTCGCGCATATCGGGCAGATAGCCGCCGATCAGGGCGACGTGCTGACCGGGCCTCAGACCCGCGCCGCGCACCCATGGCTCGCGGCTCAGGGTCGCGCAGGCGATGATGTCGGCCCAGTCCTGCGACGCCGCCAGATCCTCCGTCGCCGCGGCGTCGAAACCGCCCGCGCTCAGGGCGCGCGCCAGCTTTTCGGCATTGGCGTGGGTGGGACTGAAGACGCGCACGCTGTCGATCGACCGCACGGCGCGGTAGGCGAAAGCCAGCTCCGAGGCGATGCGCCCGGAGCCGATCAGCAACAGACGGCGCGCGCCGTCCGGCGCCAGCCGGTCCGCCGCCATCGCCGCCACCGCCGCCGTGCGCCGCGCTGTCAGCTCGCCGCCGTCGAGCAGGGCCAGATGTTCGCCGGTCAGCGCATCGAACAAAAGATAGCTGGCCGTCACGGCGGGCAGGCGACGTTTGGCGTTGCCGGGCGTGACATTGACGATCTTGACCCCGCCGATCTCACGCCCCCAGGCGGGCATCAGCAGCAGCGAAGCGTCCGGTTCGCCGTCCTGCGCCAGCGTATGCACATGTCGCGGCGGCGTTGCGACCGCCTGGGCCAGGCGTTTGGGCAGTTCGCGCGCCATCAGGTCGTAGGTCAGCAGGCGGATAATGTCGGCGGCGGAATAGGACTTCATGATGGGCTCCCATGAGCGCGCAGATCGTCGGCGGTTTCGCGCAGCAACCAGTCGCGAAAAGCGATCAGCGGCGGATGGTCGGCGCGCTCCTCCGGCCAGGCCAGATAATAGGCTTCGGCGTTCTTCATCACGCCCTTGTCTGGCAGGTCGATGGCGGGAACCAGTTGCCCACTGGCCAGTTCCTCCTCAATCAGGAAGGTCGGCAGCAAGGCCACGCCAAGGCCTGCGCGCGTCACCTGCGCCACCGTGGCGAACTGGTCGAACAGCATGCCCTGCACATGCTCGCTGAGCGCCCCGTAGCGCGCCAGCCAGCGCTCCCAGGCGTCGGGCCGCGTGGTCAGGTGCAGCAAAGGGGCGCGGCGCAGATCGCCGGGTTGCTGGAAATTATATTGCGCCTTCAGGGTCGGGCTGCAGGCGGGCATGACATATTCTTCGCGCAGCAATTGCGTGCGGGCGCCCTGCCATTCGCCGCGTCCATGATGGATGGCGGCGTCCATCGCTTCGGCGCGAAAATCGAACACGGTCAGCCGTGTCATCAGGTTGAGCGTAATACCGGGATGGGCCTGCAAAAAGGCGGGCAGGCGCGGCGCCAGCCAGCGCGCGCCGAAGGTCGGCAGGATGGCGAGGTTCAACGTGCCGCCCAGCGGATTGGCGCGCAGGTTCAGCGAGGCGGTCGAGATGCGTTTCAGCGCGTCGCGAATCTCGCGCGCATAGGTCTCGCCGCCCGTGGTTAGCCGGATGGTCTGGCGCTCGCGGTGGAACAGCTCGACCTCCAACTGTTCCTCCAGCGCCTTGATCTGGCGGCTGACCGCGCTCTGGGTCAGGTTCAGCTCCCTGGCGGCCAGGGTGATGCTGCCGGAGCGCGCGGCGGCCTCGAAGGCCTGAAGATGCGACAGGGAGGGCAGAAAGCGGCGCGGCGACAGCATCAGGTCATTCTTAATGCGCATAATATGATGCGCAAACAGCGATGGAAGGCGGCCATATTAGCGCGTATAGGGGTTATGTCCATACGCATTCGGAATGATATGTCGCCCGATCCTCGCAAGACTCATGGCCTGTGGGAAACCAGCGCGCCGCCCGCGCCGGATACCGTCATGCTGCGCGGCGAAACGCGCAGCGAGGTCGTGATCGTCGGCGGCGGCTATACGGGCAATTCCGCCGCCCTGCATCTGGCCAAACGCGGGATCAGCGCCACCGTGCTGGAGGCGAAATCCATAGGCTTCGGCGGGGCGGGGCGTAATGTCGGTCTGGTCAATGCGGGCATGTGGGTCATGCCGGACGAGCTGCCGAACGTGCTGGGCGAGGTGTATGGCGAGCGGCTTTTGAACCTGCTTGGCGATGCGCCGTCCGCCGTGTTCGAGATCGTCAAGACCTACGACATTGACTGCCAGCTTCAGACCGAAGGCACCCTGCATTGCGCGGTCGGCGCAGCGGGGCTTGCGGAGCTGCAACAGCGCGAAGATCAGTGGCGCAGACGCGGCGCGCCGGTGCGGCTGTTATCGCGCGAAGAGACGGCGCAAAAAATCGGCTCGGACGCCTATGAGGGCGCGCTGCTCGACCTGCGCGCCGGAACGATTCAGCCGCTGGCCTATGTGCGCGGTCTGGCGGCGGCGGCGATCCGCGAAGGCGCAACAATCCATACCGACAGTCCGGCCCTGAGCGTCGAAAAGACTTCGGGCGGCTGGCGCGTCGCAACGCCCGAAGGTTCTGTGACCGCCGATACGGTCATAATGGCCACCGACGCCTATACGCAGGGGCCGTGGGAGATCATCCGTCGCGAACAGGTTCACCTGCCCTATTTCAACTTCGCCACCCGTCCCTTGAGCGACAATGTCCGCGCCAGCATTCTGCCCGGTCGTGAAGGCTGCTGGGACACAAAGGAGGTGCTGTCCTCCTTCCGCATGGATCGCATGGGGCGACTGATCTTTGGCAGCGTCGGGGCCTTGTCGGGCGCGGGCGAAATCATCCACAAGGGCTGGGCGCGCCGCGCGCTGCATCGTCTGTTCCCGCAACTGGGCGATATCGCGTTCGAAGCCGAATGGTACGGCCAGATCGGCATGACCGACGACAATCTGCCGCGCTTTCACAAGTTTGCAGACGGCGTGATCGGGATCAGCGGTTATAATGGTCGCGGCATTGCGCCCGGAACCGTGATGGGCCGCACGCTGGCGCAACTGGTCGCGGGCGAGATGACTGAGGCCGACCTGCCTCTGCCCGTCACGGATGCGCGCGAAGCCGCTTTGCGTCCATTTAAAGAAGCTTTTTACGAGATCGGGGCGCAAGCCGCCCACCTCGCAGGCGCGAGGTTTTAAGGAGACCGCTCATGATCACCGAAACCACCCGCACGGCCACGGATGTGGCGCATCTGCTCAAGGCGCTCGGCGTCACGGAAGCCGCGTACACGGGCGGCGGCCTCGCCGTGCATTCGCCCAATACGGGCGATCTGATCGCGCAGGTCGTGGAGACGCCCGCCGTCGAGGCGAAGGCCGCCATCGACAGGGCGCACGCGGCGTTTTTGCAATGGCGCGTCATCCCCGCCCCCAAGCGCGGCGAACTGGTGCGCCTGTTCGGCGAGGAGCTGCGCTCGCACAAGGCGGAGCTGGGCAAGCTGGTCTCGCTCGAAGTCGGCAAGGTGACCTCCGAGGGCCTTGGCGAAGTGCAGGAAATGATCGACATCTGCGACTTCGCGGTCGGCCTGTCGCGGCAATTGTACGGCCTGACCATCGCCACCGAACGCAGCCAGCACCGCATGATGGAGACCTGGCATCCGCTCGGCGTGGTCGGGATCATCTCGGCCTTTAACTTCCCGGTCGCCGTCTGGGCGTGGAATGCGGCCCTGGCCCTGGTCTGCGGCGACGCCATTGTCTGGAAGCCGTCGGAAAAGTCGCCCCTGACCGCCTTGGCCACCCACGCCATTTTCGAGCGCGCGCTGAAGCGCTACGTCAATGACGGTTATGATGCGCCCGAAGGCCTGTCGGCCCTGATCATCGGCGCGAAAGAGACCGGCGAGATTCTGGTCGATCACGACAAGGTGGCGCTGGTCTCGGCGACGGGTTCGACCGCCATGGGCCGTGTCGTCGGTCCGAAGCTGGCGGCGCGGTTCGCGCGCTCGATCCTCGAACTGGGCGGCAACAATGCGGCCATTGTCGCCCCGACCGCCGATCTCGACCTGACCTTACGCGGCGTCGCCTTTTCGGCCATGGGCACGGCGGGCCAGCGCTGCACCACGCTGCGCCGTCTGTTCGTGCATGACAGCCTCTATGACGGCTTTGTCGCGCGCCTCAAGAGCGCCTACGCCTCGGTCAAGGTCGGCGATCCGACCGAAGACGGTACCCTGGTCGGGCCGCTGATCGACAAGGCGGCGTTTGACGGCCACCAAAAGGCGCTGGCCGACGCCAAGACGGCGGGCGGCAAGATCACCGGCGGCGAGCGCGTCATGGTTTCAGGCGACAATAGCTATTATGTGCGTCCTGCCATCGTCGAAATGAATAAGCACGAAGGGCCGACTTTGCGCGAAACCTTTGCGCCGATCCTTTATGTGCTGCGCTACAGCGATCTCAAGGACGCCATCGCCATGCAGAACGCGGTCGGCGCGGGCCTGTCCTCCTCGATCTTCACCAATGACATGCGCGAGGCCGAGCTGTTCCTGTCAGCGGCGGGCTCGGATTGCGGCATCGCCAATGTCAATATCGGCACCTCCGGCGCAGAAATCGGCGGCGCGTTCGGCGGCGAAAAGGAAACCGGCGGCGGGCGCGAATCGGGCTCGGACGCCTGGAAGGCCTATATGCGCCGCGCCACCAACACCCTCAACTACGGCAGCGCCCTGCCGCTGGCCCAGGGCGTAAAATTCGATGTTTGATTGGGCCGATCCCCTGCTGCTCACCGAGCAGCTTTCCGACGATGAGCGGATGATCATGGAGGCCGCACGCGACTATGCGCAGGGTTCGCTGATGCCGCGCGTGTTGAGCGCCTACGCCAACGAGCAGACCGACCGCGCCATCTTCAACGAGATGGGCAGCCTTGGCCTGCTCGGCGCGACCCTGCCGGAGCCATATGGCGGCGCGGGCGCAAGCTACGTCGCCTACGGCCTGATCGCGCGCGAGGTCGAGCGCGTCGATTCCGGCTATCGCTCCATGATGAGCGTGCAGTCGTCTCTGGTCATGTATCCGATTCACGCCTACGGCTCCGAAGCGCAGCGGATGAAATACCTGCCGAAACTGGCGAGCGGCGAATGGGTCGGCTGTTTCGGCCTGACCGAACCGGACGCCGGCTCCGATCCCGGTTCGATGACGACGCGCGCCGAGCGGTTGGATGGCGGCTATCGCCTGACCGGCACCAAGATGTGGATTTCCAATTCTCCCATCGCCGACGTCTTCGTGGTTTGGGCCAAGCTGGACGGCGAGATCCGGGGCTTTGTGCTGGAAAAAGGCATGAAGGGTCTTTCCGCGCCCAAGATTCACGGCAAGCTGTCCTTGCGCGCCTCGATCACCGGCGAGATCGTCATGGACGGGGTCGAGGTCAGTGAGGATCATCTGTTGCCCAATGTCAAAGGGCTCAAGGGTCCGTTCGGCTGTCTGAACCGCGCGCGCTACGGCATCGCCTGGGGCGTGATGGGCGCGGCGGAAGATTGCTGGCATCGCGCGCGGCAATATGGCCTTGACCGCAAGCAATTTGGCAAGCCGTTAGCGCAGATGCAGCTATTCCAGAAGAAGCTGGCCGACATGCAGACCGAGATCGCGCTGGGCCTGCAAGCGGCCCTGCGCGTCGGGCAATTGTTCGACGCCGGACAGATGCAGCCGGAAATGATCAGCCTGATCAAGCGCAACAATTGCGGTAAGGCGCTGGAGATCGCGCGCCACGCCCGCGACATGCACGGCGGCAACGGCATCCACGAGGAATACCATGTCATGCGTCACGCGCAGAATCTGGAGACCGTCAACACCTATGAGGGCACGCATGATGTGCATGCGCTGATCCTTGGGCGCGCGCAGACCGGCTTGCAGGCGTTTTTTTGATGCAGGTAGAGACGACAATGCGACTACCACATCCTTCCCTGTTTACGGTGAAGGTGGATTTCGGCGGGCAAGGTCCGTCGAAAGACGGAAGGGGGAAGCCTGACGTTCATCCCCCCTCCACCGCTTCGCGGTCCCCCTCCCCCGTAAACGGGGGAGGATGATATGTCCAAACCCCTTTCCGGTCTCAAAGTCCTCGAACTGGCGCGCATCCTCGCCGGGCCGTGGTGCGGGCAGTTGCTGGCCGATCTGGGCGCTGAGGTGATCAAGATCGAGCGGCCCGGCGTCGGCGATGATACGCGGCAATGGGGGCCGCCGTTTGTTAAAGACAGGGACGGTCAAAGCTGGGGCGCGGCCTATTTTCACGCCTGCAATCGCGGCAAGGCGTCGGTGGCAGTCAATATTGATTCGAGTGAAGGTCAGGCCGCCATCCGCGCACTGGCCGCCGAGGCCGATGTGCTGATCGAGAATTTCAAGGTCGGCGGGCTGAGCAAGTACGGCCTCGATTACGCCAGCCTGAAAACGATCAATCCGCGCCTGATCTACGCCTCGATCACCGGTTTCGGCCAGGACGGACCCTATGCGCAGCGCGCCGGTTACGACTACATCATTCAGGGCATGAGCGGCCTGATGGAGATTACCGGCGAGCCGGAGCGCGAGCCGCAAAAGGTCGGGGTCGCCGTGGTCGATCTGTTCACCGGCGTCTATACGGCGACGGCGGTGCTGGCGGCGCTGCATGGGCGCGAGCGGACGCACGAAGGCTGCCATATCGACATGTCTTTGTTCGACACGGCCACCGCCATGCTGGCCAATCAGGCGGGCAATTATCTGGCGTCGGGTCAATCGCCGTCACGACTTGGCAATGCGCATCCGAACATCGCGCCTTATCAGGTTTTTCCGGTTAAGGACGGCCACGTCATCGTCGCCGTCGGCAATGACGCGCAGTTTCACAAGTTCTGCAACGCCATCGGCGCGGATGAGGTCGCCTGCAAGGCCGACTATGCCAGCAATGCCGATCGCGTCGCTACGCGCGCGCAGTTGCAGGCGCAACTGGAGCCCTATCTCGAACGCTATGGCCGCAAGGAATTGCTGGCCATGCTGGAGCAGGCGGGCGTGCCCGCCGGGCCGATCAACCGCATCGAGGACGTGTTCAACGATCCTCAGATCGTGCATCGCGGCCTGAAGCTGGACCTGACTGCGCCGGACGGCTCAAAGGTGGCGGGCGTCGCCTCGCCCATCGTGATCAATGGCCAGCGCATGGCGGCGGAAGGGCCTTCGCCTATGTTGGGCAGTGGAATAGCGGCGTGGAATGCCCCCTCCACCCCTTCGGTGTCCCCCTCCCCCGCTATCGCAGGGGAGGAAAAGATATGAGAACAGGCGGACAGATTCTTGTCGATCAATTGCGGGCGCAGGGCGTCGAGCGCGTGACCTGTGTGCCGGGGGAGAGCTATCTGGCGGCGCTGGATGCGATGTACGACGCCGACATCGACGTACTGATCTGCCGCCATGAGGGCGGCGCGGCGATGATGGCCGAGGCTTATGGCAAGCTGACGAACCGGCCCGGCGTCTGTTTCGTCACGCGCGGCCCCGGCGCGATGAACGCCGCGCACGGCGTGCATATTGCGCAGCATGATTCCACGCCGATGATTCTGTTCATCGGTCAGGTCGAACGCGCCATGCGCGGGCGCGGCGCCTTTCAGGAAATGGAGTACGAGGCCGTGTTCGGCTCGGTCGCCAAGTGGGTGGTCGAGATCGACGACGTCCGCCGCATCCCGGAAATCGTGGCGCGCGCCTTTCGCGAAGCCATGCAGGGCCGCCCCGGTCCGGTCGTCGTGTCCCTGCCCGAAGACGTGCTGACCGATCTGGCAGAGGTCGCGGACGCGCCTTATGTCGCGCCCGCCAGGCCGGAATTGTCGATGGAGATGTTCCAGCAGGTCGAGGCGCATCTGAAGACCGCCAAACGCCCTCTGATCATCCTTGGCGGTTCGTGCTGGAGCGATGACGGCGTGGCGGCGATGCAGGACTTCGCCGCGCGCTGGAAGCTGCCGGTGGCGACCGAGTTTCGCCGCGCGGGGCTGTTCGACGCGCTGCATCCGTCCTATGCGGGCGATCTCGGCTTCGGCCAGAATCCGAAACTCAGCCAGCGCGTCAGGGACGCCGACCTGTTGATCCTGATCGGCGCGCGCATGGCCGAGGTTCCGTCGAGCAGCTATACGCTGATCGACATCCCGACGCCGCAACAGACCCTCATCCAGGTCTTCCCGGACGCTGCCGAGATCGGCAAGGTCTATCAGCCGGCGCTGGGCGTCGTGTGCGCGCCCGATGCGTTTGCGCGTTCACTGAGCTGGCTGAAGGCGCCGTTCGACCTCCCGTGGGCGGAGGCGACCGAAAACGCCCATATGGACTATCTGGCCTGGACCGGCCAGCCCGCCATTATACCGGGTGAGTTCCAGTACGGCGAGGCGATGGTGAGCCTGCGCAACCTGCTGCCCGCCGATGCGATCATCTGCAATGGCGCGGGCAATTACGCCATCTGGGTGCATCGCTACTGGCGTCACCGTCTGCCGCGCACGCAACTGGCGCCGACCTCCGGCAGCGTCGGCTATTCCGTCCCGGCAGGGGTGATGGCCAAGCGGCAATGCCCGGATAAAACCGTGGTGGTGTTTGCTGGCGACGGCTGCTTCCTGATGCACGGCAATGAGTTCGCTACCGCCGTGCAGTACGATATTCCGGTGATTGTCATCGTCATCGACAATAGCATGTATGGCACCATCCGCATGCACCAGGAGCGCAATTATCCGCGCCGCGTCGTCGGCACCGATCTGAAGAATCCCGATTTCGCGGCCTATGCGCGCGCCTTTGGCGGGCATGGCGAGACGGTGCGCACGACGGCGGATTTTTTGCCTGCGTTTGAGCGCGCGCGAGCGTCAAACAAACCCACCATCCTGCACTGTTTCCTCGATCCGCAGGCGATTACGCCCGCGACCACTCTGGACGCGATTTCCAATCAGAAATAGGTCGTGGTTTCCGAGTGCGTGACCTGCGGCGGGCTAAGGAAGAACGGCCCGGCCAGGGCGCGCCATGACTGGAAGTTGTCAGAATTGCGGAAGGTGACCATATGGTGCTCGACGCTTTCCCAGGTCACGCGCAGCAGATAATCGCCCGGCGTTTCGATGATGCGCTCCAGCGCCATACCGTGACAGCCTTCGGCGGACTGGAAGAAGGGCGCGGCCTTGGCGACGGCGGCCTCGAAATCGGCGGCCCTGGCCGGGTCGATCGTCAGGCGGGCGAGTTCAAAAATCATGATGCGGCTCCTGTTTACGCCTCGTCTGCCCTTGCCAGCCTTTCACGTCAAGAATGATTACATATCACCCTAAATCTAAGTGACCTCGCCTTGCTTCATTAATCAGCGTTTGCAGATGTACGCCATCACCCGCCTGTTTAGTTACCACTGATGCTGTTTGCCCTCGTCCAACTTCCTTTTGGACGAGTGAGACGAACTGACGTTCACATGCCTCAGAAATTTTGTGCATAATTCCCTTATCCTCATCACTTGCCTCACCCCATTCGCAAGCAATTTGATGGCATACAACTATATAGTCTAATATTCTCGCTCTATAGCCTCTATAGGCTTCTGGCTTTTTGCTGCCATAATCATCTACAATTTTGTTTTTAAAAAATAGACGCCCTTGCTCAACCAAAATTGAAGTCTCAAATGCAAGTTTTAGCATTTCATCCGCCTCCTTTTCTGGTGTGAGACGGCCACTATGGTATTTCGAAAAAAAGCATATTAATTGCGTTGTTTGCAAAGCTCTAATGGCGCGATTTGACCAATTCAGCACGTCCTCTCGCCGCAACTGAGCCTCTCTCCATCGAGCCCACCCCGCTAAAAGACTGATAGCGGCAATAATTGCGGATAAAACTGTTGCCCAAGCCTCCACTTCTTCCTCCCCCTAAAATTGCTTAAATGGGCATACTCATAATCTGCTGATACGCGCTGATCACCTGATCGCGGATAGCGATGACGCTTTGCAGGCTGGTTTCGGCATTGGCGACGGCGGTGACGGCGTCGATCAGCTCGGCCTTGCCCGCCTGTTGCTGGATCATCATATGCTCGGCGTTCTGCGTGCTCTGGATCGTGCTTTGCAGCGCGGTCTGCACCATATGCCCGAAATCGGGCTTGGCCGGACCGTCGGCGTCGTCTTTACCTGTCAGGTTTTGCGCCTGTTTCAGCGCGGCGCCATAGGCGCGGGCGGCGACCAGAGGGGTCATGGCTCAGCTCCTATTTTTGCAGAATGTCGAGGATGCGGCTGTTCATATCGCGCGCCGTCTCGATGACGTTCATGTTCGCCTCGTAGGCGCGCTGCGCCTCGCGCATATCCATGGTCTCGATCAGCGGATCGACATTCGGCTTCTTGACATAGCCCTTGGCGTTGGCGGCGGGATTGGACGGGTCGTATTCCTGCGTGAAGTCCGACGTGTCCTGGGCGACGCGCGCCAGCTCGACGCCGGTGGCGCCGTCCACATTGGACGAGCTGAACACCGGGATCTGGCGGCGATACGGGTCGGAGCCCGGCGTGCGGCCGGTCGAATCGGCGTTGGCGATGTTTTCAGCGATGATGCGCATGCGCGCCTGCTGCGCCTTGAGCGCGCTGGCGGCGACGGCCATGGTCTGATCGGAATTCAG
The DNA here is from genome assembly GCF_051956075.1 of Asticcacaulis sp. Taxonomy (GTDB): domain Bacteria; phylum Pseudomonadota; class Alphaproteobacteria; order Caulobacterales; family Caulobacteraceae; genus Asticcacaulis. The sequence continues at coordinate 16,456 of NZ_JBQCGA010000013.1, read as the reverse complement.
GGGTTTCAACATCGTCTAAGCCTTACTTACCCGGCTGCTTGGCGGCCATCTTGATCATGGCCAGCGACTTTTCGTAGAAGCCGACCGCCGCCTGAAACTGCATGCGGCTGTCCGACATTTTGAGCATCTGCTCCTCCAGCACGACGCTGTTGCCGTCGAGCGTGGTTTCCGAATCGGGGCTGACGACATCCTGCGCATGAGTCGGACCGGCATTGGGCAGGTCCATATGCATGGCGTTGGTTTCGCTCAAAGCCAGACCGCCGCCTTCGGGCGCCTGCCCCTGCACCATAGCCGTAAAGTCCTGCGCCTTGAGATCTCTGGGCTTGAATCCCGGCGTCGAGGCGTTGGCGACGTTTTCCGCCACCACCTTCTGACGGTCGCTCAGCCAACCCATGCGGTTTTGCAGCGCCGACAGGAAGGAAATGCCCTGGCTGGCCATCTGGTCGCTCATCTGCCCATCCGCCTTTCTGTTTGCGCGCGACTCGATCTAAGCCGGGAATCGGCGCATCGGAGTGTTAGGCAAAGAATGCCCATCTTTTGGTTAACGAAGCCTTTAAGTAAACGCCGCGTTAACCATGCAGGCCATATGGATGAAGGGTAGGCGCAAGAGCGGATATGGACTGGACTCAGACTCTCAAGGCGGTGTTCGCGCTGGCGATTGTGCTGGGCCTGATCCTGGGCCTGGCCGCCCTGTTGCGGCGCTACGGACCGCAATTTATGGCGCAGATGACCGCGCAGCGCGGCAAGAAGCGCCTGTCGGTGGTCGAGACGCTGGTGCTCGATCCCGCAAGGCGGCTGGTATTGGTGCGCGTCGATAGCGAGGAGCGCCTTTTGCTGCTCGGCGAAGGCCGCGAGCTGGGCGCACCCGACGCGGCGCCCGTAAAACCTGTCAGGACGGACCCCGCCGATGAGTTGTTCTGATATGCCCGCAGCGTCAGCATCGAAACGTCGCCTCAGTCCGAGGATGATGAACCTCATCATCCTCGGCGTCTTCATCCTCGCCTTCGCCCTGATGATCCTGCCCTATCATGCGCTGGCGCAGTCGGTGAATGTCGATCTGGGCAAGGGCGGCACGCTGAGCGCGCGCGTGATCCAGTTGATCGCGCTGATGACCGTGCTGTCTCTGGCGCCGTCCATCGTCATCATGACCACCTCGTTCGTGCGCATCATCGTGGTGCTGTCCCTGCTGCGCACGGCCATGGGCTTGCAGCAAAGCCCGCCCAATGCGGTGCTGATTTCGCTGGCCCTGTTCCTGTCCGCCGTGGTCATGGCGCCGACCTGGGAGGCGGCCTATACGGACGGCATCAAGCCGCTGATGGATCAGCAGATCGAGATGTCGCAAGCGTTCGACGCCGCATCCCAGCCGCTCAAGGGTTTCATGCTGGCCCAGGTGGACGCCAGCGACCTCAAATTGTTCGTCGGCCTGTCCAAGCTTGACATGCCCAAGGACAAGATGGACCTGCCGGTGCGCGTCGTGACGCCCGCCTTCATGATCTCCGAGTTGAAAAAGTCCTTCGAGATCGGCTTCATGCTGTTCGTGCCGTTTCTGGTCATCGACCTTGTCGTCGCCAGCGTGCTGATGAGCATGGGCATGATGATGCTGCCGCCCGCTGTGGTCAGTTTGCCGTTCAAGTTGATCTTCTTCGTGCTGGTCGATGGCTGGCATCTGGTCGCCGGATCGCTGGTGCAGAGTTTCCATCCAGCCCTGACCGGCGGAAGCGGATAAACTTTGAGGGCGACCGCATCCCCCGATACGACCGCCCTCCTCCGCCCGGATTGCGGACGAATACCCCCCTGACCTTTCGTCCGCAGGCGGCGACTCAAGCGCCCCCCGGCGCGAGTCAGACCCCGCAGCGCCTACTTCACATTGATGAAGGGCACAGCGCCGCCGGTCGTGGTCGGCAGATGGCCGTCCCACTTTTCGATGGCGCGTAGCTGCACCACCTCCGGGTTCGAGGCGATCGACATGGCCAGCAGGCGGTTCGATTCGGCCTGACCGCGCGCCTGTTCGATCTGGGCGTCAGCCTGCGCCTTGGCGACCGCCACCTGCGCCTGAGCGGCGGCGGCGTCCGCGTCGGCCTTGGTCTTGGCCTGGATCGAGTCGAGGATCACCTGCGGGTAGCGGATGGTCCCGATCCAGTCGAGCTGGCTGACCTCGACGCCCTGCGCCGCCCATTTGTGGTTGACGCGGTTGAGCGCCTGCTGGATCACCCGCTGACGGCCGCCCTTGTACAGATATTCGACGCTGACCAGTTCGGTCTCCGCCGCGATGGCCGAGCGCACGTCGTTGCGCAGCGGGCCTTCGAAAATCTGATCGAAGCTCAGGCGATAGCGCTTATAGAGCGCAGGCGCCTTGGACGGGTCGATGCGCATGACCAGTTGCACATCCGCCGTCATCGGCAGGGCGTTGTTGTCCGAGAAGGTGATCTCCTCATTCTCCGGCCCGCGTTCATCGGCTTCGCGGGTATAGGTGTAGGTGCGCTGAATCACCGGGAATTCGACGATGCGCTCGCCCAGCAGATTCAGATGCCAGCCGGACGTCACGGGGGCGGCGTCCACACCGGCATTGGGGCCGAGCGTGCGGATCTTGACCCCGACATTGCCGGGCTGCACCGTCTGACCGCAGGAGACCAGACCGCCGAGCAGCAAAAGCGCGACGGCGCCCGTTGTCAGCAGCAGCATGGTGCGGCCTGATGTGGAAAATTTGGGGGGTGTCATCATGACTTATCTTGCGTATGCGGTCTTATATTACCTATTCAGAACCGCAGATCAGCAACCTTTCCTCTGATTTTTTTGAAGTTGAGAGCATGTCAATGCGCCGCCGCTCCTGTATTGAAGCGGATCTTGACGTCAGATTTTTCGGAATTTGCCTATGGGTGGGTTTATATCCCCCGGCATAAGCCGAATACGGACCAAATCTAAGATTTTGCGATCCGTGACGCCGCGGTCTTTAAACAGCGCGGTTATGGTTTTTCTTGTCTTTAAGCTTTCATAGCCTTTGTTTTCCATTCGCAACGACTTGGAACAGCCTCATCTGCGAACGTCGCTATATTACGCGCTTGCGAAATGGCGGAAAAGCAAAACCGGACAGAGATCACGCCGATGTTACCGCAGCGAAGATTACGCCTTGCCGCCGCCTTTGGCCGCGTCGGCGGTCTGCTCAGCCGGCTTCGCCCCGTTCTGAGAGGTCGCATCGTCACGGGCGCGGAACTTCTTTTTCATATCCGTGACCCAGCCCGCAAAGGCGTCGGTGTCGGCGGCGGCGGTGGCGAAGTCGCGCACGGAAATATCGCCGCCGTCGAGCGGCGCCAGCGCCACGCGCATGGCGTCGGGCGAGGACGCATTCGCCTCGAACTTGCCAAAGCGGTCGGACAGGCGGGTCAGGGCCTTCTGGTCCTTGAGCAGGCTGTAGGCGACGCCGGCGCGGATCACCCGGCTTTCGTCGCCCTGATCGAGCGGCTTGTCCGACTTCCAGCGATCGCCGAGACGGCGCTCCAGCACAGCGGCGGCCCTGGCCCAGTCCTGCTGGCGCCAATAGGCGTCGGCGCGCGCGTCATCGGCGTCAGGCGACGTATCGCCGCCCAGGGCGTCCAGCGCCTTGTCCGGTTCGTTCAGTTCGTTGAGCGCGCGCGCCTCCAGCACCCGCCGTTCGGACAAAACGGCTTTCGGCAACAGGGTGGTGCGCGTATCCCACAAGGCTTGCAGCGCCTTCTGCGGATCGTGATCCATCAGGTAGATGGCGGCCAGGTCGGCGGCCACCGACGACTTGGCCGGGCCCTGCAGGCGATTGTCAATTTGGTACTGCAAAAGGCTGGCGGCCTGATCGAGCAGATCGACATCGACGAGGCGGCGCACAATGCGGCGCACCATTTCGTCGCCGTCGGCGCCGATCGGCGTCAGGTCGCGGAAATCGTTGAACAGACCCAAAGCCTCGACCGGCTGCAGCCCGTCGGCCATGCCGCCAAGGAACAGGCTGCGGAACGCCTGGGTCAGCGTGGTCTGAATCTGCGCCTCGCGCGGATCGTTGAGGAAGGACTGGCCGCCGCTTCTGAGAATGTCGAGCGCTTCGCGGTAACGTCCGGCGTTGAGATAGGTCTGGCCCATATAGCTGATCAGTTGCAGCTCGGTGTCGTCGCCGCGCCAGCGGTAGCGTAGCTGATCGAGCGCCTTCAGGGTCTGGTCGATATTGGCCTTGCCAAGCTGGTTGCGCAGGATGGCGACGTGCATCAGGGCCGGCGTGGCGATGGAATCGTCCGACGCCTTGGCGCAGGCGGTATAGACGGCCAGGGCGCGCGCCTTGTCGCCCGTCGCCTCGATAATCTGCGCGTCAATCAGATAGGCGCCCAGCTTGTCGAGCGGCGTTCCGTCCTGCGAAACCGCGTAGCCAATCATGGCCTGCGCGGTGGTGAGATCCTGGGTCTGCAAAGCGGCGTAGGCGTAGGCGGCGCCGATCTTCATGCGCCACGCCACCGGAAACTGGTCTAGCGCCTTCAAGCCCGCCTTGAAGTCCTTAACCGCGTCGGCATAGTGACCGGCCTTGGCCTCGGCGTAGCCTTCCCACAGACGCGAGGCCGGATCGGAGGCCAAGACCCCTGCGGACAGGTCGCCCATGGCGTCGCCGTAGCGGCCCGACAGCATCTTGGCCGCCACGCGCAGGCCGCGCACCTGCGGATCGTCCAGAGCGTGCGGATTCTGTTTGGCCAGCAGGTCGAGCGCGCCCTGCGCCTCAAAAGCCAGCCCCTGCCCGACCAGAAAGCGCGCCAGCGACAGGCGCGCCTTAGTCGGCCCCGTAGGACCGCCCGCCCCTTCGTCAGCGGCGGCGGCCTGCAAGGCGTTGTAACGCGCTAGAAAGCCCTCGGTTGGGGCGGCGGACCAGTCTGGATTGGGCAGGCTGGGGTAAAGACCGTTCTTATAGTCGAGCCGCGCATCGCTGGTATTGGCGTTGGGGTCGATATTGGACAGGGTCAGCCCGTCGGGGCGCGACACCGAAATCAGGTCGCCATCGACCGCGACCTTGACGTCTGGCGTCATGTGCATGACCACGGCGCCTTGCGCGGTCGAGGCGATGGTGGCCTCCACCAGGGTGCGCGCCGCAGGCAGGTTCTTGATCGGGCCGCGCGCCGGGATCACCGCCATGCGGTCCCCGACGGAAGGGTCGCGAATCCAGGCGACCTTGCTGGCGCCCGCCAGATTGATATTCAGGGCCGGGACGCCGCTGGAATCGTCGCGCACCAGACCGATACGCGCCGCTTTGTTATCGGCAGGCTGGCCGCCGAGCTGCACGCGCCACACCAGACCGTCATTGACTGCCGACAGACTGCCCGCCGTGGGCGCTCTCAACCTGAGCGCCGTAAAGCCGTCATTGCGCGTCCATTGCGCGTCCTGCACGATCAGACCGTCCTTGAGGTCGGGCGGCAGGCGCAGATCGACCTCCTGATCGAAGACGATCCATACCGAATCGCCGCGGCGGAAGACCGCCGCCGCCGCGGGACCGTCGAACGGGAAGGATATCTGCCGACCGCCATTGGCGTCATCGACCTGCACCGCGACGACGGGAACCTTGGCGGCGCGATTGACATGCTCGGCGCCGGACGCAGGCGCGGCGGTCCTGGGCGCCAGCAGATTCTGCAGATTGACGGCCAGCGGCTTGCCGTCCTTACCATTATCGGCGACGGCGTTTTCCTTGTCCTCGGCCTTCGGGTCGATCTGTACGAAAACGGCGCCGTCGGCGCGACCGAAATGGGCGTCATAGCCGGGCTTGACCTTCAGCCACAGCTCATTGGCGCGCGCGTCCGCCTTGACGTCCACTGCGGCGACGCCGAGCGGCGGATTGGAGCGGATATCGCCAAGATCGGGCTTTTGCTGGCCCGGCAGACGAATGACGACCTGATCCTGATCGCGGCGCACCGAGGCGCGCGATCCGATGGCGCCGTAGATTTCAATGCGGCCCGATTGCTGATTGCGCCCGACGCGGATGTCGATGTCGGCGCGCGAGGCGATCTGCGGCAGGGCCATGGAATCGCCCAGCGCCATGTGCGCCATGCCCAGCCCGACCGTGGCCATAACCAGAGCCGTCGTGCGCCACGGGTTTTTCGCCTTCACGACCGGCCTGGGCTGTAGCTGAAATTTGAGGCGCGCAATCTCGTCCTGACGCGCGGCCTTGTCGGCGGCGTCGTCAGGCGCTTCGTCAGGCGAAGGCGTTGGCGCACGAATCATTGCCGCTTAATTTCGCCTGACGGGCGTTTCATCGAAGTTAATAGCCGGTAAGGAATCGCGCCTATCGCGCCTTTATGACGCAGGCGAAACCCCATGCTGCGCCTTTGCGCCGCGCCTGCCACAGTGCGGCGTCCGCGTTGAGGAGACTCCACCATGTCCGATATGGCCGCCGATCCCCTGATCTATACGCGTTACGGCGAAGCGCGCGATCCGGGCGGCTGGCGTCCGGGCGTCTTGAGCCTCAGCCTGGCGGCGGCGTTTGTCACCTGCCTGATCAGCGGCGCGGTGATTGTCTCCCACATCTCGGACCTGCCGAATATCGACACCCTGTTCGAGCCGCAGATCGTGCAGCCCGCGCCCGTCAGGGTCGCTGCCGCCAAGCCTATGGTGGTGCTGGCCAGTGTCGCCGCATCGCCCGCCGATATCGACATCGCGCCAACGCCGCCGGTGTATGTCGAGCCCTACGCGCCCGATTACACTGTGCTGCCGGTGACGCCGACGGCGTATGATGAGGTTTACGACCCTAACGCCCCTGTCGAGACGGCGGCGCCGGTGTTGACGCGCGCCGAAGCTCAGGACGCCTATGGCGAACTCGCCGACGCCCTTGCGGCGTCGAATGCGGGCGCGACTAACTCTTCTTCGGTTGCGCCGCCGTCTTAGCCCCGGCTCCGCCGGACGCCGCGCCGCCTGCCGTCGCCTTATCGAGTTGTTGTTGCAGGCCGTTGGCGCTCTGCATGCGCGTCGCCAGTTTTTCGGTCAGTTCGCGCGCTGAAGCCGGGTCCATGGCGCCGAGAATCGCCGCCAAAGCACGGTCCTTCATCTTGGCGGCGATAGGCAGGCGCACCTCATCTTTCATAGAGGCCATCACCACCGCCGCATCCTTGGGCTTCATCGCCGTATAGACGGCGACAAGGCGGTTGGTGTCGTCGTCCTGCGTCTTATTGGCCTGATCGAGCAAGGCCTGAATCTGCGTCTTGAGGTCGGAAAGCTGCTTGATGCGCGAATCGAGCTTGGAGTCGGCGGCGTCGATCAGGGCCTGACGCGAATTGAGCGACTGTTCGCGCTGATCGAGCTGCTGGCGGCGCTGACCGAGATTTTGCAAAATCTGCAACTCATTGGGCGACATGCCCGCCTGTTTGGCCAGATCGTCGATCGAGGTGGCGCAGATCGGCGCGGTCGGCGCCACCGCCGCCGCGTCGCTGGCCGCCGAATTGGCGTCCGCCGCCATCAGGGCCGGGCTGACCGCATAGCTTTCGGTCGGGTCGTCGCCGCTGTTGGTTTCAACGCCAGCAGCCTTCGCCGCTTTGGGCGCGGGCTTTTTCACCGGCGCCTTTTTCGTCACGTCCGCAGCGAAGGCCTCGGCGGCGTGAAAAGCGTTGGGCGCCAGATCAAGGCTGGTGATCGCCTTCATGGCGACCACACCGCCAATGGCGACAAAGACGAGGGGCAGGAAACGCGGCAAATTCGCCATAGCGGCTTATCTCTTTTCACTTTCGCCGAACAGGTCGTCGTCGAGCGCTGTCGGCATCCGCCGTCTTTGCGCGGACGGATGGCTTAAGGTGCGGATCATCTCGTTGAGATTGGCGACCACCAGTTCGGACATCTGCACCTTGTCGAGCATGTCGCTGTCGTCGGGCCTGGCGACCGGCGGGAGTTGCGAGCGACGCGGCGTCGGCATGACGGGGGCGGCGGGTCTGACCACGTCGCGGCGGAAGGCGCGCGGCGTCTCCGGCTCTGCGGCGGACGCGAGCGTCGGTTGCGGCCTGGGCGGCGCCGCGCGCAACGCGCTGGCGGTTTCCCAATTGGCCAGGCTCTTATCGATATCGCTCCCGGCGCGTTCGGCGCGCGCAATCTGGCTTTCCAGCTTGTTCAGCGCCTCGCGCGCGGCGATGACGCGGCCATGCAGCAGGTCCTGCGTCTCGTCGGCGTCGGCGCGCAGCTCTTTCAGGCTGGCGTGGGCGCGGATCGCCGCGTCATCGAGATCGCGCACGGCCTGAGCGAAGGCCTCCTGACCGGCGCGCAGGGCCTTTAACCGCTTGTCGAGACGCACGCCGAACCCAAGGGCGGCCAGCAGCAGCCCCATCAAGATCAGGTCCATAATGGCGTTGGCCATGTTCACGCGCCGTCAACCCTCTACTTCTTCTGCAACTGGGTCAGCCGCCGCTTGGTCGATGAGGCCAGCGGCGCATCGACCCGGACAGCGATATTGTGACCCTTGCGTCCCATGCGTCCTGTGGTCAGGGGAATCGCCCCGCAACGCAACTGTACCGCAGAATCGCCGGTCGCGTTCAGCACAATCGTTTCGCCAAGCTTGAGATTCAGCACCTGCGACAGCGGCAATTGCTGCTCATCCAGCACGGCGCGCACCTCCATCTGCGTGGTCCAAAGCTCGGTGGCCAGGTGGCTTTCCCAGATATTGTCGCGGCCGAACTTCTCGCCCATGAACTGCTGCAGCAGCATCTTGCGGATCGGCTCCAGCGTGGCGTAGGGCAGCAATAGCTCGATGCGCCCGCCGCGATCCTCCATGTCGATGCGCAGCTTGACGAGAATGGCGGCGTTGGCCGGGCGCGCAATCGCGGCGAAGCGCGGATTGGTCTCCAGCCGGTCGAGGTTGAAATTCACCGCCGTCAGCGGCTCGAAGGCTTGACGCGCATCGTTCAGCACCACCTCGACCATGCGTTGCACCAGCACGCGCTCGATCGTGGTGTAGGGACGGCCTTCGATGCGCAGCGCCGCTGTGCCGCGACGCCCGCCCAGCAGCACATCGACGATCGAATAGATCAGGTTGGAATCGACGGTCAGCAGGCCGTAATTGTCCAGCTCCTCAGCGCGGAATACGGCCAGAATCGCGGGCAGAGGGATCGAATTCAGATAGTCGCCGAAACGGATCGACGAGATGTTGTCCAGCGACACTTCGACGTTATCGGAGGTGAAGTTGCGCAAGCTTGTCGTCATCAGGCGCACCAGCCGGTCGAAGACGATTTCCAGCATCGGCAGGCGTTCATAGGACACCATGGCCGAATTGATGATCGCCCGGATGCCGGAACGCTCATTATAGTCGTCGTCGGACAGGTCGAAGCCGAGCAGGCTGTCGATTTCATCCTGATTGAGGATGCGCTCGGCGCCCGCCGCCATGTTGAAGCGCTCGCCGCCCGCCGCGCCGCCGACCATGGCCTCCCATTCGGCGGCCAGATCGCCGGTGTCGTCGCCGCCTGCGCCGCCGCCGCCCGCCGCAGGCGCGCCTGTCGCGGCCTCCGCCTCCGCAGCCAGCTCCGCCTCCCAGGCGGCCATCATGGCTTCCTGATCGACGTCTCCAGCCATCAGGTCACCACCATTTTTTCAATCAGCACAGCGTTGATCTTCTGCGGCGCCAGCACGAGATTGACGCGACGCAGGATTTCCTGGCGCAGCTCGATATTGCCTTCGGATCCGGCCAGGTCTTCAGGGCGAAGTTCGCGCATGAAGCCCTGCAACAGGTCGTTGATGCGCGGCAGATTGGCGTCCAGCGTGTCCGCAGTGTCCTGATCCGGGCATTCGAAGGTCAACTTGAGCTGCAGATAGGCCGGATTGCCGTTCGGCGACTGGATATTGGCGATGGTGTCGGGCAAGGTGTAGTAGATCGTGCCGTTCGGCCCTTCGGACTGGGTCGGCTGGGTCTTGGGATCAACCTTGGCGTCGCCGCCTTCCTTCTTGGCGCCGTGACCGCCCTTCTTATCGTCCTTTTTTTCAGACTTCTTGCCGTGCGCGTCCTTGGCGGCGTCAGCCGCAGGCGGATGCTTGGGCGCCAGAAACAGAAAATAGGCCGCCGCTCCGCCGCCACCCAGGACCAGCACCGCGACCGCCGCGATGATGACGATCAGCATCGGGAACTTCTTCTTGGGCGTCTCTTCGCCGCCCTCCGCGCCTTCGCCGTCCACGGGGGGCGCTTCGGCGTCCTTCGTTTTTTCCTTCTTGGCCAATGCGCTCACCGCCTGAAAATCGTTCAGGACGGCATCCTGAACCCGAAGCTTAAACAAACCTTAAAACGGCGTTCGCCGTTCCTGACGCCATCATCGCCCAACATGGTTAACGATCCGTTGGGACGTCGTGTTGCGCGCGGCAGTTTTTGCCGCCTTCAGATTTGAGCAGATTCGCAAAGCTCCGCCATCTTTTCCTTAGAGCGCAGGGCTTTGCGTTCATTAACCCTGTCTGGCACGGGCTTTGCATCCTCACAGGCAACATGGTTAACGCCGCAGATCGGAAAGGAGCCCGGCATGGACAATACCAGCTATATCGCCCTGTCGCGCCAGATTACGCTGCAACGCGAGCTGGACATTTCCGCCAACAACCTGGCGAATATGAACACCACCGGCTACAAGTTCGAGGAACTGCTGGTCAGCGCCACGCCCGGCGCGCCCGCCTATGATTCCCCGATCCGCACCCCGGCCAATTTTGCCTATGACAACGGCGTGGGTCGCGACTTTTCGCAAGGCGCGATGAACCAGACCGGCGCGCCGCTCGACCTGGCCATCAATGGCGAAGGCGCTTTTTTTCAGGTCGCGACAGCGTCCGGAAATGTCTATACGCGCAACGGCGCCTTTACGCTCGATGCGTCGGGAACGATCGTCGATCAGAATGGCGACGCCTTGCAGGGCGACGGCGGCCCGATCGTGCTGGACCCCAAATACGGCGAGCCGGTCATCTCCAAGGACGGCATCGTCACCCAGATGGTCAACGGTCAGGCGCAGCGCGTCGGCAAGATCAATCTGATGCGCATCGCCAATATGAGCGATCTGAAAAAGAACGGCGACGGCACCTATTCGCTGACCAGCAACGCCCAGCCGGTGCCCGCGACCGACGCCCAGATCGAACAGGGCTTTGTCGAAGCCTCCAACGTCAATCCGATGAAGGAGGTCACCCACCTGATCCAGATCAACCGCGCCTATCAGAACCTGGCCAATATCATCGAACAGAACGCCTCCCTGTCGCAGTCCGCCATCCAGCGGCTGGGCAAGGTGGCGTAGGAGTAAGCCGTCATGAGAGCCTTGCGCACCGCCACCACCGGCATGGCCGCCCAGCAGATGAATGTCGAGGTCATCTCGAACAACATCGCCAACATGAACACGATCGGCTTCAAGAAACAGCGGGCCGAGTTTCAGGATTTGGTCTATCAGAATGTCGAACGCATGGGCGCCCAGTCCTCCGATTCCGGCACCGTCGTGCCGACCGGCATCCAGATCGGTTCGGGTGTGAAGACCGGCAGCGTCTATCGCATCATGGAGCAGGGCAGCGCCACCCTGACCGGCAACGACTACGATCTCGACATTCAGGGCAAGGGCTATTTTCAGGTGCTGCTGCCGTCCGGCGAGACCGCCTATACGCGCGCCGGCAATTTCTCGGTCGATGATCAGGGCCGCCTGGTCACCCAGGACGGCTATCTGGTCCAGCCGCAGATCTCCATCCCGCAGGGCACGACCAGCGTGACCATCTCCAAGGACGGACAGGTGCAGGTCACGACTCAGGGCAGCACCCAGACCACCAATGTCGGCCAGCTCCAGATCGCGACCTTCGCCAATGAGGCGGGGCTCGACGCGCAAGGCGACAATCTGTTTCTGGAAAGCGCCGCGTCGGGCGCGCCCAATGTCTCTACGCCCGGCGTCGATGGCTCCGGCACTTTGTTGCAGCACTACACAGAATCCTCAAACGTGGACGCCGTGTCGGAAATCACCGCCCTGATCGTGGCGCAGCGCGCCTATGAGATGAACTCCAAGGTGATCACCACCGCCGATTCCATGCTGCAGACCACCAGCCAACTGGCGCGCGGATAAGGCGGATGGCCATGAAATCCACCCTTCTTGCCGCCGCTCTGCTGCTGATCCCCGCCGCCGCCTGCGCGCAGGGAACCGCCGCCTTACGCGCCGTCACGACCGACGCCGACGGGCGCATCACGCTGGGCGACCTGTTCGTCAATGCCGGGGCCGCCGCCAATGTACAGGTCGGCACGCGCTCCGGCCCGTCCGCCGTGCTGGACGCCGCCATCGTGCAGTCGCTGGCGGCGCGCGCCGGACTGTACTGGGATAATCCGCGCGGCCTGCGCCGCATCATTGTCACGCAAGGACCGGACGGCGACGGCTCTGCGCCGCAAAGCGCCAATATCGCCAGTGCGCCGACGCCGATAGGCTGGCCCGCCTACGCCGCCGCTTCAGGCCCGGTCATCGTCAAGCGTGACGACATGGTCGCCGTCACCTGGCGGTCCGGCGGCCTCAGCCTGACGCTCAACGGTCAGGCGCAGAAGGACGCCGCTCTTGGAGAGCAGATCGAGATCATGAACCCGTCCTCCAAACAGATGATCGCCGCCGTCATCACCGGTCCCGGCACAGCCGTCGCCGGTCCCGCCGCCGACCGTTACCGTTCGCAAATGCTGCTGTCCTCGCGTTAAAGAGAAAGCTCCCGCATGTCCCGTATCCTGCCCGCCCGTATCGCGCCCGCCCTGATCCTGGCCGCCGCCTTCGCCGCCGCTTTGGGCGGTTGCGCCTCGGTTCACGAAGCCATTAACGGCCCGGAAATGTCGCCCATGGGGTATCCGGCGGCGCTGGTGCCGCAGCAGCAGGCGATTCTGAACCCGACGCCCACGCCGACCCCCGCCTCGCCAAACTCGCTGTGGCGCGTCGGCGCCCGCGCCTTCTTCAATGACCAGCGCGCCCGCACGGTGGGCGACATTCTGACCGTCCAGGTCACCATCGACGACAGCGCCCAGACCAGCAACACGACCAGCGGTTCACGCAGCAACAGCTACAGCGCCGCAACCCCGACCTTCTTCGGGCTGGAATCGAGCCTTGGGAAAATCCTGCCCAGCGGCTACGACCCAACCAAGGCTCTGGGCAATACCTCATCAGCCACAGATTCCGGCGCCGGCGCCATCAAGCGTTCGGAAAAAATCTCGATCACCATGGCCGCCATCGTGCAGGGCGTGCTGCCCAATGGCAATCTGATCGTGCAGGGCACGCAGGAGGTGCGCACCGACCGCGAGGTGCGCGTCCTGACCGTCTCCGGCATCGCCCGCCCTGAAGACATCACCGCCACCAATACCATCAACTCCTCGCAACTGGCCGAAGCGCGCATCTCCTATGGCGGTCGCGGCGACATGACCAATATGCAGAAGCCGCCCGCCTCGCAGGCGCTGATGGAGAAGTTTTCGCCGTTCTGAGGAGAAGGCCGGACCGCGCGCGTCCGGCTTGACTCACCTCCTGAATATCAATACATCATGATATATGGATAAAGAACGCGCCCTGATCGCCTTTGACGCCCTGAGCCAATCCACCCGGCTCGACGCCCTGCGCCTGCTGGTGCAGGCGGGCGCGGACGGCCTGCCCGCCGGAGAGATCGGCGAGCGGCTCGACGTGCGCCAGAACACCATGTCCGTGCATCTCAAGGCGCTGGCTCAGGCCGGATTGATCAAAGGTCAGCGCGAAGGACGGGTGATCCGCTACGCCGCCGACTACAGCGCGATTCAGGCGCTGGTGCTTTACCTGATGCAGGATTGTTGCGGCGGACACCCGGACCTATGCCAACCGGTCTTCGAGCGGCTATCATGCGCATGCTGATCCGACGCCTTGCAGCGGAAACGGCCGGAACCCTGGTGCTGCTGGCCACAGTGGTCGGCTCCGGCATTATGGCCGAAAGGCTGGCGGGCGGCAATGTCGCCATCGCCCTGCTCGGCAACACCTTGGCGACCGGCGCCATGCTGGTCGTGCTGATCACCATGCTGGCGCCGCTGTCCGGCGCGCATTTCAACCCGGCAGTGAGCCTGCTGTTCGTGATCAAACGGCAATTATCGCCTGTGGAGGGGATCGCCTATGTCGCCGCGCAGGTGATCGGCGCTGTCGTCGGCGTGTGGCTGGCCCACGCCATGTTCGGCGAGGCGATCATACAGGTCTCGCACAAGCTGCGCTCCGGCCCGGCGCAGGCCCTGTCCGAAGGCGTCGCCACCTTCGGCCTGATCCTGACGATTTTCGCCACCCATCAGGCGCGCCGCGACTTCGTCCCGGTTGCGGTCGGCCTCTACATCACCGCCGCCTACTGGTTCACCGCCTCGACCTCGTTCGCCAATCCCGCCGTAACGGTGGCGCGCAGCCTGACCGACACCTTTTCCGGCATCCGTCCCGCCGACGCGCCCATCTTTATCACCGCGCAAATCGTCGGGGCCTTGCTTGCGCTCGTCTTCTGCGACTGGCTGCTCAAACCGCAAGAGGCCGTTATATGACCCCGACCATCTATCACAATCCCGACTGCGGCACCTCGCGCAACGTCCTGGCCGTCATTGAGGCGGCAGGCTATAGGCCGCAGGTCGTCGAATATCTGAAGACCGGCTGGACGCGCGAGCTCTTGCAGGGCCTGCTGGGCGCCGCCGGGCTGACGCCGCGTCAGGCGCTGCGGCAAAGCAAATCCCCCGCCAGAGAGATGGGCCTGTTAGAGGACGGCGTCAGCGACGCCGCCATCTTCGCCGCCATGCTGACGACGCCGATTCTGGTCAACCGCCCCTTCGTCGTCACCGATAAGGGCGTCAAACTGTGCCGCCCCAGCGAGGTCGTTCTCGACCTGCTCGATACATGGCCGCAGGGGCCGTTCTTCAAAGAGGATGGCGGTCTGATGATCGACGCCGACGGCCAGCGCGTCTCTTGACCATATTTTGAGATTTCCCGCGTAAGGTGGCGGTCATCCCAGCCCGCACAGGGCGCCGCCTTCGCCATCCATGCCCGCCGCCACCGCCAGCCCGTCCATGACATCCGAAAGACTGGCCGCATGGATTTTCCGCGCCGAGGTCGGGCTGACCCTGCTGTGCATCCTGTTATTCTCCAATGCGCTGATCGGCCCGTTATTCGCGCCGCAGACCGCCGATCTGGCCGCGGCGGAGGAGAACTCGGCCATTCTGCGGCTGGTCTGGCCGCCGGTCTATGCGATGACCCTGTTGCTGGCGGGCTTTCGCGTCACCGCCTTTCTGCGCGTCATTCCGGCCCTGTTCATGACGGGTCTTCTGGTCGGCCTGTGCTTCGCCTCACACTTCTGGTCGATTGACTCCGCCACCACCATCCGCCGCACCATCGCCGTCGTCATGACGACGATATTCGGTCTCTATCTGGGCGCGCGCTGGAAGGGCCGCGACCTCGTGCAGATTATCGCCCTCGCCTTCGCCCTGCTGACCTTTGGCTCCTATCTGGTCTGCATCTGCGTCCCTTCTCTGGGCGTGCATCACGACATTAACGCCGGGGACTGGAAGGGGTTATGGTACGAAAAGAACCAGATGGCCGCCATCATGACGCTGGGCTTCATCGCGTCGTGCGCCTCGGCCTATATCGCGCCGGAGCGTCGCCGCTACTGGATCGGACTGGCCATCGCCATTTTCGGGCTGGTGGTGATGTCGAAGTCCAAGACCTCGCTGCTCTGTTGCCTGCTGGCGGCGGGCGCCTATCCGGTGCTGCTGGCCCTGCAACGCGGCGGGGTGCTGTCCATCGTTTTCGTCTGGCTGGCGGCGACCGTCGCCCTGATCGGCGGGACGCTGTTCTATGCCGCGCCTGACCTGATCTTCAAGGCGCTGGGCAAGGATCCGACCCTGACGGGCCGCACCGAAATCTGGGCGTCGCTGATGCGCCTGTCTGACAAGCATCCCTGGCTCGGCTATGGCTATAAGGCGTTCTGGACGCCGACCTCAATCCCCGCCGCCGTGGTGCGCAAAGAAACCGGCTGGGACGTGCCGTCGGCGCACAATGGCTGGCTGGACCTGCTGATCCAGATCGGCTGGCTGGGCGTGATCCTGTTCGGCGCCACGCTGGCGGTCGGTTATTTCTGCGCCCTGTTCCGCTTCGCGCGCGTCAAGGACGGCTTCTTTTCCGTGCTGATCCTGCTTCTTTTCACCTTCCTGATCATGTCGGAAAGCTTCATCCTGTCACAGAATTCGCTGATCTGGGCCTTGTTTGTCTGCGCCCTGGCGCGTCTGACCGCCAATGAGGTGGAGGGTTAGGTTTTTAACCACGGAAAGCACGGAAAACACGGAAAAGAATGCATGAGAAACGCATGCATTTGGAGGCGACCCATAGAATCCGGCTTCGCCGAATGTCTGTGTTTTCCGTGCTTGTCTCATGGTTTGTGTGTTCATTTTGGCTAGACATGAACGGTCGTGACCGGGGCAGCCACCCCAGTCACGACGGAAGGATTCGGACCGTTTCGTGTTGGGTTCCAAGAACCGTCGGAAAGTAGGGTCGTT
>NZ_JBQCGA010000012.1:0-15002 GCF_051956075.1 Asticcacaulis sp. | reverse complement strand
CCGCGCGAAAACGGCGCCTTTGGGGTGTTTTTCTACACCATCGTCAAGCCGGCCTTGGTCCAGCCGTAAGAGGTCGCGGACGCTCTGAAATCAGAACGGGGCCGCCTGAACCGGCGGCGCCGTTTCTTTTTGCAATGCTCTAAATTGATCAATTTTGCTCTCAATTGACATTTTCACTTGCGCCCGACGGCGCGCAGGGCCTTTATGCCAGCGCACAACAGGAGGCCCGTCCATGTCCATTCGTTCGCTCATCCTTGGCGCCGTCAGCGCCCTGCTCGCCGTTTCCGGCGTTGCGCACGCCGAAGACCTCAAGCCGATCCGCATCATTCTGGCGGGCGACTCGACCATGGCGCACAAGAGCGGCTATGGCGACGCCTTCTGTCGGCAATTCAGCCCGGAGGTCACCTGCCTGAATTTCGGACGCGGCGGGCGCAGCACCAAAAGCTATCGCGTCGATGGCGTCTGGGATCAGAGCGTCATGGCCGAGCTGAAAAAGACCACAAATGCCGCGGGCGTCCCTTACGCCAGAACCTATGTGCTGATGCAGTTCGGCCATAATGACGGCTCGCCCAAACCGGAGCGCCACACCGACGTGTTGTGGGAATATCCGGCCAATCTCTGGGGTTTTGCGCAGGAGGCGCAAAAAGCAGGCGCCGAGTTCGTGCTGGTGACGCCGATCTCGATGCGCGACTTTGTCGATAACAAACTCCTGCCCGACCGCGTGGCGCCGTTCGCGGCTTCGATGCAGAATGTCGCCATTGAGCATCATCTGCCGCTAATCGACCTGTTCGGCGAAAGCCAGCGCGCGGTGCAGGCGATGGGCAACGTCGCCGCCAACCATTATCTGGCTGGACAACCGATCCCGCAGAACGTGCTGGACAGCGAAAAGACCGGCACCTCGGTTCCAGCGAAATTCACCGACGCCTCGCAGATAAGCGGCGACGCGCCGCAGAAGTTCGACTACACCCACATGAACCAGACCACCGGCGCGACCTTCTTCGGTCGCATGGTCGCCAACCTGCTGGCTCAGACAGAGCCGGAGACGATTCCTTACCTCAAATAGAGGTCGGATCGCCGCGCCCCAGCCGGTCCAGCAGGGCTTCGCCTTCGGGC
This sequence comes from Asticcacaulis sp., assembly GCF_051956075.1. Lineage (GTDB taxonomy): Bacteria > Pseudomonadota > Alphaproteobacteria > Caulobacterales > Caulobacteraceae > Asticcacaulis. Next base: position 13,889 of record NZ_JBQCGA010000012.1, on the reverse strand, counting down.
ACGAAATCCATCGCCACCGAATTCATGCAGTAGCGCAGGCCGGTCGGACGCGGCCCGTCCTCGAAGACATGGCCGAGGTGCGAATCGCACCGCCCGCAGCGGATTTCGGTGCGCACCATGCCGTGCGAGACATCGCGTAAGCGACGGACGTGGCCCTCCCCCAGATCTTCATAAAAGCTGGGCCAGCCGGAGCCGGAATGGAACTTGGCGCGCGAGGAAAACAGAGGCAGAGCGCACAGATTGCAGATATAGGTCCCTTCTTCCTCATATTCATCGAACGCGCCGCAGAAGGGCGGCTCGGTGCCGTGATCGAGCAGGATGCGGCGCGCTTCGGGATCGAGGCGCGCGGCCAGGGTCTGGATTTGCTCAGGCGTGGGTGGGGTGAGGTCGAAACCGAGGGCGGATTTAGCCATTTTTAGCTCCTTTTAGCCCCTATATACTGTCGGTTTGCCCCACCAGTTACGGTCGTCGCGAAACTTTTTGCGAAATTCCGCCCATTCCGCCGCCGACTGCTCGAAAATATGCAGATCGTGGCGCACCCCGTCCTTGAGCACATGGTCTTTCAACACGCCGACATGGCGATAGCCATTGAAAGCCTGCGCCCGCGCGGTGCGGTCGTTCCAGGCGATGACGTGATTGACCAGCTTGTGCAGCCCCATCGTAAAAAAGGCGTGGTTGAGCGTGCCGACGAAATTATAGGCGGTCAAAGCCTTGGGCGCGTCGGCGTCGCCTATATAGACGCCGATCTCGCCAACGCCATTGCGCGGATCGGTGACGGTGATCGAGGCATAGCCGACATCGCCGTCTTCGATGCGGATGATCGCGTGCTGATAGTCGTCGCGGGCGTTGCAGCGCGCGATCCATGCCTTTTGCCGGTCGAGATCGTAGGCCACTTCGGTGAGCATATATTGCGCGATATGCGGCGCGGTGCGCCAGTCGAGCAGCAGCTTTGCGTCATCCTCCGTGATGGGACGATAGGACAGGAAATCATACATGGCGCATCGCCTCGATAACGCGGCGCGCACCCAAGCCATCGACTATGGCGTGCGCGCATTCCGCATTGGCGCGCAACGCCGCCGCATCGGCCAGCAGGGCCTTGACCTGCGCGCCGAGATCGTCCGGCAGGCCCTTTCGCGCGTCGATGACCGGATAGGGGCAGGCCGACAGGGCCGCCGCCTGATTGTCATAGGCGACAAGAACGAGGCCAGCGAGCCCCATGGCCGCGACCTCGCCGACGCTGCCGCCGGCCGCGGTGACGACCAGTTTGCTGTCGGCCAGGACTTCGGCGACCGATGGCGGCGCGACGATGACCTCCAACCCGTCCTCCGCCATCGCCTGCAAGGCGGCGGCGTGGCGATTGGCGGGACCGGCGATGATGCGCACGCTCAGATTTTCGGCCAGCAGCAGGCGCGCCGCCTGAGCGCTCAGGTTTTGCGGATCGGAGCCGCCGAACATCAGGGTCACGACCTCGCCGTGACACGGTTTCACGGCACGAAACTCCTGACGGATCAGCGCATAGTCCGCCCCCAGCAGCAGTTGGGCGCGGGTCTTGCGCGCATAGTCCATGTGTGGCGCGGCCTCGGCGGCGTTGACGATCATCTCGCCGTCGAAAGCGGGCAGAAAGTTGAGATCGTCGATCACGCACACCCGCGTCATCAGACTTAAACCGGCGATATAGGCCTCATCCGCCGCATAGGAATCGACCACCAGCCAGTCGCGCCGTGTCAGGCCGAGTTCGCTCATGGCCACCAGATCCTCACCCGATCCGAGCGGCGGCAGGACCACCCCGTCCGCGCCGATGGCCTCAAGCCGCTCGCGCACATCGTCGAGCGCGTTGAGCAGAAAGGTCACCGGCAGGCCGTGCAAGCGCGCCTCTTCGGCAATAGCGAAACAGCGCATAAAATGGCCCATGCCGATTGCGCTTGAGGCCTCGGTGCGGATGAAGAGCCTCATGGAACCCTTACGATCTCATGCACGGCGGGCCAGGGCGTGCGCCACACCGCCGTGGACCATGACCAGCCGACCCCGAAGCCGCACAGCAAAAGCTTCACCTCATCACGCGCCCCAACCCTGCCGAAATGGTCGCTGAGCGCCAGCGGAATCGAGGTCGAAGAGGTGTTGCCATAGTCGCGGATCGCATAGACCATCTGGTCGTCGCGCGCCTTGATCTTGTGGCCGAGCGTCCTGAGCATCATGGCGTTGGCCTGATGCAGCACAACATAGTCCATCTCGTCAATCGTCCGTCCCGCCGCCTCAAGCGCGCGCGCGACGGACGGCGCGACCTGCTTGAGCGAAAAGGCCATGACCTGCGTACCGTCCATGAACAGCTCCGGCGCGCCCGGTTCGGCCAGCCCGCCGGTCTTGGAGATCAGATAGGGCGCGCCCGAACCGTCCGAACCCAGATCGAAGGCGATCTCGGCCTCGCCCAGCTCCAGCGCCGTCGCCGCCACCGCATCGCCGAACAGGGGCGCAAGGCTGCGATTGCTGTCCGAAATCATGCGCGTGGTGATATCGCCCGCGATGATCAGGGCGCGGCGGATTCCGCCCGCCGCCATCATGGACGACGCCACCGACAGGCCATAGGCATAGCCCGAACAGCCAAGCGCCAGATCGAAGGCGGCCGCGCTGACCGGCAGGCCAAGCCGGTTTTGCAGCACGCAGGCGGTGGAAGGTAGCGGATAGTCGGGCGTCTGGGTGATCACGATCAGCAGGCCGATGGAACCGCGCTCCCACCCCAAACCGTCGAGCAGGCGTTCCGCCGCCACAGCGCCCAGATCGCTGACCGTATGCGTTTTCGTCACCGGGCGGCGCTCGATGCCGGTGGCGGCGACGATCTTGGCCATGGTCTCCGCGCCGAAGCTGGCGGCCATGTCGGCATTTTCGCTCACCGTCTCCGGCATGGCCGTGACGATTCCCCGAAGAATTGGACCACGCAGGACCGGCCCTGTCATCCGCCACGCCGTCATGAGGTCAGCCCGCCATCGACGACGAGAGTCTGACCGGTGATGAAGGCGGCGTCTTCCGACAACAGGAAGCGCGCCAGATGCACGACATCGGCCAGTTCGCACAGACGGTTGAGCGGCGTGCGGCGCACGATCTGCGCCAGTTGCGCATCGTCCAGACCTTCCGACAACTGCGTCTTCATATAGCCGGGCGCGATGGCGTTGACGGTAATGCCGATCCGCCCGACCTCACGCGCCAGGGCGCGGCTGAAACCGTCAAGGCCCGCCTTCGACGCCGCATAGGCGGTCAGACCGGTATAACCACGTAAGCCCGTAATTGAGGAGATATTGATCACGCGCCCGCTTTTGCGCGTCTTCATCATCTGACGTAAGACCGCGCGCGTCAGGCAAATCGCCCCGGTCAGATTGACTTGCAGGACGTGTTCGATGTCGCGCACCGGCAGGGTGGAGAGGATGCCTTCGACCGACATGCCGGCATTGTTGATTACGCCCCACAGGCGCTCGCCCGGAGGCTGTTGGCAGGCCTCGGCCACAAAGGCTTCGATGGCGGCGGCGGCGGCCATATCGACGCTGCGCCACAAAAAGCGCGCGGGATGGTCGGCCTCCAGCGCGGCCAGATCGTCATTATGCGTGGTCGAACAGGCGGCGACGCCATAGCCCTGCGCCAGCAGGTCGCGCGCCAGGGCCAGCCCAAGGCCGCGACTGACGCCGCTCAGGATCAGCCATTTGCCGGAAGTCGTCATCTCAGCTTCTTTCCCGTCTGACCGGTGGGCAGGGTCTCAACAAAGCGCACCAGAACAGGCCGCTGCGCGCGCGGCAGGCCCTGCAAATGCGCCTTGACCGCATTCTGATCCGCAAAAGGTTTCAGAACCATGTCCGCCGTCAGCACATGGCCGGTGATCGGGTTGGGACGCGGGGATACGCGCACATCCTGCACACCCGGATGTTGCAGGATAAAGGCTTCGACCGTTTCGGGAAAGACCTTGACCCCGCCGATATTGACCATCGAATCCAGACGTCCGCGAAACAGCACGCGGTCGCCGACGATTTCGACCACGTCATGGGTGTCGAGGCCATCGACGCATAAGGTTCCGTGTTCGGAGAGTGTCAGTCGATCCGTCAGCAGGGACAGGGGAAACCCCTCGCGCCCATCGCTGACGGTCAGCACCCGGCCCGCCTCGGTGGTGGCGTAGATATGGCGCAGGCCAGCGTCCGGGAAGCGTTGTCGCAGGGCGTCGAGTAGGGCCTGATCCGCCGCCTCGCCGCCGAGGGTCACGGCCTTGAGATCAAGCGGCCTGTCGCCCAGCGCCATCAGAAAGGCGCGCCAGAAGGTCGGCGTGCCGGAGATGTGCGTCGCCTGATGCTGCACGGCCAGGTCGGCCATTTCGCTCACACTAGCGTCGTAAGACGGGATGATCAGCATATGGCCGCCGATCAGGGCGGATAAGATCACTTGGAGCCCTGCGAAACTGCCGGGATTGAAGGTCAGAAGCCAGCGCGCGGGCGCGGAACCGGCGGCCATACCTTGAGTCAGTCTGGCGATCTCATGCGCGCGCCACTTCGGCGCGCCGGTCGTACCGGAGGTTTGCAGATGGATGCGGCCCTCGCCCGGCTCGATAACCGGCGGCGCAGACGCATCGCGTAGGACATAGACGTCGCCGTCACCGAGCAGGGCGCGGATCAGGCCCGCCGCGCCGTCCGTGGCGACATTGATCAGGTGCGGCCCGTTTCCCGGCGCGGGCGCGGGCGTTTGTTCGCCCTGCGTCCCGATCAGGCGGAATCCCGGCGCGGCCAGATTACGCATCGAACAGGGCCGCCAGTTCCCCGGCGGTGTGGAACAGCACGAAGCCGCCCGCGAACGGCGTCTTGCCGGTCTTTTCCTCCAGCGCCACGACAAGGGTGGCCAGGTCAAGGCTGTCGATATCGAGCGGCCCGTCGAGCAGCGGCGTATCGGGCGTGATCTCGCCCATTTCGGCGCCCTTGTCGCTCAGGATCTGGGTCAGTTCGGCGCGGATTAGGTCAAGAGCGGTCACGGTAAAAAATCCTTGAGGACGGTGGCCACGGCGTTTGGGGCCTCCATATGCGGCAGATGGCCCGCGCCTGCGATCACCTGCATCGGCGTGTGCGGCGGCAGACGATGCGCTTCGGGCAGGGGGATCAGGCGGTCGTGATCGCCCCATTGGATGCTGACGGGGCAGCGGATGCGGCTCCAGTCGAAGCCTTCGGGCGAGAGGGAGAGGCCATAGGTGCGCGCCTGACCGAGCAGCTTTTTCAGCGCCTTTGCGCGCGCCGGATCCCCATTGGCCTCCAGCAGTGAGCGTGTCAGAGCCGGTCCCACCGACTGGCCGCGCGGGCCGAGTAGATGGCGCGCCAGCGCTTCGGCGGCATCAGGCGTATTCGCGTCGAGAAAAGCCGACAGGGTATCGTGGTGGAAATCGCCGCCAAGACCGGCGGGAGAGATCAGACTTAAGGTTTCGACCCGCTCGCCGTGCGACAGGGCGAAGCCGAGCGCGATCTTGGCGCCCATGGAATGGCCGACGAGATGCGCCGTGCGCACGCGCAACACGTCGAGCGCCTCATCAAGCCATTGGGTCATGAAGTCGAGCGTAGCTTCCCCGACATCGGCGCAGGTGCGGCCATGACCGGGCAGGTCGAGCGCGATAAGCCGGTAGTCGCGCGCCAGAGGGGCCAGGCACAGCGACCAGGTCAGCAGGTCCGCGCCGAAACCGTGCAGGAACGCCACGGTCGGTCCCGCCGGGTTGCCCATCTCCAGATAGCCGAGAGGCCCGTGGCTGTGATCGTGCGACAACGACAGGGCGATGCGGCGCGAGGGTTTGACATGTGCGTTCATGCCAGAAAACCCCCGTCAACATTCAGGATCGAACCGGTGATCCAGCGCGAGGTGTCGGCCAGCAGGAAGGCGATGGCCGCCGCCACATCGTCAGGGCGGCCAAGGCCCAGCGGGTGCATAGCGACGACGCGCTGGAAATTCTCTTCGGACAGGAGGGTGCGGAACTGATCCGACATCGGCGTATCGACCATGGCGGGCGCGACCGCATTGACGCGCACGCCGTCGCGCACCAGTTCGACGCCCAGCCCCTTGACCGCCGAGACGATGCCGCCCTTGGACGAGGCATAGACGACATTGCCGGGCGCGGTCTTCAGCGCCGCCGAGGACGAGACATAGACCAGCGAGGCCGGGCTGCCGTGACAGGCCTTGAGCCGGAAGCCCTGCGCCAGCATCAGAGCCGCGCCGAGATTTTGCGTCAGTACCTCCATGACGAAATCGGATTTGATCGCCTGAATCGGGCGCGTCGCCTGCACGCCTGCGCAGTGGGCGAGGCCATTGAGCGGCCCGACCTCGGCGCACAGCGACTTCAGCCACGGCACGATGGCGTCAAGATCAGCGAGATCGAACAGACGGCCCAGATGGTTGTCGCCTTCGAGTTCGGACAGCACAGCATCGAGACGCTCCTGATTGCGTCCCGACGCGATCACCCGCGCGCCGAGCTTCGACAGATAGACCGCCGTCGCGCGCCCGATGCCGGACGTCGCGCCGGTGACGAGGATCGTCCGTCCCGTTAGATCCATCGGGTTAAAGTTCATAAGCCCATCCTCGCCGCATAGGCCTTTTGAAAATGCGCGATGCGGCCTTCGAGCGCGCCGAGAACCATGCGCCGCTCGCCATCCATACCGCGCGTGCCCTTTTGCGCGATAGCGCAGATGTCGCGGTCCTCGTTGCGGACCTGCTCGGAAAAGGCCTTCAGGCTGTCGATCACCATGCCACGCGCCGCCCGGCCATTGTTCTTCGCCAGCCATGAGGTGGTGTGGATGCGAAGCGTCTCAGGCCCGGTCGGCTCGAACCACTGAAAAGTCAAAAACGCGCCGTAGGAGAAGGTGACAACGATATTGGGGAAGATCAGGAAGTTGCCGTATTCGGGATAAAGCTCCGAAGGCTGAAGATCGACCGCCTTGCCCACCTGCCGCCACCAGTTCAGCGAGCGTTCCTTCAGGTTTCCGGTGTAGCGCGTATGCGCCTGATCGTGGGAAATCTTCAGGTCGATGGACAGGATCAGGCCGAAACTGTCAGCGTGGACCAGCGGCACATGATAGCCCTCGGCGGCATTGTCCATGCCCAGCTTCCAGTTGGCCGCCCAGTCATAGGCGGCGCGCTCGAAGCGGTCGGGGCAGACCTTGGAGACGTGGGCGAGGTCGTCATAGATGCCGCCGAGAAAGCCGCGTAAATCCGGTCCGTTGGCGCTCATCCGTACAAAGACGAAATGCCCTACGGTCTCGACGGCGTAGGTGTGCAGGCCCAGCCGCGTCTTATCCGCGTCATTGAGATCGAAGCTCTGTTTGTTGAGCGGCACGCCGATCAGCCGGCCATCCGCCCCATAGGTCCAGCCATGATACGGGCATTGCAGCACGCGGTTGCCACACGGTTCGTTCTGGATGCGCGCAAAACGGTGCGAACAGACATTGCGAAACGCCTTCAGTTCGCCGTCGAAATTCTGCACCACGATGCTGTGCGGACCGAATTGCGCGGTGACGAAATCCTGATGGTTTTTCAGGTCTTCGCTGAAGCCGATGCACAGCCAGGAGGGCGCGAAAACGCGCTCCATCTCCTGCGCCAGCACGTCTTCGCGCCAGTAATGATCCGCCGGGATCAGGCCAAGCAATTCGGGATGCGACAGCTCCATCACGCCAGCTCGACAACTTTCGGGGCGGGCATGGGGCCGATGGTCAGCTTGAGCGCGCTCCACGACCAGCCGACGCCGAAACCCATCAGCACCAGTTCGCGCGGCTGGTCGAACACGTCGGACAGCTTATCAGCGATGGTCAGCGGGATCGAGGCCGAGGAGGTGTTGCCATAGGTTTCCATGGCGATCGGCACCTTGTCTTCGGGCAGGCCCGCTTTTTTGCGCAGGTGATTGAGCATGAAGACATTGGCCTGATGCAGGAGCACATAGTCGATGTCATCGACCGTAACATTCGCCGCGTCGAAAATCGCGTTGACCAGCGGCGGGACGGCCTTGAGCGTGAAGTTGAACACCTCGGTCCCGTTCAGATGCAGCCGCGCCTTGCGGTAGAGATCGTCCGCCTTTTCCGGCGGATGCGGCTCTTTCGGCGGCAAAAGCGGGTGTTTGAGTGCGCCCGCCTCGACCATGATATGCGGCGCGCCGGAGCCGTCCGTGCCAAAGACGCCGAACCAATTGTCCGTGTTCGGATCAAGCTCCAGTGCGGTTGCGGACCCGGCGTCGCCGAACAGCGGAACCGTCGCGCGGTCGCCTTCCAGCAGCTTGGAGGTTGAGACATCGCCCGCCAGCACCAGGGCGCGCGCCGGACGCCCGGCCACGCTTAACGTCTTCATCAGCGACGCCGCCGTCCACAGGCCGTAAGCATAGCCCGAACAGCCGAGATTGATGTCGAAGGCCAGGCACGAGCCCAGGCCCAGCCGGTCCTGCAAGGCGCAGGCGGTCGCCGGGATCACATAGTCGGCGCTCTGCGTCACCATGATCAGCACGTCGATAGAATCGCGCGCCCAGCCCAGCTCGTCGAGCAGGCCGTCCGCGGCCTTTTGGCACAGGTCGGAGGTCATCATGTCGGGACGGGCGATATGGCGTGAACGCACCCCGATCGACTTGATCAGCCGCTCGCGTTCGGCCGCGTCGGGGATCAGTCCCTCCTCGGCCAGATCGCGCGTCAGGGCGGGGACGCAGGCCCTGATGCCCCTTACGGCCACGCCGCTGATCCTGGCTTCGGTCATGTCGTTCGTCCCGTCTTTACGCCGTACAGATTATGGAGCGATTCGGCCCCTGAACGGAGCAGGCTGGCAGCAAGGTTTTAAGGGAATATTGACGGAATCGGCGCTTGCTGGCGGCAAAGTTTCGCACACGAGGAGCGTTCTATGGACAAGCCCGCCTTTTTCGCCGCTGTCGCCGAGATTCTCGAAGCCGATCCGGCTGGCCTGACCGGCGAGGAGCGCATCGAAGATGTCGGCAACTGGGACTCCTTGTCGGTGATCTCGTTCGTCGCCATGGTCGATAGCGATCTCGATCAGATCGTCGATGGCGAAAAACTGAAAGAGGCCAAAACGCTCAACGATCTGGCCGCCCTGGTCGGTCTTTGACGCATGACGAGCTTCAGCGAGCGGCTGAAGACGCGCATTCCCAACGGGTCGCGCTTTCTGGCGCGGGCGTATGACGACCGGCGGCATATCGCCTATGACCTGCTGCCGGTGCTGGACCTGAAGGGACGCGAGACCGTCGCGAAAGCCTTGCGCGTCATCAAGCCGCACACGCGCGATTTCACGCCGTCCGATCGGGCGCGCGATCTCGATGCGCAACTGCGCCGCGACGGCATCACCGCGCCGCAGCCGCCCCTGCCCGCCCATGTGCTCAACGATCTCGTGGCTTATTTCAAAACCGAGCCGTGTCACGACCGCTACCGCCCGCATCTGGGGCAGTTCATGTGGGACAGGCCCGCCTCGGATGATAGCAATATCGGCTATTTCACCTATGAACAGGTGCTGCGCGCCCCGCACCTGCTCGACCTGATGAATGACAGATTGCTGCTTGAAACCGCCGAGCTTTATCTGGGCGCCAAGCCGGTCATCGACAATATCGGCTGCGCCTGGCGCTTTCCGGGTCGCGAAACCCCCAAGGGCGTGCAGCGCTTTCACCGCGATTTCGACTGCGCCCGCAACGTCAAGGCCTTCTGGTATCTGACCGATGTGACCGAAACCTCAGGGCCGCACGCATTCGTGCGCGGCTCACACGTCGATCCGCGTCTCGACATCGGCAAGGCGCAAACGGACGCCGCCATTATTGACACCTTTGGCGCGGACAGCATCGTTAGCATCACCGCCCCGGCGGGGACGTGGTTCCTCGAAGACGTGTACGGCTTTCACAAGGAGCAACTCCCTGTCGATCAGCCGCGCCTTTTGCTGGCGGTCGAATATAATCTCTATCCGTCTTCGCTCGCGCCGCGTCATCCGGTCATGGACAATCCCGGCGGCTATGACCGCTATTGCAACCGGTTGTTCCTGCGATGAGGCGCGTGGCTGTCATCCCCGCGCGCGGCGGCTCGAAGCGCATACCGCGCAAGAATATCAAGCCGTTTCATGGCCAGCCCATGATCGCCTGGTCCATTCAGGCGGCGCTGCAAAGCGGCCTGTTCGACCGCGTCATCGTCTCGACCGACGATGAGGAGATCGCTGGCGTGGCGCGCGATTTTGGCGCGGACGTGCCCTTTATGCGCCCGCCCAGCCTGGCCGACGATCATACCGGAACTGGCGCTGTGGTGTGCAGCGCGCTGGACTGGCTGATGCAGAATGGGGAGCGGTATGAGGCCTGCTGCTGCATCTACGCCACGGCGCCGTTTTTGACGCCGGAGCGTCTGCGCGAAGGCTGGCAGGCCTTGCAAACGCGCGGCAAGGCCTTTGCCTTTTCCGCCACCTCCTACGCCTTTCCCATTCAGCGCGCCATCCGGCTGACCGAAACCGGCGGGGTTGAGATGTTCTGGCCCGAACACAGGGCGACGCGCTCGCAGGATCTGCCGCCCGCCTATCATGACGCGGCGCAATTCTACTGGGGGCTGACCGAAGCCTGGATGTCAGGCGTGGACGCCTTTTCCGAGGCCGGAACCGCCGTCATCCTGCCGCGCACCGAAGTGGTCGATATCGACACGCCCGAAGACTGGGAGGTCGCGGAGCAGGCGTTTCAGGCGTTCAAAGGCCGCTCATCTACGCCGCCGCATTGATAATCGCGATCAGGGTCGCCTCGACCTCGGCGGCGACGCTGGCCATGGCCGGGGAATCGCTCATCACGCCCAGCAGGGCCGACGGGCGCACCATGCCGATATGGGTCTTGCCGCCCTCCTCATAGACCGAAATCCTGCACGGCAGGACGAGGCTCATCGCCATGTCCTCGCTCAGCACCGCCTTGGCCTTGCCGGGATTGCAGACATCGAGGATCTGGCAGTCGTGATCGAAGGCGACGCCCTTCTTCGCCATGGTTTCCTTGAGGTTGTGGATATGCAGAATCCCGAAACCGTGGACGGGGACGGCCTCGTGCAGGGCGGCCACGGCCTGATCGACGCTTTTGGCGCTTTCGACAATGTATTTCATCGCACGTCTCCTTTGGGCGTGATCTTCTGCGCACCGAGGAAGGCGGGCAGGCTGAGCTTGAAATGGATGGCCGCAGCGCGCAGCGCAAGGGCCAGGGCGAAGGCGATCAGGGCGGCGGGCCAGAAGGCGACGCCCAGCAGTTTAAGCCCGGCAAAAACGCCTGCGCCCAGCATGGCGGCGGTGACGTAGATTTCCCGCCTTAAGAGAAGGTTCGGCTCGCCCGCCAGCACGTCGCGGATGATCCCGCCGAAGGTGGTGGTCAGGACGCCCATGATCATGGCCGAAAAGGCCGGAACGCCGAGACTGAGCGCCTTGGCCGTTCCCACCACCGCATAGGCGGCCAGACCCAGCGCGTCGAGCCAGAGCAGCGCGCGAAAGCGCCAGCCCTGCCCGCCCAGCAACCAGACCAGCACCGCCGTCGCCACGCACACCATAATATAGCCGGGCCGATGCACCCAGAAGACCGGCGCGCCGATCAGCAGGTCGCGCAGCGTGCCGCCGCCGACCCCGGTGATGGCGGCGAAGAAGATGAAGGTGATCACGTCCTGACGCAGGCGCGCCGCCGCCAGCGCGCCCGACGCGGCGAACACGGCGACGGCGGCGTAGTCGAGCCAGAAAAAGGCGGTCGAGAGGGCGTCCGGCGGTAAGGCGGTCATGCCGCCGTCTTTAGCACCCTACCAGCGGTGATGGTAGCCGTAACCCCACGGGCGATAATGCTCGCGATAGACATAGCGATAGCCATAGGACGGGCGGCTGTTGAAATAGACGACCGTATAGCCCGACGGCGGCGGCGGCGGCGCGTAATAGCCGCTGTCATAGGCGTAATAGGTTCCGTCATAGCAATCGACGCTGGAGCGCCCGACCGCCGAGCCCAGCATGGCGCCCACCAGCGCGCCCGCAATCGTATTGCCGCCGCGATCCCAGCGGTTCGACGCGCCATTGCCGATGGCGCCGCCGATGGCTGCGCCCGCAATCAGGCCGGTGGCCGAGGCCTGATCCTTACGGGCATAGCAGTAGCCGTCATAGTGCGCATTCGAGGGCGGCGGCGCATAGCCACGATCATAATCATCGTCGCGGTAGCGGTCGTCCTGATAACGGTCATCCTGGCGCGCCTGATCGGCGCGGCCCTGCGCATAGGCGTCGCGCGCGTCTGCGTAAGGATGCGGATAGCCGTAATTGGGGTCGTTATAGTCCTGCGCCATAGCAGCCGGCGCAAGCGTGGCGGCGGCGAGGGCGGCGGTGAGAGCGATACGCGCGATCATGACAGAAAACTCCGAAATGCCATGCTGCGGTTATGATCCGCGCAAGCTGAATGGCGGCTGAACGAAACCACGTCATCAGGGCGGATTCATGACCTTGTTTGTTCGCCATAAGGGCCTACATGGAGGGCATGTACGTCTCCAAGCCCGTCCTGACCCTGCACGACGCCTATCGCGACGATATCGGCGATCTGGTCACGCGCCGCCCCCTGCCCAATGCGCGTCTGGGGCATCTGGGCGCGTTTCTGTTCCTCAACCATCACGGCCCGCAGGTCTATGCGCCGCACAACAGGGGGCTGCCGTTCGGGCCGCATCCGCATCGCGGCTTCGAGACCGTGACCTTCATCCTTGAAGGCGAGCTGGCGCACCGCGATTCCGCCGGACATGAAAGCATTATCCGCGCGGGCGGCGTGCAGTGGATGACCGCCGGTTCTGGTCTGGTCCACGCCGAGATTTCGCCGGACGCCTTTAAAGAGAGCGGCGGGCCGCTGGAAATCCTGCAGCTCTGGGTCAATCTGCCCGCTCGGCTGAAAATGACGCCGCCGCGCTATACCGGCGTACAGGCGGACGACATCCCGGTCATTGACGACGGCAAATGCGCCCTGCATCTGGTGTCGGGCGACTGGCAGGGCCAGAGCGGGCCGGTTGAGTCGCTCACCGGCGTGGTTATGAGCTGGCTGGAGATGAAACCCGGCGGGCGCATTCGGTTTGACAGTCTGGCGGGCCGCGACGTGTTTTTCTACGTGGCGCGCGGCGATGTGGCGGTCAATGGCGTCGATGCGCCGCGCTGGAAGCTGGTCGAATTTGGCGAAGGCGACCTGATCGATATCGAGGCGACCAACAACGCGCTTGTGCTGTTCGGCCACGCCGCGCCGATCAATGAGCCGATCGTCGCGCACGGTCCGTTCGTGATGAACACGCGCGAGGAAATCATGCAGGCCTATGCCGACTATCAGGCTGGCAAATTCGGCTGATCCGGTGTAAGCGCGCCTGATGACCTTCGCCTATTCTAAAAACTTCGACTCCTACGTGGTCGCCGCCCTGTTCGACGCGCTTGACGCGCCCATGATCGCGCTTGGCGACGGGAGAGTCGTCTTCCCCGACGCCGACGCTGAATTCGACGCCCATCCGAACGCCGGAATCCTGAGCGCGGTCGTGCATCCGACGGGCCTTGGCGTCGTCACTGGCGGCGATGACGGGCGCGTGGTGTGGACGACGCAGGAGACCGGCCCGGTCGAACTGGCGGCGCAAAAGGGCGCGTGGATCGACGCCATCGCGGCGTCGGTCGAAGGCCAGTCCATCGCCTGGGCGGCGGCGAAAAAGGTCAGCGTGCTGGACCTGAAAACCAAGGACATCAAGCTTTTCGAGCATGCGCACAGCGTCTCGGACCTCGCCTTCGATCCCAAGGGCCGCAAGCTCTATTGCGCCACCTATAACGGCGTGGCGGTCTGGTTCGCGCGCATTGCGGGCCAGAAGCCGCAGATGCTCACCTGGGCGGGATCGCACACCAGGATCGCCATCGCGCCGTCGGGCGACTAT
>NZ_JBQCGA010000011.1:0-27833 GCF_051956075.1 Asticcacaulis sp. | reverse complement strand
GGGGCCTCGGTCCTGTCGGTTTCCCAATTTCTTTTCCCCCCCCCCCAAACACCCCCCCCCCCCCGGGGGGGGTGGGTGGGTGTGGCGCCCCACCCCACGGAGGGGTCTCTTTGCGGTTGGCGCCGCCACCCCTCCACCGCTTCGCGGTCCCCCTCCCCATGAATGGGGAGGAGAAATGTGTCAAATGTCTCCCAGGCCGCCATAGGAGATGTATTTGACGTTCAGATATTCCTCCAACCCTTCCATCGCGCCTTCGCGGCCGATGCCGGATTCCTTGACGCCGCCGAAGGGGGTGACCTCGGTGGAGATCAGACCGTCATTCATGCCGACCATGCCATATTGCAGGTGCGCCGCCACGCGCATGGCGCGGCCAATGTCGCGGGTATAGGCGTAGGCGGCCAGACCGAAGGGCGTGTCATTGGCCAGTTGGACGGCCTCAGCTTCCGTCTCGAATTTGTAGAGCGGCGCGACGGGACCGAAGATTTCGGTGTCGAAAATCTCCATTTGGCGGCTTACCTGCGTCAGCACCGTCCCTTGATAAAACAAGGAGCCCTGACCATCGACAGCGCCGCCGGTTTCGACTCTGGCGCCATGCGCCACGGCGTCATCAACCAGATGTTTGACCTTATCGACCGCCTTCTGATTGATCAGCGGCCCCAGGGTCGCCTCCTCACGCCAGCCGGGTTCGAGCTTCATCGCCTTGACCTTTTCGGTCAGGGCGGCGGCGAAGCGGTCATAAATGCCCGCCTGCACCAGAATGCGGTTGGCGCACACACAGGTCTGGCCGGAATTGCGGTATTTCGAGGCCAGCGCGCCTTCGACCGCAGCGTCGAGGTCCGCGTCATCGAAGACGATAAACGGCGCATTGCCGCCCAGCTCCATCGACACCTTTTTCATGGTCGGCGCGCATTGCGCGTAGAGCATCTTGCCCACCGGGGTCGAGCCGGTGAAAGAGAGCTTCTTGACACGCGGATCGGAGGTCATGACCTCGCCGACCTCTTTGGCGTGGACGCTGGTGATGACCGTCATCACACCTTCGGGCAGGCCCGCCTCCCGCGCCAGTTGATAGAGGGCCAGCGCCGACAGAGGCGTTTCTTCGGACGGCTTGATCACCACCGTGCAGCCCGCCGCCAAAGCCGGAGCCACTTTTCGGGTGATCATCGAGATCGGGAAGTTCCACGGCGTGATCGCGACGCAGACGCCGACCGGCTGCTTGATGACCTGAAGATGCTTGCCCGGCGCCGTGGCCGGAATGGTGCGGCCATAGGCGCGCTTGCCCTCTTCGGAGAACCATTCGAGGAAAGAGGCGCCATAGGTGACTTCGCCGCGCGTTTCGCGGATCGGGCGGCCCTGCTCCAGCGTGACCAGCATGGCCATGTCTTCGAGATGCGCGAGAACCAGATCATTCCATTTGCGCAGAATCTGGCAGCGCGCCTTGGCGGTCATGCCGGACCAGGCGGCAAACGCCTTGTCGGCGGCCTCGATGCCCGCGGTCGTTTCCGCCGCCCCCTGCGCCTTGACGTAACAGAGGGTCGAGCCGTCTGCGGGGTTCATTACGGGGAAACGGTCGCTGGCCGCCTCGTTGAAGATCAAATCGCCCAGCAGGGCGCGTTGGCTGTCGGATAAGGGCATGGTCTTACACCTTGTAGCTGATCGAGATCGCCTTGAGATCGGCGTACTTATACAGCGCATGCAAGGAGCGGTCGCGCCCGAATCCCGATTGTTTGACGCCACCGAACGGCGATGTAATGTCGCAGGCGTCCCAGCCATTGACCCAGACCAGGCCCGCCTGCAACGCCTTCACAGCCCGCATGGCGCGTGAGACATTGCCGGTCCACACCCCTGCCGCCAGCCCGAACACCGTGCCGTTGGCGATGCGGTACGCCTCGGCCTCGTCCTCGAAGGTCAGCACCGACAGCACCGGGCCGAACACCTCCTCCTGCGCCAGCACATTGTCGGGCGTGATGTCGTCGAGCAGGGTCGGGCCGACATAATAGCCGCCAGTGTCGCCAAGAACGCGTCGCCCGCCCGCGACGACGCGCCCGCCCTCGGCAATGCCCTTTTCGATATAGTCGAGCGCGGTGTTCATCTGGCGCTGCGAGATCATGGCGCCGAACTGGGTCGCCGGATCGAAAGGATCGCCGACCTTGATGTTGCGGGCGATATCGGCGACTTTTTCCACGAAGGCATCCTTGATCGACGCCTCGACCAAAAGGCGCGAGGCCGCCGTGCAGACCTGACCCTGATTGTAAAAGACGCCCCAGGCCGCATTGGCCGCCGCCTGATCGAGATCGTCGCAGTCGGCGAAAACGATCTGCGGCGACTTGCCGCCCAGCTCCAGCGAGACGCGCTTGAGGTTGGAATCGGCGGAGGCGCGCATCAGTTGCCGTCCCACCGGACCGGAGCCGGTGAAGGTGATCATATCGACATCCATATGATGCGCCAGCGCGTCGCCCGCCTCGGCGCCCAGCCCCGGAACGACGTTCCACACGCCTGCGGGCAGACCGGCCTCGACCGCGAGCTGCGCGGCGTAGAGCGCCGACATGGAGGAATTTTCCGCCGGTTTCAGAACGACGCTGTTGCCCATGGCCAGGGCGGGCGCGACCTTCCACATCGCCATGTGCAGCGGGAAGTTCCACGGCACGATGGCGCCGATCACGCCCAGCGGTTCATGCACGACATAGGACAGGCGGTCCTCCGGCGTGGGCGCGACCTCGCCATAAATCTTATCGAGCGCCTCGGCGTAATAGCGCGTGGTGTTGATCGCCGCGCCGATGTCAAAGCCGCGCGTATTGCTGATCGGCTTGCCGGTGTCGAGACATTCCAGCAGGGCCAGTGTCTCGGCGTGATCTTCCATCAGCTCGGCGAAACGGCGAAGGACGGTCTTGCGCTGTTTCGGGGCCAGGCCTCTCCAGCGCCGGTCCTCAAACGCCGCCCGCGCCGAAGCGACCGCCGCGTCCACATCCGCCGCGTCGCAGGCGGCGATGCGGTTGATCAGCCCGCCGTCGCGCGAGCTGTAATTGTCGAAGGTGCGTCCCGAATGCGAGGCGCGCCACTGGCCGTCGATGAAAGCCTTGTCGGGCGTGTTGAGGGCCTGCATCGCCTCGATGACGCCCGCGAGCGTATCGGCAGGTTTCGCGGCTGCGGACATGACGGCCTCCTGATGTTGCGATTGTGATCACAACTAGACACCGGCGCGATGTAAAAAGTCAAGGGCGAGGCGCGTCTTACTTTGGTCCCCGCCGCTTGAGCGGCGTTTCGGCTTCGTGGGCGCGGATGGCGTCCATCATCAGGTCCATGCCTTCAGCGATGTCGGCGGCCATTGAGGCGCGCACGGCCTCGGCGTCGCCGTTCTCAAGCGCCCCAATCATATCCTGATGGTGGTCCTTGGGAAGATGCACGGTCCCCATGCGCCCGAACACCACGCGCATGAACGGTCCGACCTGAAGCCACAGAGTGCGCGCCATGTCGTAGAACAGCTCGGCCCCGGCCAGTTGGTAGATCGAAAAGTGGAAATCCTGATTGGATTGCATGTAGGCCGATACGTCGCCCTTGGCCAGGGCGGCCATCACTGCCGCATCATCGTCACGCAAACGGCGGATGACGTCCTTCGTCGCATGACCCGCCGCCAGCGCGGCCAGTTCCGGCTCGACCCACTGACGGGCCTTCGCCAGTTGCGTCAACCGGTGTTCGTTCAGACCCGGCACGCGCAGGCGTTTATTTACGCTCTGCAATTCCAGCGCGCGTTCGGCGATCAGACGGCGCACCGCTTCGCGCACCGGCATGGGCGAGACGCCCAGATCCTGCGCCAGACCGCGTAAGGACACCGACTTGCCCGGCGGAATCCGCCCCTGGATCAGCGCCTCGGCGATCCGGTCATAGACCTGATCGTGAATACGGGCGTCCGCGCCCGCGCCTTCCGCCGCCGTATCCAGTCTGACGACCGCCATTCTCAACAACCCTTGTTCAACGCGGCGCTTGCAAGCTGCGCATTTTTGTGATCACATTTGCGCCGATTACCCCCACCTTAGCACAGTTCCGCCTCCAGTCCACAAAGCTGTCGTCAGGAAACTGTCGCAATTTCCGACATAACCGCATGCCCGATACGCCAAACCTCGAAAACTTCTGGATGCCGTTCACGCCCAATCGCGCGTTCAAGGCCAGACCCAAGCTGCTGGCCTCGGCGCAGGGCATGTATTATCGCGACGTCGAGGGGCGCGAGATTCTCGACGGCACGGCGGGACTGTGGTGCGTCAATGCCGGGCATGGCCGCACAATCATCACAGAGGCGATTCAGAAGCAGGCGGCGGTGCTGGATTTCGCACCTACCTTTAATCTGGCGCATCCGCTGGCTTTTGAATTTGCTGAAAAACTGGCCGCCCACCTGCCCTATGATTTAAAGCGCGTCTTCTACACCAATTCCGGCTCGGAATCGGCGGATACGGCGCTGAAGATCGCTCTGGCCTATCAGCGCGCGCGCGGACAGGGGACGCGCACCCGGCTGATCGGACGCGAGCGCGCCTATCACGGCGTCGGCTTTGGCGGGATCAGCGTCGGCGGCATCGTGCGCAACCGTATGACCTTCGGCACGCTGCTCACCGGCGTCGATCACCTGCCGCACACGCATGGCGTCCCCGGCAATCTGTTCGCCAAGGGCCAGCCGGAATACGGCGCAGACCTTGCCGATGCGCTGGAACGCATCGTCGCCCTGCACGACGCCTCAACCATCGCCGCCGTCATCGTCGAGCCGGTGGCCGGATCAACCGGCGTTCTGGTTCCGCCCAAAGGCTATCTGGAGCGGTTACGCGCCATCTGCGACAGGCACGACATCCTGCTGATCTTCGATGAGGTAATCACCGGCTTCGGGCGGCTGGGCGCGCCGTTCGCCGCCGACTATTTCGGCGTGCGCCCCGACATGATCTGCATGGCCAAGGGGCTGACCAACGCCGCCGTGCCGATGGGCGCGGTCGCGGTGTCGAACCGCATCTATGACGCCTTCATGCAGACCTCGGAAACGCCGATCGAGCTGTTCCACGGCTATACCTATTCGGGCCATCCGCTGGCCTGTGCGGCGGGAATCGCGACGCTGGACGTCTATGAGAGCGAGGGTCTTCTGACGCGCGGCGCGGAGTTGTCCGGTTACTGGCAGGAGGCGATGCACAGTCTGAAGGACGCAAAACACGTCATCGACATAAGAAACTTAGGTCTTATCGGCGGGATTGAACTGGAGCCGCGTGCGGGCGCGGCGACCGCGCGGGCGCTGGAAGTCTTCGACCGCTGTTTCGAGGCGGGCGTGCTGATCCGCACCACGGGCGACATCATCGCCCTGTCGCCGCCGCTGATCATCGAAAAAGCTCAGATCGACCGTATCGTGGAGACGATTCGCGGAGCGCTGGCCGCGACGGCTTGACGGGGCCGATTTGTGTCATGGAATTTAACCACGGAAAACACGGAAAGCACGGACAATGGAGTTGGCGCAACGGATGAACACGCAATGGGACAGATCATGACGCGCTTTGCGCGTCGTCTCATTGTCCGTGCTTTCCGTGTTTTCCGTGGTTAAAGCCCATTAGTCACAATTGCCGCCACGAACAGAAACGCCAGATAAAGCCCGGCGGCGATGACGTAGCTGGCGCCCTTCTCCACGCCGCGGTTGTGGATCAGGCCGCGCGCGGCGAACACCGCCAGCACGACCGCCAGACAGGCCCAGCCCCAATGCGGCGCTGTTCCCAACTGCGCCAGACCGGCCCAGATCAGGCCGACGGTGAGAACGGCGTACAGTGCCGCACCCAGCACTTTCAGTCCGTGCCACAAACCTCGCAAAAACGTCATCCCATCGCCTCCCGAAGCGGATTATAGTGCAACATTGCTTCGGGAAAAGAGAGGCTTAATCATATTGCCCCTTTACTCCGGGCGCATTAGTTCAGAAGCTTAGAGGGCACTGTCAGGGATTACCATGTTCAACTTCTCCAACCAGATCGACGCGCTCAAGAGTTTCATTATCGGCCTGACCCTGATTCTGGCCTGCACGATTCTGGGCATTATCTGGATCAGCATCGGGCTTTACCAGCTCGTCGCCAGGACCATCGGGCCGATGTGGGGGCCGATCGTACTGGGCGGCCTGTTCCTGCTGCCCATCGCGGTTTATTTCATCCATCGCGCCCTGCCGCACAATAAGGACAAGCGCCGCAAGTCGGCGATGGAGGAGGCCTTCGCCAATTCCACGGTCGGCAGCATGTCGCGCATGATCGACAGCCTGTCCACCACTTCGCCGATTCTGGCCGCCGTGGCGGCGGTGGTCGCCGGTTTTATGGCGACGCGCTTCCCGCAATTCCTGCCGCTGGTCGCGCAGATCGTGGTGGCGGTCAATGAGGAGCTTCAGGGCCGCAAGGTGCGCAAGGCGGAAAGGAAGGCGAAGGACGCGCGCGAGGAATATGAGCGCACGGTCAATAATCCGGTCCCGCCCGATGTCGAACCGATCAACAAGCGCCGCCGCCGCAAAGAGCCGGAAATGTACGAATAAAAAAAGCCGCCCGGAAGGGGCGGCTTTTTCTTAGGCCTGTGCTGAGGCTAGAGGTCTTCTTTGAGAATCGCCGTACCGCGCTCAAGCAGCAAAGCTATAGCGCAACGAAAATAGAGATGGCTATTCTCAAAGGTCTTCTTTGAGAATAGCCATCTCAAAGAGGTAGGAGCCTTCCTCGTCCTCATCGACATAGACCACGCCGATAAATTCCTCGCCGATAAAGACTTCGGCGGAGTCCTTCTGCTTGCGCGCCTTGAGCTCAAGGCCCTTGGTCTTGAAGATTTTGAACAGGTAGTCCTGAACCTTGTTGATTTCGTTCGGTGTCATGTGCGGCCTCGAATGGGGTTATGGCGTTTTGCCCGCAGGATATGTCGTCAGAATAACGGCAAACGCTTTGCGCGGGGATAAATTTTATCGTGAGGCCCGTTTACGACGTGCGGTCGGTCAGCGCAAACGCCAAGCGAGATTTTCCCCAAATCAGGCGCGTAAAGCCACATTCAGATCGAAAAATCGAGGTCGATTTCCGGCATGGTGTGGTCCATTTGGCGGGCCGGGGCGTCGCAGGTCTTGCAATTGACCAGCTTGGCCGGAACGCCCGCCGCCGTGCAGTGCGCCGGGACGGGTTTCAGCACCACCGAGCCTGAGGCGATCTTGGCGTAGTCGCCGATCTGGATATTGCCCAGCACATTGGCGCCCGCGCCCAGAAGGACGCCCTTGCCGATCTTGGGGTGGCGGTCGCCGCGTTCGGCGCCTGTGCCGCCAAGGGTTACGCCTTGCAGGATCGAGCAGTCATCGCCGACCACCGCCGTTTCGCCAATCACGATGCCGGTGCCGTGGTCGAGAAACACGCCCTTGCCGATGCGCGCGGCGGGGTTGATGTCGATCTGAAACAGCTCCGAGACGCGGCTTTGCAGAAAGTGCGCCATGGTCGTGCGCCCCTGCGTCCACAGGCAATGCGAGACGCGGTAGATTTGCAGGGACAAAAAGCCCTTGAAGAACATGAAGGCTTGCAAGTAGCCCTTGGCCGCCGGGTCGCGTTCATAGACGGCGTGCAGGTCGGCTTCGGCGTAATCGACAAGCTGGGAATCGCCCGCAAAGCAGCCTTGCGCCAGTTCGCGCAAGGTAATGCTGGACATGGAATGGTCGCCCAGCTTGTTGGCGATGTGAAAGCTCAGGGCCGAGGCCAGATCGGCGTGCGACAGGATGGTCGAGTGCAGCATCGAGGCCAGGGCCGGTTCGTGCGCCGACGCCTCCTGCGCTTCGCGGCGCAAGCTGATCCAGATCGGCTTGTCATCGCTACGGATGACCTCGAAGGGTTGGGCCACAATCGTCTCCTAGTCCAGATCGAGCGCGCGGGTCAGGTCGGGCGGCAGGTCGCCGCTTCTGGCCATATGGTACACCCGCAATGTACACACAACCGTTAAGCCGTCGCGTATCTGGCCCTTTATAACAGCATCGAGCAGGGTTTTGAAGGGAACGCGCGCATGGTCGAACACTTCGGTCTCGTCCGGCGCCACCTCGCCGCCGGTCAGGCCGGTGGCCAGATAGCAGATGGCGACCTCGTCCGTGACGGAATTGGACATGTCGAAGCTAAGGATTTGCCGCCAGTCCTGCGCGCTCAATCCGGTCTCCTCGCGCAGTTCGCGTTTGGCGCCGTCGAGCGGGTCTTCGTCAAGCGGCGCGCCGCCTTCGGGCAGCTCCCAGCTATAGGCGTCGAGCGGGAAGCGCGCCTGGCCGACCAGTGTGACGCTTCCGTCGTCGTGCAGCGGGAAGATCGCCATCGCCCGGTTCTTGAAATGCACCATCGCATAATGGGCGGGCGCGCCGGTCGGGGCCACGGCGTCGCTGATCTCAAGGCTAAGCCAGGGATTGTCAAACGCGGTCTGACGATTAAGACGCGCCCATTTCGGACGCTTCGCCGCGCGCCGGGCGTCGTCCCAGGGCGGAAGAGGGATATCGGTTTCGGTCATCTTGTCACCTTGGGTTTTGCCGAGCGCGGTCTATATAGGGGGCAGGACCGATCAGGATGAGACTTCATGACCGCATTTGACACGACGCCGCACGAATTTGGCAAGCCGCTTCCGCAAAAAGCCTCCGATGAGGTGTTAGAGGCCCTGTTCAATCGCCGCAGCGCGCCCGCGCCGACGCTTCAGCAACCGGGGCCGTCGCCAGAGCAGATGGACTTGCTGATCCGGCTGGGCCTGCGCGTCCCTGACCACGGCAAAATCGGGCCGTGGCGCATCGTGCGCTTTACGCCCGAGGCCAAGACGCAGGTGGTGGAGAAGCTGAAAGCCCTGGCCGAATCGCGCGGCGACAAGAAGGACGTCGGCGCGCTGATCAAGATGTCCACGCCGCCGGACATGCTGATGGTGGTGTCCGCCCCGATCCAGCCGCACAAGATTCCGCTTTGGGAGCAGCAACTGTCCGCCGCCGCCGTGTGCCAGAACCTTTTGATCGCGGCAGGGGCGATGGGCTATGGCGCCAACTGGATTACCGACTGGTACGCCTATGATGCTGAGGCGCGGACGATTCTGGGCGTGAAAGAGGACGAGAATGTCGCGGGCTTTATCTATCTCGGCACGCCCACCGAACCGCCGCTGGAACGGGAGAGGCCGGATTATGATGCGCGGGTGAGTTGGTGGGGTTAGAAAATACCAACATTAGCGCCAAGACGTGCAACTCTATAGCGTTCGTATATAAACGCCAGAGTTAAGGCGATGGGCGTGGCCACCACACAATAGGTAAAAAGACCAATCAGCCAGCCCACGTAACCCAGCGTTTCGGAAAGCCGCGCTATGAAAGGTACACTCGATAGATACGTCAAAGGCAAGACTGCGCTAAAAATCACATAACTACCAAAAGGCAAAACCGATTTTCGTAGTTTTCGAACCTCAAATGCGACGACGCCGATAATCCAAAAATACAGCAACGCAACGAAGTCCATGCTCGCGACACGGGCGTCCCTCAAATAGCTGTGGCCCACCGCCAGTTCTACACTTCGTATAAGGTGTGGGGACACCATGCCTGACACGATGCAAAAGGTCAGTGACACGCAACAACGTATCCACCATTTCCCCCAAAGCCCCCTCACCACCGCCTAGCCCCTGCCGCGGTAGGTCGGGACGCCGAAGTCGGGGATATAGACGCCTGACGGCGGGACGTCGCTTTGCCAGAAGACGTCGATCGGGATGCCGCCGCGCGGATACCAGAAGCCGCCGATGCGTATCCAGCGCGGGTCGAGCAGGTCTTTGAGCCGCTTGGCGATGTAAACCGTGCAGTCCTCGTGGAAGGCGCCGTGATTGCGGAAGCTGGTCAGGAACAGTTTGAGCGACTTGGATTCCACCAGCCATTCGCCCGGCACATAGTCGATGACCAGATGGGCGAAATCGGGCTGACCGGTCACCGGACACAGCGAGGTAAATTCCGGCGCGGTGAAGCGCGCGACATAGTTCACGTCGGTATGCGGGTTCGGCACGCGCTCCAGCACGGCCTTTTCGGGAGAGTCGGCCTGCGCGGCGTGCGCGCCAAGCTGGGTCAGGTTGTCGGTGTAATGGCTCATGGCTCCCGATATAGAGGCGGAGGCGGTTTTGGCAAGAGCCTGCGCTTTTCCATCTTTACGTTCGCGTCAATTTAGCGCTAGTCTCGGCGGCAAAATTGACAGAGGAAACCCGTCATGGCCGTGCCTATATCGCTTGCGAAAAACCTCCGCTTTCCCGTGGCCGCCGCGCCGATGTTTCTGGTGTCGGGGCCTGAGCTGGTGATCGCGACCTGCAAGTCGGGCATGATCGGCACGTTTCCGGCGCTCAATCAGCGCACTTCGGAAGGCTATGCCGACTGGCTGACTCAGGTGAAGGCGGCGCTGGGGCCAGACGACGCCAGCTATGGCGTCAATCTGATCGTGCATCAGACCAATACCCGTTTGATGGCCGATCTGGCCGTCACCGCCGAGCATAAGGTTCCGCTGGTCATCACCTCGCTGGGCGCGGTGCGCGATATTGTCGATGGCGTGCATGCCTATGGCGGCGTGGTGTTTCACGACGTCATCAATGCGCGCCACGCCAAGAAGGCCGCCGATGCGGGGGTGGACGGGTTGATCCTGGTCGCGGCGGGTGCAGGCGGCCATGCCGGGACGCAGCATCCGTTCGCCCTGATCAACGAAATCCGCCAGTTCTTTTCGGGGACGATCCTGCTGTCCGGGTCGATCTCGACCGGCGGCGATGTGGCGGCGGCCTTGATGGCGGGCGCAGACCTCGCCTATATGGGCACGCGCTTTATCGCCACGACAGAAGCGGCGGCGCAGGCCGAATATAAGGCGATGCTGACCGAGACGAGTGCGAAAGACATCACCTATACGGACGCGATTTCCGGCATCAACGCCAACTTCCTGACGCCTTCGCTGATCGCTAACGGGCTCGATCCGAACGCCGCGAAAGACCCTAAGCACAAGATCGACATGGCGCACGAACTGAACGCCGAAGCCAAGGCGTGGAAGACCGTCTGGTCCGCCGGTCAGGGCGTCGGCTCGATCCACGACGTTCCAGCAGTTACTGAACTGGCGGCGCGGTTGCGCGCGGAATTTGATAACGCTCTGATTTCTTTTGATGACAAGCGGCGCGCCTACAGCCTATAACCGGGTTATGCGCTGTTGGCTCCTCCTCGTCCTGCTGGCCAGTCCGATCGTCAGCCCTGTCGCGGCCCATGCCGGCGACGCCAATGACGACCCCAACGCCGTGTGGAATCAGCCCGCCAACTGGCAGGCGCAAGTATCGTTGTCCACCTCCGGCGTGATCAACGGCGTCATCAATCGCAAGCCGCAACTCGGCTTCGATGTGAGCGGACGCAAGAGCGATCTCTATTTTGGCGCCCATGCCCAGACCGCCGATTCCAATGTTGGCACAGATTATGAGGATCGGCTTTTTGTCGGTTATACGCAGAAGCTCGACCCGGTGGCGCTGCGCTGGCAATTGACTTACAAGACCTATCCGGGCACGCCGTCGCAATATACCGATCAGGCGCTCGACTATCAGGTGACGGCGTCGAAAAACCTGCTGGGTCTGAACACGTCGCTTGGCGTAGAATACACCAATGCTGACTATACAACGGTGCGCAAATCTTACGGGCTGAACTTTTCGCTGGGGCGCAGCCTGCTGAAAAAGATGTACGGCTGGTTGAGCATCTCGCACAAGCACAATACCGGCAGCGTCGATTACACCAACACCAATATCGGCGTGGCGTACCAGTTGACCGACAAGATCGGCGTCTCGACCAGCATCAATGACTGGCACGCCTATGCGTCCTGGGCCGAGGACCATCCGACCTTTTCGATTGCGATCAATCGCAAGCTTTAAGCGAAGACGCCAAGCGCCTGTTCTATGTCGGCGATCAGGTCTTCCGGGTCTTCGAGGCCGATATAGAAGCGGATGAACGAGCCCTCGGCATATGGATCGGCTGTGCCCGGCGTGCGGGTGCGGAAGGCGAACTGCGGCTCGCAATTGACGGCGAGGCTCTCATAGCCGCCCCAGGAAAAGCCGAGGCCGAACAGGGTGAGCAGGTCCAGAAAGGCCTGCGATTGCGGCTCGCCATCGCCTTTGAACTGCACGAGAAACAGGCCGTTGGCGGCGGAAAAATCGCGCGCAAAGACCGCATGGCCGGGATGGCTTGGCAGACCCGGATGCACGACGCGCAGGACTTCCGGGCACCTCTCCAGCCACTTGGCGACCTTCAAGGCGCTATCGCCGCTCTGCTTCAGACGCAGGCTCATGGTGCGCAGGCCGCGCAGGGCCAGATAGGATTCATCTGCCGAGGTGAAGAAACCCCACGCCTTGATCGCCTTGTGCAAGGTTGCGGCCAGTTTGGCGTCCGAGACGCTGACGGACCCGATCAGCACGTCGGAATGGCCGCCGACATATTTTGTCAGGGCCTGCATGGACAGATCGACGCCGTGGTCGAGCGGTTTGAACAACATGCCGCCGCCATAGGTATTGTCGCACAGGGTCAGAAGGCCCCTCGCCTTCGCCGCCTTCGCGATGGCGGGTATGTCCTGAATGTCGAAGGTCAGCGAACCGGGGCTTTCGACATAGATCATCTTCGTCGCCGGTCTGGCGAGGGCCATGACCTCATCGGCGCTCAAGGCCGGATCGTAATAGCGCGCGGTGACGCCATAGCGTTTGAGCTGCGTGTCGAGAAAGCGCCGCACCGGCGCATAGCAGCTATTGACGACCAGAATTTCATCGCCCGCAGCCAGACACGCGAAGAGCGGCAGGGTCAGGGCCGCCAGACCGCTGGGCAGGATGAAGCTCTCGTGCGCGCCCTCAAGCTCGGCGATCATGCGACACAGTTCGACCTGGGTGGACAAACCATCCGTGCCATAGGTCGGCTTGATGTCGTCGTCATAAAGCTTGTCGGCGCTTTCGAACAAAACGGTCGAACCGCGCTCGACCGGCGTGTTGACGGAACGGCGCGAACGGGCGCGGCCAAGCGTGGCGGAGGTCAGGCGGGTCGTATCTTTCATGCCCTGCTTGAAGCGCGAAACGATGCGCGTGGCAAGACTCTATTGCGACGCGACCTATTCAGGCGCCATCAGGGGCGTCGTCACATCGGCATTGCGATCGACGCTGAGCCAGCCCTTGTCGAAATGAAGTTCCGCCACCTGCACCGCCGTCCTCTGATGCCAGTACGGGTCGGTCTTGGCTTCAGGCGCATTCTCCTGATGCACGAAATAATAGATGAAGGCGTGCCCGTCATTGACGATGACGTCGGCGTGCTGGCCCTTGGCGTTGTCGGTGGCGTGGGTTCCCGGCTGTTCGAGGAGACGCGTCGGTTGCAACTCCCAAGAGGCGGCGTCGTTGGAGCGCAGCACGATCAGCCCCTCCCACTTGTCCGCGATCAGCCAATACCAGCCCTTGAAAAAGAAGACCTTGGGGCCTTCGGCATTGGTGTCGATGACGGGATGGTTGAGCACCTTCTTCCAGTGAACCAGATCGTCGGAATCGAGCGCGAAGATGCGGCTGCCCTTGCGTTCGTCCTTGTACCACAGGCGGTAATGGTGGTCGGAGAGTTTGATCACCGACGGGTCGATGACGCGTTCGGAACCCGTCTCCACCGTATCGGAGCAGGTCCAGCTCTTGAGATCGGGGCTGGTCAGGTGGACGATTTTCGCGGTCGCGCCGTGACCCCAGGAGATGTAAATGCCCGGCACGACGGTCAGCCACATATGATAGGTTCCGGCCTCATAATACATTTCCGGCGCCCACAGGGTCGGGCCAGTGCAGGCGGCAGGGAATTTGGCCATGCCTGCATAGCGCCATTTGAGGCCGTTTTTCGAGATCGCCATACCGATTGGCGTACCATGAACCCAACTGACATCCTTCGGGTCAGGCAGTTTCAGCGTGGCGCGCCGATTGGTGTAGAACATCACCCAGCGATGCTGTGCGCGGTCATAGATGGACGAGACGTCCGCCGCGCCATCATAGACCGGGTCGCGATAGAGGGGTTTCGGCGCGGTTTCGGCGAAGGCGGGTGCGGCGAGCAGCAAAAGGCTCAGCAGCGCGAACAGGCGGCGCATGGCGGGATTCCTTGTGGCATTGTTATGTCACAAGGTCTAGGAAATTTGTACGACAAATACAAGGGCGCGCGGGAGGCGCCAGCCTTCTCCTCCCTATCGAAGATGGGGAGGTGGCGTTTGCGCAGCAAACGACGGAGGGGTATCTTGCCGCCTGCGCCCTACCCCTCCACCGCTTCGCGGTCCCCCTCCCCACCTTGTGGGGAGGAGAGGGCCGGCGCGGACTCAGGCGGCTTTTTTCCCTGCCTTATCGAAGCGGCTATAGAAGGTTTCACCGTTCTTCGCCATGTCGCGCAGCAATTGCGGCGGGGCGAAGCGTTTGCCGTAGAGGGCGGTCATGCGGTCCAGCTCCTCGACGAATTTGGCGATGCCGATGGCGTCCATCAGCGACACGATGCCGCCCGACCAGGGCGCGAAGCCCCAGCCGAGGATCGAGCCGACATCGGCTTCGCGCGGATCGGTAATGACGCCTTCTTCGAAGCAGCGCGCCGCCGTCACGGCCTGCACATAGAGAAGGCGCTTTTTCAGTTCCTCGACCTGCGCCGGATCGGCCTCGGCCATCTTGACCGGGAAGGCGTCGAGCGTGCCTTGCCACAGGGTCTTGGGCGCGCCTTTCTGTTCGGGATAGTCGTAGAAGCCCTTGCCGTTCTTGCGGCCATAGCGGCCATCGGCGACCATCTGCGCGACCTCTTTTTCGCCGGGGATCGGCTCATAAGCGTCTCCCATCGCCTTGGCGGTTTCGGAGGTGATCTTGGTCAGAAGATCAAGCGCGACATCGTCCATCATCTCCAGCGGCCCGCGCGGCATGCCGGTCATGCGTCCGGCATTGTCGATCAGGGCCGGGGCGATGCCTTCGGACCACATGATCATGCCTTCGGCGGTGAACGGAATGAAGCAGCGATTGGCGAAGAAGAAGCGCGAATCGTTGACCACGATCGGGGTCTTTTTGATCTTCAGCGCGTAGTCGATGGCCTTGGCCACCGTGGCGTCGGAGGTCTTTTCGCCGCGGATCAGCTCGACCAGCGGCATACGGTCCACCGGCGAGAAGAAGTGAACGCCGATATAGTTTTCCGGCTTGGACGAGGCGGTGGCCAGCAGCGTGATCGGAATGGTCGATGTGTTGGTGCCGAAGATGGCCGTATCTGCCTTCGCCCCTGAATAGAGCGGCGCTTCGGCGGCCTTCGTCACCTGTTCCTTCAGGTCGGTGTTTTCGAACACGGCTTCGACCACGAGGTCCGCGCCTTCGATCTTGGCGTAGTCCGGCGTGGCGGTGATCAGGTTCAGCACGCCCGTCGCCTTGTCCTGGCTCATCTTGCCGCGCGACACGGCCTTTTTGAGCAGGTCTTCGCAATGCGCCTTGCCCTTGTCAGCGGAGGCCTGATCGCGGTCGATCAGTATGGTCTCGATGCCGGCCAGGGCGCTGACATAGGCGATGCCCGCCCCCATCATGCCCGCGCCGAGCACGGCCACCTTGGTGACGTCGCTTTTGGGAACGCCCGCCGGACGGCCTGCGCCCTTACCCAATGCCTGCATCGAGAAGAAAAAGGTGCGGATCATCGCCTTGGCTTGCGGCGTCATCAGCGTATTGCAGAAGTAGCGGCTCTCGACGCGGATCGCCTGGTCGATGGGCAGTTGCAGGCCTTCATAGACGGCGTGCATCAGGTTGATGACGGCCGGATAATTGCCATAGGACTGCTTGCGCAGCAGGGCGTTGCCCATGATGAAGACCTGCGCGCCCGCCGGATGGTAAGGACCGCCGCCGGGAATCTTGAAATCCTTCTTGTCCCAGCGCGCGACCGGGTCGCCTTTCGTTTTGATCCAGGTTTTCGCGGCGTCCAGCACCTTGTCGGGATCGGCCAGTTCATCGACCACGCCCGCGCCGAGCGCTTCCTGCGGTTTGAAGGACTTGCCTTCCGACATGGCCATCAGGGCGGCCTGCGCGCCGATCAGGCGCGGCAGGCGTTGCGAGCCGCCGCCGCCGGGGAAGAGGCCGATCTTGATTTCCGGCAGGCCGACCTGCACCTTGGGGCCATTGGACAAAACGCGGTAATGGCAGGCCAGCGAGACTTCGAGCCCGCCGCCGAGCGCCAGGCCATTGAGCGCCGCCACGACCGGCTTGCCGCAGGTTTCCAACAGGCGATAGACGCGGTTCATCTCGAAGGCGGCGTTGAAAGCGGCCTTGAGCTTCGACTGTTCGTCGTCGCCTGACTCGGCCTCCCACGCGCCGCCGATCATCTCCTCCAGATCGGCGCCGGCGCAGAAGCCGTTGTCCTTGCCGGAGGTCAGGATCACGCCCTTGACGCCCGCATCGGTTTTGGCGCGCTCCGCAATCTTTTCCAGATCGGCCAGGGCCGCCTTGGTGAAGGTGTTCATCGTCTTGTTCGGCACATCGAACGCGCAGACCAGAATGCCGTCAGCGTCGAGGTCTATCTTGAAATTGTCCATCTGTATGTCTCCCTCGACCTGCTCTTAAACGCGCTCAACCACGGTGGCGGTGGCCATGCCGCCGCCGACGCACAGAACCGCCAGTCCCGTGGACTTGCCCGTGCGCTCCAGTTCATCAACCAGCGTGCCCAGGATCATCGCGCCGGTCGCGCCGAGCGGATGGCCCATCGCAATCGCGCCGCCGCAGACATTGATCTTGTCGTGCGGAATATCGAGCGCCTGCATGTAACGCAGCACCACGGCGGCGAAGGCTTCGTTGAGTTCATAAATGTCGATGTCCGACACGCTCATGCCGAGCTTCTTGAGAAGCTTTTCGGTCACGTAGGACGGGCCGGTCAGCATGATCGACGGCTCGGAGCCGATAGAGGCCGTGCCGAGGATGCGCGCGCGCGGCTTCAGGCCGGTGATGCGACCAGCCTCCTGCGAGCCGACCAGCACCGCCGCCGCGCCATCGACGATCGAGGACGAATTGCCCGGCGTATGCACATGGTTGACGCGCTCGACTTCGGGATAACGCTGCTGGATGACCGAATCGAAGGCCATTTCGCCAAAGGCGGCGAAGGACGGGTTCAGACCGCCAAGCGTCTGCATGTCGGTGTTCGGGCGGATGGTCTCATCGTGGTCGAGCGCGATCACGCCCATCTGGTCCTTGACCGGCACGATGGCGTGTTTGAAGCGACCCTCGGCCCAGGATTGCGCCGCGCGCTTGTGGCTCTCAACCGAATAGGCGTCGACATCGGTGCGCGAAAAGCCCCACTTGCTCGCGATCATGTCGGCGGATACGCCCTGCGGCACGAAATGGGTCGGGAAGGCCGCCGCCACATCAATGGCCCAGGCGCCGCCGTCAGACCCCATCGGCACGCGGCTCATGCATTCGACCCCGCCGCCGATGGCCATGGTGGCTTCGCCCGACACCACCTTGGCGGCGGCGACATTGACGGCCTCAAGGCCCGAGGCGCAAAAGCGGTTGAGCTGCACCCCGCCGGTGGTTTCGGCGTATTTCGCAGCCAGTACGGCGGCGCGGGCGATGTCGCCGCCCTGCTCGCCCACCGGCGTCACGCAGCCCCACATCACGTCATCGACCAGCGATGTATCGAGGTTGTTGCGGTCGCGCACGGCTTCCAGCACCTGTTTCGACAGGCTGAGCGCTGTCATGTCGTGCAGGCTGCCGTCCTTCTTGCCCTTGCCGCGCGGCGTGCGCGCATGGTCATAGATGTAGGCGGAATTCTCGGGTGTCGGCATGATGTTTTAAGTCCTCCGTTTCGCGCGCGTAGGGGCGTTTTTATGATGCCGAATATGTGCGCTTTGTTGACGCGAACGTCAAGATAATCGGGAAAAGTTTTTGGCGCTGGCGGAAATTACGCTTTCGTTCGTCTATATTATAATACAATATCTTGACCCCTGCCCGTAAAGAGATTAGGCCGGGATAAATATCTCTGGATTGACCTATGGACACCTCGCACCACGCTCCCCTTACAATCGGCAAAACCCGGCTGGCCCGTATCGAAACCTTCGCCGTTCCGCCCCGCTGGCTGTTCGTGCGCATCGAGACCGAGGACGGCGCGGTCGGCTGGGGCGAGGCTTCGCTTGAGGGCCATACCGAGGCCACGCAAGCCGCTTTCGCCGAGATTCGCGAGCGTTTCATCGGCCACGACGCCGACCGTATCGAAGATATGTGGCAGGTGTTTTACCGGCTCGGCTTCTATCGCGGCGGGCCGGTGCTGATGTCGGCCCTGTCTGGCCTCGATCAGGCGCTGTGGGATCTGAAAGCGCGTCGTCTCGGCGTGCCGGTCTGGCAATTGCTGGGCGGTCAGGTGCGCGAGCGCGTGCAGGTCTATGCCTGGATCGGCGGCGACCGTCCGTCAGAGGTCGTCGATGCGGGGCGCGCCCGTCTGGCGCAAGGTTTCAAGGCGGTCAAGATGAACGCCAGCGAGGACATGGGCTGGCTCGATTCGCCCAAGGTCATCGACGGCGTATGCGAACGCCTGACCTCTGTGCAGGCGCTTGGCCTCGATGTCGGGCTCGACTTCCACGGTCGCATCCATAAACCGATGGCCAAGCAGATCGCCCACGCGCTCGAACCCTTGCGTCCCCTGTTCATTGAGGAGCCGCTGCTCTCCGAACACCCCGAAGCCATCGCGCAGTTCGCCAACCTGACCACCACGCCGGTGGCCCTGGGCGAGCGCCTCTTTTCGCGTTGGGACTTCAAGCCCTTCTTCGAGCGCGCCTGCGTCGATATCATCCAGCCCGACCTCAGCCACGCGGGCGGCATTTCCGAGGTGCGCCGCATCGCCGCCATGGCCGAGGCCTATGACGTCGCGGTCGCGCCGCACTGCCCGCTCGGCCCGCTGGCGCTCGGCGCCTGCATGCAGGTGGCGCTGGCGACGCCGAACCATACGATTCAGGAAATGTCGCTTGGCATCCATTACAATACCGATGGCTTCGACCTCCTGACCTATATGAAAAATCCCGAAGTCTTCGATGTTAAGGACGGCTATGTCGAAGCCCTGACCGGCCCCGGCCTCGGCGTCGAGATCGACGAGGACAAGGTGCGCGACCTCGCAAAGGACTGCCCGCCCTGGCGCAACCCGGCCTGGCGCGGCCCGGACGGTTATGTGCGTGAATGGTGAAAAAAGCCGTCGGGAAACCGGCGGCTTTTTATATCCATGGCCGGGATGCCCTGCGCATTCTTATGGCGACCTTGTCATAGTGACGTCAAAGGAGCGCACTATGACCCAGAATGACCTCAAATCCCGCACGCCAGGAGCGCTGAACGCCGCCGCTCACGAATTTGTCAAGCGCGTCGCCGACCGCGACGAAGCCATCGGAAACGAATCCTCCAACTATAGTCGCGGCGATGAGGCGCCCGACCCGGACATCAACGACACCGGGCTGCCGCTCGATAACCGCGGCGACGGCAGCGTCGATCGGGCCGCTGAAGATATCGATGAAGGCGACGACAACCAACCGGAAAGCAACAATCCCGATGACATCGGCGAGGACGAAAGCATCGTGCGCTGACGAATGCATTTTCCAATAGACCGGCTTGAGCAAAGTCGGCGAATAGCCTATGCAAACTCGGCGTGCGCCCGTAGCTCAGCAGGATAGAGCGCCGGTTTCCTAAACCGTAGGTCACAGGTTCGAATCCTGTCGGGCGCGCCATTTTTGTGCGTTAGCATTAAGACGCGCCTTGCGGAAAATTCAGACCGCATATGTCCTATCCGGCTTCGTTCCCTGCATGCTCTCATCTAGCCA
Organism: Asticcacaulis sp.; assembly: GCF_051956075.1. GTDB lineage: Bacteria > Pseudomonadota > Alphaproteobacteria > Caulobacterales > Caulobacteraceae > Asticcacaulis. The sequence goes on along the minus strand of NZ_JBQCGA010000011.1, from coordinate 8,049 downwards.
TGATGAAGATGGAAGCGCTGCGAATCGTAATTTGCGTGGTTTGAGAGCCCAAACAGACTCGCATTCGTGACTTCCTTTAAATTTATGATGCAAATTTGCCGCAGTGGACGCGGAACTTACAACAGGCCCGGCGTCTAATTTTTACGAATGATACCAATATTTGTACGATTTTTCATAAGGAAAACATGATATTGCTAGATTTACGTATTTGTGCGCCGCGACATTAAATAGGCCGCAATTTTTCGCACTCTCCATAATTATCAGGCACATAGACATGTTGTGCTGCACCATTGAAAAAATGTCAGCATTAATGCAAAGGCGTCGAAAAATTTTAAACCCCCTGAGAAGCCTTATTTGCCCCATTTCCTAAGCAGCCTGATTTTGCTTATATTGCAACCAGGGCGCATCTTGCGCGTCCTGCAGTGTCATTCTGCGTATCTAAGTTCCGACGCCATACATTGCGCGCTGTCATTGCCGCAAAGGCGTTTGGGACGAAAAACAATAATTCGGCGCAAGGGGAATATCCGTCACAGGCCCTTGCCGTCAGGGAAAACAAGCGTTGAGGGGTCACACCTAAAACGACAATGAGAACGCATTTTGTATGGCGACGGCCTATAGCCGACGCGCATGCGAGTGTGTGACTGCGGCTTAGCAACAGTCGGACTACCGACCGCCTCCATGAACAGGGCGGCGCTCATAATAAGCAGCAGTTGGAAGACAACTGAAAACCATGTTGGGAGGATCTACATGACCAGTAATTCAAAGCGTACATCCAAAAGCGTCGCGCTGCGCGCGGCCTTTCTGGGCGGCGCGTCGACGCTTGCGCTCTGCGCATTCGCCGCGCCGACCTTCGCCCAGGAAGCGCCGCAAAGCGCGACTAAGGACGCTTCGGCGCAAGGCGATTCGACCGTCGTCATCGTGACCGGCATCCGGGCGTCGCTGCAGCGCTCGATGAATATCAAGAAAAACTCCGATGGCGTCGTGGACGGCATCTCGGCTGAAGACATCGGCAAGTACCCGGACACCAACCTGGCCGACTCGCTGCAACGCGTGACCGGCGTGTCGATCAACCGGGTCAACGGCGAAGGCCAGCAGATCACGGTGCGCGGCTTCGGTCCGGGCTACAACATGACGACCGTTGACGGTCGCATCATGCCGGCCTCGACCATCGGCGTCATTGGCGGCGGTCAGGGCGCTGACAGCAACCAGGGCAACAGCCGCGCCTTCGACTTCAGCAATATCGCGTCTGACGGCGTGCAGGCCGTGCAGGTCTACAAGACCGGCCGCGCCGACATTCCGGCAGGCGGCATCGGCGCCACCATCAACCTGGCCACCCTGCAGCCTCTGATCCATGCCGGTTCGGAAGGCAGCATCACGATCAAGGGTCTGACCACGGATCAGCCGGGCCTCGGCACGGTTCTGTCGAAGAAGGCGGTCACGCCGGAAATCTCCGGCGCCTATCAATGGACCAATGACAGCGGCAAGTTCGGCGTCGCACTGTTCGGTTCGTATCAGGAAAAGACGGGTTCGACCCGTTCGGATACGGTCAACTCCTGGAACGTGCAGACCTACGCCAAGTGGCTGACCACCGGCCAGGCGCCGGCGGCCTCCAAGATCACCAACGCGCCGACCAACATGAACCAGTTGATCGCCGTGCCGACCGACAGCCGCTATACCTATGCCGAGAACGATGTTAAGCGCACCAACGCCGCCGTCGTCTTCCGCTGGAAGCCGATGGAAGACCTGGTCGTTACGGCCAATACCCTGTTTGCGCACACCGAGGCGACCGAAGCCCGTTCGGAACTGACCAACTGGTTCTCGCGCAGCCCCTATGCCGCCGTCACCTTTGACGGCAATTCGGTCATCGATACGGCGATCTCGCTCACCGACACCATCCCTCCGGGCAAGGACCAGGGCTACGAAAACGAGCTGCGTTCTGTCGAAGCCAGCATCGAATCGACCGGCGTCAATCTGAAGTACACGCCTAACGATCGCTGGACCCTGACCGCCGATCTGGCCTCGTCGCAATCCAGCTCGGGCGGCTTCAACCCGAACGGCACCTCCTCGACGACAGTTTCCAGCTCTCAAACCTACGTCGCGTCTAACACCACGACCTATGGGTCGCTCGCGGCTCCGGTTCAGCACGTTACCCTGGATCCGAGCAAGTCGGCGACGGGCGCGCAGGACATCGCTTCGCTTGGCTCCGGCTACAGCAACCAGTTCTTCTCGCGTCAGACCGACAAGATCCAGCAAGCCAGGTTCGACGCCAGCTATGCGGTGGACGACCAAAGCAAGCTGAGCTTCGGCCTTGACGCGTACAAGAATGTGAACGAATCCGCCGCCTATTCCTTCCAGGCGCAATTCGGTGACTGGGGCGGCCTGAACCCCGGCGACATCGCCAAGTACGGTGGCACGGACATCAAGGCCTTCTGCATGACCTGCCAGTTCAAGTCGGTTGACCTGGGCAGCGGCGACAGCACGGCTTACCGTTACAACGCGGTGCAGGCCTATGACGGTCTGGCGGCCTATTATGCCAGCCCGACCTTCACGAACGTCCTGTCCTCCGGCAAGGCCAAGTCCAACACGCCGAACCTGAACGGCTTCAGCCATAACGCGGTGGAGGAGCAGGTCACGGCCGCCTACGCGCAGTTCGCCATGAAGGGCGAGTTCCTGCAACGTCCTGTCAGGATCCTGGCCGGCGTCCGTTACGAGAACACCGACGTGACGGTCACCGCCTACCAGAACACCCCGACCAATATCCGTTGGGACCAGAAGAACAACTTCTCGATCGTTCAGGGCACCAGCGTCCAGGCGTACGCCTATAAGTCGCATTACTCCAACCTCCTGCCCAGCCTCGACATGGCGATGAACATCACCGATGACTTCATCGGCCGTATGTCCTTCTCCGTGACCGATGCGCGTCCGCAGTACAGCTCGATGTACGCCACGATCGGCGTCAACGCGCCGGGCGACGCCAGCTATAATGGCGCCGTCTACACCGCGTCGTCGGGCAACCCGGCTCTGAAGCCGCTGGTTTCCGAAAACTTCGACGTCTCGGCGGAATGGTACTACGGCAAGAACAGCTATGTCTCGCTGGGCTACTACCGCAAGGCCGTGCAGAACTTCGTCGGTAACGGCACGACCAAGACCAGCCTGTTCGGTCTGACCGATCCGGCTTCGGGCCAGCCCGGTACGCGCTCCGGCGCCGCCGCTCAGGCCCTGAAGGACCTCGGCGCTCCGACCAACACCAACAACCTGTCGGCTATGACGATCCTGATCGATCAGGCTGGCGGCAATGTGGCGACGGCAAAGTCCGAGTGGACTTCTGTAACTGCGCCCGATGGTTATCACGGACAAAATGAGCCCGCTGGTTCGGTCTGGAATACGGATGCTCTGTCGGTCTATCTGTGGGGCAACCCGAACTGGAAGGTGGTCAGCAACAGCACCGATCCGGTGGCGACCTTCACCCTGTCGCAACCGATCAACAACCACACCGCCAATATTGACGGCTTCGAGTTTGCGGTTCAGCACTTCTTCGGCGATACGGGCTTTGGCGTCGCCGCCAGCGCCACGACCGTCAATGGCGACGTCGCTCTGGACAACGCTGCAGATCCGAACGGCAGCAGCCAGTTCGCTCTGCAGGGCCTCAGCAACACGTACAACGTGACCGGCATCTACGAAAAGTACGGCTTCGAAGGCCGTATCCTGTACAACTGGCGCGACAAGTACCTGCAAGCGGCCAACTTCTCGCAAAACGGCGGCCTCTACACCGCGGCTTACGGGCAGTGGGACGCCTCGCTCAGCTATGCGCTGCGTGATAATATCAGCCTGACCTTCGAAGCGCTGAACATCAACAAGGGCCACATCGTTCAGTACGTCCGCGTGCCGACCGACGTCGTCAACTATCAGGAGCTGGATTCGCGTTACGAATTCGGCGTCCGTTACAAGTTCTAAGCCTTTCACAGGTTTAGATCGGGAGGGTCGCGGGAGACTGCGGCCCTCCTCTTTTTATGATTCCTGCGACAAAAAGCGGCGGGCTTTTCGGCCACAAGGCGCCAGCGGCGCAATTGCCATTTGCGTTTCATCGCAGCATTATAACCCTCAGCGTTTAAGGGCGGATAATTTGGGACAGCACGTCTTACTCAACAATGTCGATCATCACGATCTGCGCCTGATCATGCGGCGCGGCGCCGCCTATGGCGACAGCGTCAATCAGGCCCTGATCTTTCCGACCGAATTCGAGGACATTCAGCGCCACTACCCGATCTTTTTCCGCCAGACCGAAGGCGGCGGTTTCAAGTCGGTCGCGCTGCTGGGCTTCGATCGCGACGAAAACCTGTTTTTGGCGGGCGAGCACTGGAACGCCGCCTATGTCCCGGCCATGCACCAGGTCGGCCCGTTCCTGATCGGCCAGCCGCAGGCGGCGCCGGGGCAGGACCTGCCGCCCGACGCCGAGGCGATGATCCTGGTCGATACGTCACACGCCCGCATCAGCCGCAGCGAAGGCGCGCCCCTGTTCCTGTCCCACGGCGGCAATGCGCCCGTGCTTCAACAGGTCGCCCAGACCCTGCAACAGGTCTATGCCGGTTCACAGATCAGCGATCAGATGTTCGCCGCCTTTCTGGAGGCCGGTCTGCTGGCGCCGGTGCGCATCAATGTCGAGGTCAGCGACAACAAGGCCTTCCTGCTGGAGGACATGCTGACCGTCAGCCGCGAGGCGTTGCAAAATCTCGACGGCGCGGCCTTGAAGGCTCTGCATGACAAAGGCTTTCTCGCCCTGGCCTTTTACGTCGTCGCCTCCATGGGCAATCTCGGCCATATGATCGCGCTGAAAAACGAACGCAGCGCGCAGACGGCCTGACATGAGCCGTCAGGTCGCGACGACACGGATTGACGCCTTCGCGGACATCGACTTCGCGCGCCTGATCGCCGACCAGACGCCGATGGTTTTCAAGGGGCTGGCGGCGGATTTGCCGCTGGTCAAGGCGGGGCTTCAGTGTGCCGAAGCCGCCATGGACCATCTGCGCCCCTTCTATCAGGGCAAGCCCCTGCTGGTTTTTACAGGCGATGCGTCTATTGGCGGACGCTTCGGCTATACGCCCCAAGTCGACGGCTTCAATTTCACGTCCGGGCGCATGAGTCTGGACCATCTGTTCGACCTGTTGCTTGCGCATGGGAACGCCCCGGATGCGCCGTCCTTCTATTGCGGCTCGACCGATATCGACGCCTTTCTGCCGGGCCTGCTGGCCACGGACAGCCTGCCCCTGACCGGCGAGACATTCGCAAATGCCTCCGTGCTGAAAAGCATCTGGATCGGCAACCGCACCACCGCCTGCGCGCATTTTGACATCTCGCACAATCTGGCCGCCTGCATGGTCGGCCATCGCCGCTTCACCCTGTTTCCGCCTGACCAGATCGGCAACCTCTATCCCGGCCCGCTGGAGCCGACGCCCGGCGGCCAGGTGATCAGCATGGTTGATTTCACCAAGCCTGATTTCGACGCCCATCCGCGCTTTCGTCAGGCGCTCGACGCGGCGCAGATCGCCGAACTTGAGCCCGGCGACGTCCTGTTCTATCCGTCGATGTGGCAGCATCAGGTCGAGGCGCTCGACGCGTTCAACATCCTGATCAACTACTGGTGGGACAGCGTTCCGGCCTTTATCGACACGCCGATGACCACCCTGCTGCACGGCCTTTTGAGCCTGCGCGGACGGCCCGATACGGAAAAGGCCGCCTGGCGCGCCGTGTTCGAGCATTATCTGTTCGGACCAAGCGAGGCCGCCGTCAGCCATCTGCCGCCCGCCGCGCAAGGTCCGCTGGCGCCGCTGGACATGCTGCAGGCGCGCCGTCTGCGCGCGCTGATTCTCAATCGTTTCAACCGCTGATATGAAGGACGCCCCATGCAGGGACAAAAGGTCAGGAAAGTGGTCATCGCCGGCGGCGGCACGGCGGGCTGGTGCGCGGCGGCGGGACTGTCGAAACTGCTCGGCCCCCTGCTCGACATCACCCTGATCGAGTCGGACGATATCGGCATTGTCGGCGTCGGCGAAGCCTCGATCCCGACCTTGCGCGCCTTTCATAACTTCCTGAACATCGACGAGCAGGCGTTCATGCGCGCCACCAATGCGACCTTCAAGCTGGGCATCGAGTTCGCCAACTGGGCGCGCGAGGGCGACCGCTATTTTCACGCCTTCGGCAAGATCGGGCGTTCGCCGTGGATAACCCCCTTTCACAGCGTCTGGCTGGAAGGCCGCAACCGGGGCCTTAGCGGCTCGTTCGACGATTACAGTCTTGAGCTGAAGGCCGCCTATGCCGGTAAGTTCCAACTGCACAAGAACCTCAATCTCAGCTACGCCTATCATTTCGACGCCACCCTCTATGGCCAGTATCTGCGCAGCCTCAGCGAGGCGGCGGGCGCCAAGCGCATTGAAGGCGAGATCGTCAGCGTGCAGCAGAACCCGGAAACCGGCTTCATCACATCGCTGACCCTGGCCTCGGGTCAGGTGATCGAGGGCGATCTGTTCATCGACTGCACCGGCTTTCGCGGCCTGCTGATCGAGCAGACCCTGAAGGCCGGTTACGAGGACTGGAGCCACTGGCTGCCGACCGACCGCGCCGTAGCGGTGCAGACCCGGAGCGACGCGCCGGTCATGCCCTATACGCAGGCCACGGCGCATGGCGCGGGCTGGCGCTGGCGCATCCCGTTGCAGAACCGCGTCGGCAACGGGCTGATCTACTGCAGCGCCTACCTGTCCGATGACGAGGCGCTGGAGCGACTGCGGACCAGCCTGACCGAACCCGCCCTGACCGAGCCGCGCGTGATCCGTTACAAGACCGGACGGCGCAAAAAGTTCTGGGACAAGAACTGCATCGCCATGGGCCTGTCGAGCGGGTTTATCGAGCCGCTGGAATCGACCAGCATTCATCTGTTTCAACGCAGCGTCCTGCATCTGGCGCAGAACTTCCCGTTCCACGGCGTCGAGGATGCGCAGGTCAACCATTATAACGACCTGTCGGACAAGGAGCTGGCCTATGCGCGCGACTTCGTGATCCTGCATTATAAGCTGAATGAGCGCGGCGAGGATTTCTGGCGCGACCGGGCGGCCATGGCCGTTCCTGACAGCTTACAGGCGCGCATCGACCTGTTCCGCCGCTCCGGCGCCGTGTTTCAGGGGCCGGGCGAGTTGTTCACCGTCGATTCCTGGGCCCAGGTCATGCTGGGGCAGAGGCTTGAGCCGCAAGGCTGGCACCGTTTCGGCGGCCTGATGTCGCAGGACGAACTGGCAGGGGTCTTCGACGGCCTGAAAAAGACCGTCGATCACACCGTCGCCAATATGGCGCCGCATGACGCCTTTGTGCGCCAGTACGCGCCGTCCGCCGCGGGATAAACTGTCGCGGATTTTACGTCCGATACGCCTGTCTCCGGGCGCGATCTTATGTTGAGGCGCATAAGATCGGGCGGAAGGAGATAGACATGACCCAACCCGATCCCCCGCGTCCCGATCCTTTGCGTAATGAGCCGCAGATCAAGCGGCATGAACTGCCGCAGACGTCCGCCGCCAACACGGCCTGTCCCAACGACGGCGGGCGCGGAGAGCGGCTCGCACCGGACGGAACCTTTCTCAAATCCGGTTACAATTCCGAGCTGGACCCGCTGCCGCTCGATGTCGAGCCGCTGGCGCGCAGCCGTTCCGGCAACGCCGTCGATGTGCGGCGGCTGGACGGCAGCGTCGCCATCAATGATGACGACGACGCGGTGCTGGGTCAGGACGAGGGGCTGGATTAATCGGTCAGCACGCGTCGGTCGAGGGTTGCATAGATCATCATAGCTGCGGCAAAAGCCGCCGCCGCCCACAGGCTGCCCAGACCGTAAAGGCCGTAGAGCGCGGCGCCGCAGGTTGCGCCTGCGACCAGACCCAGCCACAGAAGGCCATAGGGAACCCAGCCCCAGGCGTCGCCGCCGGTCAGAGCGCCCGCCATCTTCTGGCCCATCTTGACCAGGGTTCCGGTCATATAGGTCAGGCCGACCACCATGTCGCCGTCGCGCTG
>NZ_JBQCGA010000010.1:0-53036 GCF_051956075.1 Asticcacaulis sp. | reverse complement strand
CCCAAGGGCCGCAAGCTCTATTGCGCCACCTATAATGGCGTGGCGGTCTGGTTTGCGCGCATTGCGGGCCAAAAGCCGCAGATGCTCACCTGGGCGGGGTCGCACACCAAGATCGCCATCGCGCCGTCGGGCGACTATGTGCTGACCGCCATGCAGGAAAACGCCCTGCACGGCTGGCGCGTTAGGGATTCCAAGGATATGCGCATGGGCGGCTATCCGGCCAAGATCAAGTCCATGAGCTTCTTCGCCAAGGGCAAGCTGCTGGCGACGGCGGGGGCAATGGGGGCGGTGGTCTGGCCGTTTCTGAAACCGACGGGTCCGATGGGCGAGGAAGCCTCCGAGATCAATCCGCAGGAATCGACCCTCGTTTCGGTCGTGGCGGGCGCGGCCCAGGACACGCTGCTGGCCGCCGGGACCGAGGACGGGCGCGTCTGGCTGGCCGAGCTGCAATCGACCGGCATCGACTGGGTCAAGGCCGAAAAGGGATCGCCGATCACGGCGCTTGCCCTGTCGAACGAGGCCAACCGTCTGCTGATTGGCGACGAGGACGGTTCGGTGTATATTTTCGAGGCGCAAGGCTAAGATCACGGCTGGGGGGGGCGGATGTCAGAACAACCCGAAGACGCCATACCGGGCCTCAGCGAGGAGGTCATGTACGACGCCGCCCCGCAACCGAAACCCGTCATGCGTAAAAAATTCCGTCCGTTCCGCTTTCTTGGCCTCTGCGTTCTCGGCTTCTTCGTCTTTTCGACCCTGTCGGTGGCGATCCACCGCTTCGCGCCCGTGCCGGTCACGATCCTGATGGTCGAGCGGCTGGCGCAGGGCAATGGGCTCGATCACCGCTGGGTTCCGGCGTCGCAGATTTCCGACAATCTGAAGGCCGCCGTCATCGCTTCCGAGGATGCGAAATTCTGCACCCATGACGGTTTCGACTATGACGCGATCAGGAAGGCCGAAGCCTATAACGCCACGCATAAGAAAAAGCGCGGCGCATCTACCATTTCGCAGCAGACGGCGAAAAACGTTTTTCTGTGGCCGAGCCGCTCCTGGGTGCGCAAGGGTTTCGAGGTCTGGTACACCTTCCTGATCGAGCATATGTGGTCCAAGGACCGCATTATGGAGGTCTATCTCAACTCGATCGAGATGGGGCCGGGCGTCTATGGCGCCGAGGCCGGGTCGCAATACTGGTTTGGCCATTCGGCAAAGACGCTCAGCCCCGCCGAGGCCGCGAAACTGGCCGCTATTCTGCCCAAACCTCTGTCATGGAAGGCCAGGGGCGGCAAACGCTCCGGCCGCATCCAGTCCCGCGCCCGCGTCGTGGACCGGCAGGGCCTGGATGTCTGCGCGGCGGATTGACGTCCTTTATGCCGACAAGGCGCGGTGATACGCGCCCGTCCCGCGGGTAAACACCTTGTCCTCAGGCAGGATCGCCGGCGGCTGGATGTCGTCCTGCGCGGCCAGTTCGGCATAGATCGGCGCGAAGTCGGTATGGACCAGATCGAACAACGTATCGAGCGATGGCAGGACGAAGTAGTTTTCCTGAAATTCGTCGATGCGGTAATGGGTGCGCATGACGCGCCTGAGGTCGAAGCCGATGCGGTTCGGCGACGGGCTTTCCAGCGCAAAGCGCGTCTCGGTGAAGGAGGACAGAATCCCCGCCCCGAAGATGCGGATATCGTCGCCCTCCTCGATCAGGCCGAACTCGGTCGTGTACCAGTAGAGCCGCGCCATGCGGTCCAGCACGCCCAGCTTCATGGCGCGCAGGCCGCCCTCGCCATAGGCCTGCATGAAGTCGGCCATGACAGGGTTCATCATCATCGGCACATGGCCGAAAATGTCATGAAAAACGTCCGGCTCCTGAAGGTAATCGAGCTGGCGGGGCGTGCGGATAAATTGCCCCGCCGGGAAGCGGCGATGGGCCAGATGATCGAAAAAGACGTCGTTCGGCACCATGCCCGGCACCGCCACCACCTGCCAGCCGGTGCGTCGCATCAGGGCCTCGGACAGGTCGTCAAAGTTGGGGATCGCATCCGGTCCGATCGGCAGATCGTTCATGCCGTTGAGATAGTGCTGCGAGGCGCGGCCCGGAACCAGCTTGATCTGGCGCTCGAACAGGGTCTTCCAGACGCCATGCTCTTCGGGCGTGTAGGCGTCCCAGTTCTGCGGCACGATCCAGTCCGGCCGCTCCGGCACATAGCCGCCGACAATGCCGTGTTTGACCTCATCCATAGTTTGCATAAGGGCGCTCCTGCTTTTTCATCAGGATGCGCCGATATGGTTTCAAATGCAAATATCTTTGTTGTGAGGCCACAAGGTCTATTCCGGCGCCACCAGTTTACGCATGGCCTCCAGATAGCCGAGCCAGGCGGCGCGACCCCTATCGGTCAAACGCACCGTGGTCTGAGGCTTTTTGCCGACAAAGGCCTTGTCGATCGTGACGTAATCGGCCTCCTCCAGCTTGCGCAACTGCACCGACAGATTGCCGTCCGTGGCGTTGAGCCGCGCCTTCAAGGTGGTGAAATCAGCAGCCTCGGCGGTGGACAGGAAGGCCATGACGCCCAGCCTTAACCGTCCGTGGATCACATCGTCGAGCGCCTCGATGGAGAAATCGTCATCCATTTTGGCGCGCCTCGCGCATCAGGGCCAGACCCGGCAACATGGCCAGCACGAACAGGGCCGCCGCATAGGCCAGAAGCTGCTCAGGCGCTCCCGCCAAAACCGCCAGACCCAGCGCGCCAAGGAAGCTGCCGAAACTGACCAGACGCAGCCATCCCTTGCCCGAAACCAGCGCGCTGACCGCCCAGCCTATGCCGTAGAAGATCAGAATGGCCGGGGCCAGCAGATAGGACATGGGTTCGAAGTCGTGCATGCGGTAGGCGATGATCGCCACGCAGGCGATGAAGGCGACAATGGCGATGCCGATCGCCGCCCAGGCCGAATAGGCATAGCGGTTGGTCTTGCCGCCGGTCGAAGGCGGGCAGTTGATGCGCAGTACGGTCGCGATCACCGCGAACAGCAGGCTGGCGCCGAACCAGATGAACAGGCTCATGAGCCCCGATGCGGGCAGCCAGCCGCGCATCATGGCGTACTGTCCGATAGAGGCCAGGCCGTACAGCAGACCGGCCCAGAACAGGGTCGAACCGTTGCGCAAAGGCCCGCGCGCGCCGGATTCGGCCAGGCCCTTCAGATAGTCGAGTTCGTTTTGCAAGGTGGACATGAGGTGCGCCTTTCCAGCGACAGATGATGATGGATTCTGAATATAGAAAGAACTTTAAAATGTAAAGTACTTTTATGAACCTCGCGCCAACATGACGATTTTGTAATCCGCACGCCCTTGTCAGCGCCTGCAAACCGTTTAGTTTCAACCGTATCTTATAACGCTAAGGCGGGGCGAACATGCGCGGCGTATTTCTGAACAACTTGATGATGGCCACGGCGCTGGCTACGGTGGCGGCTATGCCCTCCTTTGCTCAGACTCAGATGACCACGGTGGCCAAACAGGTCGCCTCCAATCCCAATATAGCCGCAAAAGACGCGCCCGATCCGCGCGACTATCTCGACGATGTCGAAGGCGACAAGGCGCTGGCCTGGGTCAAGGCGCACAATCAGGCGACCTTCGATGCGCTGGAAAAAGACCCGCGTTTCGCGCCCGCCCAGGCCGAGATGCTGAAAATCCTGCAAGCCAGCGACCGCATCGCCTCACCGGGTTTTGCGCATGGCGGCATGATCGACAATTTCTGGCAGGACGGAACCCATGTTCAGGGCCTGTGGCGGCGCACGACGTGGGACTCGTATAAGTCCGGCCAGCCGAAATGGGAGACCATCCTCGATCTCGACGCCCTGTCCAAGGCCGAGGGCAAGACCTGGGTGTTCCATGGCGCCGATTGCCTGCCGCCCGCCTATAATCGCTGTCTGGTCAGCCTGTCCGACGGCGGCAAGGACGCCGATGTGGTGCGCGAATTCGACATCGCCAAACGCGAATTCGTCAAGGACGGCTTTACCTTGCCCGAAGGCAAGCAGTCAGCGACCTGGCGCGACGCCGACACGATCTATGTCACGCGCGAATGGACGCCGGGCGATGTGACCGCGTCGGGCTATGCCTATATCACCAAGGCGCTGAAGCGCGGCCAGAGCCTCGATCAGGCGGTCGAGATCTTCCGCGGCGACAAGGCCGACGTCTCCGCCGGTCGCAATGTGCTGCGCGATATCGACGGCCAGTATGTGATGGACACCTCCTATCGCGGCCTCGACTTTTTCAATACCGAGCAGGCCTTTTATCCCAATGGCCAAAAGGTCGTCCTGCCCTTCCCGACCACGGCCAGCTTCGACGCCTATTATAAGGGGCAGGCCGTCTATCAGCTCAAGTCCGACTGGACCTCGGCCAAGGGGACGGTATTCCACAACGGCGCCATCATCGCCTTCGACCTGAAGAGCGCCCTGGCCGATCCGGTCCATGTCGAGCCGACGGTGCTGTTCATGCCCAATGAACACCAGTCGGTCGAAAGCGTCAGCCAGACGAAGAACCGCCTCATCCTGTCCATCCTGTCCAATGTAACCGGCGAGGTGCGCAGCTTCGATTTCAGCCCGAAAGGCTGGTCGTCGTTTAAGCTCGACCTGCCGGAAAATTCGACCCTGTCGGTCAGTTCGACCGATGACGAAAGCGACCACCTGTTCGTCTTTTCCGAAGGCTTTTTGGAGCCTTCGACCCTCTATCGCGCCGACGCCGCCACGGGTAAAATCGAAAAGATCAAATCCAGCCCCGAACGCTTCGACGCCAAGGGCTTGCAGGTGCAGCAGTTCTGGGCGACCTCGAAGGACGGCACGCAGGTGCCCTACTTCCTTGTAGCGCGCAAGGACATCAAGCTGGACGGCTCGACCCCGACCCTGCTCTACGCCTATGGCGGTTTTGAGGTGTCGATGCAGCCGTCCTATTCGGCCTCGATCGGCAAGCTGTGGCTGGAAAAGGGCGGCGCCTATGTGCTGGCCAATATCCGCGGCGGCGGCGAGTTCGGGCCGAAATGGCATGAGGCGGGCCTGAAAACCCACCGCCAGCGCATCTATGACGACTTCCAGGCGGTCGCCGAAGACCTGATCGCCAAAAAGATCACTTCGACGCCGCACCTTGGCATTATGGGCGGCTCGAACGGCGGGCTGTTGATGGGCGTGCAACTGACCGAGCGGCCCGACCTGTGGAATGCGGTGGTGATCCAGGTGCCGCTGCTCGACATGGTCAATTTCAACCACATGGCGGCGGGCGCGTCGTGGGAGGGCGAATACGGCAATCCCGATGATCCGGTCGAAGGCGCCTTCCTGCGCTCGATTTCGCCCTATCACAATGTCAAGGCGGGCGTCGCCTATCCTGAGCCCTTCTTCGAGACCTCGACCAAGGACGATCGCGTCGGCCCCGTGCATGCGCGCAAGATGGCCGCCCTATTCGAGGATATGGGCCTGCCCTTCTACTATTATGAAAACACCGAAGGCGGCCATGCCGCGGCGGCGAATTTACAGGAACGCGCCCGCCGCTATGCGCTGGAATTCACCTACCTGTCCGAAAAGCTGATGGATAAATAAGCTGCTCAGGGCTGGCGGCCCTTTTGCAGCGACTGGATCAGCCCGGCCTCGAAATCCATCAGGATGTCGGCATATTCGATGTCGTGCAGGGCGCGCGCGCCCTTGCGCAGGGTGCGCGCCATGCGGAAGCGCCAGAAGGAGACAATATGGTCCAGCGTGCCGATCTTCTCGCCCAGTTCTACAAACAGGGTAGAGCCGTAGCGTAGAAACCGGCGAAACGGCTCCGGGTCGCGGCGATTGGCCAGCGCCTTATAGACCTCGTCATATTCGCCAAGGGTGATGCGCGCATCGTTCAGCACGGCGGCGATGGCGCGGGCGACGCGCGGCACGGCCTTTTGCAGATAAAGGCCGGTGGCGTCGCTGCTCTTGGCGCGCGGCCTGACGGCGCCCAGACCGCTCAGCACCTCGCGCACCCCGGCCTGCAATTCGCGATGCCGCCATTTGTAATAGAGGAAGCCGCGCCAGCACATAATGCCTTCCTGAAACGCCTCATCGTCCATGCGCAGGGTTTCGCGCAAAGGATCGAGATCCTTGTGCAGTTCGTCGGACAGGATGCGGTTGCCCAGCTTGGCCGCGCCCTTGCCACGCTTTTGCCCGAAGGCGACATTGACGAGGTTCTCGATTTCCTGCGCCGTAAAGGCGGCCATCGACTTCAGGTCGGAGGCGGAGATCTGAAAATAGACGCCCGACGGCTGAAACCCGGCCTTGTTGAGGTGTTCGCGCAGCAGGAACGGATCGAGCGAGGGCAGGTTGTCGATGCAGCTCAAGACCTTGGCGTCGCGGTTGCGCCCGACGTCCTCGATGCCGAGATAGGACCGCATCAGTTCTTCGTAACGGCTCTGACGGAAGAAGAAGGAGCGCCCGCCCAGACGCAGATCATAGGGATCGTAGGGCAGGATAACCTTGGTCACGGTCTGGCGTCCGCCCGGAAACAGGTGGCGCTCATCCAGCCGCAGCGTGTGCTTGAGGATCAGGGCGCGATTCAAGCCGGAATTCTCGAACAAAGGCTTGTCGCGATAATTCGGGTTTTCGTGAAACGCGATATAGAGCTTAGCCAGGTTGAGCACGCGCGAACTGGCCCAGGTGCGGCTTAAGTGGCCGAGATTGCGGATCTCGCGCACCGAGATAAAGTCGCTGTCATTGGTCAGGGCCGTGACGGCGGGGATCGGCTGGGTATGCTTCATGCCGCGCGGCCTTCATTATAACGGGCGACCAGCGCCAGAGCGTCCTCAAAATCCATCAGGATGTCGCCATAGTCGATCGCGCTCAGGCCGAGGTTCTGGCCCTGGCCGTTCTGCGCCTGCGTGACGCGATAATCCCAGAAGGAACTGATATGGCTGAGAATGCCGATGCACTCGCCCAGTTCGTAAAACAGATTCGGCCCATCGAGCAGAAAGCGGCGGAACGGGCCCGGATCGCGGCCACGGATCAGGGCGTGATAGGCTTCGTCATAGATGGCGAGCACGCGCCCGGTATGGGCGACCGCCTCAATGATGCGTTTGGCCAGACGCGGACGCGCCTCGCGGAAATAGTCGCGCAGGGCTTCGTCGCAGCCGCCTGACGGCTGATAATTCGACAGGGCCTCCAGCACGCGCCGCATCTCCTCGCGCAGGCCGGTCTGACGCCATTTGAAATAGAGAAAACCGCGCCAGGAAAAGATGCCGTCGGAAAACTCCGCCTCGCTCATGTTCAGCGTGGTCATCAACGGACGCAGTTCGGCGTCCAGTTCGTTCGACAGGATCTTGCCCGTCAGCTTGCCCGCCGCCTCGCCGCCCATAACGTCGGAAAAGGCGACGCGCACCAGTTGTTCGATCTCGCTATTGGCGAAGCCGACCATGCGCTGCACGTCATAGGGCGAAATCTTCAGATAACAGGCCGCCGGTTTGAAGCCGTGGCGCGATAAATGTTCGCGCACCAGGAAGGGATCGAGCGACGGCAGGGCGTCGAGCAAACGCAGCACCTGCACGTCAGGATGACCGGAGGCGTCATCGGTGCGGAAATGCGAACGACAGAACAGATCGAAGCCGTTCTGCCCGACCAGAACCGACTGGCCGCCCAGCTTCAGATCGTTCGGATCGAACGGCAGCACGACCTTGGTGGCGGTGCGGCGCTGACGCAGGAACAGGTCGCGTTCATTGGCGCGCAGGGTGTGCTTGATCAGGATCGCCTTGTTCATCTGCGTGTCGCGGAAGAACGGCTTAGTGAGATAGTCCTTGTCCAGTCCGCTGGTCAGGTGGACCAGCGACAGGTTCAGCACGCGCGAGGTCGAGGCGGTGGCGCTTAAATGACCCAGATTGCGCACGTCGCGGGCGCTGGCGCCGCCGGTCCTGTCAAAATCCCCCGCCATCAGGCGCGCGCCCGCTTCTGGACGCTGCGGCGCGCCACCAGCGTATCGAGATGATGGACGATCTCAAGCGCCTCAGCCTGCGCATCGGGCGGCATGTCGCCACGCTGGATCAGGGCGTCGAAATGCACGTCCAGCACATCGGGCTCGGCCTTCTGGCCGAACAGGCGCACATACTGATTCAGCGACGCCGCCGCCCGCTCGATCAGCCGCATGCGTAGATCGTGGGCCGCTGTCTGACTGGCGATCAGGCGCGTCACCGCCGTATTGACCGCCTTGCGGTCCAGAGCGCCCTTATCGCCCAACCGTTCGCGCAGGCGTTTGACCTCATCGGTCGCCGTCGCGCGCGCATCCGTATGCGGTTTGCCGCTGACCGGAATGTCGCCGGCGCGGCGCCCCAGGCCGGGGTGCGACGCCGCCTTGCGCCGACGGCGATCGGGACCGGCATAGGTCTCTGCGGCGATGAAACGGCGGCGGCGCGTTAAAGCGCTGACCACGGCGCGTAAGAGGGAGGCGGTCGAAAACGGCTTGACGACGAATTCATCCACTCCGGCCAGACGCGCCTGATCGACGTCGCGCGCACGCTGCCGCGCCGTCAGCATGACGATGGGCGTCTGCGGATTGGGGAAACGCGGATCGCCGGTCAGGGCGGCGTGACGTATGCTTTCCGTCAGTTCGACGCCCGACATGCCGGGCAGGTTCCAATCCAGAATCATCAGATCGGGCGGATGCGCGGCGATCATCTCAATCGCCTGTTCAGCGTCGCGGGCGAAATAGAGATTGTTGAAACCGGAGGCGCGCAGCAGCTCCATGACCAGACGGCGCGACGCGTCGTGATCCTCAACGACCAGGACCGGCACGATGGCTGGATCGAGTTTGCGCCGCAGGCGCTGGAGCGGAGTCGACAACACGGTCATCAGATGCGAAAAGAAAAACGACGCCAACCCCCATGACTGGCCGGTCCAGCCTAACCGCAACCCCTTAATGTGTTGTTGATCAAGTAACTGATTTTTGTAGTTAATTTTCCGTTTTCCATTATAAACGCCGCCTTAACGTCCCATCAGCCAGAATGAGCTTATGAATCGTCGCAGCCTCTTTTTTCACGCATTTCGCCTGGCGTCCGCACTGGGTCTCGCCGCCAGTCTTGCGCCCGCCGGGTCCGCCCTGGCGTCAGAAGCCAAGAAGAAGGGCGGCGGCGTGGGGTACACCCAGTTTCCGACCATCACCGTCTTCACCGACGCCGGACGCCTGCGGCACGGCGTGATGAGCGTCGATATGGGTCTTTACAGCGACAATCCGAAACTGGTCGCGCAGATCAAACTCTATGTCCCGCGCCTGCAGGACGCTTATGTCACGGTTTTGCAGGGCTATG
This sequence comes from Asticcacaulis sp., assembly GCF_051956075.1. GTDB lineage: Bacteria > Pseudomonadota > Alphaproteobacteria > Caulobacterales > Caulobacteraceae > Asticcacaulis. The sequence continues at coordinate 43,749 of NZ_JBQCGA010000010.1, read as the reverse complement.
CCGGCAATCTGAACCGAACTTCGCTGGTGGACACCGGCTATGTCGCTGCGCAGTTGCAGGCCGCGACCGACCGGATTCTGGGCGTTACGGGCGCCAAGGTGCTGCTGGGCTCCATTATCATCAATTAAGCGTTTTTGCATTGCGGCGGCGACGTTTCGGCCATAGTTTCGACAGGCTGACCGGCTAGGGTCTGCGGTAACCTGCGGAGGCATCGCATGACGTCATCACCCTCCCCGTTTGAAAGCGGCCTGAAGCTGATGGAGGCGCAAAGCCAGTTGGCGGCGCGCAGCCTGATCAATCTGATCGAAATGATCTCGACCAGTTCGCATCGTTACGCCGAAGACACCGGCAAGTTCACGCGCGAGGCGCTCGACCTGATGAACGCCGCCGCGACGACGCAGGACGCGGTCGCCCTGGCGGACCTGCAAAAGCGCTGGGCCGAGACCTGCCTGAAATACGGTCAGGACCGCACCGCCGCCACCATGCATTTCGTCGAGCAATGCGGCCAGCAGGCGCTGAACATCGCCGCGCGCCACGCCCATCCGACCGGCGGCGATACGCCCAAGGACTAAAGGACTAAAGCCTACCCGTTTCTCCCTCCCCGAAACGTCTTACATATCAGGAATTTTACCATGAGCTTGTCAGGAAAGACGGCGCTGATCACCGGTTCGACCAGCGGCATCGGCCTCGGCGTCGCCAAGGCGATGGCCGCGCAAGGCGCGAACATCTTAATCAACGGCTTCGGCGACGCCGACGCCATCGAGGCCGAGCGCGCGGGTCTTGAAAAGGATTACGGCGTCAAAGCGCTTTACAGCGGCGCCGACCTGACCAAACCCGCCGAGATCGAAGCCATGATCAAGGCGTGCGAGGCCCTGGGCGGCGTCGATGTCCTCGTCAACAATGCAGGCATCCAGCACGTCGCGCCGGTCGAGGACTTTCCGCCGGAGAAGTGGGACGCGATCATCGCGCTCAACCTGACCGCCAGCTTCCACACAGTGCGCCTGAGCTTCGCGGCGATGAAGGCGAAAAAGTGGGGCCGGATCATCAATATCGCCTCGGCGCACGCCCTGGTCGCCTCGCCGTTCAAATCGGCCTATGTCTCGGCCAAGCACGGGCTTTTGGGCTTCACCCGCACCATCGCGCTGGAAGGCGCCGAGCACGGCGTCACCTGCAACGCCATCTGCCCCGGCTATGTGCATACGCCTCTGGTCGATAAGCAGATTCCCGACACCATGAAGGCGCGCAATATGACGCGCGAACAGGTGATCAGGGACGTGATTCTGGCCGCGCAACCGACCAAGGAGTTCGTCACGGTCGAGGACATCGCCGCCCTCGCCGTCTTCCTGGCCTCCGACGCGGGCAAGTCGATCAACGGCGCCCCCCTCAGCATTGACGGCGGCTGGACAGCGGCCTGATTCCTACTTACCACTTTTTTATGTTTAGCGGGCGGCATCCGCAAAGCTTCCCTATATCGGCTTGGCCATAGTCCCGCTTCACCTGTTTGTGAAGGAGAGGGACCATGATCAAGATTTCCGCCAAGATGCTTCTGCCGCTGACCGCCGCCGCTTTATGCCTGGGCGCCAGCGCCTGCTCCAAGCCGAGCGAAACGACGACAACCAGCGAAACGACGACCTCCGAAATGGCGCCCGCCGATACGGGCGGCGCCATGTCCGATATGGCCATGTCCGACAGCGCATCCGCCGACGCCATGACCACGACGACGACGACCACGACGTCGACCTCGTCGATGTAAGACCGGACTTACCGGCTTTTTGCAATCCCCCGACCAGAATCGTAGCGCGAACCTGGTCTGTTGCACGGCAAAATCCCTCTCATCTTACGGTGAGAGGGATTTTGTTATGAAGACGATGCTGTCAAAGGCGCTGCTGGGCGCCATGATGCCTGTGGCTCTTGTGGTCGCCTGCTTTATCGGCGCGGCGATGAACCGTCCTGCCCACGCCGGGGACTATTCAGCCTCCGCCGTCACCTTGGCCAGCGCCTCTCTGGCGTCGTCGGCGGCGCGCTGACGCTCCCACATAGAAGCGTAGAGGCCGTTCAGCTTCATGAGCTGGGCGTGCTTGCCGCGTTCGGACACCACGCCGTCCTTGAGCACCAGAATTTCGTCGGCGTTCACGACGGTGGAGAGCCGGTGCGCGATCACCAGCGTGGTGCGGTTCTTCGACACATCATCGAGCGAGGCCTGAATTTCGCGCTCGGTATGGGTGTCGAGCGCCGAGGTCGCCTCGTCCAGAATCAGGATCGGCGGCGCCTTCAAAAGCGTGCGCGCAATCGCGACGCGCTGCTTCTCGCCGCCCGACAGCTTCAGCCCGCGTTCGCCCACCTCAGTGTCATAGCCCTTGGGAAGCGTGGCGATAAAGCCCGAAATCTGCGCGCGGTCCGCGGCCGCCTCGACCTCTTCGCGCGAGGCGCCATAGCGGCCATAGCCGATATTGTAGGCGATGGTGTCGTTGAACAGCACCGTATCCTGCGGCACCATGCCGATGGCCTTGCGCAAACTGGCCTGCGACACGCCGCGAATGTCCTGACCGTCGATCTCGATGGCGCCGCCTTTGACGTCGTAGAAGCGGAACAGAAGGCGCGAAATGGTCGATTTACCCGCGCCCGACGGCCCGACAATCGCCACCGTCTTGCCCGCCGGCACGTCGAACGACACGCCCTTGAGGATTTCACGGTCGGGATCGTAGGAAAAGACCACATCCTTGAAGCTGACCGCGCCGTCGGTGACGATCAAATCGCGGGCCTCATCGGCATCGACAACCTCGGCGGGCTCGTCCAGCAGCTTGAACATCGATTCCATGTCGATCAGGCCGGTCGAGATTTCGCGATACAGCGTGCCGATGAAGTTGAGCGGAATGGCGAGCTGCATCATGAAGGCGTTAACCAGCACGAAATGGCCGATGGTCTTGGTGCCGTGCGCAACCTCCCAGGCGCTCATCAGCATCACCGTGACCATGCCGATCGAGAAGATCACCGCCTGACCGATATTGAGCCAGGCCAGCGAGGTGTAGGTCTTGATCGCCGCCTTTTCGTACATGGCGGTGGCGCGGTCGTAACGGCCGCGCTCCAGCGCCTCATTGCCGAAATATTTGACTGTCTCGAAGTTCAACAGCGAATCGACCGCCTTGGACATGGCGTCGCTGTCGGCCTCGTTCATCTCCTTGCGGATCGAGATGCGCATGTTCGAGGCGACGATGGAGAACCAGACATAGACCACGACCGTCACCGCCACGACCGCGACATAGATCAGGTCGAACTGCGCCCACAGGCTGATCGCGGTCAGGGCGAACTCGACCACGGTCGGTATGCCGACCATCATGGTCAGGCGGATAATGGTTTCGATGCCGGTCTTGCCGCGCTCGATCACGCGCGACAAACCGCCGGTGCGGCGTTGCAGGTGGAAGCGCAAGCTCAGATTATGCAGGTGGACAAAGGCGCGGTTGGCCAGGCCCCGCACTGCATGCTGCCCGACCGCCGAAAACATGCCGTCGCGAATATTGTTGAACACCTGCGAGAACATGCGCGCCACGCCATAGGCCAGCACCAGAATGATCGGCGAGGCCATGATCAGCGACCAGAAGCCCGGCGCGGCGGCGCCTTTCAACGCAAAGGCGTTGGTCGCCCATTTGTAGGCGAACGGCGTCGCCACCGTCAGAAGCTTGCCCACCAGCATGGCCAGCAAGGCCCACACCACCTGCATCTTCAGATCGGGGCGGTCGGACGGCCACAGATAGGGTTTGAGAAAGGCCAGCGTCTCGGACGCCTTCGCCTTGGATTTCAGCATCGGGGCCGTATATTGAGGTTGAACGGGCGGCTGCGTGGTCCTGGCGGGCGCGGGCTGAGAACTCATGGCAAATTCCGGGATGCGGCTAGAATGTGTCCCTATATAGGACCGCTGACCGCACTCGCCAATGTTTGCGGCGCAAAAAAGGCGGCTATTCGCCCGCGACTTCGCAGGCGCAATCCTCGCTGTGCGTATGACGCGCGCCAGACAGATAGTTGACCACATGCGCCGAGGCGATGGCGAGGGCGCCAATTACAGTCAGAGTCGTATCCAGATCGGCCAGAGCCGGGACAAAGGCGGCCAGAGCCAGAAGGGCCAGACCGGCCAAGATCAGCCCGACCACCGGAACCTTACGCCAGGCGCGCGACGATTGGATCGCCCACAGGCTGAGCGGGGCCGCAATCAGCACCAGCAGCGGATGCACCCACGGCGCATCGGCCAGGGTTCCGGCCAGCGGCAAGGCCGCCGCCAGCAGCGGCAGGGCCAGACAATGCACGACGCATAGCCCGGACAGGCCGACTGAGGCGAAATCCAGCCATCTGCTCTTGTGAGGCGCTTCGGGCGCGGGCATGCTCTCTCCTCGCTGCGATCCGTGCGCCCTCACATATGTTATAAAGTAACCAAACGCAAGGGGCGTCGGCGATCTTCCCGGTAAACTTTTTCGTTGGCGGACCGCAAACGGCCTTGCTCAATTAATAAATCAATTTTACTTAATTGCGGCGACGTGGACGGATAAGCCAATGCGCTCAGGAGGACGATCATGGACGGGAATGCGCGCGAAAGACTGGCGCGATTACAAAAAACGCATGCCGCGTTGTTGAATCTGCCGAATGCGCCGACGACCGATACGAACGGCGTCTATCAACGCTATGCGCATCCGGTTTTGACCGCCGCCCATGCGCCTTTGGAATGGCGCTACGATTTCAATCCGAAAACCAATCCGTTCATGATGGAGCGGATGGGAATCAACGCCGTCTTCAACGCAGGCGCGCTGCTGTTCGATGGCCGTTATGTCGTCGTGGCGCGTGTCGAGGGCGACGACCGCAAATCGTTTTTCGCGGTGGCCGAAAGCCCGAACGGGGTCGATAATTTCCGTTTCTGGCCGCGCCCGGTGGTCCTGCCGCAGACGGACGAGCCGGATACGAATGTCTACGATATGCGCCTGACCCGGCATGAGGACGGCTGGATCTACGGCCTGTTCTGCACCGAGCGCAAGGATATGAACCAGCCGCACGATCTCAGCGCCGCCGTGGCGCAATGCGGCATTGCGCGCACGAAAGACCTTGCGGCATGGGAACGCCTGCCCGATCTGACAACACGTTCGGGCCAGCAGCGCAATGTCGTGCTGCATCCTGAATTCGTGGATGGGAAGTACGCCCTCTATACCCGCCCCCAAGACGGCTTTATCTCGGTCGGCTCCGGCGGCGGCATAGGCTGGGGCCTTTGCGACGACATGGCCCATGCGGTCATCGAAACGGAAACCATCGTCGACAACAAGGTCTATCACACGATCAAGGAGGTCAAGAACGGCCAGGGTCCGGCGCCGATCCGCACCGATCGCGGCTGGCTGCATCTGGCGCACGGGGTGCGCAATACGGCGGCGGGCCTGCGCTATGTGCTGTACCTGTTCATGACCGACCTCAAGCGCCCGTGGATCGTCACCCATGCGCCGGGCGGCCACCTGATTGCGCCGCAGGGCGAGGAGCGCGTCGGCGATGTGTCGAACGTCGTCTTCTCCAATGGCTGGATCGAGGATCAGGGCCGCATCTTCATCTATTACGCCTCATCGGACACAAGGCTGCATGTGGCGACCTCGACGGTGGCGCAACTGGTCGATTACTGCCTGAACACGCCGCCGGACCCGCTGACCTCGGCGGCGTGCGTTGCGCAACGTCTCGATCTGATCGCCAAAAATGAAGCCTTTATGGCGCGATGAAACCCGCGCTCGACATCTTTCGACAGGAGGCGCGCGCTGAGGCTGACGCCATTTTGCGCTGGTGGTCGGAAAATGCGCCCGATCCAAGCGGCGGCTTTTACGGTGAAATCGACGCCTCCGGCCAGCCTGTCCCCGGTGCGCCCAAGGCGGCGATCCTCAATGCGCGCATGCTGTGGTTCTTTGCCGCCGCTGGCGGGACGGCGTCGGCGCAGCGCGCGGCGGATTATCTGAAGGCGCATCTGCTCGATAAAGAGCATGGCGGCGTCTTCTGGACGGTCGACGCGCAGGGCCGACCGCGCGATACGAAAAAGCAGGCCTATGCGCAGGCCTTCGCGCTTTACGGGTTCGCCGAACATTACGCCGCGACGGACGATCCGGCGGCGCTGGCGACGGCGCGCGCCATGCGTGACCTGATCGAGACGCGCTTTTGGGATGCCGACCGCGGCGGTTATATCGAAGCCCTGACGCGCGACTGGGCCGCCGTGAACGACCCGCGCCTGTCCGATAAGGATATGGACGCGCCCAAGACGATGAACACCCACCTGCATGTGCTGGAAGCCTATACCCGCCTGCATCAGGTCGCGCCCGACGCGGCGACGCAAGTAGCGCTGCGCCGCGCGATTGAGGTGTTTATCGACCGTTTCATGGGTTCAGACGGGCATTTGCGGCTGTTCTTCGACATGGACTGGACCGACCGCACCGAGGCCATCTCCTACGGCCACGACATCGAGGCGAGCTGGCTGTTATGGGAGGCCGTCGAGACACTGGACGATCCAGCCCTGATCGCGCGCGCCAGGCCGCATGTGCTGGCCCTGGCCCGCGCGACGCTGGAGCAGGGCGTGCTGGACCACGGCGGGATCGCTTATGAGCGCGGCTTCGACGGTCGCCTCGACGCGGACGGCGAATGGTGGGGACAGGCCGAAGGACTGGTCGGTTTCGTCAATGCGTTTCAGATGACCAGCGAGAAGGCCTATGCCGACGCCGCCCTGCGTCTGTGGGCGCGCATAAAATCCGGCTATGGCGCTGCTCAAGGCCGTGAATGGACCTGGTATGCGCGCGACGCCAAGCGTCCGCCACAGGCGCTTCTCAGCCTGTGGAAATGCCCATACCATAATGGCCGCGCCATGCTCGAACTCGTCAAACGTCTGGGCTGATAAAACCATAAAACAGGCAGGAAACCATGACCCTCAACCCCATCGACCTGGCGATTATCACCGGGTATCTGATCCTGACCCTAGGGCTTGGCTTCTGGGTGTCGAAACTGTCGTCGGGCAGCCTGTCCAACTATTTCCTCGCCGGCAACCGCCTGCCCTGGTACGTGCTGGGCCTTTCCAATGCCTCGGGCATGTTCGATGTCGGCGGCACCATGTGGATGGTCGGCCTGCTGGTCGTCTATGGCCTGAAGTCGGTCTTCATCCCGTGGCTGTGGCCGGTGTTCAACCAGATCTTCCTGATGGTGTTTCTGGCCGTCTGGCTGCGCCGTTCGGGCAGACTGACGGGCGCGGAATGGATGACCTTCCGCTTCGGCGACGGCCCCGGCGCGCGCGCCTCGCACCTGATCAATGTCATCTTCGCCCTGATCATGGTGGTCGGCATGCTGGCTTACGGCTTTCTGGGCATCGGCAAGCTGGTGGCCGAATTCGCGCCGTGGCGGCTGTCTGCCGACCCGGAGGTCAATGACAAGCTCTACGGCCTGATCGTGGTGGCCCTGACCACCATCTATTCGGTCAAGGGCGGCATGTATTCGGTGGTGATGACCGAGGTTCTGCAATTCTTCATCAAGCTCGTCGTCTGCATCGCCATCGCCTGGATCGCCATGACGACGGTGAGCGCCGACATGCTTCGCGCCGCCGTGCCGCATGGCTGGGATTCGCTGCTTTTCGGCTGGAAGCTCGACCTCGACTGGAACGCCGTCGCCCGCGCCGCCAAGCCTGAGAACCGCGTCATCGCCGCGTCGGCCATCACGACGATCAACAGCGAAGGCTATTCCTACTTCGCCCTGTTCATGGGGCTGATGACCTTTCAGGGCATATTGAAGGCGATGGCGGGGCCGGCGCCGAATTACGACATGCAGCGCCTGCTATCGGCGCGCTCGCCCAGCGAAGCGGCCAAGATTTCCGGCTTCGTCAATATCGTGCTGCTGTTTCCGCGCTATCTGATGATCGCGGGCCTCGCCGTGCTGGCCGTGGTCTTTATCGGCCCGGAATGGACGCACATGCAGGCGCAGGCCGCAGCGGCGGGCAAACCCTTCTCCGGCGATTTCGACGCCATCCTGCCGTGGGTGGTGCACAGATTCCTGCCGCCCGGCCTGCTGGGCCTGACCCTGGCGGGGCTGCTCTCGGCCTTCATGGCGACCTATTCGGCCTCGCTCAACGCCGCGCCCGCCTATGTGGTCAACGACATCTACCGCAAATATATCAGGCCGGACGCGGATCAGAAGACCCTGGTGCGGCTGGCCTGGCTGACCGCCTTCCTGTTCGCAGTCATCGCCGCCGCTATCGGCTGGCAGCTCAAATCGTTCAACGAGGTCATCACCTGGATCACCACCGGCCTCTATGGCGGCTATACGGTCGCCAATATCGTCAAATGGTACTGGTGGCGACTGAATGGGACCGGCTATGCGGCCTCAATGACGGTCGGGGTTGTGGCGGCGCTGTGGATGACCGTGGCGAAGATCGACGGTCTGGCCGCCTTTCCGTGGCTGATGCTGGCCTGTCTGTTCGTGGCGGTGATCGGTTCCTACCTGACTCCGGCCACAGATATGGAAACGCTCAAGACCTTTTACAGCCAGACCCGCCCGTGGGGTTTCTGGGGGCCGGTGCTGACGGCGCTGCGCGAGGACGAGCCGCACGCCCAGCCCAATCGAGATTTCGGCCTCGACGTCATGAACGTGCTGATCGGCGTCGTCTGGCAGACCGCTCTGACCGCCTCGGCCATCTTCCTGGTGATTCACGCCATGCCGAAATTCTGGCTGACGGCAGGACTGGCCGCCGCCTGCACGCTCATTCTCAAATTTTCCTGGTGGGATCGTCTGCGCGATGCGCCTTGCGATAAACCGTAACCACCATATATACGGTTCATGCAAAAGGAGGCTCGCATGCGTATCGACATCTGGTCCGACATCGTCTGTCCGTTCTGCGCCATCGGCAAGGCGGCGCTTGATCAGGCGGTCGCGCAGACCGGCGCCGAGGTCGAGATTGTCCATCACGCCTTCCGCCTGCAACCGGACGCAGCGCCGGAGCCGGTCGAGACCATGCTGGCGCGCAAATACGGTCTGCGCGGCGCTCAGGCCGACGCCCAGCAGAAGCGCGTTACCGATATGGCCGCGCAGGTTGGACTTGATTTCCAGCTTTCAGGAACCTTGATCGGCGATACAGGCGATGCGCATGTGCTTTTAGCCCTGGCGGCGGAAAAAAACCTGCAATTTCCGTTGTTAAACACTTTGTATGACGCATATTTCTCAAAAAATGAGAATATATTTGATCGTGAAAACCTGTTCGCGATCGGCGAAGACGTCGGGCTGACGCGCCCCGATATGGCGGCGGCGCTGACCGACGCCAGCCTGACGGCCAGGGTGGCGCAGGACGAACAAACGGCCCGCGCCCATGGCGTCAATGGCGTCCCCTTTTTCGTCTTCGACGACCGCTACGCCCTGTCCGGCGCGCAACCGGTCGCGACCTTCGCCGCCGCCTTGCGTCAGATTCAAGCGGAGACGCCAGCCGAACCGTCGGGCGCAGTCTGCGGACCCGATGGCTGCGCCGAATAGGGCTTGACGAAGTCGCCTCAGGCTTTAAGTGAGGCGCACACGTTAAGCCTGAAACGAGTCCTGCATGATCCGCCATATCGTGATGTTCAACGCCAGCGCGGACAACCGCGACGCCGTCTATCGCGGCCTGTCGGTCCTGACCCAGATCCCGCAGGCCCGGCTGCTCGAAGTCGCTTACAACGAAAAGATCGACCAGATCGCCAACGATATCGACATCGTCGTCTATGGCGAATTCGACACCATCGAAGATTTCCGCGCCTATAAGGCCCATCCGCTTTACGAAGAATCGATCCGTCAGGTGCGCCACCTGCGCGACGTGCGCGTCGCCGCCGACTATACGGTGTCCGCCGCCACGCGCGAACTGGTCAAGGGCTGATTTCCGGGTTAGCCTCCTCCCAAAATCATAAACCGGCCAAAATCATAAACCGGGAGGATATCATGCGTTCCATCATCGCCGCCTTGCTGGCGCTCGCCCTTGCGGCGCCCGCCTCAGCAGAAACCGTCATACCGCTATGGGCCAAAGGCCAGCCCGGTTTTGAGTCGCGTCGTGACATCCCTGAGCAACACGCCGACTGGTGGTGGCGTTCGATCAACAATCCGTCCCTGACCGTCTTTGCGCCGCCCGCGGGCAAGGCGACCGGAACCGCCGTGATCGTCGTTCCCGGCGGCGGTCACCAGAACCTTGTCTTTCATGCCGAGGGCGAGCAGCCGGGCCAGTATCTGGCTGGGATCGGCGTCACCGCCTTTGCGCTCAAATATGTGCTGGCGAGGGAAAAAGGCTCGCCCTATTCCGTCGAAGGCGACGCCAAGGCCGACCTCGTGCGCGCCATCCGCTATGTCCGCGCCCACGCCGCCGACTATGGCGTCGATCCGCATCGCATCGGCGTGATGGGCTTTTCCGCCGGCGGCGAACTGACCTCGATGGCGGCTTTCAATCCCCCGACCACCGATCCGAACGCCGCCGATCCCATCGACCGGACCGACGCCCGCCCGGATTTTCTGATCGAAATCTATCCCGGCCCGCTGGGCATTGTTCCGTTTACCGACCACGCGCCGCCGCCGGTCTTCCTGCTCAACGGCTCCGCCGACCGCATGGCCATGGCGGACACCGACGCCATTGAGCGTCTGTACGACGCCTTCCCCGACGTGCCGTTCGAGCGGCATGTCATGGCCGGAGTTCCGCACGCCTTTAATATGGGCGACCGTTCCGATCATAAGACTGTGCGCGATTGGCCACAGCGGCTGACGGACTGGCTCGGCGATATGGGCCTTTTGACGCCCGCGAAGTAGCAGCCTTTACCTTGATCCCGCAGCCTGTCAAAAGAACAGCGGGATAGGAACAACGCTATGCAGGATTTTTACGAACTGGGCGCCGCGCCAAGCGTGACGGGGCCGCAGAAGCCGCTTTTCGGCGATGATAACCGGCTGAAACAAGCCGCCCTGGCCCTGTGGGTCTTCATGCTGATCTGGAAATTCAGCGTCGGCCTGATCAGCCACGTCATCTGGGAAGAAAGCCATTTCGTCGTGTCGGGCCAGTATCTGGCCTTCGGCTATCCCGACATTCCGGCGGGCTTTCCGTGGCTGGCGCGGCTGGTGACAACCCTTTTCGGCTGGCATGTCGAGCCGTTGCGGATCGTAGCCCTCGCCATCGCCATGGCGATCCCGTGGGCGGTCTGGTTCATGGCCAAACCGGTGACCAGCGCGCGCAACGCCATCTGGGCGGCGATCATCTCGATGCTGATCCCGGCCATCAGCCTGAATGGCACCATCTTCTACCCCGAAGGCGCGTTGCAACTGTTGCTGGCCCTGATGCTGGGCTGCCTGCTGCGCGCCATGCAGACGCCGGATACAAAATCGAGCCTGAAATGGTGGATCTGGGCCGGGGTGTGCGCCGGTATCGGACAACTTGTGCACTTCCGCTTTCTCGTGCCGGGCCTGGCGGTTGTGGTCTTCATGCTGGCCGAGCCGCGCGGGCGCAAATTCTGGACGCATCCGGGCGTGTGGATCACAGCGGCGCTGGGCGTCATCGGTTTGCTGCCCGCCATCCTCTACAATGCGTCAGAAGGCTGGCCCGCGATTGAATTTCACGTCATCCGCCGTCCCAATTACGACGCCGATCCCAAGCACGTCCTCAGCCTGATCGAAACCCAGTTCGGCGTGTGGACGCCCCTGTTCTTCATCGCCATCTGGGGCGCGGTCAAGCATGCGCTGTGGCCGAAAAAGGATGAGGACGGCGCGCGCCCTGAACGCGGGTTCGACACCCTGCTGGCCTGGCAGACCGTGGTGATCTTCGCCTTTTACGCACTCGAAGCCACGGTCAACAAAAAGGTCATGCCGCACTGGCCGTTTATGGCCGCCATCCCCATGCTGCCCCTGGTTCCAGGCGTGCTGATCCGCTTTGCCGATACGGCGAAAAATCTGAACAGCCGACGCCTGCGCGCCGCCCTGATCGCCACCGGGCCGCTGATCGGTCTGGCGATCGGCGTGGCGGCGACCGGCTATCAGATTCTCTACGACAATTCGGCCAGGCTCAGTTCGCGCTGGCGCGCCTACAACATCCTCAAAAACGAGGACTGGACCGCGCTGGACGCGCCGCTGCGCAAGGCGATGGCGCGCGCGCAGGTTCGGTTCGGCGCCGCGCCCGCCGTCGCGACCAATGGCCATATCGCCGCCGTGCATCTGGAATTCCCCGCCGACGGCCATCGCGACCTGCGCGTCTATACGCTGGGCGATCCTTATGACGATGTCAGCATGTTTTCGGTGGCCCGGCATGACTGGAGCCTTGACCGTCAGGCGCTGTTGAATGATCACGCGGGCGGGCCGGTCGTGCTGGCCCTGCTGGAGCCGTCCTACATCTATCACGAGCCGGAGCAGATCGCGCTCTACGCCAATCTATGCAAGGATTTTGGCGAGGCGGAAAAGGAGGGAATCACGGCCCTGCCGCCCTATCGCACGGCTATCGATTTTTACACCGCCAAGGTGCGCGCCACACCGCTGACCGACGCAGAGGTCGATGCGACGCCCTGCCCGTTCGTGCCGCAACTCTATATCGCCCACCCGACCCGCGGCGACTTCATCTCACGCAACGATACGGGAATCAAGTACGGCATGGCCGCCGATCCCAAGGGAGTGAAGTCCGTCGATATGCTGCTGGACGGCAAGGTGGTCGCCCACGCCCATTACGGCATCGACGAGCCGACGCACCGCGCGCCGGACCTGTTGAAATACGATCCCAACTGGCCGAAGCTGCAATATACCTATAGCTTCCCAAAGGGCTCGCTCACCGTCGGAACGCATACCCTGTCGGCCCGCGCCACCCGCACGGACGGCACGACCTTCGAGGCCGATCCGAGGGTGCTGTACGTGGAATAGGAAACAAAGAACCCGGCAGGATAACCTGCCGGGTTCTTTGTTTTGCCCGCTGGTGAGGCGTATCAGCCGAAGCGGCCGCCGATATATTCACCGGTCTTATCGACCTTCGGTTTGACGAACAGCTCTTCGGTCGGACCGAACTCGATCATCTTCCCGAGGAACATGAAGCCCGTATAGTCGGACAGGCGCGCGGCCTGTTGCAGGTTGTGCGTGACGATCACGATCGAATAGTCGCGCTTCAGCTCCTCCAGCGTGTCCTCAAGCTTGGCGGTCGAAACCGGGTCAAGCGCCGAAGCCGGTTCGTCCAGGAGCAGGATTTCCGGATTGACCGCGATGCCGCGCGCCACGCACAGGCGTTGCTGCTGACCGCCCGACAGGCCAAGGCCCGACTTGTGCAGCTTGTCCTTGACTTCATCCCAAAGCGCCGCCTTGCGCAAGGACGATTCGACCAGTTCGTCCATCTCGGCCTTGGACTTCGACTGGTGCAGGCGCACGCCATAGGCGACATTATCATAGATCGACATCGGGAAGGGCGTCGGCTTCTGGAACACCATGCCGATGCGCGCGCGCAGGGAAGCGACATCGACCTTGCCATTCAGGATGTCCTCGCCGTCGAACAGAATCTCGCCCTCGGCGCGCTGCCCCGGATAGAGGTCATAGATGCGGTTGATCGTGCGCAGAAGGGTGGACTTGCCGCAGCCGGACGGGCCGATCAGGGCGGTGATGGCGTTGCGCTTCACCGGCAGATCGACGCCGTACAGCGACTGATTGGCGCCATAGAAGAAGTTGAGCTTCTTGACCTCAAGCACAAGGCTGCCAGCCGGAGGCGGAACGATCACGCTTTGAAAGTCGGGGGACGTGGTGTCGGTCATGTGTCTGTGGCCCGATTAATGTTGTTGCTTTTCGCGCGCCAGCCAGCGCCCGATGATGTTGACGATGAGGACGGCGACGGCCACCAGCAGGGCGGCGGCCCAAGCCAGCTTGTTCCAGTCGCTGTAGGGGCTGAGCGCCATGTTGAACATGACGACCGGCAGGGACGACATCGGATGGGCCAGATTGCCCTCAAAGAACTGGTTGTTCAGCGCGGTGAACAGAAGCGGCGCGGTCTCGCCCGAAATGCGCGCAAAGCCCAGCAGCCCGCCGGTTAACAGACCTGCGCCCGCCGCTTTCCAGATGATCTTGCGGATGGTGGTGAATTGCGATGAGCCCAGAGCCATGCCCGCTTCGCGCAGGGCGTTCGGTTGCAGATTCAGGATGTCCTCGGTCGTGCGTGTCACAATCGGCGTCGCCAGGATCGACAGAGCCACCGCGCCCGCCCAGCCGGAAAAGCCGTGGAACGGCTTGACCAGCAGTTCATAGACGAACAGGCCGATCAGGATGGACGGTGCCGACAGAAGCACGTCGTTGAGGAAGCGCACGGCGTGGCCATAGGGCGTATCGCCGCCGATCTCGGCTAGCCAGGTCCCGGCCAGAATGCCGACGACTAGGGCGATGATCATGCCGACGCCGCACATCATGATCGAGCCATAGATGGCGTTGCGCAGGCCGCCTTCGGAGTCGGGCGCGGGCGTGTCCATGGTGAAGATGTGCGGGTTCATGGCGCCAAAGCCGTTCTTGAACAGCGAATACAGGATCAGGCCCAGCGCGACGAGCGACACCACGGTCGCCAGCACGCACAGCGAGACGAAGACAATATTGGCGGCCTTGCGGCGGAAGGTGCGGTTCATGATCCCGGCTCCCTTAGTAACGCTGCGACGACAGCAGCGCGCGCGCCGCCGCCAGAACCGCGAAGGTGATGAGGAACAGCACCAGGCCCAGCGCCACCAGCGCCGAGGTGTGCATGTCGGTGGTCGCTTCGGCGAACTCGTTGGCGATGGTCGAGGCCAGGGTGGCGCTCGAATCGAACAACGATTTGGGGAAGCGGTGAGAATTGCCGATGATGAAGGTCACGGCCATCGTCTCGCCGAGCGCGCGGCCAAGGCCCAGCATGATCACGCCGATCATGCCCTTCTGGACATAGGGGATGATCACCGAGGTCGTCACCTCGAACGGGGTTGCGCCCAGGCCGAAGGCGGCTTCGCGCACCTGCGGCGGGATCGAGCGGAACAGTTCGCGGAACACGGCGGCCATATAGGGCAGGATCATGATGGCCAGAATGACCGAGGCGGTGAAGACATTGGCGCCGTTCGGCACCCCGGCGGTCAGCTTTTCCAGCAGCGAGCCGGGCTTGGCCGCCATCATCAGCGGCAGTTGCACATGGGCGGCGAAGAAGGGGGCGAAGACGAACAGACCCCACATGCCATAGACGATGGACGGAATGCCCGCCAGCAACTCGACCGCCGTGGACAGGGGCTGGGCCAGCGAACGCGGGCAGAACTGCGTCAGATAGACCGCAACGCCGACCGCGATCGGCAGGGCGAACACCAGGGCCAGACCCGAGGAGATGATCGTGCCGACGATCGGACCGGCCGCGCCATATTGCTCGGTCACTGGATTCCAGGACGAGTCGGTAAAGAATTTGATTCCAAAGTGGGACAGGGCGGGCCAACCGCCGACCACCAAAGAGCCGATGATTCCGGCCAGCACCACCAGCAGCAGAGTGGCGGCGGCAAACGACACCCAGCGGAAGATCGGGTCGGTCGGATCGAAGCGCGGCTTGAACGCCTTGACGCCGTTGGCAGCGGAGACAGCGGAAGCGGACGTTTCAGAGGTCATGAGATGACGGTTCCGGTTGGTGGGTTCCTGCCGCCTGCCTATACCGGTCAGAACGGTCATAAACAAGGGCGGGCGGAGGAGAGTCTTTATAAAACGAGGCAGGGGCGAGGCCGAAATCTCGGCCCCGCCCCATGTCTTGACATGGCTCGGATCGAAGCGATCCGGAGCGGGTCTTACTTGTTCGGCGAGACGTAAACCGGCTTGCCATCCACCTTGATCTGGTCAGCCCATTGCTTGCGGATCAGGGTTTTCACCGAGGCGGGCAGCGGCACGTAAAGCAGGTCGTTGGCGTTGAAGTCGCCGTTCTTGAAGCCGTAGTCGAAGAACTTCAGCACGCCCGCCACCTTGGCAGCGTCAGCGGCGGTCGGGTTCGTGTGCACCAGGGCGAAGGTCGCGCCCGAGATCGGCCAGGCGTTGGCGCCGGGCTGATTGACGATCATCAGATAGTTGCCCGGAGCGTGCGCCCAGTCGGCGCCAGCGGTCGCGGCCTTGAAGGCGGCGGCGGTCGGCAGCGGCCAGGTGGCGTCGTGCGAAGCAACCAGGGCGTAGGTGATGCCCGTCTTCATGACATAGGCGTATTCGACATAGCCGATCGAACCGGCAGTGCCATGAACCAGGGCGGCGACGCCGTCATTGCCCTTGCCGCCGACGCCGACCGGCCATTCGACCGCGTCATTGGCGCCAACGCCCGACTTCCAGTCCGCCGACGCCATCGACAGATAGGTCGTGAAGATGAAGGTCGTGCCCGAACCGTCCGAACGGTGGACGACGGTGATCGGCAGGTTCGGCAGGTTGAGACCCTTGTTCCACTGGGCGATCGCCGGATCGTTCCACTTGGTGATCTTGCCTTGATAGATGTCGGCCAGAACCTTGCCCGGCAGCTTCAGCTTGCCCGTCGGGATGCCCGGAATGTTGATCGCCGGCACAACGCCGCTGACGGCGGTCGGGAACTGGTACAGGTGCTGCTGAGCCAGGACATCCTCGGTCAGCGGCTTGTCGGTGCCGCCGAAATCGACCGTACCGGCTTCGATCTGCTTGATGCCGCCGCCGGAACCGATCGCCTGATAGTTCAGGGACGCGCCCGTGGCGCGCTTGTAGCCTTCGGCCCACTTGGCGTAAAGCGGCGCGGCGAAGGTCGAACCGGCGCCCGAAACGGTGTCGGCAGCGGAAGCGGTCGAAGCGACCGGAGCAATCAGCAGCGCGACAGCAGCCGCGGCAGTCAGAAACTTCATCATTCCCCATCTCCTCAGGAATTTAGCGGACCCTTATGTCCTGCGCAGCGGGTTACGCGTCTTTTGTAACAGCTATATGACAAGGGGATAAAGTTTATGACACCCGAAGGAAAAGCTTTGATTCGCAAGGATTTCAGCAACAGATGAAAGCAAAAAAAACCGCCGCGCATGTTATGCGCGGCGGCTCGATTTTCGTCAATCTTGTCGCGCTTAGTAGAGAAGCTGCGACCAGATGCCGATTTCGTCGCTCACGGTCTTGACGCCCGTGGACTTCAGATCGTCGTGTTTGTACACCAGGGCGAAGTTGACGTTCTTGAAGGCGGCGTATTGAACGCCGACATTGTAATACTTGTCTTCCTTCGAGCTGTTCGTGTCCTTAGTCGGCTTCACGTCGTCGTAACGGCCGATCAGGGTATAGACCGGGTTCAGGCGGTAGGCGCCGAAAACCGAAACGCCGTCCGCCTTGTCTTCCGCGGCGCCCTTGACGATGGCGGCCGCATAGTCGTTGGCCGAGAAGTATTCGACGCCGATCTTGGCGCGCTCGCCGGTCCAGGCGGCCAGGGCGTTAAAGCGGTTGGCCGTGTTCGGCGTGGCGACGCCGTAGGTCGCGCCCAGCTTGCCGGTGTAGCCGCCGATGGCGAAGTCGAACTGGTCGATCTTGGCGCTCAGGCGGCCTTCGACGTCAAGACCCTTGGCGCGCGCGGTGTTCTTGTAGCCGTTGCCGTTGACCGCCGAGACGGCGTAGGAGAAGATCGGGCCCAGCTTACCGGAAGCGTGCACGCCCCAGTCAGCCGAGGTGCCGACGTGCGCCTTGTCCGACAGGGTGTTTTCGATGTAGCGGTAGCCATAGACGCCTTCCGCATACGGGATCCAGGGCATATCGGTCGAACCGACGCGCAGGTCGAAAGCCGGCGAGAACTTGCCTTCGAGATAGGCCTTCTTGATATAGACCGAGTCAAGAGCGCCGCTGTTGGTGTTGACCGTCGTGAAGTCGGTCGTGACATTGACGGCCCAGGTTTCGTTGAACTTATGGTCGATGCCGACATAGAAGCGCTTCACATCCGTGCCGAAACCGCTCGATGATTGCTTCACGTCGTTGGTCTTGACCGACAGGTCGGTCACGTCGGCGTAGATGCGGCCCGACACCGTCGTGTTGTCAGCCCAGCTCTGGGCGTTGGCGCCAGCGGCGGCGGCCAGCATGACGGCGCCGAAAGCTGCGCCGAGGATGAGGGATTTTTTCATGGACAGACCCTTTGAACGTCGGAATAATTCCGGGAAGAAATTCCGGTCCCCGAACAGCGAAGAC
Organism: Asticcacaulis sp.; assembly: GCF_051956075.1. GTDB lineage: Bacteria > Pseudomonadota > Alphaproteobacteria > Caulobacterales > Caulobacteraceae > Asticcacaulis. The sequence continues at coordinate 25,620 of NZ_JBQCGA010000010.1, read as the reverse complement.
CACAGGGCGGCGCTATAGGTCCGGGCCATGACGCTTGCGTGTAGTTTTGACGACAGTTCGATGACAGGACAGGCTATGTGGCGCCGACATACGGCGCCTGCGTGAAAAAAGTCACAGTGAGGGTGTGCGCATGTTAGCGATTATCGGCGGCACAGGTCTTTATCAGCTCGACGGCGTCACGCCTTTGCGTGAACATGCGGTCGCCACCCCCTTCGGCGCGCCGTCCTCGCCGATCGTCGAGGCCGAGGCCTTCGGGCGGCGGATCCTGTTTCTGGCCCGGCATGGCCGTCAGCACCAGTTCCTGCCGCACGAGGTCAATTACCGCGCCAATATCTACGCGCTCAAAGCGTTGGGCGCGCGCCAGATCTTAGGCGTCTCGGCGGTCGGCTCGTTACGCGAAGCCATCGCGCCCGGCCACTTCGCCGCGCCTAAGCAGTATATCGACAACGTCAAGGGGCCGCGCGACAAGACCTTTCTCGGTCACGGCCTCGCCGCCCATATCTCGACCGCGCAGCCGGTCTGCCCGGACATGGCGGCGTGGATCGCGAAGGCCGTGCGCGAAGCCGGACACAGCGTCCATACCGAAACCACCTATGTCTGCGTCGATGGTCCGCGCCTGGGCACGCGCGCCGAAAGCCGCATGATGCAGGGCTTCGGCGGCGATCTGGTCGGCATGACCCACGTTCCGGAGGTCTTTCTGGCCCGCGAGGCGCAGATGGCCTACGCCTCCTTGTGCATTGTCACCGATTACGACTGCTGGCGCGACGATCCGAACGAGCATGTCAGCGTGCAGGCGATCCTGCAACGCTTCAGCGACAGTCTGGGCGTGGCCCGGCGCATCCTGTCCGCCCTGCTCGAACAGGGACCGCCGCCGGTCGATGAGCGCTATCGCCGCGCCTTGCAGGACGCGCTGATGGTCCGGCCCGACTCGCTCGATCCCGAACGGCGCGCCCTGCTCGATTTACTGCTGTTGTAACCCGAACGCCATGACGCGCGTATCAGTGTGATGGGGCCAAAAAGGAGCCAAGCATGTTACGCCGCGATCTGTTATCTCTCATCAGTATGGGCGCCCTGGGGAGCACTGTGGGCGCTGTACTTGCCGGTTGCGGTCAGGGCGCGCAGGCCGAGACCATCGCGCCGCTCTCTTTGAGCGACGCCGAATGGAAGAAGCGCCTGTCCCCGCTGGCCTACGCCGTGCTGCGCCACGAAGCGACCGAGCGCCCCTTCACCAGCCCGCTGCTCAATGAACACCGCAAGGGCGTGTTCGCCTGCCTCGGCTGCGACCTGCCCCTGTTCAACTCCGATACGAAATACGATTCCGGCACCGGCTGGCCCAGCTTCTTCCGCGCCATCCCGAACCATCTGAAGACCAAGGCCGACTTCGCCATCGGCGTGGAGCGCACCGAATATCATTGCGCGCGCTGCGGCGGCCATCAGGGCCATGTCTTCAATGACGGCCCGCCCCCGACCGGCAAGCGCTACTGCAACAATGGCGCAGCTCTGCAATTCCATCCTGCGTGAGGCGCATCATGTTCAAAAAGACGATCTTCACCCTGACCGCCATGGCTCTGAGCGCCACGGCCTTCGCGGCCAGCGCCGCCGATCAGGTCGCGGTCTTCGCCGGCGGCTGCTTCTGGAGCATGCAAAAGGCGTTCGACCATGTGCCGGGCGTCGTCAAGACGCGCGCGGGCTTTATGGGCGGTCACGTCAAGAACCCGACCTATGAGGAGGTGGTGACCGAAACCACCGGCCACGTCGAATCGGTCGAGGTCACCTACGACCCCGCCAAGGTCAGCTACGACCAGTTGCTGCAGACCTTCTGGCATCACACCGACCCGACCAACCCCAATGGCGTGATCTGCGATTATGGCTCCAGCTACCGCACCGCCATCTTCACCTATAATGACGATCAATACGTCAGGGCCGTGGCCTCAAACCAGGCGGTCGGCCAGCAATTGCACAAGCCGATCGCCACCCTGATCGTCAAATCGACCGCGACCGGCCTGCCCTTCTATCCGGCTTCCGACTATCACCAGCATTTCTGGAAGACCCACGCCGCGCATTACGACGCCTATTATCTCGGCTGCGGGCGTGGCCCGGCCCTGCATAAGCTTTGGGGCGATCTGGCTGATTCGTGATCAGCCCCAGCTTTCGCGGAAGCCGCGGCGGCGACCGTTGACGGCCTGTCGCGGCATGTCGATCTGCGCCTTGGGCTTGCCGAACAGGAAGCCCTGTCCGTAATCTATGCCCAGTTCCTCGCACAGCTTCAGCGTGGTCTCGTCCTCGATCATTTCGGCGACGGTCTCAGCGTTCAACTCGCGCGCCAGTACGGCGATGGAGCGGATCAGGGCGCGTTGGCGCTGGTTGTCGCGGGCCTCCTTGATGAACGGCCCGTCGATCTTGACGTAATCGACGTCGAAGCGGCGCAGATAGGCATAGGTCGCGGCCCCGGCGCCGAAATCGTCGAGGCAGACCTGATAACCGGTGCGGCGCAGCCAGCGCAGGAAGTTGGCCGCCGCCTCCATGTCCTCGATCGCCTTGGATTCGGTCAGTTCAAACAACAGACGCGACGACAGGTGCGGGAAGGGCAGCAGCAGGGTACGCAGGGATTCGCGGAAGGCGTCGTTTTGCGCCGACTGACCCGACAGATTGATGGCGATGCTGACGTCGCTGCGCAGGTTCAACATGTCCACCGCCTTGCGCGCCACGGCCAGATCGAACTCCTGTACGAGGCCCAGTTGTTCGCTCATGCGGATGGTGTCGAAGGGCGCGCGTCCATCCGAGAAGCGCAGCAGGGCCTCGTAATGGTGCGTGCTGCGGTCGTCGAGGCGCACGACCGGCTGGTAGAACAAAGTATAGTCGCCGCCGTCGATCAGAGTGCGTAAGGAATCGAAATGATTGACCGTCTCCGCCATGGCCGCCTGCAGGCCGCTTTCAAGATCCTTGACGGGGGCGCGATCAGAGACCGAAAACCGGCTCAGCACATAGGTCAGGGCGCGGGCGATGCTGTCCGGGTCGAGATTGCCGACCGACAGGGCCAGATTCAGCACCGTGGTGTTCAGCACATCGTCGGGCAGGCCGACCGCGCGCGCCGCCGCCGTAATATCCTGTGACAGGCCCTGCGATGACGACTCGCCGGCGCTGGAGGGCAGATAGCTGAAATCCTCCTCCGACAGACGCGCCGCGGCGACGCCGTTCAGCGCGTTGGCGCGCAACACGGCGCCGATCTCTCCGACCAGCATCTGCGCCTTCTGATCGGGCAGGTCGCGCACCGCGCGCGACAGGCCGCGCACGCGCACCAGCTTCATATCGTCCGGCGCGCCCGGACCGCCACGACTAAGCGTCTTTTGCGTGAACGCCTTATAGGCCTCTGGCTCCAGCAGGCCGGAAGCCTCGTCGCGTCCTTCGATCTCGACGCGCGCGGCCTCGGTCAAAACGGTCAGGCTCAGAAAGCTGTGGCCGTGATGACCAGGCAGGTGGCAGGCGCCGAGATTGACGCGCAACGGCGGATGATCGCCCTGATCAAGATCGAGCGCGCACGGCTCGATGCGTCCGGCGATCTGGACGCGCTGCAACAGACGGCGCGCGAATGGACGTTCGCTCTTTGTAAAAATGTCGGCGACGTCGCCCCCGATCACCTCGGCGGCGAACTGGTTCAACAGCGCCTGGGTGGCGCCGACCGTCCTGACGATGCGAAAATCCTCATCGACCTCGATCAAAAGATCGGCGGCGGCCAGCGAAAAGGCGATATAGCGATCGCGCTGGCTTTTCAGATCTTCGGTCAAGTTCAGGCGCTCCCCGGCGACCTTATGGGTCGCGCTTAAATGACCATGTTACAGGAAAGGTCTTAAAATTTGGCGAAAACCTAATGCAAGCCGTCGCCTAGCCCAGACTCAGCTTCATATCCTGCAACAGGGCGCGCAGATAGTCGCGGTTGAGGCGATGCTCATCCACCGGTTGCGGCGCAGCCTGGTTTGACGGTCGCGGCGCATAGGCCGGTCCGCGCCCTGACGTCTCAGGTTTTGCAGCGACCGGCGCGCGCATCGGGTCCGGCGCCAGATGACGCGGACGCGGCGCAAGCATCTTGACCCAGCGCACAGGGATTTCGAACCAGACCTGCATGCCCTCGCCCGGATGGGCGTAAACGCCGATATGGCCGTCCATCATTTCGATCAGGGTGCGGGCGATGGACAGGCCCAGATCGCCCTTGGCGCCGGACAGGAGCTTCTGCGCCGCGGCGTCGTCCATGCCGGGACCGGAATCGCGCACCGACACGTGCAGCCGCGTCTCCAGCGCGCCTGTTTCGGTCTCCGCCTGAACCTGGCTGGCGGTGACGCTGATCACCCCGCCGCGCGTCGCCTTGCAGGCATGGCTGAGCAGGTGGTGCATGACCTGCTCCAGCCGGGCGACGTCGCAGCGCGCCTGTTGATGCGTCCAGTCGATGAAGTGCAGGTTGAGGCGCGTATCCTGAACGCGGGCGCGTTCGACGAACGGCGCGACGGCGGCGCGCAAAACATCACCCAGGGCGACCGGCGGCGTGGTCTCCGCTTCCGGCGCCAGCCGATCCAGCGCCTCGGCGTCGGCGCGTAAAGCCTGGCTGAAAGCGGCGACGTCCGCGCCCGTTCCGGCCTGACGCGCCACATCGAGAATATCGCGCAGCGGATGGCGCAATTCCTGCGTCAGCCGCATCAGGGCCTCGTCGCGCGGCGCCTCGGCGGGCCGCATCGCGCGTTCGCTGACGTCGCAGACCACGGCGCACAGCCGCGCAGGCTGACCGTCGGCGCCGCGCTCAATCCCGCCCTGGATGTGCAGACGGCGCTGCGCCTTGTCGCTATGGCGCGCAATGGTGGCGGTAAAGTCGAAATCCTCGCCCGCCGACGCCGCGCGCTGCAGATGCGACAAAACCGTCTCCGCCGCCTCACCATAGATGTCGAGATGACCGCTCAGGGTCGGGGTGAAGGTCTTGGGATTGAGGCCGTAAATCGTATAGAGGCCATCGGACCAGTACAGGGCGCGCGTCGTCAGATCGAGCGTCCAGTAGCCGAAAGCCGCCGCGCGCGCCGCGCGGTCCAGCCGTTCGGTCTGGGCCTTCAGCGCCTCGCGCAGCATGGCGTTCAATCCTGCCTGCCGCCCGGCGTCCTTCGCCAGTGTCATCACGCCCGCCGCCAGTTCGGCCAGCCCCGCCAGCAGGGCCGCGCGGCGGGCGTCGAAATCAGCGCGCGGCACCGGGTCGATCAGCGACAAAAGGCCGATAACGCGCCCTTCGACCGACAAAGGCATATCGGCGTAGAAGCGCAGATTCGGCGCCGTCAACACCGCCGCATCGAGAAAATAACGCGCGTCGCGGCTGGCGTCGGCGAGGATCAGACCTTCACCCGCCGTCGCGTCGCGTCCGAACAGCGCGCTGCGTTCCGGCAGGTCGCGCGCAACGCCGCGCCCGACCGGAGCGCCGCCATGCAGAGACAGGCGCGCGCCCTGAACCTCGAACATCGTCATGGCCAGTTCGCAAAGCGAACCTGCCAGAGCCGCGTCGGGCTGAAAGGCGGACTTATCGTCGGGAGACTGGATCATGGGGTAAAGTCTCGCGTACCAGCTTGATTCGCAAGACGTTAACCTAAAAAGTTCACCAAATCTTAAACAAGATTAACCGGCGCGGCCTTCGGTTCCGTAATAGGTCAGGAAGACGTCGATGGCGCGGTCGATATGGGTGTGCAGCGCCTGCGGCGATGGCGGCGGGCACAGGTTCAGCAGCCGCTTGAAGTGGATGTCGCCGAACAGCAGGCTTTTGAGAATCCCCGCCGCGACCTCGACATCGTCGATCCTGACCTGCCCCTTGTCGTGCGCGGTCAACAGCAGTTGCTTCATGGTCTGCTTGCCGCTTGATTCGATGGCGTTGTGAAACAGTTTCGGCAGTTCAGGATTGCGCGGGCTTTCCTCGATGATCAGTTGCAGGGTGCGGTTGCCCCAGTCCGACAGGATCAGACTCATCATTTCGCGCGCCACCTGGGTCAGGGACGAGCGCAGATCGTTGGTTCCGATATGCGCCTGAAAGATCGCCGCCATATCCTGACAGCCTTCGCGGATGATCGCCGCGAACAGGTCTTCCTTGCTGTTGAAATAGGCGTAAAGCGTCGCCTTGGAGCCGCCCAGACGCTGCGAAATCAGCGACATGCTGGCGCCCGCATAGCCGACCTCGAAAAAAACGCTTCGGGCGACCTGAATGATGCGCTCACGCCGTTGATCTTTGAAATTCGGCGTTTCGCGTACCTGTTCGTTCAACATTTCCATACGAATTTGTACCATACTGTACAGTTAGTGCTTGACTTGCACTGCACAATAGCGCATTGAAACGAAACTGTACAGTACGGTTCACCTTTTTGTGTTTCAGGACCAACAGCCTCCATGTCCTCTCTTATGCAGAAATTTCACGGCAAGTCCTCTATTTTCAGGAACTTGGCGGCGGTCAGCGCGCTGGCCCTGCTGAGCGCCTGCGCCACTGTGCCGCAGTCTTCGACCCTGACGCCGCTCAAGGCCGAGGATCTGGCCGCCAGCGAAACCCTGGCCGCGCAGCCGAACGGCGCCTGGCCGGTTCAGACCTGGTGGCAAGGCTTCGGCGACCCGCAGCTTGACGCCCTGATCACCGAAGCCTTCCAGAACGCGCCCGACCTTCAGGTCGCGCAGGCGCGCATCGAAAAGGCCGTGGCGCAGAGCGCGCAGATCAAGGCCGGCACGCAGGCCGACGCCAGCCTGAACGTCAGCAGCCTGGAGACCAAGCAATCGCTGAACATGGGCTTCCCCGCCGCGTTTCAGGCTTACCTGCCGAGAAACTACTGGAATCTGACCAAGGCCACGCTCGACGCCAATTACAATCTCGACCCATGGGGCAAGAGCCGCGCGGCGATCACCGGCGCCAAACACGCCGCCGAGGCCGCCAAGGTTGACGCCGACGCCGCCCGCCTGACCCTGGCCGCCACCGTCACTCAGGCCTATGTCGAGCTGAGCCGCCTTTACGATGCGCGCGATCAGTTGAACGCCATGCTGGCCGCCTCGAACGACCGCGTGGCGCTCAATCAGGCCCTGCTCGATCATCATCTGGCGACCAAGGACGCCGTGCTGGCCGAGCAGGATCAGCAGGCGCAGCTTCAAGGTCAGATCGCCTCGGTTGACGGTGCGCTTCGCGGCCAGCAGAACCTGATCGCCGCCCTGATCGGCGCCGGTCCCGACCGCGGCGCGCAGATTACGCGCCCGCACCTGAAACCGGCGGATGTCAGCGCCCTGCCGCAGAACGCCACGCTCGACCTGCTGGGCCGCCGCCCGGACGTCGCCGCCGCGAAACTGCGCGTCGAAGCGCAGGCCGCCGGAATCAAATACGCCAAGGCGGACTTCTATCCCAATGTCAGCCTGACGGCGTCATGGGGCTATGAAGCCCTGTCCAAAGGCGGGCTGGAAAACTTCTTCAATTCCAACTCCAATATCGGCAGCATCGGTCCGGCGATCAGCCTGCCCCTGTTCCATCAGAGCCGTCTGAACGCTGAATACCGCTCCTACGAAGCCGATTACGACGCTGCGGTCGCCAGTTACGACCAGACCCTGACCAAGGCGTTCCAGCAGGTCGCCGACGCGGTTTCCGCCACGCGCGCGACCACCGACCAGCTCGCCACGGCGCAGACCCGGCTCGACGCCGCGCAACAGACGCTCGACCTGACTCAGGCGCGCTTCCAGCGCGGTCTGGCCACGAAGCTTGAGATCGACGCCGCACAGATCCGCGTCGCCTCGGCGCAAAGCGCGCTGAACGATCTCACGGCGCAGGCCTACGACAACCGCATCAAATTCATCGCCGCTCTGGGCGGCGGCTATCAGTCCGAATAAGATTTTTCTGAAAAGTCAAACCCATGTCCGATCAAGAAACCTCCCCCAATCCGGCTCCGGCTCCTAAAGCCTCCTCCAATCGCGGCCGCCTGTTCCTGATGTTCGGCGGCGCCGTCGTCGCCATCGCCCTGGTCTGGGGCGGCTATGAACTGCTGTTCGGCGGCAAGACCGTCTCCACCGACAACGCCTATGTCGATGCGTCGTCCGCCACCATCACCGCCCAGATCGCCGCGCCGGTCGCGCAGGTCGATATCTACGACACCAAGCCGGTGAAGAAGGGCGATGTGCTGCTGACCCTCGACGACACCGACGCCAAGCTGGCCCTGGCCGCCGCGCAGGCCCAGCTCGATCAGGTCAACCGTCAGGTCTCGACCATCTACGAAAACGACGCCACCTACGCCGCGCAGGTGCAGGCCTCGCAGGCCCAGGTCGCCTCGGCCCAGGCCGCCCTCGACAAGGCGCAGAAGGCCTATGACGACCGCAAGACGCTGGTGTCGATCGGCGCTGTCACCGGCGAAGATCTGACCTCGGCCAAGGCCGCGCTCGATCAGGCGAAAGCCGCGCTCAACAATGCTCAGGCGCAGGCCGCCGCCGCACAGGGCCAGCGCGCCTCCAACAATGCGCTGATCTCCAATGTCGACGTCGGCGACAACCCGCAGGTGGTCGCCGCCCGCGTCAAGGTGCAGCAGGCGCAGGTCGATCTTGACCGCACCGTCATCCGCGCCCCCATCGACGGCGTGGTCGCCAAGAACACGGTCGAGGTCGGCCAGCGCGTCCAGCCCGGCACGCCCCTGATGGATGTCGTGCCGATCCAGAGCGCCTATGTGAACGCCAACTTCAAGGAAGTGCAGCTCAAGAAGGTGCGCATCGGCCAACCCGTGACCCTGACCGCCGACGTCTATGGCGGCTCGGTCAAGTTCCACGGCAAGGTGGTCGGCATGTCCGGCGGCACCGGATCGGCCTTTTCGGTCATTCCTGCGCAGAACGCCACCGGCAACTGGATCAAGGTCGTGCAGCGCCTGCCCGTGCGCATCGCGCTCGACCCCAAGGAACTGCAACAGCACCCGTTGCGCGTCGGCATGAGCATGGACGCCAAGATCGACGTGTCGGGCGCGCAATAAGCCTTTAAAGGCCGACCGCTTCGGCGGCGGCCTTTTTTCGAGTGTCACTTTTATCGGGGAGCCAGACCATGTCCGGTTCTGATACGACGGCTGACGCCACCAGCGTCGAGCCCAACCCTAAACACGTCCAGCTTCAGGGCATGACCCTGTGGATGTGCGGCGTTCTCTTGGCCCTGGCCAACTTCGTCGCCATTCTCGACGTCTCCATCGCCAACGTCTCGGTGCCGAACATCGCCGGCGCGCTCGGCGTCTCGACCTCGCAGGGCACATGGGTGATCACCTCCTATGCGGTGGCCGAGGCGATCTCGGTGCCGCTGACCGGCTGGCTGGCGGCGCGCTTCGGCACGGTGCGCGTCTTTTCGATGGCGCTGATTGGCTTTGGCCTGGCCTCGTTATTGTGCGGCCTGTCGCCGACCTTCCACATCCTGATCCTGGCCCGCATCATTCAGGGCTTCTGCGGCGGTCCGCTGATGCCGCTGTCGCAGACGCTTCTACTGACCATCTTCCCCAAGAAGCTGCAACCGGCGGCGATGGCGATCTGGGCCATCACCACCCTGGTCGGCCCGATTGCGGGGCCGGTGCTGGGCGGGACGCTGTGCGACAATCTCGGCTGGGGTTCGATCTTCCTTGTCAACGTGCCGATCGCCATTCTGGCGGGCTTCCTCGTCTGGCGCGTCCTGGCCAGCCAGGAAACCCAGACGGTCAAGGCGCGCGTCGATGTCGTCGGCCTGTTGCTGCTGATCCTGTGGGTCGGCGCGCTACAGATCATGCTCGACCTCGGCAAGGATCGCGACTGGTTCGCCTCACCGCTGATCGTCGGCCTGGCGGTGACCGCCGCGCTCGGCTTTGTCGCCTTTATGATCTGGGAGCTGACCGACGCGCATCCGATCGTCGATCTGCACGTCTTCCGCCATCCCGGATTTTCGCTGGCCATGATCTGTCTGGCCCTGATGATCGGCTCCTTCTTCGCGATTAACGTCATTGCGCCCCTGTGGATGCAGACCAATCTCGGCTGGACGGCGACCTCGGCGGGCAACGCCACAGGTCTGATCGGCATTCTGGCCATCGTCGCCGCGCCGATCGCCTCGCAACTGACCACCAAGGTCGATCCGCGTCGGCTGATCTTCTTCGGCGTGATGTGGCTGGCCTTCATCACCTTCATGCGCTCGATCGCCAACACCAATATGTCGCATACCGAAATCTCGATCTGGATCTTCCTGGCGGGCGCGGGCATGCCCTTCTTCTTCATGCCGCTGATTCAGGTGTCGATGGGCGCCGTGAACCCGGAAGAAACCGCCTCGGCCTCCGGTTTGCAGAACTTCATCCGCACCATGGCGGGCGCGGTGGCGACCTCCTTCGTGACGACCGCCTGGGAGAACGGGGCCAGCAAAAGCCATGCGGAACTGGCGCCCTTCGTCAACTTTCACAACCTGCCCGCTTCGGTGACCAGCGGCCCTGACGGCGGCCTCGACACGGCCAACCAGCTTTTGAGCAGCCAGGCCCTGATGATCTCGACCAATGAAGTCTTCATGGGCGCGGCCGCCGTCTTCGTCGCCTGCGCCTTCCTGGCCTGGATCCTGCCCAAACCGCAAGGTCCGGTGGATATGTCGCAGGTGCATTGATTGAGGCGTTCAATCGCCACTAAGGCTTTCCTCGCATAAGCTCGGGCGGGCGGTCGCCCTTGCCTCGCAGACACGGCTCGGAAGAGTGACAGTTAGGCTTCTAAGGCGGTTCCGTTCTCCCCCTCGGAACCGCCTCTTTTTTTGCGCGCCATCTGGCATATTGTGATCACAATATGCTATCTGATGTGGTCCCATGAGGAGCCTCGCCATGACCCACAACGCCGATCTCGCCGCCCGCCGCACAGCCGCCGTACCGCGCGGCATCGGTCACGCCACAACAATCTACGCCGCGCGCGCCGAAAACGCCGAGCTGTGGGACGTGGACGGCAAGCGCTATATCGACTTTGCGGGCGGCATCGCGGTGCTGAACACCGGCCACCGTCACCCCAGGGTGCAGGCTGCCGCCCTGGCGCAGATGAACGCCTTTACCCATACGGCGTTCCAGGTCGCGCCCTATGAGCCCTATATCGCCCTGGCCGAACGGCTGAACGCGCTGGCGCCAGTGACCAAGCCCGCCAAGACCCTGTTCCTGACCACCGGCTCCGAAGCGGTCGAAAACGCCATCAAGATCGCCCGCGCCTATACGAAACGCGACAATATCATCGCCTTTTCCGGCGGCTTTCATGGCCGCACCGCCCTGACCTCGGCCCTGACCGGCAAGGTGGTTCCGTACAAGAAGGGGCTCGGACCAGCTCAGGCGGGCGTCTATCACCTGCCCTTCCCGGTCGAGGCGCATGGCGTCGATGTCGCCGACACCCTGAAAATGCTCGACTACCTGCTGCGCGCCGACATAGCGCCCGATACGGTCGCCGCTATTATCATCGAGCCGGTGCAAGGCGAAGGCGGCTTCCTGATCACCCCGCCGGAGCTGATGCGCGCCCTTCGCGAACGCTGCGACCAGCACGGCATATTGCTGATCGCCGACGAGGTGCAGACGGGCTTTGGCCGCACCGGCAAGCTGTTCGCCATGGAGCATTACGACGTCAAGCCTGACCTGATGACCATGGCGAAATCGCTGGCCGGCGGCTATCCGCTGTCCGGCGTGGTCGGACGCGCCGAGGTGATGGACGCGCCGGAACTGGGCGGCCTTGGCGGCACCTATGGCGGCAATCCGGTCGCCTGCGCGGCGGCCCTGGCCGTGCTGGACGTCATCGAGGAGGAACACCTGCTCGACGCCGCCAACCGGCAGGGCGACAAGATGAAGGCTCGCATCGAAGCCCTGTCGCGCCGCAACGACATCGTTCCGATCAGCGCCTTGCGCGGTCTCGGCGGCATGATCGCCTTTGACATCGTCAGTGAGCGCGGCGGTTTCGCGCCCGACGCGGCGACCACGAAAGCCGTCACCACACGCGCTCAGGACAATGGCCTGATCCTTCTGTCGTGCGGCGTCTTCGCCAACACCATCCGCCTGCTCTGCCCGCTGACCGCCTCCGACTCCGTTCTGGAGGAAGGCCTGACAAAGCTGGAGACCGCGCTTACCGCCAGACCGTAGCGCGGACGAAAATATTGCCCGTCAGGCGGCCAAGACGGGGGTCCGGGCTGAAGTTGAAATTGTCGGGCAGAAAGGCGGAATGCAGCAGGCTGCCCGGATAGATGACGGCGCGGTTGTAACGCGCCTCTACGCTGGCCAGTTCGACGAAGCCGTTGCGGTCGCCGCGATGATAACCCTGCGGTACGCCCATGCTCTCCAGATCACGGCGACGCGCCTCTGCATAGGCCTCCAGCCGCTCCGCCGACAGGGTTTCAAAACCGGAGGTTTCGTGGCGGTAAAAGGCCGTACCGCCGCCGGGCCTTTTGGACAGGTAATGCAGGATGGCGAAGCCGTCCGCTTCGTGATGATCGAAATGCGGGATGCTCTGCAAGGGTTCAAGCGCCTCTGGCGGCGTTGTGACCAGTGAAAAGCCTGCATCTAGAATATCATATCTGGTCACGCCGTAGGCGCTGTCCATGATCGGCGCGAGAGACTGGCAGACGGCGCGCACATAATCGAAGCTTTCACCATCCTGCGGCGTAATCCGGCGGCGGCGTCCCGGATAGTAGTGCCCGCTCTGGCCGGGAAAAGGCGCCATGTCGACGGCGATATCGACCAGACGATCCGGATCCGCGACAAAATTATCGATGACTACGACCGGAGTCTGTTCAAGACCGACTTTGAAATTATGTACTGACACGCCTTTGACCTCCCTTTATCACGCTCTTCTGCTACAAATCGCAGGCCGTTGCAATTCGCGCCCACCTCAGGAAGGCGCAAGGATGCGTTCGCAAAATAACAAGGGGTCGCATGTCTGATAGCGTTCATTCCGAACTGTCGCTCAATCCTGCTCCCACTATCGAAGTCTGGACGTTCGGCCAGGAAGGGCATCGCGTACTCGTCGCGGACAATGTCCTGAACAATCCAGAGACGTTGCGCGCCGCCGCCATTGAAGCCGCCTTCGCAGCGCCGCCGTCCACATCGAAATATCCCGGCCTGATGGCGTCCTTGCCTGACGGCTATTTATCGCTTTTGCAGCATGTGCTGCGTCAGCCCTTGGTCGATATCTTCGGCATGCGCCCAAATCTCAAATTACAGGCCTATGGCTTTATGGGGCTGGCGACGATTGCGCGCGACCAGATGACGCCTGCCCAGGCTGCGCCTCATACCGACACGCATCGCCTCGACAGCTTTGCGAGCGTGCATTATTTCAGCCTCATACCGTCCGGCGGCACGGCCTTCTACCGTCACAAGGCGACAGGTTTCGAACTGATCACGCCAACCCGCAATGACAAATTCCGTCATGTCCGGCAGCAGGAAGTGGCCGCGGGACTCGATCCGCGCGAGGCTTACGAAGAGATCGTCTATGTCGAGCCGCATTTCAACCGCCTGATTCTGTACCGCGCCGGACAACTGCATTCGGCGCGACTGGATACGTATGAGGGACTCAGCATCGACCCAGCTCACGGCCGCCTGACCGCTAATCTGTTTTTCAATACCGAAAGCTGACCGCTCTAAGTCTTTGTTGTGTCGCTTTTTCTTATCCAAAAAGTAGAACCACTTTTTGGGAAAACGCGTTAAGCTCTCTGCAGGTTCAGAAAGGCGTCAGACGCATAATGACGCCGGATGAAATCCTCATGCGTCGGCAGAGTCTTGACGCGCTCCAGAACGGCGGCGCGCCACTGGCCAAGATGCAGACGAAGTTCATCATCGTCCATGGCGTCGGCCGCCGGATGATAATCTTCCGGCGTCAGGCCCTGCCCGGTCAGCACAGCAACCCAACTGACTTCACGAAACAGTTCCGTATCGCGCGACAATGTCTGGCAGGTGGCGCGAAACACGTCCAGACGGGTTTGCAGACTGTCTGGAATCTCCACCTGACGGACATAGCGCCAAAACGGCGAATCGTTACGTTCGCTGACCTTGTAATGCGCGATCAGGAAGTCCTTGATGTTGTCGTAAGCCTCTTCGATCTGCGCATTATATTCGGCGATAATGTGAGGATTGAAGCCGTGACGCGGGAACAGGGCCAGGAACTTGGCCAGACCGGCTTGTATAAGGTGAATGCTTGTCGATTCAAGCGGCTCAAGGAAGCCGCCCGCCAAACCCAGCGCCACGACGTTTTTGCACCATGCCTTACGGCGGCGCCCTGTCGTAAACCGCAAGACCTTGGGATCCGACGTCAGCTTGCCGTCCAGATGGGCCAAAAGGGTGTCCGCGGCGGCGTCTTCGCTGATATAGGCGCTGCAAAAGACATGCCCGTTGCCGGTTCGGTGTTGCAGGGGAATGCGCCATTGCCAACCCGATTCACGCGCCGTAGCGATCGTGTAAGGCGGCAGATCGTTCGTTCTTTCGCAGGGCGCGGCGACAGCCCGATCCATCGGCAACCATTGGCTCCAGTCCAGATAGCCCGTCTTGAGGGTCTGCTCAATCAACAGGCCGCGAAAGCCCGAACAGTCCATGAACAGGTCGCCCTCGATAATGCGCCCGTCCTGCAATTGCACCGAGGTAACAAAACCCGTTTCAGGATGCTGACGAACATCGGTGATACAGCCTTCCTGTCGCCTTACGCCTCTCCCTTCTGCGTAACGACGCAGGAAGCGGGCGTAAAGGGCGGCGTCGAACTGATAGGCGTAGTTGAGTTGGGGTTTGCCAGCCTCGCGTTTGAGATGGCCAAACCGCCCCTGAAGGGCCGCCTCCGTTGCGAGGTTATACTTGCCAATGTCAACCGGACCGCCGCCAGTCTGATAGTAGTGGCGGAAATAGAAATGCGAAAAGCTGAAGCCGTCGATATCGGCGCCGAACACGCCGAAGGGGTGAAAATAGCTATGTCCCAACCGACGCCAGTCGCGGAATTCGATACCAAGCTTGAACGTGGCGTTGGTCGCTTTGACGAACTCGTCCTCCACTATGCCAAGAAAGGCATTGTATTCCATGATCGGCGGTATCGTCGCTTCACCGACCCCGACCGTGCCGATGTCCTCGGATTCCACCAGAACTATATCGTAAAGATGGCCGCCAAGCGCCTTGACGAATGCGGCCGCAGCCATCCAACCCGCTGTCCCGCCGCCCACGATAACGATTTTACGGATCTGAGATTGCATCAATAGACCTGCGTCTGCGTTGCGGCGCGTCCCAGGGCCGCCTCCATGGGCTTCATCGGCGCGACGACAGAGCGAATAAAGCCAAGCATTTTCTGAAATTGCTGGATGGCCTCAGGGTCGCTGATTTGATCCGCAAGCGGATCATAGGCCTGCGGGATGAGGCCGTGACCCAACAACATCGCAATCCAGTCATCATCCTCGAAGGTTTCATCGTCATAAACCACGAGCCTGCCGCGCGCGGCGAACAGGTCCAGCTTATAGCGGAGGCTGTCTGGAACTTCCAACGTCCGGCAATGATCCCAAAGCGGCTGACCGAAGCGTTGATTGAGGATATAATGGCAAAGTTGATAATCCCGGATGCGTTCGACCGCTGACCGCGTATTCCGGTTATATTCTTCGCGCTCCAACCGACAGTCGCGGGTGACGGGCATGAGCGAAATCAAATGCGAAAGGCCGAGCAGATTCACGTGCATGCGCACGCTGTCGATCGGGTCGAGGACCGTTGCGGCTTCGCCGATGGCGATGCAGTTCTTCTCCCAAAAAGCGCCGCGCACGCCCGCCTCGTACGGCGTGACGACAGGGGCGGGGTTGAGTTGCATTGATGTGACGATGCCGCAGGCTTCGAAGGCCTGCTCGTCCGCCATGTCGAGGCTGGCGTAAACCTGTTGCACGGCGGTGCAGTTTTGCAAGGGGAACATGCCGGTCCAGCCGGATCGGAAGGCCGAAACCTGGCTGAATGACGGCAATGGCGACAAGACTGGCGCATAGGTGGTCATCAACCGGTCGCAAACAAACCATTTGCGCCAGGATTCAAAACCGACATTCAGCGCCTTCCCCAGCAAGGCGCTTTCCGAGCCGGACGCATCGATGAATAGGTCGCCGGAAACGCTCTCACCGCCGACCATCCGGATACTGGCGATGTCGCCAGTTTCGGCGTCGCGGACAACCTCGGCGATGCGCCCCGGTATAATCCTGACGCCACGCCCGGACGCGACGGTTTTCAATACGCCGCAATAGCCCTGCGCTTCAAGGTGATAAGCGTAGTCACAGATGGCGAAACCGTCGACATCTTCGCCCGGAAAGAAGAATTTCCCATTTTTGGCGGCGACCGCATTGATCGAAAAGTCGTCGAATTCCGCCTTCATCCCCTGAGCGCGCGCCTTGACCCAATAGTGGTGAAAGGCGACGCGATTGATCGGCCGACCGTATGTCGAATAGCCGTGAATGAACGGAGGTCTGGTTTTCTGCCAGTTGGAAAAGCGCTGCCCAAGGCTGTAGGTCGCCTGCGCAGCCTGCATCATAGGCTCTTCGCGCAAGCCCAGCAGGGTGTGATATGCTTCCTGCTGCTTCAGTGTAGGGTAAACCTCTCCGGGACGCAGCATGGAGGGCAGTTCAACGACCGTAATCTCAAAGCCCGCCTCAGAAAAGGCGCGCCACAGAATATTCGCCGAAAGCCAAAGCGCGTCGTCACGACCGACGATGACCAGGCGGGTTGGGCGGACGGCTTCAGGCATGTCCCGCCTCCGGTGCGGCGGCGTCCATGGCCAGGGCGCAATAGGAACGCAAAAACTCGGCATGTGTTGGCAAGGCGGCGACATTAGCGGTGACGCGCTCGCGCATCTCCTCCATTTTCTCGCGAATCATGTCCAGCGTCATATTGTCCACTTGGCGGTCATAATGCTCGGGGAGGATGTTTTGCCCAGTATAGACGGCGATCCAGCTTGGCGGCGCGAACAATCCGTCCCGATAGCGATGGATATGGCCGCGATGCCGGAATATTTCGATTTTTTCCAGCAATGAGTCAGGGACCGTCATTTCGCGCACATAACGCCAAAGCCCGGTAGGATCATCCTCAGGCGGCCTTTGGTTGGCGTGATAATGCAGAATCAGGAAATCGCGCACGCGGTCGTACTCGATATCGATCATTCGGTTGAATTCGCCCGTCAGCTTCGGATCGAAGCCTCGGTCCGGGAACATGCGGATCAGAAAATCCGAGGCGATCTGCGCCAGATAAATGCTTGTCGATTCCAAAGGCTCCAAAAAGCCGCTGGCCAAACCGATGGCCACACAGTTCTTGCGCCATGAGGTCGTGCGGCGTCCCGCAGCGAATTTCAGCAGACGCGGCTCCGCCTGCGCCTTGCCGTCGAGCGCGCCGAGCAATATCTCACGCGCCCTTTCCTCCGTGCTGAACTGGCTGGAAAAGACATAGCCGTTGCCGGTGCGATGCTGCAGCGGGATGCGCCAGGTCCAGCCAGCCTCCTGCGCCGTAGCGCGCGTATAGGGCGTGAAGTCCCCTTCGCGATCGCAAGGCGCGGTTAGCGCCCGGTCGCATGGCAACCAGGGCGTCCAGTCCTCCCACCCGGCCTGCAAGGTCTGGCCAATCAGCAGGGCGCGAAAACCTGAGCAGTCGATGAACAAATCGCCCTCGATCACCTCGCCGGAAGCCAGGGTGAGCGATTGGATAAAGCCATCGTCTGGTCGCAATGTGACGTTCACGACCTTGCCTTCGGTTCTTTTCAGGCCGCGCGCCTCGGTCCAGCGCCTGAGAAAGCGCGCATAAAGCACCGCATCGAATTGATAGGCATAGGAAAAGGTTGAACGCACGGAACGCTGATCATCCGACGGGAAGTCGAATTTCAGGCTGCGGCACGCCATAATCGGAAAGGAATAGTCTTCAAGGCTCGGCATGTCGCCATGCGCCCGCGCCTTCAGCCAGTACTGAAACAAAGGCACGCCATTGATCGCCTGGCCGTGAATGCCGAAGGGATGAATGTAGCTGTCGCCCTTGCGGCCCCAGTTGCGGAAATCGATACCCAACTTGAAGGTGGCGTTGGTCTCGCGCATAAATTCGGCTTCGTCGAGTCCGAGAAAATCATTGAAGTCCTTAAGTTGCGGCAAGGTGGCCTCGCCTACGCCGACTGTTCCGATCTCATCTGATTCGATCAGACGGACGCTGCAAAAGCCTGGATTGAAAGCCTTGCTGAACGCGGCGGCGGTCATCCAACCCGCCGTGCCTCCACCAAGAATGACAATTTTCATAGGCGTTGGATTCATGACCTCTGCGTTTTCTCAGACTGCGATTTTTATAGGTTTTTATTAGACATGCGACTAAGCCGTCGTCCGGTCAAGGCGACAAATGCGCCGCGCATAAAAAAAGGACGCGCAGCCGTCAAGCTGCGCGTCAAATGCGGTAATATACTGGTTTCCTTAGTATTTCAGGCTGATCGTCGCTTGGAAGCGGCGGTCTTGTTGGAACCACGAAGCCGGTATCAGCTTCGTCGGATTGTTAGTGCCATTGCTCATCGGACCATCGACCTGTTGCATCAGGACAGTCTGGGTGTTGAGCAGATTGCTGCCCTCGACCGAGATTTCAACATGCTCGTTAATGCGGTAGGCCAGACGACCATCGAGAAAACCCGCCGCCTTCTGCCACATCGGGAACACCACGCAGCAGTCCTGCGACGTCACCAGATATTTCGAGCGCCAGTTATAAGCCAGACGCGCCGACCAGTTGCCCTTTTCGTACATCCCGATCAGATTGTAGGAGTCGTCTGACAGACCTTCGAGCGGCAGGTTGGTATAGGACACGGCGGCATTGGCGGCTACAGTTGTACCTGACGCCCCCCCCCCTAGCTGCCCAGACGAACCGTCGCCGGAATTGACCACCACGTTCGAACTGTGGATGCCCGAATTAACCAGGTGCGTATAGTTGGTCTGGATGCCCAGGCCGTTAAACGGCGCCGGCAACTTATCGAAGAAGGTCTGGTAAGCGACTTCGAAGCCCTTGATCGACGCGCCGTCGCCATTGACCGGACCGCTGACGATAACGTCGCGCGTGATGCCGGCATTGGTGTACTGCGCCGTGTAACGACCATATTGGATATAGTCGTGGAACTTCTTGTAGAACATCGTGAAGGTGAAGCTGCCCGTTGACGAGAAGTAATCTTCCGCCGCCAGATCAAATTGATCCGCGGTAATCGGCTTCAGGGTCGGATTGTTGGCGTTGGCCGTATAGGTGATCTTCGTCTTTTGGATCGCTCCGCTGCTGTCACATATAAAGGCGCCGGTCGTCGCATTACAATCGAGGGTATTCGCTGTCGTGCTGGGGATCGTGGCTCCAATGGCCGTATATTTCTTCAGGTTGCCGATATCCGGGCGTGACATGGCGCGCGACGCGGCGAAACGCAGGAACCAGGTGTCCGTCAGGCCCACACGCACGTTGAAGCTTGGCAACCAGTTGATATGGGTCGCCTTGGTTGTCTGAACATTGTTGTTCACAGTCCCCAGGAAAGCGCGATCGTCAGCGGAGATATAGTAGGTAATGCTCGGCACAAAATGACCGCTGCCAGCCGGCGACTCGACAAGCGGCGTCGAATCGTAGGTCATCGAGTCGCCCGGATAGATCACGCCGCCGGTGCTTTCGTTGATGGTTTGCACATAGCGTACGCCGACATTGCCCACGATGTTTAATCCGTTGATATTGGCGTCGGGGCCGCCGAATTTCAACTGCACGTACGCCGCCGACGTCTTTTCAGACACGTCTGCGACTTCCGCCGAGCGGAAGCAGCCATCCGTTTCATCCGAGCGATAACAGATCGGCGTCCAGGCGTTAGAATTTGCGCCCGTGTCGCTGTAGACCGGCTGATAGTGCGTCATGTCGAAGGTCTTATCCAACGTCTGACGATCTTTCAGATAAGCCGTCTTGAAGAAGATGATGTCCGAAATATTGGTCGCGCCGCCGCCAAAGAAGTTCTGGTTAAAGGTATGCGTGCCATAAGCGTTCTGGTCGGGGAAAGCGGAGCCGGTGATATAATAATTATCGGCGTCGTAGTTCGACCAGTTATTGACCACGCTGGCCCAGTTGTAGGTGCTCCAGCGAACGGTCTGTTCGCGATCGGCGTAACGCACGCCAGCCTTCAAAGTGTTCAACCATGGCGAATCGAAGCTGTAGGCCAGGTCGGCGCGCGTGGCGAATTCGTGGCCCTGAGAATCGGTCAGGTGGTCCATGATCCAGTGCATGCGATAATTTGCCGGATTGGAAATGCCGCCCGGCGCCAGATACCAGCCGACCGCGCTCTGGCCAAAGTTCAGCCCGTTGGCCGCTGCGGTCGTACCTGTCGCCGCATCGTACCAGCCGCTGTTATCATCGGCGAAGGTCATGGTCGGGTGGTCGCCGTCATATTTGATGTTCGCCTGCGCGTAAGTCTGCAAGCCATCGGAGATGTCGTAGTTCTTTTGAATCGCATCGACATACTGCACATCGAAATTGGTGTGTAGTTTGTCATTGACGTCCCATTTGAAGTTCAGCGAGGCGTCGCGCGTGTCGTTCTTGCTGTCGCTCCAGCGCGTCGAGGCTTCAAACGTGCCGGCGCGTTGCGTCGCCGGACAGGGCACGGCGCTGGTCTCCCAGCTATAGCAGGTGCGCATCAGTCCATTCGGCGCGGTCGCCGAGACGCCGCTCGGAGAGGTCACGCCGTCGGGCGCGTCCCACGACCCATACCATGCCCCGTTGGAGTTCACGAAGGTGCCGTTGGTCAGGACGCCGTCGGAGTTAAACGAGCAGGCGCTGGCGCCGCCGTAACATTCAAGATTACCACCAGAGGAGACATAGTTGATTTGCTGCGCCCAGGCGTCAATGCCGGTGGACGAGGTAGCGACATATTCTTCCCATTGCTCAACCTTTTTCGACTGGTTGTACTGGAAGGTTAGCAACATGCTGTGGTCATGGTTCTGCCACTCGCCGGCCAGCGACACGCCGTCACGGGTGCGATAATAGACGTTGTCGCGCAGCGAAATCGTCATCGGCACATAGATGCGATTGATATTCCAGTAAGCCGAATTTTCCACCGGCACGAGACGACCGTACTGAATGCCCTGCGAATTGGTCACTTCCTTCGAGTGAGCCGCGTTGATCATGAAGCCGAATTCGCCCCATTGCGTATCCCAGCGATTGGAATAGATGCCCGAAACGCCCGGCTCGCCCTGCTTGGCCTTGTCGCCATAGACATATTCCGCCGTCAGAGCCATCAACTGGCCCTTCTGATCAAAGGGCAGACGGGTGCGCAGATTGATCGTGCCGGCGATGCCGCCTTCAATCAGTTCCGCCGTCTGGTTCTTGTAGGTGTCGACGCCGCCCATCAATTCCGGCGACACATCGGACCAGCTCAAGCCGCGCGATGAGTCTGCAGTGAAGATGTCACGACCATTGAATTCCGAACGGACCTGTTGCAGGCCGCGGACGACGACGCCGGACGGCTCCGCCGAAAAGTGCGCCGTATCGCCGGTGGCGGCGAAGCGATTGACCGTGATGCCCGCGACGCGCTGCAGAGCTTCGGCGACCGACTTGTCCGGGAACGAACCGATGTCATTGGCGGTGATCGAGTCGACGATAGTATCGGCATTCTTTTTCAGATCCTGCGCCGTCTTGAGCGCCTTGCGCACGCCGACAACGACGACCTCGGTGCTCTTGTCGCTTTTTGCCGAGGTGTCGGTGCTCGCTGCGTCCTGCGCAAAGGCCGGCGCGGCCAAAGTCGCGGCCATTGCGCTCAATGCTAATACAGAAACGCCGCCCTTAAGCAGGTTCGCCCCAAACCTGGGCTTGCCATTGGAACTTCTCATATATCTTCTCCCTAAGCTGTCCTTACGGCGGCCCGAATCTTCCACCGGTGACACTGAATGTTCCAAAACAGTCAATCGAGACCGAATAGCTTGTAGCGTAGAGATGGTGGCGGCGACCGCCCCTCACCTGAATTATTCGCCGACCCCTCGCCACATTTCCGTCTTCGCATTTTTGACGTTTATGTCAAAAATAATTGAGACCAGTACCGTCGTTGCGTGGAAGGTGTGACGTTAGCGCTTCTCGACCTGATTAATTATTTCGTCTTTTTTTTACCGAAACACCCTTGAAATATCTAGAGGTAATATGGGCTTATCGCCACAATGCCGTCATACAATGGCATGAATGTCACACCTGTTCGCGGGTTTTTCGCGCGACAGGCGCGTTTTTCGACCGGATTTGACGTATGATTCAGGAAAATCGCAATTTTTGAAGCGCTTTCAATGAGTTCCACCAAACCCGAGCATTTTGACAGAGGCATGATTTTTCGTGCAATTTTCCCATTTGCACGACAAATATGCCACGAAACTTAGTCGCGCCATGTGTGCGCTCCCCTCAAAAACTGCGCAGAAGTTGCAAAAACGATCCCACTCCCTCCACGACGCGGATCGTGCAGACAGGTAGGCGGCAAGGTCAGTGATGCCGGCGCACTTCAAGCCACTGCCGTCATGTTTCCGCCTCACTTTGCCCACAATTTGCGTATGCCCGTTTCTCCCCGATTTATGACAGCATGACCTGTGTTTCTCTTACCCGCCTGTCGTCTATCATTGAAATACCGGATGTCGACGCCCGCCGCTTTGCAACGGAGATTCTGCCCGCCGCACATCCTGTCGTTTTGCGAAAACTGGTCAGGGCCTGGCCGGTCACGCTCCGGTCGGACGAAGGCGCGCAAGCGGTGGCTGCGTACCTAAAGCAATTTGATAACGGTCGCCCGACCACTGTGCTGGAGGCGCACACCGGCACCCAGGGTCGCCTCGCCTACGCCACTGACATGCGCGACTTCAATTTCAACCGCCGCCAGAAGACAGTGTCCGCAGGTCTGGATGATCTGCTGCGCGTCATGGACATACCCGCCCCGCCCTACATCTATATTCAGTCCACCCCGACGCCGCAGCACCTGCCGGGTTTCGCCGCCGAAAATCCCAATCCGCTGCTGCCGCCCGCCATTGCGCCGCGCATCTGGATTTCCAACGCCACGCGCGCGCAGATTCACAACGACAATGACCACAATATCGCCTGCGTCGCGGCGGGGAGGCGGCGTTTCACCCTGTTTCCGCCGGAGCAACTGGTCAATCTCTATATCGGCCCCATGGAGCATAACCCATCCGGGCGCGCCATCTCGCTGGCCAGCCTTGAAGAGCCAGATTTCGAGCGCTTCCCCAAACTGGCCGAGGCGTTAAAGCACGCTCAGGTCGCCGAACTGGAGCCCGGTGACGCCATCTACATCCCGAAATACTGGTGGCACCATGTCCAGTCGCTCTCGCCCTTCAACGTGCTGGTCAATTACTGGTGGGGCAACAGCGCGCCGACCGCCGAAAATCCGCTGACGCCGTTTCTGGCGGCGCTGCTGGCGCTCAAGGACGTGAGCCCCGCCGACAAGGCCTATTGGAAGACCATGTTCGACCATTACATCTTCCAGACCGATGGCGATCCGGTCGCGCATATTCCGCAAGGCCATCAGGGCGGACTTGGGCCGCACAATGCGAAAATCCGCAGCGGAATCCTCAAGGCCTTGCAGGCCCTGGTCAATGCCGGGGTAAGATAGTTTCATCTGTTGCGTTCGCATGGCGGGATGGCTAGGGTTCGCCCCCGCCATGAGACGCACGATGTTGAAACGCTTTCTGCTCCTGTTCTTCGCTGCCGCCCTGACCGCCCACGCGGTCGAGGCGCGCCCCGTCCATCACCCTGTCCGCCATCACACGCCGCGTCCGGTTCCGGCGGAGCGCGTCACGGACGATCTCGCCGTTCCGGTCGCCGAAGCCTTGCAGGCCAAGGCGCACGGCCGCCGCGTGCTGGTGGTGTTCGATATCGACAATACGCTGCTGACCACGCGGCAGGATGTTGGCGGCGATAGCTGGTACGTCTGGAAGCGCGGTCAGGACGATGCAGCCACGCCAGCAGGACGGGCGGCGGTCAGCGACCTTCTGCGTGACAACAGCGCCTTGCTGGAGCTGAGCGTCATGCAGCCGACCCAGGCCGATATGCCCAAGCTGATCACAAAGCTGCAAACGAAGGGCGTCGCCGTTTACGCCCTGAGCGCGCGCGGCCCGGACCTGCGCGGCGCCACCGAGCGCGCGCTTGGCGAGGCCGGAGTTGATCTGTCGTCGGCGCCCGAATGCGGCGCGCCTCTGTGCGTGAAGCGCGGCAAGCTGGGCGAGGCGCAAATCCATGCCGCCAGCGTGCGCGCAGGCTGGGCGCAGACCGGCCCGTTCCGCCCGGTCACGGTTTCCGATGGCGTGATGCTGGTCGCCGGTCAGGACAAAGGACTGATGCTCGATCTTTTGCTGCACAGCCTGCCGGTGCGTTATGACGATGTCTGGTTCATCGACGACACGCAGGACAATGTCGAGCATGTGATCAAGGCCGCGCCCCATATCGCCGCACGCCTGCATCCCTTCGCCTACAGCCGCCTGTGGCCCGACGCCGCCGATTTCATGCGCAGCCAGGTGCGGCAGGACAAGGCCGAACAGGGCATGGCGGCGTTTCGCGCCGGGGTCTGCGCAGCGCTGGCCTCAGATCTGTGCGCCGCGCAATAGCCCCAGACGCCGCGCGCCTTCGGTCAGGGTTTCCGGCGACTTGGCGAAACACAGCCGCAGCACAGGCAGGTCGCGACCCGTCGGGCAGAAGGCCTGAAGCGGGATGGTGGCCAGACCGCAATGCTGCACCAGATGCTGCGCGACATCGAGGCCAGAGGACGCAATATCCGATGCCCGCAGGTCGATATTGAGAAAATACGTCCCCTCGCCCGGCTGGATCGCAAAACCTTGAGCGGTCAGCGCTTCGCTCAAGCAGGCCCGTTGCTGCGCCAGTTCGGTCAGCGCCGCGTCGAATACGGCCTGCGGCAGGTTCAACCCGTAGGCCACGCCATGCTGCAAGGCGGGCGGCGTTGCGAAAGTAATGAACTGATGCGCGCGGGCGATCTGGTCGGCCAGGTCCGGCGCCGCGCAGACAAAGCCGACCTTCCAGCCGGTCAGCGAGAAGATCTTGCCCGCCGAGCCGATCTTTATGCTGCGATGTCGCAAGGCGTCATGGTGCAGCACACTTAAGTGTTTCCGGCCGAACACCACCTGCTCCCAGACTTCATCGGCGATGAGATAAGCGTCGAACCGCTCGCAATATTGGGCCAGCAAATCAAGTTGCGCGCGGTCGAGGCAGGTCGTGGTCGGATTGTTCGGCGTGGTCAACAGCACGGCGCGCGTGCGGTCATTGAACGCCGCCTTCAGATCGTCGTCACTGAAACGCCAGTGCGGTGGCGACATTTGCACGATGCGTGGTACGCCGCCCGCGCGTTCGATCAGCGGCACATAGGCGTCGTACATCGGCTCGAACACCACGACCTCGTCGCCCGGCGTGATCAGGGCCAGCAGCGCGGCGCAGATCGCCTCGGTGGCGCCGGAGGTGACGACCACCTCGCGGTCTGGATCGAGCCTGATCCCTTGCGTGCAGGCATAAAAGTCGCTGACCGCCTGACGCAGCACCGGCAGACCGCGCATCGGCGCATACTGGTTGGATTGCTCCATCAGCGCTCGCGCAGCGGCTTCGCGCACCTGCGGGAAACCGTCCGTTTCCGGGAAGCCTTGGCCCAGATTGATCGCCC